>JABDFA010000001.1 GCA_013286795.1 Candidatus Babelota bacterium
CATGGTTCGATACGTTCTACTTCGCTAAAGCTTCGTAGAACACTCACCACGAACGGATTTTAAGAAATTTGATTCTTGAAAAGAGAGAGTTTCATTATTTATAAAAGACCACAGAAAAAGGTATTTTGTGTGATGCAATACAGAAGGGCCTGAATGAATGCCAATCAGGCCAATATGATTTTTTATTACTTAGCTGAAACTTGCGCAACTCTTTTAGCTAATCTGCTAATTTTGCGACGAGAAGCGTTAGCATGAAGAACCTTATTTTTGGCTCTTGCCAATTGTGATTCAGCATCACGCATTAATTCTTTAATTTTGTTAATATCTTCATTTGCAGAAATCGCTGTCAAAACTTTTTTTACAGCTGTTCTGATTGTGCTTTTACGATTTAAATTAACTTGACGTCTTTTTTCATTTTGACGAACACGTTTCTTTGTTGATCTAGTATTTGCCATTTTCTTCTTTTAACCTTATATAACTTTCTTAACTTTACCGCCTTTTAGACATTTTGTGCATACAGAACCTCTAACAACTTTATTGGTTCCAGCAACGCTAAATCTTATTTTTTGAACATTTGGATAAATCCAGCGTTTAACTTTATTGTTTGCGTGACTTACAAGATTTCCTACTTGAGGTCTTTTATCACATACATTGCAAATTCTCATCTGTAGATCCTTAACTTCCAGTAAAACATTAAATATAATTTATTATACTTTAAAACAAAGCATTTTTCAAATCTAACTAAAATCAATTTACTAACAAATATACAGGAGACCCATTCGACTTCGCACTACGTGCTTCGCTCAGGGTGACCGGGAGAGGGTAAATAGTTCTTAAATTCAAATAGAAACATATAAAAAGGGTTTATGAAAAAACTTCTTCAACTTCTGCTATGGCTCCTATTATTTTAGATGATTTTTTTGATTCTTGTTTAAACTCTTCATTGATATCATTTAAAATTTGAGGGCAATTTATTTTCATAAGATTTATTAGTTTCTGTAATTTAAGTTCTTCTTTTAACAAAAGTCTTCTATTACCAAGACCTCTTAATTTCTTAAATCTACTTATATTTAGATTACATTCATTAATAAAATCTTTTAATACATGGTAATGTGTTTTTTCTAGCTTTGTATTGGACCCTTCCAAAGCTTGGCATACATACAGGGGAAGGATTGTTTTGGTTAAACTACTTTTTGTTTCTAAACAAAAAATATTATTTTGAGATAATATAATAAAAATTATTAAAACAGTTTTTAAGTTCATTTTTTGATTCCTAATATTTCATAGATTTCGTTAGCGTATAAAGTTTCTTTTTCTAATAACGCATTAGCTAATTTATCCAGTTTATCTCTATTTTCAAATAATAAGTTTAAAGTTTCTTTATAACAAGAATTTAAAATATTTTTGACCTCTTCATCTATAAGTTGGGCAGTTTTTTCAGAATAGTTTTTATTCCATGGATCATTGATAGCAAGACCGAGTTTTTCTGACATACCATCTAAACAGATCATCTTTTTTACTTGATTAGTTGCACTCCATAAATCTGAGCTTGAACCTATGGCAACTCTACCAAAAACTAATTCTTCAGCAGCTTTGCCGCCTAGACATAGTTTTATATCTGCTAAAATATCTTCTTTTGTAGACATATAGATATCTTTGTTATAAGATCCAGCAGTTAATCCTAAAGCACCATTTCTTTTTGGAGCAATAGTGACACTTTTTATAGGTTGAAAATGTTCACATAAAAGTACATTAACAAGTGTATGACCGGCTTCATGATATGCAGTAAATTTTTTCTCTTCTTGGGTTTGATGTAAAGTTTCCCATTTTTGCCCATATGCCGTATTTTCTAAAGTTGAATTGATGATATCATTAATTATAATATTTCTAGATTGGTTTATAGCATTTACAGCAATATCATTAACTAATTTAACTATTTCTTTTCTTGTAAATCCACTAATATACATAGCTATTTGTTTTAAATTTACAGAATCATCTAATAATAAATCTTTAGTGTATTCATATAAGAGTTTTTCCCGTTCTGATAAATCTGGGTAATCTAGATAAATAATCTTTTCAAATCTACCGGGCCTAAAAAAAGACTCATCAAAGATTTTTTTGTTTCTGACAGCGCCAATAACTATTATGTCATGGTTCGTCAAATTTGTTATAGTGGACAAAAATAATCCTTTATTTGCAGGATTACCTTGTTTTAAAGCATCAAGATTATCTATAAAAATTACACCTTTAGTTCCCAGTACTTTGGCAGATAAATCTTTAATGATTAAACCTGCTAAATTTGACCATTTTTCAACAATATCTAGCACATTAATATAAAAGAAAGGAACATTAGCTTCTCCTGCTATGGATCTTGCTAAAAATGATTTACCATTTCCTTCATCGCTTACAAGTAGTATGCCTTTTTCTATTTTGAGATTTAGATCATTATATTTTTCTGTATTTTTTAGAAAATCTATTAAAATTTTGAGTTCATTTTTTGGTTCATTAAGACCAATTACAGAATCAAAACTTTTATAATCTTCTTGTTTTATTTGGCTTAAAGAAACTATTAAATTAGAAAGTTTTTTGCATATTTCATAGTTAGAAGGATTTTCGAGGTATTCTGCATAAGTGTTTTCATATTCTTCTTGTAGTGTTAGGTCTTTGTTATTTTTGCTTGATTTTTTTGATTTTGAGAAAATTATATTTTTGAATTTTTCGACAAAGCCTTCTGGTTTAATAAACGTAATATTTAAAATTAATATGATAAAAATTAAAAACTTAGAATAGATATTTTTCATAATATTTCCTTACATCTCAACAGTTACAACTACTCCATGGAGTTTGTTAGCAGGCAACTTATAGAATTGTACAAATGAAGGGGTGATTTTTTTTATTATAGTATAAATATTCCAAAAGATATTTTTGGTAGTAATCTCTTCAAGTCCGTAAAAAATCACTTTGGCATGTATATTAGTAGAATTTAGAATTTTTTCGATATTCAAAATTTCTAAATAACCTGCCTTGATTTCAAAGACTTTTAAGTTTGGTGCCAAATCTTCATCCCTAAACATTGCTGTTACGCCAAACGGACTATTGATGGTTTCTACCGTAACTATAATATTTTCTTCATAAATTATATTGTTTTTGAACATTGTATAACTTATATATGATGGCATTACCTCAGTATCTTTACACAGAAAAATTGCAGTTCCATTTATATGTGGCACCTTATCATAAAATATTAAAAACTTTTCTACAAAATCTTCTTCAGGAAGTTGTTGTTTTAAGCATTTGTATAATTTTTTTTGTCCCATTGTATAAATAATAATTAAAAATAAGGGGATTGCTGCTACAAGAATTGACCAGTAACCACCATATGGAATTTTATAAACATTTGATATTAAAAACATTGAGTTAAATAAAATTAAAAAAAATGCTATAAGAGCATGAAAATATTTTTTATTTAATATTAAAACAGAGGTTAATAAAATTGCTGTAATTGTCATAGAGCTACTTACAGCCAAACCATAAGCCCCAGCTAAGCTTTGAGAGCTTTTAAATTTTAATATAGTTAGTATAACGCAAACAAGTAAAAACCAATTGACAGCAGGGATATATATTTGGGACATAAGCTTTGCAGATGTATATTCTACGTGTAGTCTAGGCATTATGTGTGTTGTAATTCCTTGATAAACTATAGAAAAAAGTCCTGTAATCATTGCCTGGGATGCAATAACTGTAGCTATTATGCTAAGGACAAGAATTGGTATGTAAAAAAATTTAAATTGGCTTAAGGTCATTTCATAGAAAATATTTTGTACGTTAGGGTTTTTAAGTAAGAATACCCCCTGGCCGAGATAAACTAATGCTAATGCTATAAAAACAAAGAACCATGCTTTTATTATAGGTTTTCTTCCAACATGGCCCATATCTGCATATAAAGCTTCAGCCCCAGTTGAACATAAAATAATTTTTGAAAGCAGTAAAAAGCCCACAAATTTATTTGTTATTAAAAATTTATATCCATAATATGGATTGAATGCTGTAAGTATAAAAGGATACTGAACAATATGAATAAGCCCAAGAATTGAAATAAATAAAAACCAAATTAGCATGATTGGTCCAAATGCTAGAGATATCTTTTCAGTTCCACGATTTTGCAAAGAAAAAAGTATTACTGTAATTGATATAGCAACTAAAACTACAATATTTTGGGAAAAATCTCCTAATATTGGTATTAACTTTAAACCTTCAACTGCGCTTAAAATGCTAATAGCAGGAGTTATTGTTCCATCTCCAATAAAAAATGCTATTCCCAAAAAAGATAAGAAAGAAAAAAATATTATAGCATTTTTTGATTTTAGTAATGGAATAAGAATTTCTTTAAGAACAATTGTTCCACCTTCCCCTTCACTATGTGATCTTAGGCTCATTGCTAACCAGGCATATTGAATGGAAACAACAAGAGTAAGGGTCCAAACTATTAAAGATAAAATACCCATAACATTTAAAACGGTTATGGGTAAAAATGCAAAAATTGCTGAAAAAACATAGAGTGGACTTGTTCCAATATCTCCAAAAACAATCCCTAAAGCTTTGATTACTTCTTTGTAAGACGAACAAACATTACTCATAACTTTTTTGATTTTCTTTATAAATTAAGAAAAAACTTAAAATTACTTTAGCGAATTATTAATGTTTTTAAAAGATCTTGAATAATTAAGCCAAATTATATTGATTGAATCCTAATTACGGTCATTGGTTGACGATGTCCTTTTTTAACTCTAGATTTTTTTCTACGTTTAAATTTAAATACTATAATTTTTGGACCATCTGTATGTTTGATAATAGATGCTGTAATCTTTGTTTTTAGAGTTGGTTGACCTATTTCTATAGCATCCGGACCTGTTTTGCGTAATAATACATAATCAAATTCTACTGTATCTCCTGGCTGGCCTTCAATTTTTTCTATAGCTATTGTTTTATTTTCTATAGCTTGATATTGCTTTCCACCGGTTTTGAATATTGCGTATCTATCAAATGTATTTGCAAATTTGGTATTTGTACCTTGTTCCATGATATGAGTCACCTTAAAATTAGCTTTTTAATTGAAAATTACTTTTTATAATCTTAGCAAATATATAAAATATGTCTAATTTGAGATAACTTTCTCTAATTTCTTCTATAATTTGTTTAAAAAAACTATAAAATATCTAGTAATACCTAACCCTAAACAGAGATCTTTCTCCCTCTCCGTTCGCCCTGAGCGACCTCTGAGTGAGCGTTTACGCGAGTCGAAGAGGGAGTCGAATGGGTTTCCCTGAAGTTTATCAGTGGGTTCGGTATAAAATATACGAATTAACCCTAAAATCATCTAAAAATTATTTCAATTATGATATTAAATTCGATTTCTATACAAATCTTTCTCATCCATTTACTTTTTATCCCGGTTTTAACGCAATCAATAGGCCGTGATGGTTATGATAAGAAAGTTCGTCAATTGGTCATTGCTATTCAACATAATGATCTAAAACTCGTCAAAATAGCTATAAGTCAAGGTGCTGATATTAATGGAGATGCTTATAATACAAGTACGCCTTTAATGGCCTGTGCTCAAAAAATAGGTATTAACCTTGCAATATTAGAGGTTTTAATACAATCAGGAGCTAACATTGAAGCTAAAGATTTCACAGGAGGAACTGCGCTTGAGCGGGCGGTTTTACATAAAAATGTTAATGTAATTAAATTTTTAATCAAGTGTGGGGCCAATGTTAATTCTGTAGATGGGGTTTGGTTCCAGTATTTTGAAATGTGCATTGCGAAAAAAAGAGATTTTGATTGTTAAGTTATTAGTGGAAGCTGGTGCTGATATATTTTATCAGGCTCATGGAAGATCAATGATTGAATGTGCTAAACTCGACGCAAATTCTGAAATAGTAGAATTTCTAGAACAGACAAATTTGAATTTGATAAAACAGTTAGAAGAAAAGAAGAGTTATGTTGCAAGATATATACCACCAGTTCTTGCTGAAATAGTGGCAGAATATTTAGGCTTGGAGAATGTTCCACAAATTGCACATAGTCATGAGCAAGAGAAAGTAAAAGCAGAGCGTAGCAGCTGTGTTATTAGTTGAAAGCAATATCTATGAGAATAATAAAATATTTTTTAATTTTGTTTATGTTTTCAGTGAAATTGAAATGTATGACTTATGATCAGTGTAGAGCCTATATGAACTTACTTGTTGGTATTCGAAACAATGATATTGGATTAGTAAGACAGGCCATAGATTTAGGTTTTGACCTAAATATTAAAAATAATTATAGCGTTGCGCCGGCTTTAATTTTAGCTGCTCCTAGTTCAGATACAAGTCTTGAAATATGGCAAATGTTGGTAAAAAATGGTGCTGAGGTTAACATTGCAGATTTTTCAACGACTCCCCTTTATCTTGCAGTTATGTATAGAAATATTAGGTTTATTGAATTTCTAATTGAACATGGCGCAGATGTAAATTATAAAGATATTAATAATTGTAGTATTCTGTATATTTCTATAAAGAATAAAAATATTGAAATTGTTAAGTTGTTAGTAGCTAATGGTGCGGACATATTTGATAATTGTAGCCCAGATATGTTTGATAGACTCAAATATGAATCATTATTTGATTATGCTAAACGATGCAGTAGCACTGAAATTATAAATTTTTTAAAAACTGAGTATTTAGAATATATAAGAAATAATCTTAGATTAAATATATCAGAAAAACCTACTAGAATAGTATTTGGATATTTAGGTTCCAACTATTCTACGGAAAGAAAGAAAATAAAAAGAAATTGTAATACAAGGAACTGTGATATTTGTGTTATTAGTTGAAAGCAGTAACTATGAAAGTAGTAAAATATTTTTCTTTTTTGATTTTGTTTTCAGCGCAGCTTGAATGTATGATTGCGGAGAATAAAATGCTTAAAGGTGTTACAGAAAATGATAGTAAATTGATTAAGGAAGCAATAGAAGAAGGTTTTGACGTTAATAGCAGTATTCTTTGGGGTATATCTAGCGAGTTTAATGAGGAGTATGGTACAGCTGTTATTTGTCCGCCTTTACTTGCAACTACTTATTATTCAGATATTGATATTAATATATTGGAAATATTAGTAAAAGCAGGAACAGATATTGAAGCTGAAGATTGGAGAGGAAGAACCTTACTTGCTAAGGCTGTTAGAAAAAAAAATTTTAGAATTATAAAATTTATAATTAAATGTGATGCTGATGTTAATTCTATAGATTATGATGGTTGTAGTATTTTAAATACTGCTATAGGTACCGGTGATATTAATGTTGTTAAAATATTAGTAGAAAATGGAGCTAATATGTTTTTTGAATTTGACAAAAAATCAATACTCGATCAGGCTAAACGATTTGGAAATTCTAAAATAATAAACTTTTTGGAGCGGTCAATTAAGAGGTTGGAAGTAGATGTTGAAAAATATATTCCAAAAGATCTTCTGTCATTAGTTTTAGGATATTTAGGTTCAGATTATATTCCTAAAAAGAAGAAAATAAAAAGAAACTGTGATGTTTGTGTTATTAGCTGAGGCTTTGGGATGAAAAAAATGTTTTTTGTTTTGATTTTATTTTCAACTTCAATCAAGAATATGTCTATTGATGATAAACTATTTGAAGGTATTCAGAAAAATGACGTTAAAGTGGTTCAAGAAGCTATTGAGCAAGGAGCTAATGTTAAATCTTTTTATAATGGAATATTATATCAACCAGTTCTAGTTTTAGCTGTTTATACTCCACAAATAGATATTGAAATATTAAAAATTTTAGTAGAGGCGGGAGCTGATATTGATATTCAGGATTGGGCAGGATGGACTCCTCTTATGACTGCAGTTATAGTAAATAATCTTAAAGTGCTTGAATTTTTAATTCGACATGGAGCTAATGTTAATTTTATTAATAAACGTGGCGTGTATTCTAGTATTTTAGAGAGGGCTGTTTATAAAAAAAATATTGTAACTGTTAAACTATTAGTTGAGAATGGCGCTGATATATTTTTTAATTCTTATAAATCATCTATATTTGAGCATGCTAAAGAAGTTGGAAATTTAGAAATAATAGCATTTTTAGAAGAAGCCCGTATAAAATATTTTCAAGAAAAATGGAATCCAAATATACCAAAGGTTCTGGTTAAAATAGTTTTAGAATATTGGAATTCTGATTATAAAGTAAAATATAAAAGAGAGATAACAAAACGAAATTGTGATATTTGTGTTATTATTTGAAAGCAATATCTATGAAAACTTTAAAATATTTTTTAATTTTAATTTTATTTTCGGTGAAATTAGAATGCATGACTCATGACGAGCTTGCTAATCATTTATTGCGTGGGATGGCTTTTAATGATACTGAATTAGTGCAAAAAGTGATAGATAAAGGTAATAACGAAGTTCTAAAATTCTCTTTAATACAAGCTGCCTCTATTAGGAAGATAAAAACTCAAATACTGGATATGTTATTAAAAGCAGGGGCTGATATTGAAGCTAAAGATGATAATAACCATATGCCACTTCTTAGAGCAATTGTGGCAGAAAATATTGGGGTAATTAAATTTTTAATTAAACAGGGTGTTAATGTTAATAGACGTATTAATGGTGATAGTATTTTAGCATGCGCCATAAATTCAAATAACGTATCAATTGTTAAATTGTTGGTAGAAAATGGTGCTGATATATTTATTCCTGCCTTTTTTCATTTACTACCAATTGATTATGCCAAGATGCGTAAAAGTTCTGAGATAATAAAATATTTAGAATTGAAACGGGTGAATATAATGAGAAGATTAAGAAAGAAGGGGGTAGTTTTGGAATTATATATCCCAGTAACTGCTTTGGTGGAATTAGTTTTAGGATATTTGGGTTCAGATTTTGGTCCAAGGAAAAGAATTTAAAAATAATCAAGACCAAATATGGGAGAACCATTCGACTCTGTCTTCGACTCGCGTAAACGCTCGCTCAGACATCGCTCAGGTCGAACGGAGAGTGGGATTTTTTTGGTCTCAGATTGTTATATCTAAAATGCAAGAGAGTTTATTTTGGAGAGAACTTCTTTTGTAAGTTCAAAAAATATTAAATATTTTGTAAATGCGCCTACTGTTGAATCAGCATATACTCCTGCATAAGATAACATTGAATCTATTCTTTTATTAACTTTTATTAAGTCATCTTCATAATCATCTTCATCGTAACGATTTTTGTTTGAATTCTTAGATCTGGACAATTTATGCATACTATCTATTAAATATAATCCGCATGAATTAGCAAATGTTTTTAAAGCTACAGTTGTTAGATTGTGATTTCCAGATTTAAGTGCATCTATACAGGCTAAAAATAGACCAGAAGAGAATGCATTTTCTGACTCGGTTATTTTATCCCAGTAATATAATTGAGTATTTAATATAATCCCGGAAATTAGAGGTAAAGCTAATATAGTAAGATGATTATTTTGGTGTAAATCAAGATTATTTATAACTGGTTGTGTTAATTTGGGAATTAATAAGCAAAGAAATAAAATCTTTTTCATAGAATCCTTTTTTTATTACCCATTCGACTTCGTGCTACGCACTTCGCTCAGGGTGACTGGGGCTGAACCCTTTTTTTAAAAACATTAAATCATTTTTTTTATTTCCCACAAGAGATCAAAAGATTTTTTTGGAGAAAGGTCGTTATAGTCAATATTTTTAAGTTCAGAAATTATTTTGTTATTTTTTTCAAGTTCTAATTCTAGAGTTTTTATTTTTTCATCATCCTTCGACTGCGTGCTTCGCACTTCCCTCAGGATGACCGGGGACGAAGGTATAAAGAAGCTTTCTGTGGGTCTGTTGTTTAATAAATTTGTTAATATTTCTTCAGAACGAGTTATAACTGATTTAGGTAAACTTGCAAGCTTGGCAACTTCAATGCCAAAGCTGCCATTAGAGGAGCCTTTTATGATTTTATGTAAAAATAGAATCCCAGTTTCTGTTTTTTTGCTTGCTGTATGGTAAGGAACAATACCAGGAAATTTATTATGTAATTCTGTTAACTCATGATAATGGGTTGCAAATAAACATCTTGCTTTAATATTAGTGTAAATGTGTTCGACAACAGCTTGGGCAATGGCAAGACCATCAAATGTGCTGGTGCCTCTGCCAACTTCATCTAATATAACAAGGCTTTTATCTGTTGCTTGGTTGCAAATATTGGCAGTTTCTTCCATCTCAACCAAGAATGTACTTTTACCTTCTGCTAAATTATCTCCGGCTCCAATCCTAGTAAAAATTCTGTCAAGTATGGGCAAAGACGCTAGTTTGGCTGGTACAAATGATCCACATTGAGCCATTATACATATTAAAGCAACTTGGCGTAAATAAGTTGATTTACCTCCCATATTTGGTCCGGTTACAATCCACAATGATTCATCATTAGTAAGATATGTAGAGTTTGGAATGAAACTTTTAGATAAAATATTTTCAATTATTGGGTGTCTGCCATCTTCTATTAAAATATCTTTATTATCATTAAATGTTGGTCTAATGTAACTATTTTCATATGCGATATTTGCAAAACCTATTATTGCATCTAAGTTGGCCAAAGCATTAGCAACTTTACGTAAATCTGTGACATATTCATTTACTGCTGATTTTATTTTTTCAAAAACTTGTTGTTCTGCAAATGTAATCTCATTTCTTGCTTTTTCTATCTCTAATTGAAGTTTTTGTAATTCTGGAGTTATATATCTTTCTTTTCCGGAAAGTGTTTGACTACGTATAAATCTTTCTGGAACCAGAGATAAATTTGTTTTTGTAATTTCTATATAATACCCATGGACTTGATTATATCTTATTTTTAATGAATTTATTCCTGTTAAGTTTTGTTCTTGTTCTTCTAATTTTAATATTTTGTTATTACTGTTTTCTACTAATTCTCTTAAATTATCTAAATTTTTGTCAAAGCCGGTTTTAATAATCCAGTTTTTGACAAAATCTTCATTTAATGATTGTTCTAATAATTTTTGTAAACTTGAAAAATCTCGAAATTTTGATTCTATTATTTTAAAAAAATCTATATTTATAGATGATAAAATATTTTTGATCTCAGGCGATATGCTAAGAGTCTTGCTGAGTGCAAGATAGTCACTTAGTTGTGCTTTATGTAAAGATATTCTACCAATAACTCTTTCAAAATCTCCTATTTGTGATAATAGTGAAATTAATTTATCTTTTACAAAGATATTTTTAATTAAATATTCTACTGCATCTTGTCTTTGAGTTATAGTTTCATGTTTTATTAATGGTCTTACTATCCATTTTTTGATCATTCTAGAGCCCATTGGAGTTGATGCTTTATCAAGTAGATCAAATAGACTGTTTTTAATAGTTCCATCAACGTTATTTTTTGTTAATTCTAGATTTTTTTGAGTAGAAGCATCAATTATTAAAAAGTCTTCTGGTTTATAGAAATTTATTTTTTTAAATTGATCAAGAGATTCTTGTTGGTTTTTTTTTAAATATAAATAAAAATTTAAAGTTGCTAAATTTATTGCCTGTTCATTTGATAAGTTAGGGTTTATTTTTTGTGTCCAATCCTTAAACTGCTCATCTGTTACATTATTACACTCTTGTAAAGTTGCAAAATAACCTAAACCTTTAAAATACGCTTCAATTTGTTTGCCAGCCTTATTATTTGGGATTAAGATTTCATCTGGAAAAAATCTGGTTAGCTCTGATTCTAAGGCTTTATATGCTTGGGGGGGTATAAATGTTGCAAAAAGTTGTGCTGTTAAAAGCTCTCCAAAAAGTAGCCCCCACTTTTCTGCTGTAGGAAAAAAAGAAAAAAGGTAGGATGCAGATTTTTCATTTAATAGTTTAGAATCTGTTAATGTTCCTGGAGTTAAAACCTGTTTTACCCCTCTTCTTACCACTTTGCCCGGTACGGCCTCTTCAAGTTGGTTGCAGATTGCTACTTTAAAACCTGCTTTAATTAATTTAATTAAATAATGATCCAATGAATGTACAGGCACTCCGCAAAGAGGTATAGGTTCTCCATTTACATTACCTCTTTTTGTTAATGTAATTCCTAAAAATGAAGAGGCTTTTTTTGCATCATCAAAAAAAAGTTCATAGAAATCACCTACTTGAAAGAAAAGGAATGAATCTTTGTATTCAGCTTTAATTTCAAAATATTGTTTCATCAATGGAGTTGGTTGAGTCATTTTAATTTTTCAAATAATATATTCGCATACAATATTGTTTAACACTGTAGGTAGTATATCTGATTCCTCTAGTTTATCCAAAACCTTTTGTTTGTGGGAGCAATAAACTTTTTGTAATTTTTCATTTATTTCTTTATCACGTATTCTAAATTTATATGTTTCTTTAGTATCAGCTCCATAAGCTAAAAGTAATTCTATGAATTCTAATACTTGATCTATATTGTGATTGCTCCATCTAAGATGTTCGTTATGATCTAAAAAATACAATATTCTATCTAGAATTGAGGATCCCCTATAAATATGGTTTATATCTGCTCCATTTTCAATTAAAACTTGCATCATTTCTAATTGCGCACCACCATGGTATCCCTTCCAGGGTATTAAGTTTACGGATTGGTTAAGTGGGGTTCCTTCGTTAGAATTAAGAAAATTTAAGTCTATATTTTTAATTTTTAATAATTCTTTTAGACATTTTACGGCTTCTTGTCTTACGCAAAGATGCAAAATAGAGCCTTCATTATAAATATTACTGTGATTAAAATGATGAAGCATGTTTACATTTTGGTTAATTAGATCTTTTATTGTTTCTGCATCATCGTCCCAAATCGCTCTAATTATAGTTCCTCTATTATCTTTTTCTATTTTTTTGAAATCAGCCATTTCTACGGACATAGAATAAAGTCTCGAATGGGCTGATAATAAAAATAAAAAAAAATAAATTTTATTTTTCAAAAAGATATTCATGTATAAGTGTATTAAGTACATCTGGTAAAATATCTATCTCTTTTAATTTGTTTTTAACATTTATTTTATGTTCTAAGTAAGCTCTTTTTAAGATAACTTTTAACTCTTCATTGTCACCAAATTGGAAGAATTTTGCTCCATCTTTATTAATAATTTCTGGATCTGATCCATATTCTAACAACAGTTTTGCTATTTCTGCGCATTCTAAAAGTTTATTGTCATCATATTGTACACCGCTGTTATATAGTAAAAATAATAGTGATTGATCTTTTTGATTTTCTACACTTGCGTCAGCTCCATGGATTAGGAGATTATTTATTGTAGATGCTTTTGCACCAGCGAGTCTGAATATGTAAATATACAATATATTATAATTCCTGTTTATGCGGCGCACAGAAACCTTTAAGTTTATATTAATATCTTTTTGTTTTAGAAGTTCTTTTAAACATTCTTCATGATAATTCCAAGCGCAATACATTAATGCTGAAAACCCATCATACCAATCATCTTTCTTTTTTGTAACAGCGTTATAATCTGCGCCTTTTTTAATAAGATCTTTTAATTTTTCAATTTCATCTATATATGGTTGATTTAATAATGCTAATAGTTGTGTATTACCATTTTCATCTAGAGCCTCAAGATCTGTTTTAACCTCCATTGAGGTCATTGATGATAATTTAGTTTGAAAAAACAGAATTAAAGCAAATAATACTTTTTGTGAGATTTTTCTTATCGACATTACTGGTCCTGCAATAAATTTAAAAGTTTAATTATTTTATAATATACAGAACCAGAAATAACTTTTCAATTTAAAGTGCTAAACTTGCTAAAAGTTTTTCATGAGATAAAATAACTTCTCTGCCCTTGCGAAGGTGTAAGTTATCATATTCTTCTAAAGCTTGTGTAAATCTGTTTATAATTTGTTGCTGCTTACCATTAAGGTTTTGTTTAAATCTATCAACATTAATTAGTTCTAGCATTTTATATAGACCATGTTTTTTAGCATTAATATATACTTGATCTTTATCCAAACCAAATTCAGATAATAATTGATCCCAAATTGATGATATGTTGTGTGGAACGTGTTCGCATTGAATTCCACTTTGGTCATTAGCACCTTGAGCTATAAATCTTCTATGCATTGAACCTATTAAATGGTAAGCATGTTCCATAACGTCACTTATACTATTTATTCCTCGATCTTCAGGCTTGATAAACATAGTACCAGATTGAAGTTGACCAAATAATATGTGAAACTTATCATCTTGAAAGCATAGGTTTCGACGTAATTCATGTGGTATATCTAGCCCATATTTTGGCATATCTGGCATTTCATGAAAATGGGAGGATTTGATTTTTCCAGATCTGTCATAAATTCCAGGGCATTTACTTATATAATTAAAGATCTTATTATCTTTATCTTCTAGTCTAATGGTTCCGCGTTCAAAACTTTGTCCCTTTGTAGAGCATAGTGCATAAAAATGCCAGAAAAGTTGAACCACATTTTTAAGATAATCTCCTTGAATAGATTCATTATTAAATATTTTTCTTAAAATAACCTTTCCGTCATTCCAAGGACCTACTTTGTAAGCTGAATTTAACTTTTCCTGTAAACCCTTTAATCTATTGAATGAAATGTCTTCCTGTTCAATTTTTTGATCAAATGATTGATCTAGTTTTTTTAGTTTCTCTTTCCAGTCTTGATAATTATCAACTAGTTTTTGATAGTTTGAATGGTTTGGATTACTAATTACTGGTATAATCTGTTCTTCTAAAGTTTGCAGAACTATATCATCACCTTCAAATAGCTCTTTATCTTCTAGTTCTTCTAGTAATTGTTGTCTTTTTAAAGCGATTTTTTGCTTAACTTGAGCAATAATATTAGCTGTTTTTTCTCTTTTTTGTGCTTCTTGAGCTGCTATAGTTTGTAATATTTGGTCATTTTCAGCGTTTTTATCTTTTATATACGTAGCAAATTTTGCTAATACTTTAATATTTTCTTCATAGATATTACTTTTTATACTGTTATCTACAGCTGTTGCAAGGTTTGCATCGTTACAATCACCATCAGCTTCCGCATTATATTTTTGCTCATCTTGAAAGTTTTTGTTGAGTTCAACTATGTCATTTGCTTTAGTAGTATAATATTTCCATAATTTCCAGGTTACTAAACCTGCAGTAGCTATTGCTCCTGCACTTAAAACATATTTTTTTACATTTTTGTTTGAGCTAATTGAGCTCCAGAAGCTCATTGCATGAGTTAAGTTTATGTTGCCAATTATTAAAATTAGACTTAATAATGTGATTTTTATATTTTTCATCTATTTTACCCCTATAATTATTAATATACTATATATTATAATTTCAAACAGGCAATGTGTCAAGTGGGCTAATTCCAGGTTAATCCAATTTCTCTTGATTGGACCTTTTTAAACAGATTTACCCCTGTTTTCATCTTTTTTATAAGAAACAGTCTTTTCCTAGCCATAATAAGGGTAAGTTCAATTTGCTTGTCTTGGGTGTAAAATTTGGCTGTATGACCCCCACTATTTTTTAGGGTTATATCGCAATCATGGTCCAGTAATATATTTACCATTTTAAGATTATTATTTTTTGAGGCCCACATTAAAGCCGTCCATCCACTATTGCATTGTGCGTTTATATCAGCACCTTTTTTTAGTAAAGTTTCAACTATATCTATTTGATCATTTTCAGCTGCATAAATAAGATGGGTTCTGCCCAATTCATCTATTTTGTTTATAGAATCTAGCGACATTCCATGAATTGGATAATAAAATATTATATTTATTAAAATTAAAAATAATTTATTCATTATTTTTAATTTAATTTTTCAAAAGCATTTTAGCAATTAAATTTTAGAAGAACAGTCTTTTAGGCCTTCCTGTAACTCTTTGGAAGTTAATATTATTTCATTGCCAATTCTTTCCAATTCTGTGCCATATTCATCCATTATTTTGATTAAATTTTGTTTTGCTAATTTTTGAGCCTCAGTTAAATTTTCATCTTTAAACTCTGGGGTCGCATCTAAAGTTTGCCTGATTGCGCTTATTCCTTTTTGTGCAATTTGTGAGGTGCCTTTATTGCTAGGAATCTTAGATTCTTGAATGATTCCTAGCTGGGCCAATATTTTTGCAAGCCAAGATGGTTGTTCTGCTCCAAAAACAGTTATTAAGAAGCTATTCCAGGCATCTATTACATTTTTTGGGATGCGTTCTTTTTTCATTCCTAGTGCTTCATTTTCTCGTGGTTCTAAGTATTCAAGAGCATGAGCAGTAAAATCTCCCCATGTTTTTACTCCATAGCTTTCAGGTTTTATGAAAATTAAACCTGATTTTATTTGTCCAAAAAGAATATGATATTTATAAATCTTTTTTTGTGGATTGAATGGTGGAAAAAATAGTTTTTCTCTTTGATCTTCAGGTATATCAATGCCATGCTGATTGGTCTTGGTCAGATGTGAAGATATTCGTGCATATCCTCTGCTTAGAGCATTGAATATTAAATCATTTTTATCTTCTATTATAAAAGTTCCTTCAATAAAAGGATTGCCTTGTTCTACAGCAAGGGCATAAAAGTACCAAATTAAACTTACTATTTCATTTAATTCGGGTATATATACAGTTTCTTCTTTGCTTTCATTGTAAATTTTTTCTAAGACTTTTTTGCCTGTGCACCATATACCTTTTTCAAATTCTTTTTTTAAATCATCTTTAAGTGTAGCTAATTTAGTTTTTGCGTTCTCATCTACTCTAGGGTCCTTATGGAATTGTTTGGCTTGAAACTTTTCAATATCATTGTTCCATTTTGTAAAGTTATCTAAGAGTTTTTGTGGATCTTTATAACTTATAAGTATTGTATATCTTAATCGCTCTGGACTAATTATTTTTTCTAAAGTTTCTTTTTTTTCAGGTTCTGTAGTTTTTAAAAGATATACTTGACTAGAAATAAATAAGATAATAATTATAAATTTACTTAAGGTTTTCATAACAACTCCATTTAAATTAATTCACTTTTAAAATATCAAATTATTATTGTATTTGTAAATAGTAAGATTCCCTGGGTTTTAAAAATATGAAAAAGTGCTTTAAAATAGAGGCTTTTATGGTTAAGAATTTGTATCTATTTTTATTTTTTTTATCTTTTTATAATAGCCAAATGGGATTTCATAGATTAGATGAGATTCAAGATTTTTCTGAAAAACAAAAAATTATATTTAGAGAAGTAATTCGTGAATTAATAGATCAAAGAAGAGATCTTAATAAAGAATATAAGTTTGGTATTTATAGAAATACTCCTCTAAGGCAAGCAATAGATTGTGCAGATGAAGAATGTATAGATTTGTTATTAAAAAATGGAGCAAGTGTTAATTTAAAGACAGACAATGAAGAAGATGGTTTGTTACATCAGGCTGTATATAGTGGTAATATAAAAATTATTGAATTACTTCTTCAAGCAGGGATGGATATTAATATTAAAGATAGATTTGGAAATACAGTTTTGATTTCTGTTCTTACTTATCCTAATAATTGTAATAATATAGTAAAGTTCTTGCTTAAAAATGGCGCAAACCCAAATATTAAGAATAATAATAAAAAAACAGCTTTATTATTTGCTGTAAGCGAATGTAACTTTAGATGTTGGAGAATAGTATATATGTTAGATGTTATTAAGTCTCTGATATATGGAGGAGCAGATACTAGCATTTGTGATCGGTATGGAAAAAATTTTATTGAGTTAGCTGAAGATAAAGAATTTAGAAAAAAATTAAAAAATATTTTTTTTGAATATAAAAAAATTTTATCTGAAGAAGTGGAAGTGTGGTATGTATAAAATTAGACCTTATGCGTAATTAGATCCGTCGTATCCCTCGACAAGCTCGGGACGAGCGGATCCAAGAAGTTTTCTTCGCGCTCGTGGTGAGCCTGTCGAACCATACTAGCTAATCAAGTTATTCATAATATTTTGCGCTTATTACGTATAAAGTCTATTCTTTTTAATATTTTGCTTTTATTTTTTTGATATCTGGAATAGAGTAAATTGTTAAGGGTAGATAATGAGGCGAAATGAATTTAAAATTTATTCACTTTATAATTATATTTATTTTTTTTAATTGTAACTCTTTTATTATAGCTAATTGTTGTGCCATCAAATCAAAAACATCTTGTGATAAATTTACTGATTTAAATTATAATAAAACGTTTTTTTCCATAAGACCACAAGATTCAAACTCAGCTAGAGACTTATTAAAAAGAGTTTCTAGCGCATATATGTATGGTGATTGTCTTTTTGGTGGAGTTTTTAATTGTATTTTTGAATATCAAAGATCTTTTAATTCAAAAGATTTAGGAAGATGGTTCTTATTTAATGGAACAAACTGTGCAACTGTAGGAATATCAGGAGATTCTGAGGTTTTTGATGTAGATGGAAGACAAGTTGGTATTACAACACCGCATCAAGAACCTGGAGCTATAGGTCAATTTTGTATAAATCCGAATATTGAAAATTTTATCTTTGATTTCGATTTTTACTTTGATTCAAGTAAATTATGCAATAGACTTTGGTTCGATTTCGATTTTATTGTAGCATATGCAAGAACTAATTTAGATTTTTGTCAGACCTATTCATCAGGTTCGGGGTTAGTGTATCCTGCCGGTTTTGATGATTTAAATTGTAATACAACTGACATACCTTATGATTCTATTCTTTGTGCATTAATTGGAGATAAAGGTTTTGGAGCCATACCACCTTTAAACTGTGGAAAATTTTCTTCTAAAGATTTAGCTACTGGTGGTTTAGCAGCTATACATCTTGATGTAGGTTATGATTTTTGTAGAACGGATGAAAGTAATTTTAGCGCTAGCGCCAGAGTAGTATTTCCTACAGGAAATAAGCCTAAGGCAGAGTATCTTTTTGATCCGGTTATTGGTCCAAATGGATGTTGGCAAGTAGGTGCCACTATAAATGCACATGATCTAATTTATGGTAGAAATTGTGATGGTAATCAAGTGAGATTTTATTTAGATGCTATTTTCACTCATCTTTTTGCCAGAGAACAAAATCGTCTATTTAATTTAAATAATAATGGTCCAGGAAGTCAGTATTTACTTTTGAAAAAATTTGCTCCTGGAGAGGATATTATAGGGCTAGATGTTATTGGAGCAGAAAGAGTTGCAAATGTTCTTTGTGGGCAGGCAAAAATCGGATCAGACTTTATGTTTGATGGTTCATTTATGCTTAATTTTAGTAATACATGTAATGGGTTTTTTGGCAATTTAGGTTATAATTTGTGGGTTAGATCAAAAGAAAAAATTAAAGATGGTGTTTGTTTTAAAAATTTTAGTGAATTGCAATATGGAATAAAAGGCATTCAGCCTTTATCTACAACTATAGAATTTGATATATGTCCGAATCAAGATCAAATATGTTGCGTTACAGATAAGACTACAGCTAGCGAATCAACATTATCACAACCAGCTCCCGCAGATAGCACAACGATATTTTTAACTGAATCTGACATTAATTTTGAAGCACCTCTTCATCCTTTGGCCATATCTAATAAAATATTTGGGTCAATAGGGCATTTCTGGAAATGTTACCAGCATCCTACGTATCTATTAATAGGTGCAGAAGTTGAATTTGGTGTTGATAAAAAAGCTTTAAGTCAATGGGGTGTGTTGATCGATTTTGCAATCAATTTTTAATAGTTATCTTTCAAATTAAATATTTATTCTATATTTAGCTATTAATGCCTCGACAAATGAGCTAAAGCAAGTTGGTGATGGAGGTGTTGGCGGAGTTGTTGAAAGATATCTGGCCAATGCAAATTGAACAACAGGGGTTGTTGCAATTTCAGCAACACCTGAGATTACTATTTTACCATCTGCTTGTAATGCCACGGAATTAGCTATATCTGCTGCCGTACCCGTAGCAAATGAATAAGTAATTACAATTCCAGGAACTGTTGATGAAACTGGTCCGAATGTACTGTCAAGGCTTCCATTTGTGAGATATCTTACCAGTACCAAGTTGTCACGCAATGTAAATTTTGTTGTAATAACTGATCCACCAACAGCAACTATTTTTCCATCAAATTGAATAGCTAATCCAGTTATACTAGATGCTTCATTCACCGTTCCAAATGTGTTGGTTGTTACGGTTCCCGGTATAGGCGATGTAGCTCCAAATGAAGTGTCCAGGTTTCCTGAAGTATCGTATCTTGCTAATGCAAATTGAGGAAGGCCTGAAGGATTAGCAATATCTATGATAGATGCTACACCTCCAACAATAATTTTTCCATCGGCTTGAATTTTTACTGCAGTTGCATCAGCTGAAACAGTATCGCTAGGATTTGTACTAAATATACTTGTTAGAACAGTTCCAGGCACTTGTGATGTAGCGCCAAAAGTGGTATCAAGACTACCGTCAGTATTATATCTTGCAATTGCAAATGAGTCATTACCTGTTGGGTTAGTATTACTATTACCAACAACAATAATTTTACCATTTGATTGTATTGCTATTGCTAAAGCATCCGCAGAATTTGTGTCTGAAGTTACAGATGTAAAATAGGATGTTAGAACAGTGCCAGGCACCTGTGATGTGGCGCCAAAAGTCGTATCGAGACTACCATCAGTATTATATCTTACAATTCCAAATGAATCGTTGCCAGTTATATTAGTATTAACGCTGCCCACAAGAACAATTTTACCATCCGTTTGAATTGCTATAGAAGCGGCAGTAGCTGCATTTGTATCTGTGGGTACAGTCGTAAAGGAAGTTGTAACTACTGTTCCTGGAACAGGTGATGACGTACCAAATGTTGTATCTAGTGATCCGTCTGTATTATATCTTGCAACTGCGAATGATTCATTTCCTGTTGGATTAGTAACAACTGTACCTGCGACAACAATTTTACCATCCGTTTGGATTGTTACAGATGAGGCTCTTGCAAAAGTAGTATCTGAAGAAAGGGTTGTAAAAGAAGGTGTTGCTACTGTTCCTGGTATTGGTGATGTGTTTCCAAATGTTGTATCAAGGCTCCCATCTGTGTTATATCTTGCAATAACAAATGAGTCGGAGATATTTATAGTTGCATAACCTACAGCAACTATTTTTTGATCGGTTTGTATTGCAAGGGAATTTGATGAAGATGCATCAGTAGTTGGCCCAAAATTTGGTGTCGTAAGTGTTCCGGGCACTGGATTTGTTAATGTACTTGTAGGGTTATTAAATGTTATATCAAGATCACCATCATTACACTCTAATAAATTGAACGTAAAAAATATCAAATAATAGAATTTTTTAAAATTTAATTTGTTCATTTAGGTGATTCCTTTACTTTTCTAATAAAAATTGCATCACCAAACCAATATTTAAGGTCTGGTTCAAAATTAACAGCTGCTAGTTCAAATTCTTGACTTGTGAGCCATCTTTTTACATCATCAAAGATGTATTCATTTTCATATATTTCCATAAATTCAACTTCAATAGCAATAACCTTTACTATTTTTAACATTTCAGGGGAAGCTATTAGGGTATTAAGTGCATATCCCTGCATATTTAGCCAAAAGAAATCTATATTATTAATATTGTTTTCTTTTGCCCATTCATCTATCGTTTTAGTTTTTACCGTAATTTTTTCTTTAAACATTAAAGTTGAGTAAGCTAGATGATCTTTAGGTTTAAGTAAAGAATTGGATTGGGAAGGAAAATTTGGTTGTTTTTGTTCATAGGACATATAAAAGGCGGCTTCACCGGTTTTATCACTTAGGGCATAATCATAACAATTTATGTTTGTATAGTTAACGGTATTTTTTTTTAGTTTATTATAAATTTTTGGTACGGGCTCAAATGAATGAATAATTGAGCTTGGCCAGAACTTACTCATTATTATAGATTGTTTTCCACAATATGCTCCTGCTTCAAGAATAACTGGATTTTCTGGTAAATATGATTTAACAAAATTTATTATGGCATTGAAATTGCCATAAGGTAATAAAGTTTCCTTACAGATTAAATTTTGGTTTTGTTGATTAATTAAACTTAAAAAACAAAAAATTGATGTTTTGGTGTATGAGTTAAACTTCATATTTAATTAAACGTTTACTGTGAATTTACTTGATCCAGCTGCTAGGGTATTTCCGTATTGATTAATAAGCATTATGATTATTACATGATTGCCATTTGTTAGAGAACTAGTTGGTCCAGCATCCCAATCTCCAACAGAGTCGGTGTCTGCAAGCGCAAAAAATTGAGAGTCCAAAAGAATCATGACTTGAGCATTAGCTACAGAAGATATTCCATAAATATTTGGAGTACTTGTTGTAACTGTTGAACCGTTTGCAGGATATATCATTATGAAATCCGAAGCATTGATTGTGAATTGGTTTATGTTTGAAGCTATTATTCCTGAGTTTTGAATTAAATTTGCTTGTATACTATTTTGGCCATTGGTTAAAATGTTTGTTGGTCCTGCATTCCAATTGCCTTGATAATCTGTGGTTCCTGTTAACCAACTTGTGCCATTTACTAGGAGTTCATATTGAGATCCAGTTATAGATGAACTTCCATAAATTATGGGTCTTTTTGTATTTGTTATAGTTGAAGTAGCAAGTGGATAAAGAATGTCTATAGAGTCTGTATTGTTGGGGCTGTATCTTGCCAGACAAAACTCTATTTGGTAATTAGATCCAATCTGTGCATATCCACCGCTTACGATTTTGCCATCAGATTGTATTATGCTAGAGTTTGATCTTGATCCGAATCCAATTGTATTAATCATTATACCATTTGTACCAAATGTTTCATCTATTGTACCATCTGTGTTGTATCTAATAGTAACAAATTGGTCTGTGCCATTTGAATTTGAAAACCCACTTGCTATTATCTTGTTATCAGATTGAACTTGGATTGATGCTGCTCCAGAAAAGTCTCCAATGATTGTACTGACTATTCCATTAGTACCAAAAATTGTATCTAAACTTCCATCAGCATTATAGCGTGCCAGTAAAAACTGACTTGTTGATCCCGTAAATCCTGCTGCAATAATTTTTCCATCTGCTTGAATCGATATTGCACTAATATGGGAAATATCCCCAACTGTTGTTATAACTACTCCATTATTGCCAAATGTTGTGTCAATTGAGCCATCAGTGTTATAACGCGCAACTGTAAATTGTTCGGTAAAATTGGTATCTGTTGTAAATCCTCCAACAACAATTTTTTCATCTGATTGAATTGATATTGAACTAATTGCGCAACGTTGTCCTACCAAAGTTGTTACTATTCCATTATTATTAAATGAGTTGTCAAGTGAACCATCTGTATTATAACGAACTAAAGCAAAGTTAGAGAAACCATCTATAACAGTTGAACCTGCTGCAATAATTTTTCCATCAGATTGAATTTTCGCTGCTTGCGCTGATGCGCTATCTCCAATAGAGGTTAAAGCTATTCCATTTGTTCCAAAACTATTATCGATTGATCCATCTGTATTGTATCGCGCCAAAGTAAATTGATTTGCACCGTTATTTGAGTAACCACAAGCAATAATCTTTTCATCGTTTTGTATTTCTAGATCCATAATTTGTGAACTACTACTTATCGATGTAATTTGTATACCACTTTGTCCAAACGTTGGATCAGGTGTCCCATTTATATTGAAGCGCGCTAACGTAAATTGGCTTCCGGAATTATTTGTTATTGAATAACCTCCGGTAATAATTTTCCCGTCATTCTGGATTTTAATATTGTTAATTTGTGCTTCTGAGTTGATAGCCAAAGTTATTATGCCATTTGAACTTTGTCCAAAAGTGGTGTCTAAAGTGTATGTTGTTATATTTAAATATATAATTATTGTAAAAAATAATTTGGTTTTTAAATTTTTCATTTGTTTTTTGTCCTAAATTGATATAAAAAAAATCTTGCTCTGAATAATAAACTAAAAAAAAATTATTATTCAGAGCAAGATTTTAAATCTTAAACAACAACTTTATTATATTAAACAGTAAATTTAGAAATTGCAGTTGCTATTGTATTTCCTGAACTAGTAACTAAAAATACGATTATCGAATGATTTCCACCAGCAAGACCGGCTGTTGCACCGGCACTCCAATTTCCATTGGAATCCGTGGTAACATAGTTAAAATACTTTCCATCTAAATATAATAGAACGGCGGTGTTGGCCAAAGTTGATCCACCAGAAACTGTAGGATGATTATTTGGAGCCATTGTATTGTTTGCCGGTGATGTAATAGTTATTGAATCTGTTGCATTAACAGTAATTTGACGCGCGCTACCCGCTACTTTATTACCTGTTAAAAGCAAGTCAGCTTCTATTACATGTAACCCACCTGTTAAAATATTTGTTTGCCCTAGATTCCATGCTCCCGTAGTGCTTGTTGTGCCGGTTGCAAAAAACACACCATCAATTAAAATTTTTGCTGTTACTCTTGAAGTGGAAGACGTGCCTTGTACATTAGGTCTTCTAGTATTGATTACTGAATTATTAACTAATGAATTTAATGTAATATATTGGTTGTTGCTTTTATTAACTCTTATTAAAGCAAATTCAGGTTTGTTAAATTGTCCGCAAATAGTGTAACCTGCAGCCAAAATTTGTCCATCAGATTGAATGGCAACTGAATTAGGTTCAGCACCATTTTTTATTGCTATAACCATGGAACCGTTATTACCAAAACTTGTATCAACAGAACCGTTTGTGTTATAACGAGTTATTCCAAAGTTGTTTACCTCATTTCTGAAAGCGTTTCCTGCTGAAACAATTTTACCATCAGATTGTATAGATATTGCATTTGAATAAGATGTATCACCTAAGTTGGTGATCACGGATCCTGAAGTTCCAAATGAACTATCTATGCTACCATTTGAATTGTAACGAACCAATAACATTTGAGGATTATTTCCAGTAAATCCTGATGCTAAGATTTTTCCATCAGACTGAATGGCAACAGAATTAATGGTTGAAATTAATCCGGTTGTAGTTATTGTAACCCCATTATTGCCAAAAGATGTATCAAGAGAACCATTTGTATTATAGCGTGCCACTGTAAATTGATTTGTGAAGTTCGAGTCTGTTGCATAACCACCGACTACAATTTTTCCATCAGATTGTATTGCAACTGAATTAATCGCTGATTGTTGTCCGATAATTAAAGTTACAATACCAGTACCATTAAATGTTGTATCAAGTGTTCCATTTGTATTGTATCGCGCAAGAGTGAAGTTGGGCTGTTTATTAATTATACTATTTCCTGCGGCTACAATTTTACCATCTGTTTGTATTGCGATTGATTGAACAAAAGCATTGTCATTTATTGTAGTTGTTACGCTTCCACTTGATCCAAAAGAACTATCTAATGCCCCAGTTGTAGTATAACGAGTTAATGTAAATGAGTTAACTGTTCCACTGGAAGAAATTCCTCCGGCAACAATTTTGCCATCTGTCTGAATAGCAATATCATTTATTTTTGAATTCGAAGCTACTAGGTTAACTACTTGTCCAGATGTACCAAACGAAGTATCTATTCCACCACCGGTATTATAGCGAGCTAATGTATTGAAATTTCCATTTCCATTAGTTGAGTATCCTGCAGTTACGATTTTACCGTCAGATTGAATCTTTATTTTATTAATTACAGATTCTACATTTACTTGTAAAGTTACAATTCCTGTGTTATTAGGGCTAAAAGTTGTATCTAAGTTCTCAGAGGCTTTTGCATAGTGGGAGATAAAGTTTAATAAAATTATTGGAATATAAAGTGATCGATTTTTTATTATCATTTTTTTTACCATAAATGTTTGAGTACATGAATTATGAAACAATGAATCTAGAAAATGAGTCAGCAATTAAGTTACCTGCTGAATTAATTATTATTGCTTCTATGACATGGGTTCCACTTGACAATGTCCCTGTTGACGATACGCTCCAGTTTCCAGAGTTATCAGTAGTGGTGGATCCAAAGAAAATTCCATCTAAGAATACTAGCACTTCTTTACTAATCAAATTGGAACTACCATTGATTGCAGTTGTGTTCCCCCCAATTGTTGTTGCATGAGTAGGTGTGGTAATTGTAATAAAATCATTGGCATTTACATTAAAATCAACTGCATAGTCAGCGATTTTTATACCGCTTACTAATAAATTAGATTGAATCACGTGTGTGCCGTTAGATAAAATATTTGTATTTCCAACGTTCCAAGCACCAGTAGCACTTATTGTGCCTGTCGTAAATAAACTGCTGTCAATTAAAACATCTACTTCAGCGCCTGTAGCAGATGCAGTTCCTGCAACAGTTGGTGTTCTTGTCAGTATTGTAGAACCATTTGCAATAGATGTTATAGTTATAAAATCTGTATTGTTCCTATTTAATCTAGCTAAAGCAAATGAATTTAAATTTGTATCATTTGAAAATGCCAATCCTCCAGCTACAATTTTTCCATCAGGTTGTATTAGTATGGAGTTAGCTTGAGCAAAATCTTGGACCATTACGGTCTCTATTCCACCAGTTCCAAAAGTTGAATCAAGAGTGCCATTTGAATTTAGACGTATAACTGCAAATAGAGCTACTGGATCATTAGTATAACCACCAATTACAATTTTTCCATCAGATTGAACAGCTATTGAAGTTCCGGCTGCTCCATTTGCAAAATTTGATATATCCGTAGTAAATATACCACTAGTTGCAAATCCCGTATCCAGAACTCCGGCAGAAGTATAACGCGCTACTGCAAATTGTTGTAAACCACTTATTGTTGCAAAACCTGCGGCAACAACATTTCCACTACCATCAATAGCTATACCATTAATTTGATCACCATTTCCAATAGGTGTAACGATAGTGCCTGGTTGTGAACCTCCTGAATTGAATCCAGATGTATCCAGTGATCCATCTGGATTGTATCTTGCAAGAGCAAATTGATTATTAGTAGAAACATTCTTTGAAAATCCACCCGCAACAATTTTGCCGTCCGAAGATTGAATTGTAATAGCATGAATTACAGCTTGAATCTGAATTTGCGTTGTTACAGTTCCCGGTTGAGATCCTCCTGGATTAAAGCCTGTTGTATCAAGACTGCCATCAGCTGCTAAGTAACGTGCAACAGCAAATAAACCGTTTCCAGAGATACTTGCTTCACCGCCGGCGACTATATTTTTGTTTGTGTCTAAAGCTATTGCGTTGATTGTTGATCCATCTCCAACTAAAGTTTTGACTATTCCTGCTGTACCAAAAGATGCATCAAGTCCACCTGTTGAACTATATCGTGTTAATGCAAATTTAGTTGATATATTGTCATAAGCAAAACCACCAGCGATAATTGTTCCACTTGCGCCATTTATTCCGCCTGCAAAAGCTTGTGCTTCAACATCAATAGTTGTCAGAACAATACCATTACTACCAAAGGAAGTATCTAAAATACCACCTGTAGTATAACGTCCTAATGCAAATTGTGAATTACTATCACCACCATAACCAATTCCTACAATTTTATTATCCGATTGTAGATTGATATTATAAATTTGAGCATTTTCATCATCTATATTTGTTGTTACTGTACCATTATTACCGGGTCCAAAAGTGGTATCAAGTTCGTTCATTGCAGTTATGTAAAAATTTCGGCTTAAAATTATCGAAATAATTAATAATTTATTTTTAATATTTATTTTTTTAGTCTTCATCACAATTTTCCTTTATTTTTAAAATTTAAATATACTTATTTTAATTATTATTTAATTCATATATCTCCTTTTATTTGGATTGTTGCGCTGGATATTATAGTTCCCATTACCAAAATTCAAATTTTATGACAATCTTACAATACTCAGGTTTGCGCTTGGTCTAATTGTACCTTGTCCCGCCGGGGCTATGCTTGTGGTAGTATTATTAGATCCGGCTTGTAATACAATAGTATCTCCTTTATTGAGTGATACGATGAAATCTTTAGCAACATTGCAAGCAATATTTGCAGCAGAAGATTGATTGTTTGCTTGTGATCCGGCTATTTGTGCACCATTTTGTAAAATAACAGCAGAAACTAGAGCTGCTCCACCCGTTCTGATAAAAAATAAATCATATGATATTAGGTAGGTACCAGTTTGTGGGCAAGTAAAAGTTTGTGTGCTTGATGTAGTTGAATGTTGCCAACCATTAATTGCGCCATTGGTATTAAAGGTTATGTTTCCGAGAGTTCCACTATTTAATGTTTGGGATGTGGTATCATAAGCATAAATATAATTCAGTGGGTACACCTTTGTTAAAAATACCCCTGTATTAACTGTTCCATTTTCTAAAATAGTCGAGTTTAAAATCATATTTCCAGTTAAAATTGAAACATCAGCGCCTGAGCCAAAAATTGAAGAGGCATATGAAGTAAACTGCGCATTTCCATTGGATGTTTCAACTCCAAATGCAAAGTTGCCTCCGGTCACTAATATTTGTGTATTGCTTATGTTGAATTTATTTGCGGCATCTAATAAGACTCCCCGTTTTGCGCCGGTTCCATTAGATTTAACAACTATTGAACTGTTGTTAATAGCTATATTTGAAGAATCCGGTTGACCCGTTCCATTTGAATGTATTCCATAAATATTTGAGCTTCCTGTTGTCCATGCAGTAGAATTATCAATAGTTAAAGAACTATTTTTTACTTTTGCTGTATAGGATGTTGTGCCAGGGAAAACTATTCCTCTTAATAGGTAATGTCCAGTTGATGTAAGTTTTAAACTTAAATCTTCTAATCTACTGTTTTCACCCATAGTTATTAAATCAGTTCCTGTATTTACATTTTGTTTACTGATATTACATGCATTGGAATTTAAACCCTTAATTGAAATTCCCGTTGGAATTATGAAATTTTCATAGTATGTACCAGGGTAAATCCATACAGTATCTCCAGATTGTGTTTGTGAAAGTGCCCCATTAATTGTTTTAAATGGAAAATTATTACGTTGACCATTTGTATCACTGCCAAATATACTGTCAACACGTAATACTCCGCCAAATTCCGGATCAGGTGCATCAACAGTAAAAACATTTTCTACAGATAAAACTGTAGATCCTGTTACTATTAAATTAGCCAATATGGTATGAGTTGTATTTGTTAAAGGCAAAGTTATGCCAGCATTGAATGCTCCTGTGCTACTTAATAAACCTGTAGTTAATAAAGTTCTATCCACTAGAACATCAACTTCTGCGCCCGTTATAGAGCCTGTCAAGAAAATAGAAGGAATTTTTGTTGTAATTGTTGAACTATTGATTGGAGTAGAAATATCTAATGAAAATTCATTACTTGTATTATATTGGGCTAATGTGAAACTTAAATTTGTTTCACCATTTGCTATGCCAAAGCCGGCAGCTAATATTTTTTGGTTTGTTTGAAGGTCAACTGCATTGGCTATACTATTATTCCCTATTGCTGTTGTTATGATTCCATTTGTACCAAATGTATTGTCTAAACTTCCATCAGTATTATACCTTGCAATAGCAAATTGATTTAAAAAATTTGAACTTGAAGTTGTACTTCCAACTACTACAATTTTTCCGTCTGCTTGAAGTGCTACATCATAAGCCTGGGAAATATCCCCAATGGCAGTTGTAACGATGCCATTTGTGCCAAATGTACTATCAAATGCTCCTGATGATGTTAAGCGTACTACCAGAAAAGTGTTATTTGCATTCACATTGGCTGTAGATCCTACCACAACTACATTACCTCCAGCATCTAATGCTAGAAAATTCCCAACAGATTTATTTCCTATGTTCGCTTTAACTACGCCATTAGTGCCAAAAGTTAGATCCAGTGCTCCATTAGCATTACCTCTAACTACAACCATTTGCGCTTCTACATTTCCAGGCTTGTAAAATCCTGTAGCCACAATTTTGTTATCAGGTTGTATTGCAAGTCCGTATGCTGCTACTTGAACATTCGGTATTGCTACAGATATATAACCAAGACCCCCTCCAAAAGATGTATCAAGAGATCCATCAGTATTATAACGGGCTGCTGCATAGTTTATGCCTGCTGTACCGGCTGCTACTATTAATTGATCTGAACGAATTACCAAAGAATTTATAGTTGAACCATTTGTGCTAATAGTAGTTGTTACAATCCCATTTGTACCAAAATTCGTATCAAGAGATCCATCTGTATTGTAACGCGCAAGTGCGAATGAAGTTATTGAACCATCATTTGACCAACCCCCAATAACTATTTTATTGTCTGCCTGAATTCCTATAGCAGTAGCTTCTGAAACTTGGCCGATATTAGTTATAACTGTTCCATTATTTCCAAATGATGTATCAAGAGTTCCAGTAGTATTATAACGTACTGTACAAAAAAATTGCTGTCCATTAGTTCCCGCGGAATAACCAGTTACAATAGTTTTTCCATCTGATGGTTGAATAACAGTATCATTAATGACCGAATCAACTCCTGCATTAATGTCAAAAGTAACAATTCCTGTACCATTCGTTCCATAACTTGTATCCAAACATTTATTTTTTATGCAAATTAGAAAGATTAAACAATAAATTATAGCTATTTTTTTATTATTTAAATTTATCATTAAGCAATCCTTGTAATAATAATTGTTATGCTGGTTGGCGTAGTGGTAGCAATCCCTCCATTTTGAGGGGATAGTTGTACTGCTGTTGCACTACCTGCAAATTGGAAAGTTAATGCGCCAGTTGGATTATTAGCTGGCTGAACAAACATGAAATGATTTGAAGCAGTTTGTATTTTAGAATTTGCATTCAAAGTGATAATTGATTGGCTTCCAGTTATTTGTGTTCCGCTAAAAAAGGCCATTATTTCTCCACTTTGATTATTGGCTGTCCCTAGAAAAGTTCCACTATAATCTACAACATAAATCCCGGTAGCTTGTGCAATAAAAACTGATGTTGAAGTTGTCGTGCTATGAGTCCATCCAGTAATTATTGCATTAGTATTAATGTTTATTGGTTGATATTGATTCGGATTATTTGGAGTTTGAGTAGTTGTGTCATAAGCAAAAAGATAATTTTGTGAAGTTACATTTGTTCCAGTTGTACCAGTTACTCCTTGAGCTCCAGTAGATCCAGTTGTCCCTGTGGTGCCGGTGATACCGGTTGTTCCAGAAGTTCCGGTAGTACCAGTTGTACCTGTTGTGCCCGATGTACCAGAAGTTCCTGAAGTTCCACTGGTTCCAGTAGTACCGGTTGTGCCCGTAGTTCCTGTAGTACCCGAAGTTCCAGATGTACCACTAGTGCCAGACGTTCCTGATGTTCCGGTGGTACCAGTAGTGCCAGTTGTTCCGGATGTGCCAGAAGTTCCTGAAGTCCCACTTGTTCCAGTAGTACCTGTAGTGCCTGAAGTTCCAGAAGTCCCACTAGTACCGGATGTACCGGTGGTACCTGTCGTACCTGATGTACCGGAGGTTCCTGAAGTTCCACTTGTTCCAGAAGTGCCAGTTGTGCCTGTAGTTCCCGTAGTGCCTGAAGTTCCAGAGGTCCCACTAGTACCGGATGTACCGGTGGAACCTGTCGTACCCGTAGTACCAGTTGTACCGGATGTACCGGAAGTTCCTGAAGTCCCACTTGTTCCAGTAGTGCCAGTTGTACCTGTAGTGCCCGTAGTGCCTGAAGTTCCCGAGGTTCCACTAGTACCAGATGTACCGGTAGTACCCGTGGTACCTGTGGTTCCAGTAGTGCCGGTCCTACCCGTAATACCTGTTGTTCCATCAAATGGTCCTATATTAAAATTGCTTACATAAGATGCGACTGTTATGCCACTAATTAGCAAGTTTGCTTGAATAGCATGTGAACTATTGCTTGATAATGGATTTGTGTTACCAATATTCCAGTAACCAGTAAAACTTGTTGAGCCTGTGGTAAATGGCGTACCATCAACTGACACGTCAACTTCTGTTCCTGTTACCGAACCTGTACCAAAAACATTTGGTGTACGTGTTGTAATTGTTGAACCATTTGCGGGGTTATCTATTACTATTGAATATAAATTATTGTTTGCATATCTTGCTATTGCAAAATCTAAAATGGTATTTGTACAATCTAATGATGATCCGGCTGCTAAAATAGCACCGTTACTTTGGATTGCTATTGAGTTTGCTAATGAAGAATTTCCAATTGCAGTTGTTATTATTCCTCCAGTTCCAAAAGTTGAATCTAAAGTTCCTGTGGAAGTGTAACGAACAACAACAAAATTATTAACTCCATTTTGCATAGAAAATCCTGCTACGACAATATTTCCACTTGAGTCTATTGCAACAGAATTAGCTTGTGAAGCGCTGCCTACTATAGTTGTAACATAACCATTTGGATTTCCAAATCCGGTTGTATCCAATGTTCCATCAGTGTTATATCTAGCAACTGCTATTTGTTGTACTCCGGAGACAAATGCAGAACCTGCTACAACAATTTTGCCATTTGATGTTTGAATAGCTACAGATTGAGCTTGGCTAGATGAGCCTATTGCTGTTGTAACATATCCTGGGGTTCCAAAATTTCCGGCATCAAGTGCTCCGCTTGCGGTATAGCGTGCAACAGCAAACAGACTTCCGGACTGCATACTGGGAGAGTTACTAAATCCGGCTGCTACAATAAAATCATTTGAAGATTGAATTGCTATTGAATTGATACTTGATATGTCACCAATTGCAGTTGTCACTGTTCCACTTGTTCCAAAAGTTCCATCAAGAATTCCTGCTGAACTATAACGTGCTACTGCAAATTGTGAAAATCCATTAAAACTTGCAGAACCACCAGCGATAATTTTTCCGCTTGATTGGGCAGCAATTGATTGAATACTTCCACCATCACCAATTTGTGTTAAGGTAATCCCGCTTGTTCCAAATGTAGAATCAAGTATTCCAGCTGAGGTGTACCCGGCTAATGTAAAATAATTGATATTGTTGCTAAAAGAATATCCTCCTGCAACAATTCTTCCACTGCCTTGTATTAGTATATTATTAATTTGGCCATTAAGTGATGTAGTTGTAATTCCATTAGTTCCAAATGTAGAATCGAGAATTCCACTTGTGTTATATCGTGCAAGTGCAAAATTATATTGATTAGTAATAGTATATCCTGCAGCTATTATAAAACTATTTGATGTTTGTAGAGCAATACTATTTATTTGTGATTGACAGTTTATTTGTGTAGTTGTGTATCCTAAATTAGAAGTGCCAAAAGTGGTATCTAAACTTTGTAATTTTGTGAAAAATATAAAACTAAAAAATATAATTAAAAATCTTTTTTGAATCATATCAAATTTTATATCCATATTATGCAATCCTAAAAATAGTAATTTCTGCGCTTGTTGGTACATTTCCTTGATCTGTTGCTACTAGAGATAAATTTGGTGCAGCAAGATTGCCTGTCCACTGTAATGCTACATATTCATTTTTGTTTATGGAATTCATAAGCGATCTTGTTTCTGCAGTTGCAAGATTAGCAGTACCAGCTGTTGAATCATGTACTTGGCTTCCGGTGATTTCATTTCTTGTGGCACTTCCAACTGTACCTTTTACAACTCTCATAGCAGTTGATACAGAAGCTGCACCTGCTGTTCTTGCAATATCGCCTCTATAAAGAATTATATATATACCTGTATCAAGAGCTGAAAATTCAGGAGTTCCGCCAGAATGTGTCCATCCATTAATCAGTTGGGCTGGTGGAAATGTGATATTTTGGAAAACATTTATAGTTTGAATAACTTGTGTTCCAGAATCGTATGCATAAACATAATTTGTATTGGCTACAGTTCCAGTTGTTCCGGTTACACCTTGTGCACCCGTGCTTCCAGTAGTTCCTGTAGCTCCGGTTGTACCAGTTGTACCTGTGGTACCCGTTGTTCCAGTTGTCCCTGTGGTACCAGTAGTGCCGGTAGTTCCTGTGGTTCCTGTAGTACCTGAAGTGCCAGATGTTCCACTTGTACCGGTAGTTCCGGTGGTGCCTGTTGTACCCGTGGTTCCTGTCGTACCACTCGTACCAGAAGTACCAGTGGTACCAGTCGTACCTGTTGTGCCACTTGTTCCGGATGTCCCACTAGTTCCAGTCGTACCGGTTGTGCCAGTGGTTCCTGTTGTACCACTAGTACCCGAAGTACCTGATGTCCCACTTGTACCAGTAGTTCCGGTGGTACCAGTCGTACCTGTTGTACCACTAGTGCCTGAAGTGCCAGATGTTCCTGTGGTGCCAGTGGTACCTGTAGTACCGGTTGTTCCTGTAGCACCAGTAGTTCCTGAGGTTCCACTTGTACCTGTTGTTCCGGTGGTGCCGGTTGTACCCGTAGTACCACTTGTTCCGGATGTCCCACTAGTTCCAGAAGTTCCCGTAGTTCCACTGGTTCCTGTAGTACCAGTGGTTCCTGTGGTTCCACTAGTACCTGTAGTTCCAGAAGTACCACTTGTGCCAGTCGTTCCGGTGGTGCCAGTTGTACCTGTAGTACCACTTGTTCCGGATGTTCCACTGGTTCCAGAAGTACCTGTAGTTCCAGTTGTGCCACTGGTTCCTGTAGTACCACTAGTACCTGAAGTGCCAGATGTTCCACTTGTGCCAGTCGTTCCGGTTGTACCTGTAGCACCACTTGTTCCAGATGTTCCGGTAGTACCAGTTGTACCGGTGGTTCCAGTTACACCAAAACCAGTTTCTCCAGTTGTACCAGTTGTACCAGAAGATCCTGTAGTTCCGGAAGTGCCACTAGTGCCTGTAGTACCTGTAACACCAAAACCCGTTTCCCCCGTTGTGCCAGTAGTTCCTGAAGTTCCGGTAGTACCTGATGAGCCTGTAGTTCCAGTAGTTCCAGTTGTACCGGTGGTTCCAAAACCTGTTGATCCGGTGGTGCCTGTTGTACCAGCAACACCAGTCATACCCATGTCCCCCGTTGTACCAGTTGTTCCTGCAGCACCAGTTTCGCCGGTTGTGCCAGTCGTTCCTGTAACACCAAAACCTGTAGATCCAGTTTCCCCCGTTGTGCCAGTTGAACCTGCAGAACCGGTCATACCCATTACACCTGTGGTACCAGTTGTGCCTGTGGTACCAAAACCGGTTTCTCCGGTTGTACCTGTTGAACCTGCTTGACCAGTCATGCCCATAACACCAGTTGTTCCTGTAGTTCCTGTGGTTCCGGCTGGACCAGTGCAACATGGTCCCGTGCTGCCAGTTGTTCCAGCTGCACCTGTTGTTCCGGTAGTTCCCTGGGAGCCAGTTTCGCCGGTTGTGCCAGTAGTTCCTGTAACACCAAAACCTGTCGATCCGGTTGTGCCTGTAGTACCTGTTGGCCCAGTCATACCCATATCGCCTGTAGATCCGGTGGTGCCTGTTGTCCCCACTCCAGTTGTACCAGTCGTACCGGTAGTTCCAAAACCTGTCGAACCAGTTGTTCCTGCAGATCCAGTAGCTCCAGTTATTCCCATTACGCCTGTGCTTCCAGTGGTTCCGGTAGTTCCAAAACCTGTTTGTCCGGTTGTTCCTGCAGATCCAGTTGAACCGGTAGTTCCCATTATGCCGGTTGAACCTGTAGTTCCAGTCGTGCTGGACCCTGTTGTACCAGTAGTTCCCGTGGAACCAAAACCTGTAGATCCAGTTGTTCCTGTCGTTCCTGCTGGTCCGGTATTTCCTGTGCTTCCACCTCCGGGCCCAGGTGATCCTGTTGGTCCTTGTGAACCGGTTGGGCCCTGTGATCCTGTAGTGCCAGTGGGACCCTGTGATCCTGTTGTTCCTGGTCCACCTTGGGATCCGGTTATACCGGAGACAAAAATTGTTCCACTTATAAATACATTTCCACCGATACAAACATCACCCGTAACGGTCAAATTTGTAACTTTAAGAGCATTTTTTACAATTAAATTGTCTAAAAATTGAATTTTACCACATGCTTTATTGTCAGAAGAATTAATTATTATAGGAATAGTTTCATCTTTAATTTTTTTATGAAAAACTTGTAAATAGCTTTTAACTTTAATTAAATGTTGCTCATTATTACCTGGTTCTAAATTTTCTAGGTAGTTTATTACTTGAGTTATTCCAGCATCAAGAATATCATATGGTATAAATCTTAGTTTTTGATTAATAACAAAATAAAGTTTTCTGAATTCTTCGCCATAATCATGGCCAGATATTTTTGGTAATAAATTTAGAAATTTAAGTTCATCGTCAGTTAAGTAAACTAATTTAATAAAAGGATTGTTTAAAATAAAATTAAATTCTTCTTCAGAAAAAGAATTAATAGAAAAACTGATAGGATTTTGTTGGGAAGAGATTAAAAAATTATTATAGAAAAGAAATAAAAGAAATTTTAATACAAAATTAGTATTAAGCTTCAAGATTGTTTCCTTCTTTTTAACTATTAAAGAATGTCTAACATGTAGAATTTTAGTTGTCTATAAATTTAAAAAAAATAAAAAAATGAGTTTAATTAACGCCTTGTTTTTTTACAAAAGTTATATAGTATAAAACACCAAATTGGAGATTCGCAATAATTTGATTTAGAAATTTTTTAAAAGAGAAGGGTAACATGAGATTTTTGCAAAGATTTTTAGCGCTAACAATAATTTATACATTTATAAATTTTAGTTTGAATATTTGCCAACCTAGAGTTTCAGTTATAGCGTCTGTTTATAAATCTGATCAATTCATATCATCATTTCTTGAAAATGTAACACAGCAAACAATTTTTGATGAATGTGAACTTATATTAATAAAGTCAAATGTTCCAGGTGATGAGGATTCTGTAATTAAAAAATATACTGATAGATATCCAAATATTTCTTATTACAAACTAAGTCAGGATGTAGGATTATATTGTATTATGAATTTGGGAGCTCAACTAGCCAAATCTGATTTAATAATGCGTGCAAATTTAGATGATGTTATGGATCCTAGATTTTTAGAAGTTCATGCAAGGGAGTTGGAAAATAATTGTGATATAGATTTGGTTTATTCTGGTTATAGCGTTACAGAAAAACCAAATGAAACATGCAAAAGAAATAGTGCAAAGACGGTAGTTAACCCAGACGAATTTTCTAAAGAAAAAATGTGTAATTATTTGCCAGGACCGCAACCTATGTGGCGAAAATCAATGCATGAGAGATATGGATTTTTTGATGCCAATCTAAAATTTGTTGGCGCATGGCAAATGTGGTTACGCGCAGTGAGTTTTGGGTCAAAATTTAAAAAAATACCTGGAAACTATTTATTACATTATATTAACCCGGATGGTCTTTTTTATAAGTCTGCAAATTCTGATTTATGTAAAAAGGAAATTGAACAAGTTTCTAGGACATTTAGTTATATGTGGAATCCTTCGACTCATTCTTCGACTCGCAGTATGCTCGCTCAGAATTCGCTCAGGACGAACGGTGGGGGAGATGAAATTGTAAGCCAACAGCCCATGATGGTTAAAGATAAATCTTTTGTGATAGTTATCCCTTCATATAATAATAAATATTGGTTTCAGAGAAATTTAGATTCAGTTTTTAATCAAAATTATAAAAATTTTAGAATAATATATGTTGATGATGCTTCAACAGATAAAACAGGAGAGCTTGTTGAAGATTATATAAAAGAATGTGGTCAAGAAAACAAAGTTACCTTAATTAAAAATAAAGAAAGATTAGGCTCTCCAGTTGGTAATATTTATAAAGCAGTTTCAATGTGTCAGCCTAATGAAATAGTTGTGGATCTAGATGGAGATGATTGGCTAGCTGATGAAAATGTACTAACAAAATTAAATGAAGTTTATCAGGATTCTAATGTTTGGTTAACATATGGCCAGTTTATATGTTACCCGGCAAATTATGTTGGTTGGTGCAGAGAATTACCACAGGAAATTATAGAACAAAATGAATTTAGAAATTATCCTTGGGTTACCACACATTTAAGAACATTCTATGCTTCTTTATTTCACAAAATTAAAGTTGAAGATTTATTATATGAAGGTAAATTTTTCCCAATGGCTGGAGATTTGGCCTTTATGTTCCCGTTGCTTGAAATGGCAGGAAAACATATAAAATTTATTCCTGATATTTTATATATTTATAATAGAGGAAGTGAGTTAAATGAAGAGCGGGTAAACGAAAATTTTCAGACTAATCTGGGCATACATGCAAGGACACTTAAGAAATATCAACCTCTAGAACATCTTGTCAAAGATAATGATAAAAATGTTGCTAGAAAAAAGGCATATATAAAACCTACACCACAAAGTCAGTTATTTTTAGTTAACGATCCTATATATAATAGAGATGATTGTTTAAGACCATTTTATGAGTTGAAATTAGAGTTTGAAAGATTGGGTTATGATCTAATTCAAACAGAGTCTTTAGAAAATTTGGATGATGCTTCAATTATTATAACACAAGATGTTCCTGTTAATGATCTAAAAACTTTATCTAAATATCCAAAAGAAAAATTGTTCTTGTATATGTGGGAACCCCCATCAGTTTTTGATTATAATTTTGAAAAAAAATATCATGATTATTACTCTAAGATTATTACCTGGGCGGATGATCTTGTGGATAATAAAAAGTATTTTAAATACCATTATCCTTACAAGAGTAAAATGATAGACGACATTGTAAGTTTTGATAATAAAAAACTATGTACCATGATAGCGTCTAATAAACATTCTTCCTATAAAGATGAACTTTATTCAGAAAAACGAAAAATAGTGGATTTCTTTGAAAAATTAAACAGTAATGATTTTGAATTTTATGGAATGTTATGGGATAAATCTCAATATAGAAATTTTAAGGGCTACACTAAAAATAAATTAGATTGTTTAAAGAATTACAAGTTTTGTATTTGTTATGAAAATACTAAAAACTCAAATGGTTATATAACTGAAAAGATTTTTGATTGTTTTAAATCCGGTTCTGTTCCTGTTTATTGGGGAGCTCCTAATATTGAACAGTATATTCCTAAGAACTGTTTTATAGACCGCAGAGATTTCTCTAATGATGTTGAACTTTATATTTATATGAAGGCTATGACAAGAGAAAAATATCTAACCTACATAAATAATATAAGAAAATATTTGGAAAGCGAAAAATCTGATCTTTATTCAATAAAAAACTTTGTAAATGTTGTTACAAGTGTGTGTTTAAATAAATGAACTTTATGCGTAATTAGATCCGTTGTACCACTCATCCTTCGATTCCGCGCTACGCTCTACACTCAGGATGACTGAATAAGAAATAAAATGTCCCGGTCTGAGCGAAGTCGAAGCATCGGGACGAGTAGATCTAGGTAATTTTCTTAGCGCTCGTGGTGAGCCTGTCGAACCATACGAGCTAATAAAGCTTTTCGTGATATTTTGTGCCTCTTACAAGATAATACATTCATGCTTTCTTATAGGACGACTCAAAATTTTCCTGATAGTTGGATTTTCTGTAAGATCAATTGGTCTTTTACCTTTTTGGTCTTGCAAAATTGGATTCGCACCAAATCTAAGTAATATTTTAATTATATCAGGATGAACATTTTTTTCTGCTGCCCGATGCAACAATGTGACACCATATTCATTAGAATAATTGATATCAATACCTTTTAATAATAACAATGATATTATTTTTTTAAAATTTTCCTTTGTTTCATCATTTATAAAATCAAATTCTTGTTCTTTATCTTCTTTTTCTTCTCTTTCTCCAAATATAGAAGGATATTTTCCTAAATTTGACATAGTATAACCTAAAGCACAATCACCAAAGCTATCAACTATACGGACATTGGCTCCATTATCAATTAATAATTTAACTATTTTATAATTTAAATTTTTACAAGCCATCATTAAAGCTGTGTGTCTATGATTATTTTCATCTATCATAGGAAAATCAACATTGTATCCTGATTCTATTTGTTTTTTAACTTCAGAAAAATCATTATGCTCCGCCGCTTTAAATAATTCGCTTCCATATGTGCTTTGATAACAAAAAATAAATAAAAATATATAAATATATTTTTTCTTTAAAATCTTATTAAACATTTATCTCCTTTTATTAAACAAATTTTTATATTTTAAACATTGCAAAGTTTAAATGTTTTTAAAAATAACTTCTATAATTTTTAAATTTTTTTTTCAAAAATATCAAGGCTCTCAGAATATATATATTTACATTCATTACATGTCATAGTTATGAAAGTGGTTTTATAAGTACAAAAGCGATATAATTGGGGTACTGGAAATATAAATTTACAAAGATATTATGACAAAAAAACCAATAGAGAATATCTATATTTATAGAACTATATATGAAAATGTAATTGCAGTTATATTTTTTTTAGCACTTACTTTTGCGACCTTGAGTATTATTAAAGAAAAGTATGTCTTTTGTAACAAATTAATTATTATAAAACATCTATTTTTTTTAACATTAGCTTTTGTTGGATTTGTATATTCATTATACAACTTTTTCTATAAATTTTTAAAAAGAAAAAGCCCAATCTTATTGCTAACTGCATGTTCTTTAACATATGAACATAACGATATTATAAAGAAAAGTAGGTTTACAGGACAAACGCAGGATGGTCCTGCATTTTTCAACCCATTTATTCAAGAATCAATTTTATGGACCGATATAGAAAGTATAACAATTGAAAAATATAAACGAGTACCTGGTAGATATTCTGGAAGTCTTTATTTTTGTATTAATAAGAAAAAAAATACTGAATCTATTTTAATATCGCTAAAATCAGTTGATTTACCATTGTATTATTTGTGCAAGTTTTTTAAAGAATATAAACCAATAAAAATATATCCTAATAGCTTTCTTATAAAGATTAAATCATCTCGTTATTATACATATTATTATTCATGGCGTTATTTATTTTGGCTGGCATTAGCAATATGTTATTGTATTTATAAACTAAAATATTAATTTTAAAAAAATAATTTTATATTTTTCTTTCAAATGGACGAGGATCAAAAAATAGTTCTACTTTTGAAATAAGATGATTTTTAAAATCCATTAAAACTGCTGTTCTAACATTTCCAATAGGCGCTGGACAATCCAAATCATAAATTAAAATTACCTGATCTTTTGAACCAATTACTGTGCGTATATTAAGTTTTTCAAAAACAGTCATGAAATATTTTATACCATTAACAACAGCTTTTTTTCCACTCATGTTGGTTAATGGTCCCATATACTCTACATTAGAGTCTAAGTACTTTTCTGCTTCTGCTAAATTTCTATTATTTATTGCTTCATAATAAGCTTTTGCAGAAATTATATTTTTTTCTGTCATATAGAGTTCCTTATGTTTTAATTGTGTTGAGAACTTAATTAAATATAGTAAACTATATTTAATATTTCAAGTACATAAAGGAAGACCAAGAATGGTAATATCTAAAAGAGCCTACAACTTAGAAAAAAGGCAAGCTAAGGCTCAAAAAACAAAGGACCGTATTCTAGTTTCAGCAAAAGAGCTTTTTGAATCTAAAGGATTTGAAAAAGTAACTATTGAAGAAATTGCTATCAGAGCAGAAGTATCTGGACCTACAGTTTATTCTATTTTTCAATCAAAAAGTGGAGTTTTAAAGGATTTAATTGATGTAGCTCTTCCCCAAAAACATTATGAATCAATTATTCAAAAACTGGAAAAGGAAAAATCTGTATCTAAGCGTCTTGAATTAACTGCCAAGCTTTCTCGCCAAATTTATGATGCAGAGAAAGAGCAATTAGGGTTGTTACCGGATGTATCAATTTTAAATTCAGAGCTTAAAAATCTAGAATTTGAGCGGGAACAAAGACGTTACAAACGACAAGAAGAATCAATCAAAAGATTTAAAGAAAAAAACTTATTAGGAGAACTCAATACATCAAAAGCAAGAGATATTTTATGGGCTTTCACTGGTAGAGATTTTTACCGAATGTTAGTAATTGAGCGAGGTTGGTCTTCAGATGAATATGAAAAATGGTTGGCTAATATGTTGGTACAGATTTTACTTAAACCATAAAATCGAATTAAATAAAAATGATAATACAAGAACAATCACAAGAAATCTGTTTTCAAATAGATTATAAAGTTCTGGAAAAAAAAGGGATCGTGATAGTAGGATTGAGTCCAGAAAACAGTTATTTCAAAAAAGAAACTATTCATGAACTTCTTAGTTTTCTGACAAATTTATTTTCTATGCTAAGAATAATGATTCCCGATAAGCCTATACTACATACTTATAAAGCTCTTGGATATTCTATTCAAAAAGCCGAAAGAAAAGCTCGATTAAATGGAAATACCTTAAAAAATCATTGTAATAATAGCATCAATGAAATATTAAAAATTCAATCTAATAAAGATATAAAAATTATTAATTGGGAACTTGAAATCGAATCTGAAGAAAATTATTTGCACGAACTAAAAGCTTTATTTGCATTATATCAAAGCAAAACTTTATTTTATGAAGATGTGCGATCGACTAAATGGCAAGTTATTAAAAAAAATATGAAGGACCATTCAGACATAGAAAAATCATTAGATGAAGCTGTTATTTACCTGCTGAAAGAATTAGCATTTATTTTAGCTAGTCCACTTATGTTTAAAGTAGAAAATATAGCATTTGTATATCATACAAATTGGCCTCCTTTTGAAAATCTTATTGCTGGGAAATATGATGGCAAAATAAGAAAGAATATAGGATTTCTTATTTGTGTAAAAAAATAAAATTTAATCTATATACCTGGAAATTTGGGTAAATTTAATAAAATCGGCAAACGCATTGATTTTCTATTTGTATTTGATATAATATAGATTATTGTAATATATTATTTTTTAGGAGGTTTTATGAAATTAAGATTATTTTTATCAGTGGCAATAGCTTTATTAATTGTTCCCACAATCAGCTTATCTATGATTAAAAAGCATAGAAGCCCACAAGAAAAATTATTTAAAGGTACAAGGTATAATGATTTAAATTTGGTACAAGAAGCTCTAGCAGAAGGAGCAGATGTTAATGCAAAAAATGACATTGGAAAAACTCCTTTAAATATCATAATCGATCATAACGGTTTTCGGAGTTCCAAAAATTCAGATATCGTATTATTAAAAATTATCGAATTATTATTAAAGTCAGGCGCACATGTTAATGAAAAAAATAACTATGGCAACACTCCTCTTTATAGTCTGATTCGATTAAATTATGATCCTAATATTATTGAAATGTTATTAAATGCAGGTGCTGATATTAATATTGGAAGCTCATATGAAGAAACTATTGGTGAGACTGCTTTAGATGTAGCAAAAGCAAAAAACAATGAAAAAATAATTAGGCTTCTTACAAAATGGTTAAAAGAATTAAGAAAAAAAGCTAAAGAAGAAACAGCTGCCTATTTAATACCTGATATTAGTGATATAGTTTGTGATTATGTTGTTGGCTCAAAAAAGTAAGATTAATTTGTTGTCCTGATTTGTTATATAATTGTTGTTGTTAATTTTTCTAGGCAATCTGATAAACTAGATCTATATCTCGTGTTAATTATTTAATGAATGATGTAAAAGTAATATTTAATTCTGGATTTGATAGTAAAATTTCAAGAAAGAAAAAACTAGATGAATAAAAATTATTCTTTATCAAAAATATTGTTGCCATTATGTTTATTTATATTTTGTAAATCTAATTCGCAAGAGTATCAAGAAACTGTAGGTTTGATAGCTTCATTTTCCTCAGGAGTATTGGTGCCATTTTTAGCGAAAGATATAGAAAAATCTATTGCGCCATATTTAAGCCCATGTATAGAAAAAATCTTTGGCTCTTCAGCAAAATATGTTATAACTAAGCCTGATGAGTTAGGAATAAGCAGACTTTTAGAAAAAAAATTCATTTTAAAATTATTGATAATGATATCATTAAATCAAGTGAGTAAATACTTGTGTGTTAACCATACATCTATGCTCATTAAATCATCGATAGTTGGATGCATATTTGGGTATATAATAAAAAATTTCTACTTAAAATTTTATTCAGTTTAATTATTTAGTGATTTAAAAGTCATAATTAAAGCCATTAAACAAGTTAATCCAAGAATAATATATCCAACATCTGGTACAGGTCTATTTTTTTTAGGTGGTAAAAATCTTAACGTAACTTTATGATCAATTTCTGTATCTTCAACAAAAACTTTTGGCCAACCAAATAAATACGGTAGCCACCAAGTGTTGATATGACCAAAAAGAATAAGAGACAAATATAAGATTAAAAATATTTTAAAATAAAAACCATAAAAGAAACTTCCTAAAATTAAGATCATTAATAGGACCCAATTTATAAATAAAAAAAGTTTCCATGTAGGTTTATTTGGGAACTTATCAATATCATTTACGGGAGGAATTGGAATAAAGTGTATTATAAAGAACCAAATTGCAAAAACAAGTTGATATATTATTGTATTCATATTAATTTCTCTTTTATTAAAAAATGGTTAAAATATTTTATAAAAAAGATAGTCAGGTAAAAGTTTAATTAACCACGCGATTAATCTCCATCTTTTAGTAACATAAGCATGGTTTCTTTTTTGTTCAATTGTATCACAAATTTGCGTAGCTGCTTTTTCTGGTGAAGCTTTCCAAAAATCAGATGATTTACCCATTTGAGTATCTACAAAACCAGGTTGAATATCAGTGACATGTATGTTTTTATTTAATCTCTTAAATTTTTCTCTTAATCCTTGTAAATAACTTGAAACAAAAGCTTTAGATGCGCTATAAATAGGAGCATCCGCAAAACCTCTAAGCGCAGCAATAGAAGATATGCCAACTATGTGTCCTTTATTTTGATTTAAAAAATATTGTGTTGCTACATTAACCATAGCTGTAAAACCTAAAACATTAACATCTATGATTTCTTTTTGTTTTTGCCAATCTAAATCCAAATTACCTGTTCCTGAACTTACAACAATTAAATCTAGGCCTTCCAATTCACCAATAAGATTTATTAAATCTTTTTGAGCTAATTCTGGTTTTGATATGTCCATAACCTTTATAAAAACATTTGAGCCAATATTTTTCTGTAAATCTTCAAGCAGATTTTTTCTACGGCCTGTAATACCAATTATATAACCGCGTTTTGATAATTCTTTAGCCACAGCTTCACCTATACCAGAAGAAGACCCAATAATTATTGCTTTTTTGGAATAATTTGATTCACCTGGAATTAGTGAAAATGCATGTAAGATAAAAAATAATGAATAAAACAAATATTTTCTATACATGAAATTGCTATAATAATAAAAGAATTTGATTATAAAACTCTTTTAAAGATATATAAAATTTTGAGGTAGACAAGTTTCTAATATAGCGAACTTTATCTCTGTAATCAGTATCTTTTTCATCTAAAATATTTATCTCTTTTTTTAAAGTTTCTCTTTGTTGAATTGCTTCAGCGATAGCTTCTTTATCAATAAAATGTAGAGTGTCACCAATATTGTTTGAAAATGATTTAAACTGAATTAGACAATCAGTAAGTGAATCAAGTCCATCGAAATATTCTTGCCATGTTGCCCAACCACGTGAAGAATTAATAAACTCATTAATTTTTTTTATAAGTTCATTACATGTATTAATTCGTTCATTTAATTGTTCTTTTAAGTTTTTAGTATCATCTTGATTAAGTGTGCAAATCTTAGATTTTATAGTTGCAACAGTAGAATAGTTTGAAGAAAAAGTTAAAGAAATAGTGCAAAGTAATAATGTTTTTTTAAACATCGAATACTCCTAAGTTAAAAGGTTCAAAAAATAAATTAATACATTACATGTCGTATTTTATATACAATTTCTTTGTCACAAACAAAAACCTCATAATCTTTTTGAAGTTTTTCATATAAATGGCAATAGCATTCATCTGCATGATAATAAATATTTCGAATGACAAGAGACTTTTTATTTTTTAAATAAATTGCAATATCACCATTACAAAGTCTAAACTTATCAATAAACGCTTCACGTGAACTGCTAGTACCACTAACAATGTTCAATTTCCCTTCATTAATATCCTCTTTTGAAATATTTAATTCTTTAAAACTTTCTTCTATACATTTAAATTCAGAAAGCAAACGATTGTAGTTACTGTTTTTTGATTGAATATATTTATAAAGAGCAAAAACTGAAGAAATAGTAGCGATGCTACCAATAGAGGCTATTTTTTGCGTTACACTTAAATTACCATACAAATTTTTTAGTTGCTCAACATTAATAGCTTTAGCCTGTGATGCACAGATTAATGAAATTAAAAATAAAGTTTTGTTAAATTTCATAAAATTCCCTATATTTAAAGTCTGATAAAATACCTTATAATCATATTATCATGGTATTTTTATAAAGCAAAAGCTACCACATAGAATTTTTAAACATGTTTATTAATGAGGTTTATAAGGTTATTTTATCCCGATGATTTATTTCGATCTGTAAATAAACCTTTTCAAGTTGTTATTTTATAGTTTTATACTATACTTAAATGAGTAATTATAATTAATGATTATAGGGGTCATTTTATGAGCTATTTTACCAAAATTTCAATATCTATATTATTTTTAACATTATGTACAACAGGAATTGTATATCTTTATCAAAGCGTAAAAAATAAAAATATATATTTAGCAGAATTAGATAAAAAAATTGAAGAAATGGATAATAATTTTGAATCTGCTAGTAACGATAATGCGTCTTTAGAGTTAAAAACTCTTATAAATCTTTTTGATCTTTATCATAAAATAGACAACTTTGAAAAAGATCTAGAAAAATATAATGATAAGGAAGATGGTTTTATACAAATAAATTGCGCTGTTGAAAAACTAAAGATTCAACTTAATATAGTACATAAACTTCTTAAAGGTTTTCTTGAATTTGAAAACGATGAGGTTGTTAAGAATCTAATCTCAGTAATTAAAAATATGGATTGCACATTCAAGAAAATTCTTAATATGGACAAAATATTAAAAATAAAACTTGAGCAAGCTTCTACTCGTAATGAAAAAGCTCAAGCAGCTATTGAATCGCTATCTGATGCATCTCAATACGGTGAAGAAATGAAGGTCAATCATTATGAATTTTTTATTATTGCATCGGAGTTTTTCAATAAATATATTAATATATTAAATGACGAAGAAAGAAATAGTTTTTATAAAATTTTGAATGATCAAGATAAAAAAAGAGTTTACAACAATATTTATGAACTACTAATACATTAACATAGTTATGTAAAAAGTTTATAATCTAATAAAGCATAATAATTAAACAAAGAGAATTCTTTTTATTTATGAAATTTAAAAATTCAATTAGTGTGTTAATTCTATTTTCTTTATGTAACAATCAGATCCATTCAATGGATCTGATCAAAAAAAGTATTAAAAATAATAAAAGGTTTGTTATTTGCGTTGCAATTGGAGGCTTAGCTTTAGTTGCAACTAAATTTATAAATTCAAAAAACAGTACTCCCAAAAATGTTTTTGGTGAACACATAGATAAGATTAAACAGCCATTTACTTATAATGTCGTTTTATTTTTAATTGATTCTGGCAATTTTGGTACAAAGGATTTTCAAAACACGTCAGAAGCAGAACAAATTTGTGATAATCTAAATGATGCTCTAAAATTACAATGTGTATGTAAACAATGGCGAGAAATGTTCTCTGTAGATGTTATAGGTAATCTTTTAAAAAATAAGATAGGCACTATTAAGATCAAAGAAGAAACTGAGGGATTAGCTATAATTGATTATACAATTTTACATCATGCCTTCAGAAATGGATATACCAATGTAGCAAAATGTCTTATAATTTCAGGTTATGATGCCAATGCTAAATGCAAAAGACTAGATTTTAAATGGTACAAAGGCGCAGGACTCTCTACACATTTTATGAAATCTTTAAAAACATTTACTGGTTCTAATCTTGAAAATTATGTTAATAGAAATATAAAAGAATTATCAGAGTTTGAAATATTGCGTATCCAATCAAGAAATCACGAATTTTACGTGAAACCTTTATTTTATGCTGTAATTAATAACCACCCCAAAACTGTTGAAAAATTAATACATTCAACTACCAATATCAATGAACCATTAAATTATGAATTTAGTGTTCATATATGTGCTTATTACCCCAGAGGAAAAAAACCTTTCCTTGTTAAACGCCCAAAAGCTAGAAATAGTTTCATTGATATAACTCTAAAACTTTACTTAAATCTACTTGATATTGCTAAAATTAGGCAATACAGAGAAATTGAAAATATATTAGAAATTCATGGTGGAATTCATGCTTTAAATTATGAAATTTCGCAAGAAGATCGAGACAAGCTTAATAAGTTAAAAGAAGAATGGCGAAATGAAGAAAGAAAGTCTTCTTTAGAGTATGTTTAATATGAAAAATCAAGATGATTGAATAAATTTAATCAATTTCTATTTCAAAAGCTTTTAACAAATCCAGAACTTCAGGAACAGAGAATTTGGCTTTCTTGATTACATTAATTGTAGGGTCAATAAAATAATTTTTTGATTTTCTAAAATCTGATTTTGATAAGTTACATCTATTAAATATTGTTCCTGTAAGATCTGTCTCAGAAAAATTAGCTTCAATTAAATCAACATTGGTAAAATTAACATCTTTTAGCTTTGACCCCACAAATGAAGTTTTATTTAAGGACAATTTTTTAAAATCACAAAATTGTAATATTGTATTATTAAAATTAAAAGATAATAAAGGTTTTTCACATTTAAAAAAGTCTAAACCAACAAGCTTACAATCTTTGAAGGTAACATCTTGGAATTTACAATGGTCCAGGTTGATTAAATTAATGTTGCAATTGATAAATTCACAATCGTAGAAGTTCGCATAAGACCAGTCATTTTTTACAAAATTACACCTTTCAAAAATCATATTTTTTAGTGTATAGTTTTTGAAATCTTTATTAGTGTAATCTTTAGATCTAATTGTTTGATTTTCTAAAAATAATTCGTTCATTTACATTCAGTATAATCTTTTTTCCATTTTATTGTAATATGTTCCGTAGCTGTTTTTAAAGTATATCCAAACCACCGAAACCATAGAATTATATTTTTACCACCACATATTATTCCATTAGGATCTCTTCGGATATTAGAACAAAGTTCTTGAATGTATCCAGATTTTAGACGCCCATTTGGTGGAAATTCTACGCTTCTAATATCGCAGCGGTAAATCCTAAGGAAGCTATTTTGGATGTAAATTACTTTATTAATAAAATAAAAAATCTAATTTCACAAGGACTTTAAACTATGAGTAACAATAATCTACCAAGCAAAAGTGCACAAAGTGTACAAGATGCTTTAAATAAAAAAAGGGATTCAAGTATACAAAATTAATTTTTATCATATTCATCAAGAGCATCATTTAGAATCCGATTTAATTCTGTCGATGGATTAATTTTAACGATACCTGGTTCTGTAGGTGGATTAGAATATGCTTGATTGCTCCAGATTTTTATTTTTCCATCATATGATCCTGATGCAAACGTATTTTCTGATAATGCACACAAGCTGGTAAGACCACTTTCATGGGCCTGAAAAGTTTTTATACATTTGCCGCTTTCTGTATCCCATATTTTTATGGTTTTGTCATAATATCCAGATATAGATACAACTATCTTAGTAGATAATACACATAAATGTTTTGCATCTGTTTCTAATGTTTTTTCACATTCACCTGTTTCTAAATTCCATATTTTAATCTTGCAATCATCATATCCTGAAACAAGTTTATTTTTTGATAGTATACATAATGTATGGATAGAACTATTGTGATCCTTAAGTGTTTTTACGCATTCATTATTATTTAAGTTCCATATTTTTATTGTTCCATCATGTGATGCTGATGCTAATGAATTTTCGGATATGGCACAAAAAGCTGTAATGGAAGATTCATGCTCCGATAAAGTTTGCTCACATTTACCTGTTTTTAGATTAAATATTTTAATTGAATCTTGCTTGTATAAGTAATTATAAGGCTTATTTTCATGGAAGCTAAAAACAAGTTTATCAGAATTTAATATACATAATATACATTTACCAATATCATTAAATTCAAAAGTTCTTTCATGTCTACAATATAGCCAATCCTTTTTTACTAAGTCTAAAAAATCTAAATTCCATATATTTATTGTTTTTTTATGAAATGAATGTCCTGATATTAGAATATTTTTTGAAGGCGAACATAAGGTATCAATTCGATTTCCCAAAAATTTGGTACTTATACAATTGTAAGTTCCTAAATCCCATATTTTTATGTATCCATTATTTGATACTGCTGCTATTTTATTATCATCTAATTTACATAAGGAATCAACGACTTCAAAGCCACCAAGTTCTCTAGCTAATAATTCTTTGCATTCCCATTTATCTTCTATTGGATCATATTCTTGAACTAATCTAGCTAAATCATCAATTAAATGCTGGGAAAGACATTCTTGGCGATATCCGGTGATTTTTTGAACTAATGCAGAAGATAAGTCTTCTTTTTCTTTTGATTCAGACATTGAGTTTATATTAAAAGTCACTACTGAAAGTAATAAAACTATTTTTAGTATATTATTCATATTTGATACCCTTCATTCATTAAAATATTAATAATAAGCTTATATGTAATTATCAATTTGTCAAGAAAAGATCCTCGGTACAAATAGAATATTCGCTTGACTTATATAATACTCATGATATTCTATTATTTAATAATTGTATATTTTTATTAAAAAATAGAACTGAAATAGGGGAACAATGAGATATTTAAAATATTTAGTTTTTTCATTTATAGTAATTTCTTTTTCACAAACTATCAAACCTTTTGGGGCTGATTTGACTGAAGAAGAACAAATTGAGCTTGCAAAGCTAATGAGCTTGGAAGCTGAAAGCAAAAGAATTCAGGAAGAATCTAACAAAACAGAAGAAGACGCAGAGCTTAAAAAAGCTATTCAAATGAGTTTGGAATCTCAAGCTAAAGACAAAAAACATCTTTCTCAAGAAGAGCAAAAAAGGGTTAATGATATGCTTTGGGATGGGGTAAAGGCGAAAAATGCTGCATTGGTTAATAAAGCTTTAACATCTGGAGCAAATTTCAATATCCTAATTCAATCTAATATCCCAATTCACTCTAAAATAACACCTTTAATATATTCTTCGAGTGTAGGCTATGAAGATATTATAAAAACATTATTAGATGCTGGAGCAGATCCTAATATTAGAGATGATTATGGGAGAACATCTTTAATGTATGCTTCATTGTCTGGTTATGAAAGTGCAGTAAGGATGTTATTAGAAAACGGCGCTAATCCTAATATTATTGATGATGGTGGTGAAACTGCAGCAGATAAAGCTAAGAAAAACGGCTATAAAGCAATTGAACAAATATTAAGGGAAGCCCAAAGACAAGCAGTTAAAAAAGAAATTATTAAAAATACACCTTTGATTCCAGAATTTGCTGAAATAATTTCTGAATACGCTGAATGCCTCAAGCCTGAAAACTCAAAACGTAAGGAAATAAAATGAAAGTTGTTAAAATATTGTATTTAGGGGTATTTTTTAGTTGCATATTATCTAATGCTGCAGAGTTAGAAGTAAAAGAAACAAATGAGCTTGATAGGCTTGAGAATTTTGTTCTATCATTTAATAAACAATTACATATTAATAAGCAGTTATTTAATGCTATTTCAAAAGGTTCTTTAGATGATGTTAAAAAATCTTTGGAAAATGGTGCTAGCCTAACATCAATAAATTTATTAAAAGAATACAATACTCCTCTTTTTGCTGCTATTTATGCACCTATAACTGTCAATAAAATTCTGATAATTGAATTGCTGCTGAAAAAAGGTGCAAATCCAAATGACTCAGATGTAAAAGGTAAGACACCATTAAGTGCAGCATTGACTTTAAATGAAATTGTAAGAGAAGAGAGTAATCAAATTCCAGCTATAGTAAAACTTTTATTAGATTTTGGTGCTGATGTAAATAAACCTTCTGGTGATGGATACACCCCTATTATGGAAGCTAGAAATAGAAGTACGCCTGATTTAATCAATTTATTGATCAAAAATGGAGCTGACGTTAATGCTTATGAGGAAGAGGATGCTTCTACTGCTTTAATTCAAGCAGCAGAAAGAGCCGATAATGTAGCAGTAAGAGCTTTGTTATCTGCAGGTGCTGATATAAATCATAGGGATAATGAAGGAGAAACTGCGTATGAAGTTGCAGATAGACTTTGCAATGCCGAAACTGCTGAAATTATAAAAAGTTGGTCAGAGTTTATGCAAAAAGGGATAGAAAAAGAACTTTTTGAAATGGGCTATTCAGTTAATGATCTAAATAAAATTATTTCAAGCTATCTGTTTAATCTTTAAAAAAGTAAATCTAAATAAGTGTATTTCTTAAACCACTCTAAAACCGGAACTTTTTACTTTGCCCTATACCTGTAATTTATCACTTTGCCATGACACTTTGTCACCAGAATATTGACTTTTATATTTGTAATTATATATAATTTATTTAGTAAGAATATATAAAAAAAAGGAGGTAGAGATGAAAAAGTTATTATTTATAATTTTTGTACTTTTTAATATAGGATTGAAAGGATCAGAAAACACAATTACTATACAAAATAAAACTAATGATCCCATAGAGGTAATTGATGCAGCTTTTTTACCAAAGAATTATTTCGGACCAAGTTCAAATGATTCAATATTTAATATACCAAACTATGAACCACCCAAGAATACAATTAAATCACTTAATGGGACTTCTAGTCGATTCGACAACATTCCCTATTGGGATACAATACATATGATGCAAGTTCTGCACGATCATATTCTTGATACAATAGATGCAAATAGTACAAAAAAATTAGAAATATCTAAAGATCAAAAAATATTGTTCGGACCAAAATCTACAGAATCAGTATCATCTCTTCTTGGCAAAGTAGAAGCAGGTAAAACTTATATTCTAAGTTACACAAAAAAAATACATGGAATATTTACATTAAAAATAGAAATTTCATAAAACTATACTAACCTGCAAACATATATTAAGATCCATACTCTTCAGCACAGTACCAAAAGGACTGCTTTGTAAATTCTAATTGACATTTATATAAAACGCTATAAGCTTAAAAATATAGTGAATAGTTATTTAAATATACTTAATAATAGGGTGTCTCAATGGAGATCAAAATAATAAAGGTTTTTACAATCTTTCTAGTTTTAGCTTTTTTCAATAATATAAGCAGTATGGGGCCTGGTATTTCTCCTAATCAGCTTTTGATTGATAGTGCTGCGACTGGTGATCTTGAAGGCGTTAAAAATGCTTTGGAGCAAGGTGCAGATGTATATTATCAAGGTGGCAAATATAGAGAGAGTCGTTTCGATGACTTACCGGCAATTTTTTATGCTTGTGAAAGAGGACATTTAAATATTGTTGAATTTTTGGTTAAATCAGGCTTTGATCCTAACTTTGTTGAAGCTAGAAACTATACCCTTCTGGACTTTGCAATATGGAACAAACATACTAAAATCTTTGAATATTTAATTAAGAAAAACTTAACTAATCGTACAAGAATAGTTAGCTATTTTAGTTTTTATGGATCTTATATTCCTCAGCTTGCAGTTTGGCATGGAGTAACTCCTTCTCGTTTAAGATACGAAAAAAACATTAGAGTAGTTATTCAAGATTTTGATCTAAAATTGAAAAAATGGTTATCTGAAAGAGATAGACAAATCAAAGAACTTTCAACTGTTGGGCGTGATAGTGAAGAAGGGTTACGCATAATAGAATCTTTGGAAAGTATCAAAAGTACTATATTAAGTATTTTAGATACCCAAGCTATTTTAAAAAAATTTGCATTAAGGCTTGCAAATCTTGAAAATAAAAGCTTTAAGGACATTGTTAAAAAAGCTAATCAGGTTAAAAAGAATAAGCTTAAAAACAAAATTAATGGATTAGGTATTTTACCTCATGTTATTGAAGATATGGTTGTTCAATATTCTTTATATCCAGAAAATTTTGAAGATTTCTTTAAGTTGTCAGATTATGAGCTTGATGATCTAGTCAAAACCTACTCAGAGGAATTTGAAAAAAAAGAACGTGCTGAATCTTGTTTAATTATGTAATAAGTTTCAAGTTTAAACTTTATATCAAATATTTCTTAAACCAATCTAAGGCTAAATTAGCTGCTTGTTCTAAGGTTCCAGGTTCTTCAAATAAATGGGTTGCTTTTGGAACAATGGCGATTTCTTTTGTACACTTTAGTTTTGAATAAGCAATTTCATTTAATTTTAAAACTATTTTTATTTTATACAAAAATATTTATATTTTTTAATATTAAAAAATAAGGGATATAATTTTATGTCTTATAAACCTGAAGTAATTGAAAATATTAAAAAATCTGCAGTTATTTTAGATGAAAAAGCTTATGATATTTTATTAGAAAAAATTGGGGATGCACAAGTAGTACTTTTAGGCGAAGCGACCCATGGGACACATGAATTTTATGAAATTCGAGCTGAGATTACAAAAAAATTAATTTTACAAAAAGATTTTAATGCTATAGCAATAGAGGGTGATTGGCCAGATGCTTATAATATAAATAATTATATACATCAAAAGAAATACAAAAATGCTCAGGAAGCTTTAGCTTCATTTGATAGATTTCCAACATGGATGTGGAGAAATGTTTCTATATTAAAATTAGTTGAGTGGCTAAAAAATCATAATACAAAATCTAATGACCAAGTTGGCTTTTATGGACTTGATTTATATAGTTTATATAGATCAATAGATGCCGTAATTTTACATCTGGAAAAAATTGATCCAAAACTAGCACAAGAAGCTAGATATAAATATGCATGTCTAGAGCAATATCGTTATGATCCACAGGTATATGGATATTCAGTTTTTACAAAACTATCTGAATCATGTGAAAATGAGGTAATTGAAGTATTAAAGAAGCTTGAAGAACTTGAATGGAGATTTATAAAAGAGAAAAGGGAACAAGTAGATGAAGCTTTTTATATAACTCAAAATGGTAGAGTTGTTAAAAATTCTGAAAGCTATTATCGTTATCTTTTTGTAAGTGAAATAAAAAATTGGAATCTCAGAGATTCCCATATGATGGAAACATTAGAAGAACTTATTAATTACTATAAAAAAAATGGTATTTCAAAGCCAAAAATTATAGTTTGGGCCCACAATTCACATATTGGAAATTCTAAGTTTACGCAAATGAGTAGTACAGGTGAATATAATATTGGCGAGCTTGTAAAAAATAAATTTGGCAACAATTCTTATAGCTTAGGATTTACAACTTATAATGGAACTGTTTCTGCTGCATCAGATTGGCATAGACCAGTAGAACGTAAAATAATTAGAAATGCTTTATCAAATAGTTATGAGGAACTTTTTCATCAAGTTGAAATTCCACAATTTTTGTTAACACTTGAGGATAAGAATTTAGTTCCAAATGAATTGCTTGAAAGAGCCATTGGGGTTGTGTATGCTCCTCAAACTGAAAGATTAAGCCATTACTTTTATGCATCTTTGGCAAATCAATTTGATGCAATAATCCATTGTGATAAAACTACTGCATTAGAGCCATTGGAAAAAAGTTCTGCTTGGATAGAAGGCGAGACTCCTGAAACTTACCCTTCAGGATTATGAGATATTACATTTTCAATAAACTTGCTGATATCTACTATTTTAATTTTTCCTTGAGATTTTCGATTAAGAGTATTAGTAACATAAATATTTTTTAATGTGCTATCTTCGAGTCTTTCATATGATCCGCTTGCAAATACCCCATGTGTTGCTGCAGCAGAAACATCTAATGCCCCTAATCTTTTAAGTTCATTACAAGCTTCAATAAGGGTACGGCCGGTCGATATCATATCATCAATTAATAAAATCTTTTTACCTGCAACATTACCCTCTATAGATTCAATTTTAGCAACATCTTTTTCAGGACGTATTTTATGTAAAAAAATTATCTCTTTATGACATTCATTTGCAACTTTTTGAGCAAATTCAACTGCGCCTTTATCTGGAGCAGCAACTGCATCATAATTCTTTGCTACTTGGCAGAAAAAATCAAAATCTATAACATTTGTAACTTTCATAAATTTTTGTAAAACATCAAATGCATGAGCATGAACAATAATAGTTTTATTGAGTTTAAAGTTTTTTAGGATATTACAAATAAATTGCGCGCTATGTGATTCATCATGTTGTGCTATAGCTTGTCTTGCATAACCAAAATATAAAAATAATAGATTAATTTTTTTTGTACCTAAATATGTCAAAGTATCTAATAAAAAAAATAGTTCAAGAAGATTCTCAGCTGGTGGTTCAGTTGAAGCTATGACCCAAACATCTTTTCCTTTAACATTTTCATTTATTTTTATAAATAGTTCACCGTCACTAAATTGCTCAATTCTGTAATCTGGTTTTGGCAAGTTTATTTTATCAGTAATATGATTGGCTGATTTAGTTGAAAAGATAATCATGAGTTTGCCTCACGTAATAATCTAATTGCTTCATCATCTTCAACTTGAGTAAAATTATTATAAAATTGTCCAACACTTTGAAAATTTTCAGGAGTCATAAGACAAACTACTTCATCGGCATTATATTCTATTTTTTCTAAAGCTTCTTTGGATGAAACTGGTAATGCTACTACAATTTTTTTTGGTTTATAACCTTTAATTAAAGATAGAGTTAGAAGCATAGTATTTCCGGTAGCAACGCCATCATCAACTACAATAACAGTTTTATTATAAAGATCTAAGGGAGCCATTCCTTTTCTGTATTTTTCATTGCGATCTTTAAGTGTTTTACGTATAGAAACAATTTGATCTGCTATATAATCATGAAAATGTGGATTATCTTTAAAATTTGAATTCAAAACAACTTGCTGATCTGTAACTGCACCAATTGCATATTCAGGGTTTAAGGGAAATCCTATTTTTTTTGAAAGAATTATATCTAATGGAATATTCAAACCTTTTGCAAGCACATAACCAAGTTCAAGTGCCCCTCTTGGAATTGCAAGAATAATTGCATTGGGATCAGATTTATAATTTTGTAAATTTGAAAGTAACTTTTCAGCTGCATCATAGCGATCTTTAAACATCATTTTTTTGTATCCTTTTTTTATACAATTTAATAAATCACTATTTTAATAATCAATAAAACTTGTAAATTGTTATATTTTGTGACATTTTGTTTTTGGTTGTTATAGTTAAGTTTTTTGAGACTATGTTGAAAAATAAAATTCTGTTTTTTTTGTTTATAGCTTTTGAATTAAGATCTGTAGATATGTATTTTTGTACAGCGTCTGATACAAAATTTTTTATATTTCTGACTAATTTAATTGGAAGTATTCATAATACCAACTTTGATAATTTAAAAGAAATTGCAGTATTTGATTTGGGTTTATCACAAAATCAAGTTTTACAACTTAACAGTATGCAAAAGGTGAAAGTTTACCAAGTTGAAAAAGTTCATCCTGATATTATTAAACAGTTTAAAACTACACCTTTGGGTAAACTTGTTCCTGGTTGGTATGCTTGGAAGCCTGTTGTAATAAAACAGGCTCTTGAGATGTTTCCATATGTTTTATATTTAGATGCAGGATTTTCTGTTTTAAAACCACTTGATGATTTGTTTACGCATGTTAAACAAAATGGATATTTTCTTGTTACCAATGGAGAAGAATATATTGATGGACGATATAATCATGGTGTTTGGTGGCAGACTACTCAATATTTAAAAGATAAATTTGAATTAGATAAACCAGATAAAAGTTGGATATTATCTCAAGATTCTTTGATGGCCGGTTTTGGGGGATATTCTAGAAAAGCTCTTGATAATTTAGTTTCACATTGGTATGAAATGGCTAAAGATTTAAGAAATTTTGCAGATGATGGAACGACTCCAGAGGGTTTTGGAACGGCAAGACATGATCAAGCTGTTCTTAGTTTGTTGTGTTACACTAAAAATATATCTGCTCATAAACTAGATCAAACTCAAAATACGCCAATCATTTTAAACGTCTATAATATAAAAATTCCATTTTATTTAACATGTTTTGGTAAATACCTTAATAAAAAGACTCATGTGTTTCATACAAGATATTATCAAAATGAAAATGGTTTTTTTTGCAAATCTATAAGGTATAAAAATGTTTAAAAAAATTATCTTTATTATTATTATAATTTTTTCAAATTCTATTTTAAAATTGTCATCTGTAGATATGTATTTTTGTACTGCAGCAGATTCAAAATATTTTGATTATCTTGTGAATTTGATAGGAAGTATTCATAAAAATAATTTTGATAATCTAAAAGAAATTGCTGTTTTTGATATAGGTATGAATAAAGGAGAGTTGGATCATTTAAGTAAAATTCAAAAACTTAAAATATATCAAGTGAATTTAGTTCACCCTGATATTCTAAAACCTTTTAAAACTTTAAATGAAGGTAAAATGGTGCCTGGTTGGTATGCTTGGAAACCGGTTATAATTAAACAAGCTTTAGATATGTTTCCACAAGTGTTGTGGATAGATTCAGGTTCTGTTGTATTAAAGCCTTTAGATGATTTATTTAAACATATTAAACAAAATAATTATTTTCTTTGTACAATAGGTAATGCAACTGAAAATGGTAGATACAGAAATCCTGTAGAGTGGCAAACAACACAATATCTGAGAAAAAAATTTCAAATCGATACACCCGACAAAAATTGGATTTTACAGCAAGAACCTATAAACGCTTCATTTATAGGAGTATCAAAAGAAGCGCTTGCTGATTTAGTATTGCCTCTTTATGAGTTTGCAAAAGATTTAAGAAATTTTGAGGACGATGGGACTACGCCTGGTGGATTCGGTACATCTAGACACGATCAGTCAATTTTAGCTTTACATGTTTATACTAAAGGATTGAGGTTTTTAAAACAGGATTATACTCAAAACAATCCTATGCTTTTGAAAGTCGATAATCAAGAAGTTCCATTTTATATTACCTGGGACAGTGAAAGTGTTTCAGATAAAACCCACATTTTTCATTCGAGATTTGATCTGAGATATACTACTCAATATAAACAGTTTGTGAGATATAAGAATGTCTAAGCTAAAACTTATATTTTTGTTATTATTAATATTTTCAAAAATAAATTGTTTAAAAATAGATAGAGTAATTCTAGCTACTGATAATAATCCAAATTATATCCAGTTTTGGCCCATAGTTTCAAAAGCATGGAAAAATATTGTTGGAGTTAAGCCAACTTTAGCTTTAATAGCAGACAAGTCTGTAAAAGTTGATGAAACATTAGGTGATGTAATTCGTTTTGAACCTATTCCTGGAGTTTCCACCGCATTATATGCACAGTGTATACGTCTTTTACTTCCAGCATATTTTGAGGAAGATGGTTGTATTTTGTCTGATATTGATATGGTTCCATTAAATAAAAATTATTTTTTGGATTCAGTAAAAAATGTTTCAGATAATTGTTTTATAACCTATAGACAATGGACAATCGAAACAGCAGGTAATGAAGAAGTTAAATTTCCAATGTGTTATAATGCAGCTAAGGGAAAAGTTTTTAAAGAAGTTTTTAAGATTTCCGATCCAAAAGAGATACCAAAAATAATAAAATCTTGGAGTGCATTGAATCTTGGTTGGAATACAGATGAGATAATTTTATGTAAATCTTTATTTGAATGGAAAGATTATACTACTAGATGTGTCAATTTAGGCCATTCTGTTACAGATAGAATAGACAGAATAGGATGGGGTTATAATTCTGATTTATTAAAAAAGGGTAATTATGTAGATATGCACTGCCCTAGGCCATATACTAAATATAAAAGCTTTATAGACAAAGTTTTAAGTCATATTGGATTAGAAAATCAAATTAATAAAAAACATAAATTTGTTATAGTTACTACATCTTTTAATAATGAAAAGTGGTATCTGAAAAATTTGGATTCTATTTTTGGCCAGAATTATACCAATTATAGAGTTATATATATAAATGATATTTCTACGGATAAAACTGGAAAATTGGTTCAGGAATACATAAGAACAAGATGTTTAGAGTCAAAATGTGCTTATATAGAAAATCAAGAAAAAAAATATCAGGTTCGAAATTTATATGATGCTATTCACATGTGTCAAGATGATGAAATAATTGTTACAGTAGATGGTGACGACTGGTTGCCTGATGATAACGTTTTAACAAAGTTAAATAAAATATATAACGAAAATGATATTTGGATGACCTATGGCCAATATCAAAATTCACAGGGTAAAATTGGAGGAGCTTCCCCATACTCTGATTATGTAATACAAACAAGATCATTTAGAAAAGATGATTGGCGAGCTACTCATTTAAGGACATTTAAAGCTTTTCTTTTTAAAAAAATAAAAAAAGAAGATTTGATGTACGAAGAAAAATTCTTAGATATGGCTGGAGATTTAGCTTTTATGATTCCTATGTTAGAAATGGCCGGTAATAGATCAATGTTTATTCCGGAAGTTTTATATGTTTATAACATAGATAATCCATTAATGGAAAACAAAGTTAATGTAGCAAGACAGAATCTTTTAGCTGATATTACAAGAAATAGAAAACAGTATTCTGTTTTAAGTTTGAATAATTGAGGAGAAGGAAATGAAGAAAATATTAATTTTTCTTATTGCTATATTTAGTACAGGTTTAATCTCTAGCAAATCAATTTTGTTTTATTCAGCAAATTGGGGTGATATATTTTCAGATAATATCTCTTATTTTGATGGGTGTCCCATAAGCTCAAATAGAGATGAATGTAAGAAATTTCTATTTAATTTAAGAGCTACGTGTAATTACTTAGGTTATGAAGTTAAGCAGGTATTTGATTTAAATAATATTAATAATTCTAATTTTGACTACCTTGTATGCTTTGATCTAAGACCGGAATATATGAACCAATTACCTAAATTCTCAAAAGAAAAGTTAATCGCATATTTATGGGAACCACCTACAACTTTATTGCATAATTATAATAAATCATATCATGAATTATTTTGCAGGATTTTCACTTGGCATGATGATTTAGTTGATAATAAAAAGTATATAAAGTTTTTTTATCCTGTACTTAATTCATTAGATGTTGAAAAAAATATAAATTTTAAAGATAAAAAATTATGTACTCTTATTGGGTCAGATAAATCATCGTCTGATCCTAACGAGCTTTATTCTGAAAGAAGAAGAGTAATAGATTTTTTTGAAAAATTAAATAATAATGATTTTGATTTTTATGGCATGTCCTGGGATAAAACAAAGTATAGAAATTATAAGGGACCAATTAGTACCAAGATTGATTATTTAAAAAAATATAAGTTTTGTATAGCTTATGAAAACGAAAATGGCACTAAGGGTTGGGTAACAGAAAAACTATTTGATTGTTTTAATGCTGGTTGTGTACCAGTTTATTGGGGAGCGCCAAATATTGGCCAATATGTTCCTAGTAATTGTTATATTGATAGAAAAAAATTTAGAAACACAGAAGAACTTTATCAATTTATTAAAAATATTACCGAAGATGAGTATAACGAATATATTAAAAATATTTCTAATTTTATAGTAACTAGTAGTTCTTTTAAATATTCATGGGAAAATTTTGTTGATATTTTCTGCAAAAATCTTTTACCTGAATATGATAGAGAACTAGTATTTTCAGGACAAAAACTTGAACTTCTAAAGAGAATAGATAATTAATGTTAAAAATAAATAGATACTTAATTTTATTTATTTTTAGCGTTAAAATTTTTGCTGAAAATAAGGTCGATCTTATAGTATTTTCATATAATAGGCCAATGCAATTGTATGCATTTCTTGAGTCTGTGCAAAAATTTGTAACCAATTTGTCTCAAATTAAAGTAGTCCATAGAATGGATGATAAATATGTTTCAGCTTATCAAGAAGTTCAAGAGCATTTTAAATGGGTAGAATTTTATAGACATCAAGATTCTACTGATTTTAAATATGTTACTTTAAAAAATATTTTTGAAACTTTTAATGATTACGTTCTTTTTGCTGTAGATGATATCATAGTAACAGATTTTATTGATATAGATAAATGTGTAAATGCTTTAGTAGAATCTGAAGCTTACTGTTTTTTGTTACGGTTAGGTTCAAACATAAAAACTTCTTATATGATTGGCAAAGATAATTCTGCACCAAAAAATAATATCTTTAAAAATAATATTTATATTTATGAATTCAAAAATGGCGTAGGAGAATGGAATTACCCAAATAATCTTGATATGACTCTTTACAAAAAAAGTGATATTAAATCTGATATTTTTAGTCTTAATATGACTCGTCCAGGGAACTTTGAAGGCGATTGGGCTCTTATTCCTAAATTAGATAAAAAAGGATTATTTTTTGAACATTCAAAAATAGTTAATATACCAATGAATCTTGCTCAGGAAACGGGCAATAAAAACATGCGGCTTTACTCTACAGGTGAATTACTTAATAAATTTAATGAAGGTTATAAGATAGACATAAATGAGTTTTATAAAATAAATAATGATTCACCACATATGGCATATGTTCCTAAATTTATAAAAAGATAAATCATGTATAGAAAAAAATTATTTTTAAGTTTTATATTTTTATGCACCTTTAATATCTATTGTTTAAAAATAAACAGAGTAATTTTGTCTACAGATAATAATCCGGTATATATGGAGTTTTGGCCAATAGTATCTAAATTGTGGAAAGATGTTATTGGAGTACAGCCTACATTAGCCTTTATTGCGGATAAATCAGTAAAAATAGATGAATCATTAGGTGATGTTATAAGATTTGAACCAATTCCAGGTATTTCAACTGCAACATATGCCCAATGTATTAGATTATTGCTACCTGCTTATTTTGAAGATGAAGTTTGTATAACTTCAGATATTGATATGTTACCAGTTAATAAAGATTATTTTGTTAATTCTATTAAAGGAATACCTGACGATTGTTTTGTAAATTATAAGAATGGTTATTATGAAAGAGATGGTTCTTTTTTGCAATATCCAATATGTTATAATGTTGCTAAGGGTAAAATTTTTAAAGAAATTTTTAAAATTGCTAGCATACAAGATATACCTTTAATTATCAAACAATGGGTAAGTAAAGGTTATGGTTGGAATACTGACGAAAGAATACTTTATAAGAGTTTGCATGAATGGTGTTATTTTAAATCAAGATTTATAAGATTGGGACATCTGGATAAAGATAGAATAGATAGGTTTAGATATAGGGATCCTAAAGACGGAGAATGGTTTTTTCAATATGATGACAAATTATTACAGAATAATTTTTACGTAGATGCCCATTGCCCAAGACCTTACCATAAATACAAAAATGAAATTGATAATTTGGTTAATAAGTTAATTTTTAAATCTGAACTAGAAAAGCGAAATGAATTTGTGATTATTGTACCTTCTTATAACAACGAAAAATGGTGCATAAAAAATTTAGAGTCCATTTTTAATCAGGGTTATTTAAATTATCAAGTAATATATATAAATGATTGTTCTACTGATAATACAGGCAAACTTGTACAAGAATATTTGAAATCAAAAAATTTAGAAAATAAATGTTGGTATATAGAAAATTTCGAACGTAAAGGAGCTCTTGCAAATATATATCAATATGTTCATGCGTGTAAGAATAATCAGATAATTGTCCTACTTGATGGTGATGATTGGTTTGTTCATGAAAGCGTTCTGTCGATCCTAGATAAAGCTTATAAAAGTTCTGATATTTGGTTAACATATGGTCAATATATTGATACTAATTGTGTATTGGGCTGCGGAACTCTTTATCCAGAAAATATTATTAAAGAAAGATCTTACAGAGAAAATGAATGGCGAGCATCCCATTTGAGAACCTTCAGGGCTTTTTTATTTAAACATATTTGTAAAGAAGATTTATTATATGAAGGTAAGTTTTTCGATATGGCATGGGATTTGGCTTTTATGTTTCCTATGCTTGAAATGGCCGGCAAAAGATTTTGTTGTATAGATCAAATTTTATATGTTTATAATTTAGATAATCCGATTAGTGATGCTAAGAAAGATAAAGATAGACAAGGTTTTTTAGATCGATACATTAGAAAAATGGCTAAATATGATATGTTAGATTAGATTAAATTTATATTTTATATCTACAATCATCTTGATATTTACTTATTAAATTTTTCCAATAATCAAAATGTAGCTTTTCTAATTTATATGTCTTATTTTTTATTTCTTTATATTTTTCTTGAAGAAAATTTTCAGTAATGTCAGCCCAATCATTAATAATTAAAACAGGTAAATTTTCAAAGAGTTGGTCAATTGAAGAGGTTTTAATTATTGGTATAGCGCCTAAATATAAAGCTTCCCAAGTTCTATGGCAATCCAACCCATTCCCTTGTGGACTTAAAATAAATTTAGAGTTACATACATCTATTAGATAATCTAAGTAATCTTTTTTGGAATTTACTGTATAACAAAAGTTCTGGTTTTTAAAATACTCTAGAATTGGCTTGCGAATTTTAGGATTAGTGTCAATATTGAAATTTGAGTATAGAAAACATGTTCGTTCTTTTTTGTCTAAATTTTTTGAATATAGATTACTGATAAGAATATCGTAATGTCTTCCCCAATGTTTGTTTTCTAAACCTATTGGTATAGGAATTAATTTTGGATGATTTGATAGGTTGCAATTTTGTCCAAACCATGCAAAAATTTTTTTATCTTCAATATAATCGTGAAATTTTCCAGGGACACTAATATCCTCATTATGGGTTACTAGGATATATTTATGTTGAATTAATGGATGCATGTATTTAAAAAAAGGTTCTAAAAAATTGCTGTTTACAAAAACAGAATCACCAAGCTTTACGGTTTCAGGCTTAAAGTCAAAATCTGTTTCATCAAAAATATGATCAGAAAATTTTCTAAAAGTATCTCCGGCAATAAAAGGGTACATGCCTGGTCTTTTAGAATGTACCAAAGGCACATTACATGAAGCTAAATAGTTGACAAAAGATTGATCAAATTCTCTCGCTTTCCAAGCATTTAAATAAAAGCTTGTGATTAAAAATAGAAATATAAATTTTATTTTCATAATAGTTTATTTTTTTGGGTCAAACCACCAAAAAGTGCTAACTACATGTATATTTTGGTTTAAGTCTTTGGCCATTTTTTCTACGGCTGTTCTTACGCTTGGCCACATCCAATCATCTCCACTTAAAATACCCCCCGGTTTAAGTTTTTTGTACCAGTTTGAAATATCATCGCATACATCCTCATATTTATGTGAAGCGTCTAGATAAATAAAATCAGGAAATAAATTTAATGACTTTACAGCTTCTATACTACTCATTCTTATTGGAACAATCTTTTCTGCCAATCCTAGTTGACGCATGTTAGATAAAAATAGTGCATATAAATTTGGCAAATATTTTGAATAAACTGGATCATCTTTATGTTCTGGTGACCCGTTCCAAGTATCGATAGCATAAAGGATGCAATTGTTGGGCATATTTTGTGCTATAAATGATGTAGATAACCCCATCCAAGATCCAACTTCTACTATAGTTTTGGGGTTAATTTGATTCATTATATTTTTTATAGGCTCTCTGCTATATTCAGAAAACCAACCGTCTAAATTTAAAGGTAATAACTTGATCCATCTGTAGGGTTCCGGGTAATCGCCATTATTTGCGCTAATATTAAAAAATGCAAAAAATGTTAAAATTAAAAATATCATTTTTTATTCTCTTGATTTTTTATGTACCAATCAATAGTTTTCTTTAATCCTTCATCTAAGTTAATTTGTGCTTTCCAGCCAAGATTGTTTATTTTGGAAACATCTAATAGCTTTCTTTTCATACCATCAGGTTTGGTTGTATCAAAAATAATTTCTCCTTTAAAACCTACAAGATTTTTGATTTTATATGCTAAATCTTTAATAGAAATGTCTTCCCCTCTGCCTACATTAATAATTTCATTGTCCTGATAGTTTTGCATTAAAAATAAACATGCATCGGCTAGATCCTCAGCACCTAAGAATTCTCTGTATGCGCTTCCAGTTCCCCATACCGTAACAGACTCAAGATTATTGTTTTTTGCATTTACAAACTTATTTATTAAAGCAGAAAGCACATGACAATTATTTATATCAAAGTTATCGCCAGGTCCATATATATTAGTTGGCATACAGGCTATAAATTTTGTACCATGTTGTTTATTGTAAGCTTCACATAATTTTAATCCTGCAATTTTTGCTATTGAGTAAAATTCATTAGTTGGTTCTAAAGGCCCGCTTAATAAATAACTTTCTTTAATTGGCTCAGTATAATTTTTAGGATAAATACATGATGAACCTAAAAATAATAGTTTTTTTACTTTGTGTTTATATGCAGCATGTATAATATTTGTGGATATCATTAAATTGTCATAAATGAAATCTGCAGGTTTTTCTATATTTGCTTTTATTCCGCCAACTTTTGCAGCAGCTAAAAAAACATATTCTGGTTTTTCTGATTCAAAAAATCTTTCGACCATTTCTTGATTTCTTAAGTCTAGTTGGTTCGATGTGTAGGTTATAATGTTTTTAAATCCATTATCTAATAATTTTTTTACTATTGTAGATCCTACTAAGCCTGTATGTCCGGCAACATATATCTTGGAGTTTTTGTTAAATTCGTTAGAAAATATAATATTGGTTCTTAAGATAAAAATAATTAACCATGATATTTTGTTCATTATTTCCTTTCAAAATAATTATCTATTGTTTGTATTATAAGATCCAGATCTTGTATAGTTAAATCTTGATGACAACCTACATAAAATCCATTATCATTTATCCATTTTGCAACAGGATAATCCTCTTCTTTGATATTAAACATTTTCTTGTAAATTGGTTGGTTAATTAGTGGAAGCATATTGCGTGTTTCTATACCATTATCTTCAAGATAATGAACCAAATTTTTTTTTGGTTCATTAAATAAAACTATAGGAAACATCATAAAAGCATGTGTACATTCTGGCCTTATTTTTGGTAATTGAAATTGTGCTTGCCATTTTTTAAGACCATTTGTTAAGTATTGGGCATTAAATTGTCTTTTGTTTATCATTGGTTGCCAATCTTCCAGTTGGGCCAAACCTAGGGCTCCTTCCATTTCTGTTATTCTAAAGCTGTGACCTATACTAATAAAAGAAAATCTTTTTTCTATTATTTCTTTGAATTCAACTCCTCTTTTTTTATTATCATCCATTCCTATATATATGGAGTCTCTTCCATGATTTAAAAGAGATCGCATGGCTATTGCATACTCTTTATTGTTGGTTATAGATAATCCTCCTACTCCTGTGGTTAAAAGATGTGCCACATATGTTGAAAAGCAGCCAATATCTCCTAAAGTTCCTACAGGTCTATTTTTGTAGGTAACAAACATTGTTTCACATGAATCTTCAATAATTTTTAGATTATATTTATTTGATATTTCTATTATCGGATCCATATCACAAGATAATCCAAATAGATGGACTGGAATGATTGCACGAGTTCTAGAATTTATTTTTTGCTCGATTAACTCAGGATCTATCCCATAATATTCCTTTTCAACATCTACAAATACAGGTTTCATTCTACAATGTATTACTATATTTGATGTTGCAACAAATGTTATGGCTGGTACTAACACTTCATCATCGTCTTGCCAATTGTGAATCTCTTTCATAGCTTGTAAAGCAATTTGTAGTGAGCTTGTTCCACTGTTACTAGTTAAACCGAACTGCGCTCCATGTATTGCTGCAAAATCTCTTTCAAATTTTTGTAAAAATGGTCCATAGGATAATCTATTAGAATCTAGAACTTGATTTACATATTCTTTAGCTTTTTTACTTATTTTTAAAGTGCCAACAGAGACTTTTATTTCTTCAGCTGAAATAAAGGTTGGTAAACACATACTGATAATTATATACGTTATAATTTTGTACACACTTCTACCTTTTTATTAAAAATAAAACTTTGAGTTTAATAATACATTATCTATAAAAAATCAATTTTCAATAAATTTGATATTGATAGTTTAAAAAATCTTTTGTAATTTGATTTTGATTATAATTTTTAAAAGGATTGAATGAATAATGAATCGTAAAATAATATTAATGGGTTTTTTGATTATCTTTGAAATAGTATCCCAAAATAGACCGGTAATTTTAACCTCATGTAATTCGCCTTTATTGGGAAACAGATTATTTAATTATTGTTTTGCTAAAATAATTGCTGAAAAATTTAATTGTGATCTAGTAGCAGAACCTATATTGGGCTTTAATATTGATTGTCCTAAAAAACCTTTTAACTCTTCTTTTTCAGTGCAATATATACAAGATCAAGATGCAAAGCCATACCTTAACATCCCATTTAAAAATATTTTAAATAATCAATATCCTATGAATTTTCAGATTCATGGCTATTTTCAAAGATATGAATATTTACAGCCTTATAAAGATCTTATAAAAAATAGTTGGTTAAAATTAAACGAACCAATTGAGCTACATGATAATAAAGATGATGTAGTTGTTCATGTACGTTTAAGAGATGGTATGTTTGAATTGCCTTTTGAGTATTATAAAAAATCTCTAAGTTTAATAAAATATAATAAATTATTTATTTGCACTGATAATCCAGATCATGAATTCATTAAAAATTTTGATCCATATAATCCTATTATAATTAGACACAAAGATATATTTGATCCAAATGCTACTCTTGGTGATTTCAGATTTATTATGTCATTTAATAAAATTATTTGTTCACAAAGTACTTTTTGTTGGTGGGCTGCATTTTTATCTAATGCCACAGAAATTTATGCACCTAGACCCAATAAAGGTTTGATGAGTTGGCCTCAAATTCAACTTGAAGTCACAGATGAATCTAGATATATATATGTAGAGTGTAATTGGTAATAGATTATATTTTTATGAATATTAAGAAAGTCTTTTTCACGATTATATTTTTATTTTATCTCAATACAAAATCTAAAAATTATCCAGACTTTAATTCTGCTCATGTATTTTTTAGAAATTCTTCACAAAACTTAGATTTATTTAGAGATATTTATAGAAAAAATAATCTAAATGTATTAAAGCCTAAGACTCAAGCAATTATACCATTAAAAATTCATCAAATTTGGATAGGGCCAAAGCCATTGCCAGAAAAATTTAAATGGATGATAAAAAGTTGGCAAGAAAAGCACCCAAATTGGGAATATAAATTATGGACCAATGAAGATTTAAAATATTTTAAATTAATTAATCAAGAAGCTTTTGATAAAGCACAAAATTGGGGGGCCAAATCTGATATATTTAGACTTGAAATATTAAAGAAGTTTGGTGGAGTATATGTTGATATTGATTTTGAGTGTTTAAAATCGCTAGATATTTTGCATCATACCTATAAGTTTTATTGTGGAGTTATAATTGGTGACGATGTTCTTGCAAATGGAATTATGGGTTGCATATCAGAGCACCCAATTATAAATGAGTATATTAGTCGAATAAAAATTTCTTCAAATTTCAGTGCATTAAATTGGCATGATGGTACAGATATTTTGAAAACAACTGGTCCATATATGTTTACCGATGTTTTTTTAAAATATATAAATATTGAGTCAAATCAAGAAAGAATTATAGCTTTACCTTCATCTTATTTTTTTCCTTTTCCTGCAACGTCAAGAGAAGAATTTTGGTTAAATAAAGTTACAAGAAATGAAGTAGAGAAATATTTTAAAGATGAATCTTTTGGTGTTCATTATTGGGCAACTAGTTGGCAATAAGTTTATAAATTAATAGAGAGTTAATATGAAAAAGAATATAATGTTTTTTTTATTAAATATGATTTTAATTGTACAAGCTAACATTCCATTATTTAATAAAATGGATCCTTTTAGTACACATCAACCTATATTATATAGCTTAGCTTTGCAGACAGAGGGGCCCATAATCGAATTTGGATGCGGTTATGGCAGTACTGATTTATTACATGATATCTGTAAAAAAAAGAATCGACTTCTTATTTCTTTAGATGACAATTTAGAATGGATAGATATTTTCCGTAAAAAATATTTAAATGATGGATATAATTCAGACAATTCTGGTTGGCATCAATTTTATTTTGTACCAGGAAAAAAGCATTCTGGTGATGATGATCCTGGACATTGGTTAAAATTTCTTCAAGAGTTTACTTTATTAAAAATAATTACTTTTGAGATATGTTTTGTTGATCAACATCCTTGGCTTGGTAGATATGAAACCGTAAAATATTTAAAAGATAAAGCTAAATACATTGTTCTTCATGATTGTGATTATTTTCCTCTTTATAAAATTTTTGGAAAAGAAATTTTAGCGACTGATAGAAAAAATCAGATACCCGGAATTTATGATTTTAGTGATAGTTTTAAATATTTTAAAGTATTTTTTCCTATTAATCCTTGGCCTGGTGAAACAGGGCCACCTACTTTAGTTGGTAGTAATTTTGATTATAAGCTAATTAATCTTTTAAAAATGCAGTAGATTTTATGATGAAAAAATTTATCTATAGTTTAATATGCACTCAATTTTTAATATTTAACTATTTATTTAGTGATAACAGTAATTTTGATATTTTGTGGCTGGATATGCAAATAAAATATCTAAATTTAGATAATAAATTTTCTAATCAAGATTTAAAAAAATCAGAAAATAAATTTTTTACTAATTATTGGCTGTCGTTAAAAGATCCCATTAGGAATTTGATAATAGGTAATTCAAATAAGAATTTTTTAGGTACTCCTGGATTATCGAATGCTATGGTAAGGGGTCTTCACGGAGAATTTGGCCTAGAGCAAAGATTTGAAGAGTGTTATTTGACTAATTGCTTGAGTTCTAACACTCAATTGAAAATTAAAAAAATTCAAGATTGTGATTTGCTTCCAAGAACCTCCAAATTGTTTAACTGTTCTACCAGCACTTTGGGGCATCTATTTTATGCTGCTAAAATTATAGAAAATTTTGATAATGAGCCTAAAGTTATAGTTGAATTGGGTGGTGGTTATGGTAATTTGACAAGATTATTAAAGCAAATTTTTGATGACACAACAATTGTGATGTTCGATTTTCCTGAAGTATTAGCTATTCAGTATTTATTTTTGAAGTATACTTTGCCCGGCGTTAAAATTATTTGCCATGAAAATCCTATAAATGGATCATTGGAAAAAGGGATACACTTAGTTCCAGTATTTGTAATGGATAAGTGTAAAATAGATTCAGATATATTTGTTTCAACTTTTGCATTAACAGAAACTCCTGAATATGTACAAAATGTTGTTATAGAAAATAAATTTTTTAATTCAAAGTTGAGTTATGTTACTGGACAAATAAATGGATGGCAGGGCATAGGTCATTTATTTGTTGACCATAAAAACGTTATGGATGGATTAAGATCTGTTTATAAAAAAGTTAAATGTGAGTTATTCCATATATTTTCAGAAAATCAGTTTTCATTTGAGACTATAGCTATTAAAGGATAATATGAGAAGAATTTTAAGTTTTATTATTTTAACAACATGTTCTTTGCTTTCTGCAAATCAATATTTTTGTACTGCTGCCAAAGATGAACATTTTAATAATTTGTTAAATAGTATTGGTAGTTTACATAAAACTAATTTTGAACATTTAAAAGAAATAGTTGTTTTTGACCTGGGACTAAAAGAGGATCAACTTGAACTTTTAAACAAAACGGAAAAAATTAAAGTTTATAAAACTAATATAACTACCTTGGATGAAGCGCGACCATTTGTATTTAAACAAGCATTAGAAATGTTTCCATATGTTTTATGGATAGATCCAGGGTTCATTTCTTTAAATGAAATGAATGATCTGTTTAATTATATAAAGCAAAAAAAAACTTTTTTATGTATGCTGCCAAAATCTAAGTCTTTTAAGAATTTGACTGATGATGTTTATATAATAGATAAGTTTAATCTTAGGTCTCCAGGTAATAAATGGATATTATCTCAAAACCCTGTAGTTACAAGTATAGTAGGATTAGATAAATCTATGTTAGCAGAGATATCTGTTCCATATTATGATATTTCTAATGAATTAAAATCCTACAATCAATCTATATTAAGTGTATTAGCATATACTAAATGTTTAAAAATTTTAAGAACTAATTTTGATAAAGATGAACCTGTATATTTAGATATTGATTCAAAAACAGTACCTTTTTATTTTACTTTTGATAAATATAATAGTTCTGATTATAAACAATTTATAGTTTATAAAACTGCGCAATTTGGTTGTCAGGCAAAAGAACTTAAGTTTATGTATCCTAAAAGTAACGACTGGTCGTTGAGTTTAGAGTTTATTAAATATTTAAAAGAAATTTTTAATTTCGATGTTTTTATTGAGACAGGAACTTATAATGGAAGTACCTGTTCAAAAGCTGCTATTATATTAGATGAGATATACTCAATAGAGCTTGATCCCAATTTTTATAAAAATTGTTTGGATAAATTTAAAGATCAACCAAAAATCCATTTGCACCTGGGCGATTCAAAAGATGTTTTAAAAACTATTTTACCTTCAATAAATAAAAAAATTTTATTTTATTTAGATGCTCATTGGTCCGGAGATACCATAAAGGGTGAAGAAAATACTCCAATACTAGGAGAGTTAAAAGCTATAAAAGAGACTGGTATCAAAAACTCAGTAATTTTAGTAGATGATATCAGGCATTTTCAGAATAAATACTTGTCTGAAATTCATTTAGCAAATGGTAAAAATTCTGGTGATGCGAATTATCCAACTTTGGATGAATTAAAGCAGGCTATTTTAAGTATTAATTCTGATTATAAATTTTTTATTTATGGAGATATGGCTATAGCTTATCTAAAAACTGAAAATGTTATACCATCTAAGATTATTCAAGCTATGAGTGTGATGAGATTATATGAGGATTATGAAAATGATTTTATCAAATTAATTGATGCTGAAAATACAATATCGCAAGCTCAAGGATCAGAAAAAGACGGGATCGTTGGACTTATGGTTATTCCTGGGCCAGAATTATTTACAACTCATTACAGATATTGGTATGGGCTTACTTTGATGAATGACAATAAACTTGATCAGGCCAAAGAACAATTTTCTAAATTAAAAAGTTTAGGCTTTAACAAAATAAAAATGAAAAATATTTAATGAAGTTTTTTAAAATTTTAATATTTAATTTATTACTAAGTTTAATGGTCCATATTAGATCAGAATCGTTTAATAATATATGGTCTAGAATGCAATATAAATTTTCAATATTAGAACTATATTTGTCTAATCAGAATTTTGAGAAAAGTAAGTTTTTTACTTCATTTTGGTACATAAGACTTAATAATTTACGGAGTTTATTGCAAGGACCTGTAGATTATGATTTTCGAGCACATCCAGATATACTGGAAACTATGGTGCGTGGACCGGAGGCCTATCTAAGTTATGAAGAGGATTTTCTAACTAATTATTTGAGTGAATTTACTAAAAAAAAGATAATTGGGTTTAAAGATGATGATGTCCAAGTAGCTAAAGTAAGTAAAGTTTTCAATTACTCGGCAAATACTGTGGGTCACCTATATGACGCATGTAGAATTTTAGATCATTATCAAAAGGACCCTGAAGTTATAGTAGAACTAGGCGGTGGATATGGTAATTTAGCTAAAATATTTAAACAAATTTTACCTGAAGTTACTATAATCATTTTTGACGCTCCAGAAGTGAATGCTATTCAATATTTATTTTTATCTAAAATGTTACCACGCACGAAGATTTTTTTTGACATTGAACCAATTAATGATTTTTCAACAATTGAGAAAGGGTCTATCTATTTAGTACCTATTTTTTTTCTAACAAAATGCAAAATTAAAGCTAATATTTTTGTTTCAACTTTTGCTATTACAGAAACTCCTAAATTTGTTCAAGAACAAGTTATAAAGAAGAGATTTTTTAATTCTGACTTGTGTTACATAACAGGTGATGTTAGTGATGTAGGATTAATAAAAAATTCTTTGGAATCGTTTTATAAAACAATTAATTATCAGCGGTCCCATATAGTTTTAAAGCATGCAACGTTTTTTGAGCTAATGACTTACTAAATAATAGGATAAGGAAAAAGAAAGTATGAAAGTCTTTAGAAGCAAAATAGTTTTTTATATTTTACTTTTATTTAACTACAGTTTTTGTATCAATTACATAACCAATGAAAGAGGGTGCCAAATTGGAGATTCAATTGCGAATTATTGTTTAGCTAAAGCTTTGTCTATTAAATATCCTGATAAATTAAAATTTCTTTATACACCATTTATCCATTCTGATTTATTTGTTTTTGATTTACATGAAAAAAGAATAGAACAGAATATGCAGTTTTGCCAAAATATGAGTGCCTATAGTAATGAAAATATTTTACAAAATTCAGATAAGAACAATACGCTTTTTATTGCAAATATAGAAACCAAAGTTGATGGCGTTGATCAATTTTTATTAAATACTTTAAAAAAAGAGGTTCAACTTAAACAGATTCCCGAAATTAACTCTATACCCGATAATATGATTACGGTTGCTATTCACATTCGAAAAGGTAATGGTGGGGGACAGGTTTATGATGGAGAACAATCATCATTACAAATTTATGATTATGATAGGGACCAAGTATGTTATTTAGATGATTATGTAAATTACCCTTTTGATTGGGAGTCTTATAGAAGAAATAGTGGAAAAATTGAGCATATTTTTTTGGCTAATTATAAAGATTATGTAACGGATGAGATTTTTGGATGGGCGCCTGCTGGCAAGTTTTTGGACCAAGTTAGTCATTGGCAGACCAAATTCCCTCCTGAACAATATTATATTGATCAAATAATAAAATTATCCAAAGAATTAGATAATCAAAAGATATATATTCAGATATTTACAGATGATAAGGACCCTAAAGCTTTAATAGAAAGAATAAAATTGGCTGTTAATTTATCTAATATTAGTTTTTATTTTGTAAATAATAGAAATTTATCTTTTAGGGATCAGGTTGCTCAGGATTTATATAGTATGTCTAGATTTGATATTTTGATTAGGTCGCAATCTTATTTTTCAAGAGTTGCGGAATTAATAGGTGATCATAAATTAGTGATCTATCCGTTAGAATATAAATGGGAAAGTGATAAATTAATTATGAATAAAATAGTAATTAAAGGTAATATTTTAAATTTAAAAAGGAGAATTCAGTGACTTTTTCTAAATTGATATTGATTTCGGTTGTTTTTACAGCAAATGCAATTTGCGCTGATGAGGATTTAAATAAAAAATTGGATAGTTTTGCAGGAGTGGCATGTTCGCCAAAAGAAACTGTTTATAATACTTATAATTTATCTTTAAGATGTATACAAAATAATATACCGGGCGATTTTGTAGAATGCGGTGTAGCTGCTGGCGCGCAAATTGCAGCAATGGGTTATGCTTGCCAAAAATTGGATTCAAACAGAAAAATACTATTGTTTGATTCGTTTGAAGGTATCCCTTTGGCTGGTCCAAATGATACCCAGCAACCTGGAGTTGGATATTTGGGGCATAATACAAATGTTAAACATATAGAAGATTTACTAGTAAGTAGTAGAACAGTGTATCCTAATCATGACGTATCTGACCATTCTGTTGAGAAAGTTAAAAATAATATGAAGCGTTTTGGGATTCAGGAGCATCGCTTAGTTTATTATAAAGGGTGGTTCCAGCATGTTTTGCCTATTGTAGCTCCAATGATGGGAAATATAAGTTTGCTTAGATTAGATGGAGATTTGTATGAATCTACAAAAGTTTGTCTTGAATATCTTTATCCTAAAGTTAGTAAAGGTGGTTATATAATTATTGATGATTATAACTTAGAAGGATGCAAAAAAGCTGTAGATGAATATTTGAAGGCACATAATATTTTTCCTAAAATGACTTTGATTTGTTCAATTTTAGGTGGATTAGGTCCAATCTATTGGCAGGTTGAATAGTATGAATCAATTCAAGATATATATTTTTTTATTTTTAAATTTAAATTCATATTTAGTTTTTTGTAATGAGGAAAATATAACTGATCTTTATTTTTGTACAGGAGCAGACTCAAAATATTATAATAATCTTTTGAATTTAATTGGAAGTATTCATAAAACTAATTTTGATAATTTAAAAGAAATCGCTGTATATAATCTTGGTTTATCAAATATTGAGCTTGAAAATTTAAATAAAATTCAAAAAGTAAAAACTTACGAAATTGAATTAACTCATCCGGATCTTCTAAAGCAATTTAAAATGAATAATGAAGGCAAAGAAGTACCTGGTTGGTATGCTTGGAAACCTGTTGCTATAAAACAATCGCTAGAAATATTCCCCTATGTTTTGTGGATTGATGCAGGCATGGCAGTGTTAAAACCCTTAGATAATCTTTTTAGATACATAAAAAAAAATAAATATTTTTTATGTAATTTAGCTTCAAGAAATGTGGATAGGCAAACTACAAAATATTTAAAAGATAAATTTAAATTAAATATGCCTGAAAATGGCTGGATATTGGGCCAGATGCCAGTGGTAGGATTTATTATGGGAGGCTCAAGAGAAGCGATTGATATATTATTTGGACCCTTTTATGAATTTACAAAAGATCTAAGAAATTTTGAAGATGATGGGTCTGCACCGGAAGGTTTTGGTAATGGAAGACATGATCAAGCTTTGCTATCTATATTTGCATATTTAAATAATTTAAAAGTGAATTTTATTGATTATTACAATAGTTCACCAATTATGTTAGATGACTATGCATTCTATTTAAGTATAGACAAAATCTATTTTCATCAAAATACTGATGTTTATTACCTTGCTAGATTTGATGAAAATCACAATAAGTATGCCGCTTTTATTAAGTATAGAGATAAGAGTGAATAAATTAATAAAATATTTCCTATGTCTTTTTGGATGTGTGCCAGTTTTTTCAGTTGAGTACGGAAATAGGAATCTTTCTAGTACTAAAGTTGTTATAGATTTAGTTAAACCATTTTTGCCCGATAATCCTACAATTGTAGAAGCGGGAGCTTATGACGCAGATGACTCTATATTATTGGCTTCTGGCTGGCCCAATGGTTCCATTCATATTTTTGAGCCAGTTCCTGAACTGTATGAAAAAATTATCAAAAAGATAACAGTTTATAAAAATATATATTCTTATAATTTAGCGTTGAGTGATAGTAATGGTGTTTCAAAGTTTTATATTTCTGAAAATATAAATGATCCTGGTCAGCCTACAGCTTCTAGTTCTTTATTGGAACCCAAAGAGCATTTGAATTATGTGCCTTATATTTTATTTAAAAAAGAAATTTCGGTTCCTACTATAACATTAGATTCATGGGCAAAAAAGAATGGTATAAAGAATGTTGATTTTCTTTGGTTGGATATTCAAGGATATGAGTTTAAAGTTTTAAAATCTTCTGGCTGGATTTTAAAAACAGTGAAAGCATTTGTAATAGAAGTAGAATTTGTTGAAGCTTATAAAAATCAAGCCTTATTTTACGAAATTCACTCTTGGGCCAAAGATCAAGGTTTTACCCTAGTTTCACGTAATTTTGAATTTAATTGGTGGTGCGGTGATGCTTTGTATGTCAGAAAAGAACTATTGAGCTAAAAAAGCCCTGATTAAACAGCTATTTTATACTAAAATTAATCTAAATGTTGCAAATATGAATAATTTTTCATTATACTCGTATTAAGTAATATATTTATTAAAAATGGAGATTATTATGAATAGAATTTTTAGTTCTCTTTTATTTATTAGTATTTTGGCGTCTAATTCAAGTTTAATTTATTCTTCACAGCAAGACGTTGATTATCTTAAAGGTCTTGTGAAATATCAGGGTGATTTTCCAGGATTATCTAAATTAACCTTAAATAATGCTAAGGAGCAACTGAAGGATATTGGAGTTATAAAAAATCAATCTTTGCGTAACGGAGAAAATATCTTAGAAAACGTTGTAGGTTTAAAAGATTATCAATCAGCAACTCCAGTAGGAAATTTAAAACAAATACAAGGAGACTTAAGAGCTGTGAAGGCATTAATTAATCTTGGTGTTGATATTAACATTAGGGATCAAAACTTGACTACTCCATTGATGATGGCTGCTTTTACTGGTCAAGATGGTATAGTTGAATATTTATTATCCAAAGGCGCTGATAAGAGTTTGCAAAATAGTGGAGATCATGATTATAAAACAGCTTTAGATTACGCTATGGAATCTCAAGAAAAATACAAAGATGATCCAGTAATTTCAGCAAAATTACAAAAAATAGTTCGAATGTTATTATCTGACTCTAAACCAGATATGAGTGAGACAAAAAGAGGGGCTGAGTTTGTTTCAACACCTACTGAATCTGAAAATCAATTACAAGCTATTCAGCAAAATTTAAAGAAATTAAACGCTGACGCTAAAATATTATTAGAAAAACCAAAAGGTCCTTTTAACAAGGCAACTATAAATAATTTATTAAGTAATATAAATAACTTAGATCTTAGAATAAGATCAGGAAAAACTGACACCACATCTGTAAAGAATTATACAGATGAGCTCAATAGATTAATCGATAGTTATAACAGTCTAAATCTATCCATTAATGGTCCAAGTACACCTTCTTCAACTGTAGCTACAAATCAAAATGATATCAAAAGAGGAGTTGAATTTGTCTCAACGCCTACACCATCTTCAGAAACCCAAGGTAATCTAAGAGATCAATTACGTGATTTAAGAGACAATGATTTATTAACATATTTACAACCAAAAGTATTAGGTTTAAAAGAAAAACTAAGGGGAGAGAAAAAAGGTTTTGATGCCGTCATCGATCTATTATCTAAAATAGACAGATTAGAAACTTTTATAACTTATAGATTAACCTCAAGAATTCCTTTGATCAGTATAGATACTCAAAAATTAGCAATTTCAGAATTAAATGCGGATTATAATGATTTATTGTTTACATATACTGGAGAAGGTAATGATCCAATCTTGAATAAATTGAATCTTTTGAAATCTATAGCAGATAATTTGAAAAGTAGACCAAAATATACAGAATTCAAAACACAAGTTGATCAATTCAGTGATGCGGTAGATAAACTATTAAGTAATGCTAAGAACATGAAAAGAAATGAATTAGAAGGTAAGATAGGTAGTTTAGAAGTGGCACAATGGCATCTATATGAGCTTTTTGGCAAGGAATTTGAAACTGCTTCTAAATAACTTTTTGGTAACTACTATCTTTCTATAAATTGTGGAACATATTCCATATGGGGAGAGTTGTTGTTGATCTTATAAAATTGGCTAATGTCAATTTTTAAACCAGATTTAAACTTTGTTAAAAGTTCTTGGTTAGAATATAATCCCATATTGCGGTTAGTAGATTGAGAATAACATAGGTTAAGTGGAATATTTAAAATCTTAGATTCTGCAAAAAATAAACCCTTTTTATTGTAATCAGATAAGTGATGCCAATAATATTCAAAAGTAGTTGGATTAACCATATTTATTGTTAATAAATCATTTTTAATATCTTCTTTTTTGTATATTGTCATATCGACAGTATTGGGGTATCTCCAATCTCCACAACTATTATTAAAAGTATACATGCAAATATTATTATCAACCAAATTATATTCTGGAAGAGGAGTTGGGTTAATAAACATCATGTATGATTCTTTAATATTAAGTCCAAGTCGCAAATAAAATCCATAAGCATTAGTTAGTTTTAAAGCTTGCGTGCACTGTAAAATATCTATTTCATCTTTTACTATAATATCATCAACAGCATAGATTATATATTCTTCAGGTGAATTAAAAGTGTATTCAAGAGTTAATATTTTAAAATCTGAATAAGGATCATTCCCCTGTTGATGAAATTTATAATGATTAAATCTTTTTTCGACTTCTTTATACGCATCCAAATAATCATGATCTGCTCTAAAAATTATGTGTGTTTCACCTAAATTTTTTACATACTTTTCTATAGATTCAAGAAGCGCATATAATTGTAAAGGTCTATTGTATGAAAATATAACTAGATCTGCTTTGTTTCCTGCAAATAAGTTTATAAAAATAGTTGAGAATAATGCTACTAAACATAATAATTTTTTTTTGGATTCGTATATAAGTCCGTTCGCCCTGAGCGATGTCTGAGCGACGAAGGAGTCGAAGACAGAGTCGAATGGGTTAACTATATTCATAAATATATTTATGAATTCCCAGATATTATTTTTAATGAAACATTTAAAGCATAAATTACTTAAATTTTTTACCCATTCGACTCCCTCATTCGACTCGCGTAAACGCTCGCTCAGAGATCGCTCAGGGCGAACGGGATAAAGACAAGTTAATTTAATTTTTATATTAAAAATATGAGTATAATGCATAGTTATCACGAACGGATTTTAAATTTATCTTCCAACCAAATTAATTCCCTAACAGCTTTTAGGATTTTGCAGGTATTTCTTCACCATTATTTAACTTATTTTTTAGAGCAAGTTCATTTTGTTGTAATTTTTCCAAATAACACATTAAATTATGATACAAATGTGGAACCGCTGCTTTGATAGCATTCATAGTTGCATCTTTGCCAATGCTATATTCACCAGCATGCCAAGCAGATTTGCTTAAAATTTCATGTCTAGTGTAATCATAAATTTGTTTATCAACAAAAAGTACCTCATTTTGAGGGTAAGGCAAATCTTTGGTCATCTTTGCAAATAAAAAACAGGTTGGAATATTTTCTGGCCAATAATGTTCAGCAATTCTAATTAGTGGTTCTGCGCGATGTGATCTTAGTTGATAAGCTTTGAGATAATAATCCATAGCCATTTGCCAAGTAAATTTTTCATCTATTTTGGAAAGCGAATCAGATACTCTTGCAAGTCGATAAAATGTTTCATAATTTTCTTCATCCCAGCCAGGTTGATGAGAACGAAGTTCATAATATTTATAAGCATTATGCAAATCATTAAGACCTTCAAATGTTTGGGCTAAGTAAAATGTGGTGCGTGAATTTTCTGGATTTTTATTGTGATCTTTCAATAGTAGTTCTCTATCTCTAACCCAACGTTTTTGTGTAGCTTCTATTCCTCTGCTGGTAGGTTTATATTCTAAGTATATATCTTTTGGAAGTCTATCATTACTAGAAATTGGTATTACTTCGTGGACAACTCCCATAAATCTACTATTTGAACCTTTTCTTATAAGTCTACAGTGGTAAAAATCTGTAGGATAACTGATTACGCGTATTAAATAGGCTTTACGAGTTAAATTATTTGCTTCCTTTTTACAAAAATCTAATAATCCTTCAACATTATGTGCATACCATTCCGCATCGATCATTAAAATAAATGCTGCATTTGGAAATTTCTCTTCAGCTAAATCAAGAGCTCTATTACGAGATGTTGAAAAATCAATAAAGGGTTCTTGAGCGATGTGCCCATTCTTTACATTATTTTGGTTAAAATAATCTTTTACTACATTAATTGTGTTATCGGTGGAACCGGTATCAAAAATAAAGTAATCTTTTATTCCAGCTTTTATAAATGGTTCTAACGTTGCATTAATAACCTTTTCTTCATTTTTTACCATTAAAGTTACCACTAAAAGTGGATTGTAAATAACATCATCTAAATTAGGAGGGTATATTGAAAATGCATGAATAAATATTAGATTAGTGATAATAGTGAGTTGTAATAGATTTTTTTTGGATATCATTACTCTATTTCCTTAAGTTAGTTTCTATTTTTGTAACTGAGTATTTTCTAACAAATTTTTTTGTTTATATCAATTACAAAATTAACTTAAAAGATTAAATTAAATATTGGGCAACTATATTTGATAGATCTTTTAAAAGGGAAGTTGAATCAGTAATTTTATCTGTAAATTTTTCTCTTGAAATTTTCTTCATTGTCTCTGCATTTTCTAGCAACTTGATCATCTTCTCAAACTCTTTTCCGTTATATTTTCTACTACGGGGGTTGATGGCAAATAATGCAGTTTTATATTTGTCATCAACTATTTTTTTCTCGCTTATAAATCCATTAGATATATATTGAATTATTTCTAAGACAGTATGTCCATCCACATCCTTAAAACCCAAATCTGCTCCGTGCCATATTAATAATGAAACTATGTCAATTCTATTATGTAAAGCAGCAAGCATTAAAGGGCTTATTTTAGTAGAGTAATCTGTTCTTTGACAAACACCTGGATAATTTATATCAGTACCTTTATCTATTAAGAAATCTAATAATTCGCACGTTTCATCTTTATAATTTGAATCATAAAAATCGATTCTGTGTTGATCAAATAAAATAGCATTAAAAAAAATAGACCTTTCATCGATTATATCATGTATTATTGACTGATCATGATCTATTATGAGTTTTATAATCTTTGGATCCGTTTCCCGGTCCAATCCTAGAGTTAGAGAATTATCAAATTGATCGATATATTTTGTGTTGGCTCCTTTTTTTAAAGCAATTTCTACGAGTTCCAAATCATTATCTTTAATAGTTTCTAGCAAATAATTATTTAAATTTAACTGATTATGTAAAATAGGTAGAATTTTTTCACGATTATATTTTTTGGCAAATTCTATAGCATCCATAATTTCTTTTTTATGTTTGCATTTTTTTACAAGTAATTGAGCTAATTTTAGATAATTATTTTGTATAGCAATCATTAGGGGAGTTAGATTCTCTTCTTGAAAAGTTACATCAGAATCTTTTTTAGAGAAACAAAAAGCTAATTGGGATTTGGTGATTTCTGTATTTGCCCCATTTTCTAGTAAGAATTTGCTCATTTTTATGTCATTGATTGTAGTAGCCCAAGTTAGACAAGTATGCTCATCTTCATCTTTAGAATTGATGTCAGCTCCATTTATTAGTGCTTCCTGCATAGTTTTTATATCCCCTTCTTTTGCAGCTAAATGTAATTTTTGATTAGGGCATAACACTACTTTATATGCAGTATTAAGCTTTTGTTTTTTTGCTGGACCTTGTTCCATCGAATTAACTTGCACAGAAGATACTGAAATAAAAATTAATAATACTTTTTTCATTTTTTCCCCTATAATATAATTGGTTTTTAGCTTATATAATTATTTTAACACACTTGTAAATTATGTCAATCTGAAATTTTGATTATTTAACAGGTATATTTTAAAAATGAATAATACTCTATTACTGGCTTCTACTTCAAAATCTCGTCAAATTTTATTAAAAGAAGCCGGAATACCATATAAATTAGTTAGCCAATCTGCAGATGAATCAGCATGCGATTGGGGGCAGAATTTGCAGGAAGCAGTTGAATCTATAGCAAAGCATAAAATGGATCATGTCATTTTACATTCAGGCAAAGAAGGTGAAGTTTGTTATGTTCTTACTGCTGATACAATGGGGGTTAATAGAAAAGGTGAAATTTGTGGCAAACCTAAAGACAAAAACGATGCCATTAGAATGATAAAATCTTATCGTTCTGGATCCCAGACTTATACAGCTTTTTGTTTAGATAAAAAGATATTTAAAAATAATAGTTGGTTAGTAGAAGAGCGAATTATTGAAATTGTAGGCGCTGAATATATTTTTTATATTCCTGATAATTGGATTGAAAGATACTTTGAACTTGTTGAGCTGGAAGGTTTAAGTTTTTCCCAGTTTAGTGGTGCTGTTGCCATTGAAGCTTTTGGTGCCCAATTTGTTAAAACTATAAACGGTTCATATACTGCTGTTATGGGATTACCTATGTTTGAATTACGTGAAGCTCTTGAAGAAATTGGTTTTTTTAAAAATTAAATTTTACCGGCAATTTTCCTGTTGATTTTAGGTTTCCAGCTAATACTTTAACTGCAGCTTCTTGCATGGGAACTGCGTCTTCATAAGTGACAATTATAGTATCAGCATCATTAAAATAATTTAAACTGTATGGTGTGCCAAAGGCTATTACAATAATTTTTTTATCTAATTTTTTTAACTTATTAATTAATAAAAGTGTGTTATTAGCAATACCAAATTTTTGTGTCATAAATTTGTTCATCTGTCCCAAAGATATAATAATATTATTTTTATTTTGGGCTTGCTCTAAGCAAGCTAATAATTCTTGATCAGACATGCCAGATTCGCAGTATTTAATTTTGCAATTAAATTTTTCACACTCTTTTGCAAATTTATTTTCTGGTAATGAACCAACTTGTATAATTAAGCTATTATTTAATAATTCAGGATTAAATTTTAAATTACTCGAATTTTTAACTAATGTAATTGCACTTTCGTATAATCTTTTTTGTAAAATATAAGCTTGTGGGCGAGTTAAAAAATCAGTATTAATTTCGTCTTGCCTGTTAAGTGCCCATTTTTTTGCTTTAAGAATTTTTAAAACTCGTAGATTTAATTCTTCTTCACTTACTAATCCAGATTTAATAGCTGCTTCTATTTTCTCTATAGCTGCAGGGATATCAAGAGGGCAAAGTAAAATATCATTTCCAGCTAAAAATGCCTGAAGTTCAAGTTCGCCTGGTTTGTAATATTTAGTAATAGCTTGCATGCCTAAACCATCAGTTATTACTAAGCCATTAAAACCAAGATTCTTTTTAAGTTCTTGTGTGACAACAGAGTAAGATAAACTTGATGGTAGATTTGGTGATGGATCAAGTTCAGGAACAGAAAGATGTGCAGTCATAACTGCGCTTACACCAGAGCTAATTAATTCTTTAAATGGGTATAATTCGATGTTATTAAGTCTTATTCTATTGTGCTTAATTACAGGAAGATCAAAGTGGGAATCTATATCAGTGTCACCATGTCCTGGAAAATGTTTTGCGCATGCAATAACGCCAGCATCTTGTAAACCTTGAGAATATAATTTTGCCAATTGAGCTACCCGTTTTGGATCATCACCAAATGAGCGATCATGAATTACAGGATTTTTGGGGTTATTATTTACATCAACAACAGGTGCAAAATTTATATGCACACCAATTGCTTTACATTGTTTACCTACTTCGTAACCCATTTGATATATTAACTGTTCGTTTTGAATTGCACCAAGCGTCATGTTTTTTGGATATCTTACAACTTTTTCTAGACGCATACTTAATCCCCATTCAGCATCGAGACCAATCAATAATGGAATTTTAGATAAGCTTTGATATTTTTTTGTAAAATATATTTGTTTTTCAGGTTCACTTTTGAATAAAAAAATTATGCCCCCAATGTTATATTCCTGAATCATTTTTGTGATATACTCTTCATCCATTTTATAAGGAGATTTTTGCATGGCTGATGCTAGCAATTCATCTGGCTGATCAAAACTAGATGCTGCTGCTACCATAAAAAGTTGACCAATCTTTTCTTTAAGGGTTAAAGATTGTAAAGTTTCTTCTGCCCATTTGTCTGAAGCCAGAAAGGGTGGATTGCAATATGATATATTGAACATTATGAAGACAGCAATTGAATTTAAACCATGCTTTAACATTTTTACCTCTAAAAACTTTTTTATATTTATTTGATATAATAGTATATGTGGCTATAATTTCCAGGTTTAAAGTTGGGGTTTTTTATGAGAATTAAATTATTTTTATTAATCTATCTAGGATCTATAGGCTCAATCTATGGTATGAGCAAAATTGCTAATGAAATGCTTTTGGAGGGGATTGTTATGGGGAATATAGAACTTGTAAAAGAGGCTATAGAAAATGGAGCAGATGTAAATACCAAAAAAGGCCAAGATACGGCTTTAATGATGGCTGCTCGTAATGATAATGAAGACGTAGCAAGGTTATTATTAGATGCTAAAGCTGACTGTAATATGACCGATGATTACAGTTCAACTCCCTTAATGATTGCAGTGCGTCGTGGCAAAGAAAATTTAGTGAAGCTATTTTTACGTTATGGTGCTGATCCTGATATTAAAAGCAGGTATGGCGATGTGGCTTTGTTATTAGCTGCATATGGCTATGGAATTATCGTGAAAATGGAGGATATACTAAAATTATTATTAGATGCAGGTGCTTCTCTGGATATAATGGACAAGCAAGGTCTAAATGTTTTAGATACAGCAAATAAAAAAAAAGACAAATCTCTTATAGAATTATTAGAAGCTGAATACAAAAAAAGAGAAGAAAAAAGACAACAGGTGAATAAAGAGATTGTTGAATCAGGTTATCTATTGCCGGATTTAGCAAGCATAGTTTCAGAATATGCTGTTTGCGCAAAACAAAAGGGAGGAGGCAAATAAAAGCCTCCTTAAATTAGACTAATTTTCAAGAGATTTTTTAGTGGATGGTTTCCATCTTTTAAGAAGTTCTTTAAATAAAATCTCTTTTGCATCTGTTTTTGGGTTTCTTTCTATTTTTGATGCAACTACAGCAGCAGTAGATCTTAATGATGATGGATCAATGGTAAGTGTATCTACATGATCAACCATAGGAATCTTATTTTTTTGAATTACATTACTAGCAGCTTGCTCATTAGCGGTTTCATAAAGGAGCATTTCTAAGAGACTCAAAAAGTCTACTATATTATTTTGCATAATTTCAGGTGAATTAGTTTTTTGAGTTTTTATTACAGTATCATAAAAACCATTTCTAAAAGCACGAGTAATTATTTTCTTTAAAGCATCTGCTTCATTGTCTACTAGCCATTCCATCAATTGTAAAAGCTCATAAGATAAAGTAAGTTTTTCGCTTGAACTTTCCATGTTAGCATATGAATTTTGATTTTCCATTAAGAACCTCTCTTTGTTTAAGGACAAACATTTTACGGATCTCACGTGGAATCAGACTTACTGTTTTTAACTCTGGTGTATTAATTATCATATTCAATTTCCCAATTATCAATGTCAATTGTTTCATTGTTTTTGATTGTTGATTCAGAGTCAGACGAGTTAGTTTGATTTGTTTTAATATTTTCTTTAAGTTTTAAAAGTTTATTTGCATTTTGCGATACGAATTGTTTGGAAGTTTCTACATCTTTAGTTAGATCTTCTTGTGTCTGTTCAAACATTTTATTCATATCTTTTTGCATTTTTTTAATCTGTTTTTGTAGTTTCAAAATCATTTCTACACCAGCAAGATTTATTCCTAACTGATGAGTTAGATAAATAACTTCTTCAAGCTTATTTACATCCTCTTCGCCAAACATTCTTGTATTACCATCAGATCTTTTTGGAGTAATTAATCCCTCTTTTTCATAAAGTCTTATAGTTTGTTGATGAACAGCAAACATTTTGGCAACAGCTGATATTGAAAAATAACCCTTATTTTTTTTCATATTTTTTCCTGACAATAATTTTTTCTCCATGACACTACCTTTTTTTGGCTTTTAAGCTAAGTATTAGTATAACATTTTATGATATATATGAATACTGAGTTTATTTATAGTTTACAAGATAATTTTTAAGGCTAGCAAACAATATTATTTCAAACTGTCAGAAATTATCTGGGGTATCAAACATTAAACTTAACGTTTATGATATCTCCATCTTGAACTATATAGTCTTGACCGGCGGTTTTGATTTTCCCTAAATCCTTAAGTTTAGATATAGTTAAATATTCAAAGAGATCAGTGCAATTAAATACTTCTGCGCAGATAAAACCGCGTTCTAAATCTGAATGTATTTCTCCGGATGCTTTACGAATACTTGTTCCTTTAATTATAGGCCAAGCATGAATTTCTTTTGGGCCACATGTAAAAAATGTTATTAATCCTAAATTTTTATAAGATTGCATGATAATTTGGTCGATTCCCTTTTGTTTTAATCCTACCATATCCATCATTTCTTTTGATTGTTCATCATCTAATTGAGAAAGTTCATATTCAAGTCTTACACAAATAGGTATAACTTTTTCTGGACCAAATTTTTTTACTACTTCTTTATAAAATTTATTTTCGTTATATGTTTCTATTTCATTTTCAGATATATTAGCGATAACTAAAAAATTTTTTGTTGATAGAAGGGGTATAATCTGAATTTGGCTATTTTTGATTAATTCTTGTGATTTTGTCACTAAACCTTTGTCTAAGTTTTCTTTGATTTGTGTTAAAAGTTCAAGTTCAGTAGTCAATTCTTTTTGTTTTTTTGTATCATTTGTTGAAGTTTTTATTAATTTAGGCAACTTTTCTAATCTGTTTTGTATGCTTTCAAGATCTTTTAGTATAAGTTCTGCAATTATTGTTTCATAATCGTCAATAGGGTTTATTTCTTTTCCTGAGTGATTTATGTTTGTATCTTCAAAGCAACGTAAGACATGTAAGATTAGATCTACTTCACGGATATGGCTAAGGAATTGGTTTCCTAAACCTTCTCCTGAGGCTGCTCCTTTTACTAATCCTGCAATGTCTACAAATGTCACACTAGTAGGAATTAACTTTTGAGAATTATATAGTTTTTGGAGTTGCTCCATTCTTGTATCTGGCACTTCTGTTATGGCTATATTTGGATCTATGGTACAAAAAGGATAATTTTCTGCAGGTACGCTTGATTTTGTTAATGCATTAAAAAGTGTTGATTTACCTACATTTGGTAGGCCCACTAATCCAGCTTTTATACTCATATTAGTTTTCTTTCAAAAAAATATTGCAATTATAGTTTATAATTTATATATTATATTTTGCTTGAAAAATTAAATTTATTCAAATTTAATTGTAATTATAGTGTTGTTTAGTTCTAGTTTTTATACTAAAAAGGAGTTCTTATGATGCATCATCATTCATTTCTAGGAAAAACAGTGTGTCTTCTTGCTTGGCTTTTGTGCAGTTTAGCTGCAATATTTATTGGCTTATCAGCTTTTAATATTGAAGTTGGTTCTCTTAATTTCGTACAAATGCACCTAGCTGCATATATGAAGTATATCAAGATCGTTTTTGGTGTTGCTGGTGTTATTAGTCTTGTAGCCTTATTTTGTAAGTGCCATCATTGTATTACTCACAAAGGCAACGGTTCTTGTTGCTCTACAGAAAAACATAAATAATTCTGATTTTAAATCAGTTATAAATATATAGGTGTCAGATAATTTTTTTGTCTACACCTATATTTATTTTACATAAATTCGATAATTAATTTATTTGCGAAGGCTTTATTCTGGTCAAGATATTAATAAAAAATTATCAAATTCATCTTTATTATACACATCCTTATAGGGTAAAATCATCCAATCCGTTCGCCCTGAGCGATGTTTGAGCGACGAAGGAGTCGAAAACAGAGTCGAACGGGGTTTTTATATTGAAAAATAAATCAAAATTTTTAAAAATTTTTTACCCATTCGACTCCCTCTTCGTCTCGCGTAAACGCTCGCTCAGAGGTCGCTCAGGGCGAACGGGAAAGATGTAAATCTATTTAAACAAAACAAGAAGATTTATTTTTTGGCTTTTTTAGCAGCTTTTTTAGCTTTACCTTCAAGTTTATATATATGAACTGGTGAACCTTCGGACCAAGTCATAGGTAGTTTATATTCTTTTATATGTTTTAGCCCAAAATCTTCATAGTTATCAGGCAAAGCTTTTAATGTAATTACAGTTAAACCTGGTTTTAATTTTGAAAATCTTTCTGTTAATTTTGCCATCAATTCTTCAGGATAACAGGTTGAACACATATAAATCACAGTGGCGTCGCTAATATTTTCTTTGGCTATATCGCCATTGTATAATTCAAATTTTCTGTCTTTAGTTATTAAATTCTTCTTTTCTAAATTTTTTCTTATAGTTTCTGCGTGGTGATTCCTGGTAGGAGAAAGTTCTATTCCTACAACTTTCTTAAAAGGATAATCCAGATACCCTTGTACAAGAACTTTTCCTGTTCCTGAGCCTAGATCATACAAAACGTCTGTTTTTTTAATATTTAAATCATCTAAAACTTTTTTTAATGAATCAAACTTAATTTCTCCATAAACTGGACTGCCGCCAGTTTTTGTAACCATAGACCGTTCTGTATCACTGATTTGATGTTTAATGTTTTTATACATCTCATCTATTAAATCGGATGTGTTTATTTTCTTGCTTGCAGGTATATCAGTTGTTACTTTTGCAGTTTTAGAAAGATTTGGCTTTATAGCGCAATTTTTAGTATTGTCTTTTTTTGCCTTACAATCAATAACATTATTCCATAATATTAATGACATCGAAAATAATAAAAATTTTTGCATAACATTCATATTTTACTTCCTATAGTTTTGAATTACCACTTAGTAATAAATTTATACTTTCAAGTAACTTTATTCAAGAAAAGCCTTTAAGAACAAAGAAAAACCCCGGTGTTTAATATAAACCGGGGTATAACTTTAGTTAAATTGATTAGTTACCGACCATTACCAAGATCTTCTCTTCTTTTTGCCATTGCTGCTTTTAAAGCGCCCATAAGATCAGCTTTTGCTTCTTGTTTTACTTCCTCACGAACTGGCTTTTTCGCTGCAGGGATTATCTTTATAGATGGACTAGCTATAGTTTTTGATATTGTTTCTTCAAGATCACCTATTGGTGGAGCATCTGGTATTCCTAATGTACTAATATCTTCTTGTACTGCTTCTACTATTGCACTTGTAACTTCTTTTTGTTCTTGTGGTGTTAATTGAGGATTTTCAGTTACTATTTTTGTTGCTTCTTTACGTACTACATTTCTAATATCTTCAGCTGCCAACGCTCTATTTCTAGTTACTATCGTATAATCTTCGGGCATTGTTTCTACTACCATTGGAGTAGGTGGCACAGGCATTGGTGTAGGAGTAACTTTAGTTGTGTCAGTTTCTACTTCAATCGGTATAGAAAAATTAGGAATAACTAGTTCTTCTGGCGTAAAATCTTTTTCGTGAAGACTACTAAATGCTGTTGTGCATAATCCTTGTACAACATCACTTTGTAAAACACCAATAATAAATCCTAAAATTTTAATCATTGTATTTTTAGCTGTATCCACTAGAGATGAAGGAAGTTTGAGTTTTTTAACTTGCGTTATAAGTTTTTCTATTATTGTATTACTAAAAGTTTTAATTAAAGATGGTAATTTTTGACATATAAGTGTAGGATCCTCTTCGTATCTTTCGAGTGCATGTCTTTTATTCAATTCATTTTTAATCGTTGGGCAAATAACATCTTTAAATACGTTAATTCTTATAACACCAGGAATAATTTCTATAGATCCTTTTGGTTTAAAGTCAGAACCCTTTACACTTACTCCACCTATGAATTCCTTAAGCCACGCTACAATTTCTTTTTTTGTAGATCTTGGACTAGGGTAATCAGGTGTTACTACTCCAGCAAGATTAACTCCAGTTAATTGGTCTAATTTGCCAAATTGATCTGTAATTGTTTTACAGAATTCAGCTCTTGCATGTACCAAAGAATTACATACAATAGTCGTGAAAACAGTAATAAATAACAACATTTTTTTCATTTTTTCTCCTTTTTAATTAACATTTTAACCTGTTACTAAATTAATTATAACTTACAAATAGAAATAAAAGCAATACTTTGAAAATGGTTTTTTAATAAACAGGGGGATTTCTTGGCGAAAATGGCTATTTTAGGCGTTATTTTAATTATTTTAAGAGACTTTTTTGGGGTTAATTATTATATAATATTGCAGGTAGAATTGGCAAATGTGAGATTTTTAGAAGGGGAGTAGTGTTACTCCCCTGGGTTGATTTTTAGCTTTGACTAGGTCTTCTTACGTCTTTTTGTTTATTTGCAGGTTCTACAAATAATAGCGAAATAGCCTGTGCGGCAGCAGCCCATCCGGCTCTCATTAGGGTTGCGTTCCAATCGATTTTTCCATTGTCTCCAGATGTTCCTGCTATTAATACCAAGCTGATCAATGAACTCAATGCTACGCCTTGTCCTTTGCTTAAACTGCCATTTTTAACGGCAGCAAAAGAGATTAGCCTTGATAGTCCCCCAAAGCCAACGCCATATAATAAATCATTTGAATTTATGTCAGCTTTTAGATTAGTTGCTGCAGAGCTTAACAATCCACCAAGTAAAATTGGTAAAAGAAATTTTTTGTTCATATGAACTCCTATTATTTAGATATTTTATAACAGTACGCTGTATAATTTTATTGATTTAATGGGTTTTTGCAAAATTTTAATTTAAAAAAATGGTTAAAATTTGTTTTTTTTGGTAGAAATTTATACAAGATTTAACTGGGATATGTTTGATATTTGAATTAACTATTTTTAGGAGTGATGATGACTTGTAAAAAGCCTTTTTTTGCTCTAGTCTTTATGTTTGGTTGCATAAATGGTCAATCTTTGAAACATCTTGTTAATAGTGGGAATTCTCCTGTAGTTAATGGCAATGTTCTTGATCTTTCAAATTATAAACTTTCTGATATAAACGGCATAGAAAATTATCCAGGAATTCAAAGGATTCATACTTTAATTCTTAAAGATAACAAAATTAGATCTTTAGGACCCTTAATTAATCTATATAAAAAATATAAAACTCAGTTGGAGTGTTTGGATATCTGTTCTAACAAAATTGATAATATTTCAGCTTTAACCTTATTTAAAAAAAGTCTTAAAACTCTTTATGGGGAAAATAATAAGCTTAATAGGGATCAGTTAATGAATATACTCAGAAAATTAAGATTATTAGATTTACGCATAGAGTTTAACCCTATAGAAGATCCTGAATTTCTTGTAAATGAAGCTGCAGGAATAAGAAATAAAAATTATTTAGATGTTATAAAATATAAACGGGAAATTAGAATTCAAAATGCAGTTGTTTTTAAACTTGATTCTGATGAAATTGAATGTGCGATATGTTTGGATAGGGGAAATCAAAATGATCTTTATTCGACTATATGTTTTCATCCGTTTCATGGAGAATGTCTTAATAGATGGATTACTGTTTGTAGAGAAAATAGAAGAAGAGCAACTTGCCCTTATTGCAAACAAAATTTAATTCGAAGAAATTGAAAAATATTATGTATCTAGTGTAGCTCGGTTTCTTTTTTTTGGTTTTATCTCTTTAATAATTTTTTTTCTTATTTCATATTCAGCTTCGATTAATTTTATTATTTCTTTAAAGTTATTCTTTTTTGCAAAATCTAAAGCAGTTGTACCTTCTTTGTTTTTTAAATTTACATTAGCTCCAGCTTCTAACAATAGTTTTACTATGTTTATTTTTTTAAAATCTTCTGGTTCTTCAGTATCTAACAGTATCATTAAGGCAGTAAAACCGTCTTGATTTTGAACATTAGTATCAGCTTTGTTTTTTAGGGCATTTTTTATTAGATTTATATCTTTATTATTTATACCTTTCAGTAATATCTCATTGGGAGTTTCGTATAAAGGATAAGATCTACAAAGAGGACAAATAGCATGGGGGCCTTGAACATCCGGCCATCCTGTAAAATCTTCGCTAGCTCCATATTGAGCACGTAATTTACTGTCATGTAGAATATTCCAAAGCTCAGCTGCTCGTTTTTCTAAAGATTTTAGATCATTTTTACAAATAAATTTTTTACAACAAGGGGTCGTTAGGACTTTTTCTTTTGGAATTTTTTTTGCTTTTATTCTGCAAACAGGACATATATCATCAGGTTGAACAGTTTGTAATGCTTTCAATATTTTTGTTATTCCATCGAAATTTATTCTCTTTGTGAAATCTATTGCATTATCTAAATTAGCTCCGTTATCTAATAATAATTTTATTATAGATAGATTGTTTTGAAATATACGATACTTATTTGCGGCATGTATCAAAGCGGTCCAATTCCAAGAATCTCTATTGTTGGGATCGGCTCCAAATTTTAATAATAATTTTACTATATTTGTATGATTCCAATTGATAGCAACTATAAGAGGTAAGATTGGGGATTTTCCATTGGGATCCGCTCCATTTTTTAATAAAAGTTTAATTATGGCTTTATTGCATTTAGGTATAGCAGCTGTTAGAGGGGTATTTCCAAGTATATCTTTATTATTAAGATCAGCACCTTGTTCTATGGCTTGCATAACTAAATCTATATTACTGTTAAATATACCTTGGTGTAAAATTTCATTTGGGGCCTGACTCATGCTGTAAATTGATGTAAGAGAAGTTAAGCAAAAAATTGATAGTAAATTTTTTCCAAAACCTAATATAACTTTATTTGAGAGACCGTTCGTGGTGAGTGTTCTACGAAGCCTTGCGAAGTAGAACGTATCGAACCATGAACCATAATTTTTATTCACCCTTCGATACATCGCACTACGTGCGATACTCAGGGCGAACGGGAATGGGCCAATCTTTAAGTTTCGTAAGAATAAGAAGTCTAAGATTATTTTGAGCTTCATAAAAACTTTCTGTTTTATTTTCTGTATTATTTTTTATTTAGTATGCAAACAATCAATAATTTTTTCTACTAAATTTGTAGTAAATAAAAAAGGCTCCTGGAATCAGGAGCCTGTATGATCTCAATGAGCTCGTATCCTTCGACAGGCTCCCAGGCGTAGCTAAAGCTATGCCGGGCAGGCCAGGACGAGCGGGACTACTTGTCTGAAATATCAGTATCGATTGGGCCACTTTCTGATTTGTTTTCAGTAGTTGAACCAGGTTCTGCTTGTTTATAAAGTATTTCAGCAATTTTGTGTGATGCTTTTAAAAGTTCATCTGTAGATTTTTCTAATTCTTGAGAATTATTTGCATGTTCCGCTAAAACTTTCTTAGAATTTTCAAGAGCCTCTTGCGCTGTCTTAACATCAGCCTCAGGAAGTTTATCTTTATTTTCATTGATAGTTTTTTCAATTTCTAGAATTAGACCATCAAGTTTGTTGCGCTTTTCTACAGTTTCTTTTGTTTTGAGGTCCTCAGCTTCATGCTCTTTAGCATCCTTGACCATTTGCTCGATTTCTTTTTCTGTCAAACCACTGCTACTTGTAATTGTAATGCGTTGTTCTTTATTGGTACCTTTGTCTAAGGCTGTTACATTTAATATTCCATTTGCGTCTATATCAAATGAAACTTCAATTTGAGGACGGCCACGTGGAGCTGCAGGAATTCCTTCTAGCCTAAATTGCCCCAAGAATTTATTATCTTTAGCCATAGGTCTTTCACCTTGACAAACTCTTATATCCACAGAAGTTTGATTATCTTCTGCTGTAGAGAAGATTTGAGATTTTTTGGTTGGAATTGTTGTATTTCTTTCAATAAGTTTTGTAAAAACGCCACCCATTGTTTCTATGCCAAGAGAAAGAGGAGTTACATCTAAAAGAAGTACATCAGTTACTTCTCCTGCAAGTACACCACCTTGAATTGCTGCGCCTAAGGAAACTACTTCATCAGGATTTACAGATCTATTTGGTTCTTTGCCAAAAAACTCTTTTACTAGAGATTGTACTTTTGGAATACGTGTTGAACCTCCAACTAAAATAACTTCATCTATTTGATCTTTGGAAAGTTTTGCATCCTGCATAGCTTGCTTGCAAGGCTCTAGAAGTCGTCTGAAGATATCAGAGCATAATGATTCTAATTTTGCTCGTGATAATTTTATATTGATATGCTTCGGCCCAGAAGCGTCTGCTGTGATGTATGGTAAATTGATTTCAGTTTCATGCAAGGTTGAAAGTTCTATCTTAGCTTTTTCTGCAGCCTCTCTTAATCTTTGTATGGCCATTTTATCTTTTTGAAGATCAATGCCTTGATCTTTTTTGAACTCTTCAATTAGATAATCCATAATTTTTTGATCAACGTCATCACCGCCAAGATAAGTATCCCCACTTGTTGATTTTACTTCTATTACCCCGTCATGAATATCTAAAATAGATATATCAAATGTTCCGCCACCAAAATCAAAGACGGCCACAATGCCATTTTTCTTTTTATCTACACCATAAGCAAGAGCTGCTGCTGTGGGCTCGTTTATAATGCGCTTTACTTCAAGGCCTGCAATTTTGCCTGCATCTTTTGTTGCTTGTCTTTGCGCATCATTGAAATAAGCTGGAACAGTTATTACAGCTTCTGTTACCTTTTCGCCGATATAATCTTCGGCATCTTGTTTAAGTTTTGAAAGTACGGCAGCTGCAATTTCTTGTGGCGTATATTCTTCACCTAAGATTGAAAAAGCTACATCGCCATTAGATTTCTTTACAACTTTATAAGGCATTTTTTTTGCTTCTTTTTCTATGTCATCATATTTTTTGCCTATAAATCTTTTGGCTGAATAGATAGTATTTTCCGGATTAGTGACCGCTTGTCTCTTTGCTAGAACGCCTACTAACCTTTTGCCATCTTTTGTAAAGGCTACTACTGAAGGGGTTATGTTTGAACCTTCTTTGGTAGGTATTACTTTAGCTGTACCACCCTCCATGAAGGAAACTACTGAATTTGTGGTCCCTAGATCTATACCTATTATTTTTTTCGCCATGAAAATCTCCTTGAAATAATTATAAAGTTAAATTTTATAAAAACATGTTTAAATTATAAGTAAACTCTTATACCTTGTCAATAACATACTAAAAAATGTTGAGTCTGGTATACTAAGATTATTTTATAAATATATTTAAATATCTGTCGATATAATTTAGAAATAAACTAATGCATTGTCGCATAACACTAGAGCGACCAGATCTGGGCAATGCTTCACCTGTAAAATAAAGTGATTCTTGTCGCATAACCCATAGGGGTAAATCCAGGTCAATGGTCGGCCCTGCCCGGTGAAGCTCCAGGCTTCGCTCGTTGAGCTACGCCTGGCAGGCAGGATAAACTCCGCATTGGGCGAAGCCCGGGTCTCCGGCTCCCCACGGCGGCCATTTTATTAGGGAAGGGTAATAGGGATGGCCTTGGGGTCGCCTTCGTTCCTTAGGAGAATTGCATAAAAAAGGGGTAAAAGTATTGATTTTTGCGTAGCAAACCTGATAAATTAAATTTATAGGTAACCTATGGAGAGTTTAAAAAGGAGGAGAAAATAAGATGAATTTTAAAAAGATTAAAAATTTTTCAATGTTCTTATTGTTTGGTATAGTTGCAATTAATTTTACTGAAATTAATTGCAAGATTGGTGATTACTGTAAAGCAACGCCCGATTGTGAAACAGGAGAGCAATGTGAGAATGGCTATTGCATAAAAAGATGTTCAAGAGATGCTGATTGCAATGGTAGAGCGGGCAGAACAGGGGCTTGCAATGCGGGATATTGTCTAGTTCCTTAAAAACATCCGGGCATGTTTTAACACACCCGGATAAATAGAATTTTAAATCTGAAGAACTTGGGTCTTGTTTGATTCTATAATATTAATTGGGGGCTGATTAAAGAAGGATCTTAATTTTTCTAGAGCATTTTTTTCAAGCATATTTTTAACTAAAGAAATCTCTTGAACTAACAATTTTTCTGTGTCTTCTAATAGTTTGCGCTCACCAAAAGATAGATCTTTATTTTTTGCAAGGAACTGTAAATCTCTATATATTTTTGAAATTTCTATTAAATCACCACTGCCTAATTTGCCGAGATATTGCTTTCTTCTTTTGTTCCAACTATTAAAATTTCCCAATTTTGTTGGCGAGATTTCTGAGAGTACCCTAAAGATGTCATTGATTTTATCTTCAGAACTTAATTTACGAATTCCGGCTGATAAGGCAGCATCAACAGGAATTAGAATTGTAGTTTCTTTTTTATTATCTAAAAACTTTAATTCAAAGAATATGGCAAGGTCATTACCTATCTTTTTTTCCACTATCCTGTTTATTCTTGCAACACCATGCCCCGGATAAACGACTTTTTCATTTAGAGAATACATGGTAGACTCCTTTTTAAGGTAGACCTTAAAAATTCCTTACCATGCAAAAAGTGTAACACTCAATTTTTTTTTTGACAAACTCTTTAATTAATGGAAAAAAATGCTTTTTATATATAAAATTTTTGACCGTAGTATAAAATGGAACGTATTTGAATCAATATTTTATCAAAGCGTACTAACTGTGCATCAGTTTATATTATTTTACTTTTGTGATCGGAGTATATATGGAATTAATGGCATACTTTTTGCCTTTTTATATTTATCGATAATACTTTTAAACTTTGGTTTTGATAAATCTATGGCAGCCTTTTTAATTTACTTCACAGAAACTAAATTAGGGTTCAAAAAACTATTTCTGTCTCAATTTATCATACAATTAATAATATTGTTGATAATAACCTTTTGTCTGATAATTTTCAATGTTCAAATATCAAACTTCTTCTGTAAATTTTTTAATTGTAATCAAATTGGACCTACTATATGGATTCTTTTGGGATTATTACTGTTTTTTGAAGGCTCTAAAAAAACATTAAAAATGGTTGCCCAGCTTGAATTTTTAAATAAAGAATCAGCTTTTATAGAAATAGCAGGAATTATTTTTTATTGCGCAACTTTTTGGATAAGTTTCTTTTATAAACATACAATAAATCTAGAATTAATATTTGTACCTTTACTTTTAGAATCTATAATTAGCAATGTAGTTTACTTATATTTATTAATAAAAATATACAAAAAAATTCCACACACAACTTCTGGGCTCTCACAGCATAATAATATCCTTAATAGAATACTCATTACTAGAAGCTCAAATTATTTAAACCAAGTTAGCCACCTGTTTTTTTCACCTAACATGTTGTTAATATCATTTGGATATTTGTACGGATATAAACAATCGGCAATAATTAAACTAAGTAGTAGCATCTCTGTGTATTTTACTACTATAATCTCTAAAAGTTTTGGTTTTACAAGTGAAGCTCTTCTTGGACATTTAAAAGAATTTAACTTAAACATTCGAGTCCAAGCATTGGAGTTAGCCACAAAGAAATTATTTACTACTCTAATATGCTTGTTAATATTTTTTATAACCAACTACAAATTATTATATAAATTATTGCCCCAAATAACATGGCCAGAAACATATAGTTTCATGTTTTTTCTATTCTTTGAAAACTTTTTTATAACGTATGAATTGTTTTTTTTAATACAAGAAAAATTTTATTATATTGGCCTATTAAATTTTTTTTCAGCGTTACTTTTTTATATTATTATATTTTATTTAAAAATTTCTTTAATTTTAAGTATATCTTTATTGTTTCTTATTAGAGTAGTTGTCTTTTTTATTATTCGATTAATATCTTCTTACAAGCTCAATGTAAGTTTGCCCTATAGAGTAAATATAAAATATACTGTTATATTTGGTATAATATCCGTAACATTAGCTTTTTTAGAATACATCTTGATTTTAGTTAAATTTGATAGCACAATCTAAGGGAGATCTTTAACGTTTAAGGAGTAAAGTGAAAAATAAATTAATTTTAATGGTTTTTGTATCATGTGGTCAAATTATAAATTCAATGGAAAGTGATCCTTTTTCAGGAGAAACTTTAAGACGAATTGAAGATATAGCGCAATCTAAGTGGCAAAAAGAAAAAGAATCAAGAGAAAAATTTTGGACCCAGCTTTATAATAAACATGATGATATTAAAGATTATTATGAAAGATTAGAAAGATATGAAGAGGAGCTTTTTTTAGGGTTAGTTACCCTTGAGGAGATTCAAATTTATTTAGAAAATTATAATCTCAATAGTCCTAATAGTATCGAATTAGAAGATTCGATTTCAAAATTAAAAACAGAACATCAAAAACTTTCAGAAAAAATTGAAAAAATTAAAGACTCGTTAATCAATAATTACGAGAAATCTTTTAAGAATGATGAAGTATTAGAAGCTAGAAGAGAAAAACTGATAAGTAAATGTACAAACTTACTTAAAACTATAGATCCAATCTTAAGGGCCGCTGAATTTGATGCAAAAAAATGAAAAACCGTTACTTATTTTATCAGGCCCTACTGGAGCAGGAAAGACTGATTTTGTTTTAAAATTATGTACACAGCTTTCTGCAGAAATTGTTAATATAGATGTAGGGCAATTTTATACACCTCTTTCTATAGGTACAGCAAAACCTAATTGGAAAGATCAATCAACCCAACACCATCTTTTTGATATAATAGACAAACCTGAAAATATTACTGTTGTTCAATATAGAAATATTGTTTCAGAAAAATTAGCTCAAATATGGCAAAATAATAAAGTTCCCATTTTGGTTGGCGGTTCAGGTTTCTATATAAGTTCCTTATTTTTTCCTCCTCAAGAATTAAGCTCCATTAACAATAACTTTAATGTAATTAATGAAAACAGTTGGGAAATATTGTCAAAAATAGATCCAGAAAGAGCTAATAAAATACAGAAAAACGATACTTATAGAATTAATAGGGCTCTTGATATTTGGTATAAAACAGGCAAAAAGCCCTCAGGGCAAACTCCTATATTTTCTCCTATAAATAATAATATAAAATTAATTTTTTTAACTAGAGATAGAGAGGATTTGTATAAAAGAATTGATCAAAGAGTTGTGCAAATGATAGAAGAAGGCTGGGTAAAAGAAGTGCAAAGAATTCAACATACCCCTTCTTGGGCCGAATTTCTCAAAGTTAAAAAAATTATAGGTTATAATGATATTTTAAACTATTTAGATTCTTCTGAGCAAAATTTAGATAATCTCATATCTTTGATACAAAAGAAAGTTAGAAATTATGCCAAAAGACAATTAACATTCTTTAAGATGTTAGAAAAAAAAATTAATCAAGAAAAAAATCAAGATTTAAATATTTCTGTTGAATGGATTAACTTGACTTGCTCAAACAATGATTTATATATTAAACAAATATTAAAATTATATTCATAGGAAAATAATGGTACATGAAAATCATCATAATGCATGTTTTTGTAAAGATAAAAAAGGTTTCTTTATAACTCATAGACAAGCCAGTTTTATTTCGGCCATTACATTTCTATCCATTATCTTAATTATTATATTAAGTTATCTTTGGGGACAAAAACATGCTATACAAGAATTTACAAATAAGATGGTAGATGATTCATTTGCCGATAAAATTAATTATTCATACTATTCGCTTTATGGAAATATGCCGGTCAATGATAACGATGTCGATGAATCTTTTGATAGCGACGAAGACTTTATAGAAGAACCTAAACCTGAAGCAGATGTAACTGAACCAATTTCTCAAGTTCCTGAAATTAATAATAATAAACATTATTATGCTGAATTGGTTGGTTTTGGTAACATTAAATCTGCGCAACAATTTTATGACAGGTCCATTAAGAAAGGGCAACCGGTTAAAATCAAAACTAGACAAAGTAAAGGATCAAAAGGGAAAGTTGTTACTTGGTATCAAGTCGTTACTGAGTCATTTGAGGATAAGCTTAAACTCGAAGCTTTAGTTAATAAAATTAAAAAATCTGAACATTTGAAGAATATAAAAATTTTAGAAATATAATTATTCTTCTACTACGCCAGTTGCACAAGCAAGATAATCTGAAACGATGTCTGCTAATTCAGGTAATAGAGAGCTGGATTCAACTATCTCTTTTTTAATTTTTTCTCTTATTAATTTTAATATAGAACTACTGTATTGTTTTGCAAAATCTACAGCAGTTTTATTTTCCCTTTTTTCATTTACTAGATACAATGAAGCACCTCTATCTATCAATAATCTTGCTACTTCTAAATTATCATTAAGTACAGCAGTCATTAAAGGTGTAAATCCATAACGTGAGATTATATTTATATTGGCACCTTTATCTAGTAATAAGTTTGTTATGTCCGTGTTATTATTCATAGCAGCAAGAGACAAAGCTGAATTATTACCTGAGGGCTGAAGATTAACTTTAGCACCCTTATCCAGTAATAATTTCGCTATAGATTCTTTGTTTTCATCTATAGCAATCATTAAGGCCGACCAACCTTCATGTGGGTCTTGAGCATCTATATTTGCACCTTTATCAAGAGCTTCTTGAACAAGTTTGATGTCACCATCCCTAACGCCTCTAAGAAGCATTTTATTAGGAGCCTGGTCCAGACTATAAATTGATCCAATATAGCCTAAAGATAAAAACAAGAACAATAACTTAATTTTCATATTAACCTACTATTTAAGTTTGTTTGTTATTACCTAAACAAAAAACCCAGGACAGTAATTTAATTGTCATATTAAAATCCGGCGAAAGCATTAATCAGATCTCTTATTTCATGTTCTCTTTGCGCTGCGCTCTTGTTTAATATAGTGTGATATATTTCTGAGGCCGTTTTTAGATCTTTTTGGGCATTTTCTTCATTGTCATATGATGAACCAAGATCTGCTTTTTGTATAGAATACTTATTTGCATGTTTGAAGTCTTTTACTATTGCTTCTAAATCTTGGGTTTTTTTATTAGCTGCGTTAAGAACAGCTTTGCCTTGAGCCGTACCAAAGTCAAGATTTGCCCCGTTTGATATGGCTTCTTCCACTTTTTTCAGGTCATTTTCATTTATGGCCCTTATTAAGTTTGTATCTGGATTCATGGCCGAAATAAACGAAAAACTAGTAAGTAATATTATAAATGAACCAGTAAAGAATTTAGTATTCATAGTAACCTCCTATTAAAAAATATCGTAAACAACATATACTCTATTATTATCATATCAATACAAATAGTAAAAAATCAAGCAATTTCTTAATTGTCTTGAAAATATATTATGTCTTGATATTATGAGCCTATGGTCCGGAATTACCAATTTTAATTTAGGAATTAGTATGATTTCATCAATTCGAAAAGGATTCAAGAAAAAAGAGTACCAAGTTGCGGTTTTGATATTAGTCTTTTCATTCGGCTTTTTAATAACTATAGGCGAAATGTTTAAAAAGTTTACTGGAGGGTCAGATTGGGCAATATCAATAGATAATTATAAGATATCAAAAGAACAATTCACAAGAAAAGTTGAAGAAGAAAAGATTATAATAGATTCTTTTAAAAAACAGTTTGGAAATCAAGCTGGTGCATTTCTTGGATCTATGAACGTAGATCCTAAAGAATTAGCCATTAAAGCATTAATTAATGAGGCGCTATTGTCACAATTAGCTAAAAATCTAAATATTCATTTATCGCCAGAATTTGTCGCCCAGGAATTAGCAAAACAAGGGGCCAATTTGCAGATTTTAAGCGAGCTTTTAAACTACTCTTCTGTCCATGATCTTGAAAATGATATTAAAAATAACCTAAAGAATGGAATTACACTTGAATTGGCACAAGCAGCTTTTTATGCTCCTGGATTTTATATTAAAAATAGATATGTAGAAGAGTTTTTGAAAAAGAAATTTACTGTTTTGGTTTTTCCTTATGACAAATATTTAGAAGCTGTAAAAAAAATGCCACTAACTGATTTGGAGCTTGAGAAATTCTATAAAGAAATTACTGAAAGAGATAAGAGTTATTGGGTTCCTGAAAAACGAGAAGGTATTAAATATGATTTCTTCAAGACTGCCTATAGCATAAATGTGCAAGATAAAGAATTAGAAGATTATTATAATAAAAATAAAAATCTTTTTATGCAAAAACCAGCACAAGTAAAAGTTAGACGTATATTATTAAAGGATCCAGAACAAGCTGAAAAAATTCGAAGTGAACTTGTTGCTGAACCTAAAAAATTTAGTGAATATGCAAAACAGTTTTCTCAAGATGCTGAAACAGCTAACCAGGGCGGCTTGATTGATTTCTTTATAAAAGGTGAAAAGGATCCTGTATTTGAAGAAGAGGCATTTGCATTATCCAAAGATGATGAAATTTCTAATGTTATTCAAACAGCAGATGGATTAGAAATTTTACAGCGCGTATCCAAAAAACCTATTGAATTTAAAAAATTTGAAACAGTAAAAGATCAAATTAAAGAGATTTTGCAAAAGGAAAAGTTTGGAAATATTTTTAAATTAGATGTAAAAAAATTTATAGATACTTCAAGCTTGGATGAAAAAGCTTTTGATGAATTTTTAAAGAAAAGAGGAGCTGTTCAGAAAAAAATAGATACATCTACCACTGATTCTTCTAAGTTGGCAAAAAAATTGTTTGAAATCAATACTGAGGGTAAAATAAAATTAATGTATGATGACAATTCAGCTTCCTTGATTAGGTTAACTAAGATACAAAAGGGATATCTACCTGAATTGAAATCGGTTAAAGAAAAAATATCTTTATTACTTTATGAACAAAAGGCCAAAAAAAAATTACAAGAAGATTTGAATAGAGCTAAAAAAGAATTAGGAACCACAAGCTTTGAAAAATTAAAATCTGATTTAGGTTTAAAATTAATCGATACCCCTTGGATTGGCCCAAAAACTACAAATACAGAATTGGAAGATGTTCCTGTTGCTGAACTTGTAAAAATAACAAAAGAAAATCATATAAGCGATTATCTAGGCATTAAAAATGGTTATCTAATAAAACTTATTGCCGTTGAGCCCTTTAATCCAGCCAATTTTAATGAAAAGAAGGGTTCTATAGAAGATAATTTATATAAGCAGAATAAGGTAGAATATGATATGGGATTTGTTGCTTCTTTACAAAAAAATGCTAAAATAAGCTTTAATAAGAAAAATATAAAAAAATAATTTAAGTACTAATTGCAAAGATCAAATAATGAGTAAAAATACAGTAGCTGCAAAAAAAGAGGCTCTAAGTGAACTTATAGAAGGAAAAAAGAAGGCTTTAGAGTCTACTTTTTCCCAGATAGATAAGCAATATGGTAAAGGTGCCATAATGCTTCTTGGTGATTCTCCTAATCAAAAATGTGATGCTATACCTACCGGCTCTATTTTAATAGACCATGCAATAGGAATAGGTGGTTTACCTAGAGGAAGAATAGTTGAAATATTTGGACCAGAATCTTCAGGAAAAACAACATTGGCTCTACACGGTATCGCTCAAGCTCAAAAAAATGGCGGTATATGTGCTTTTATAGATGCTGAGCATGCTTTAGATTCTGGACACGCAACAAAGTTGGGTGTTAATATTAATGATTTAATCATTTCCCAGCCAGATTATGGGGAGCAGGCTCTAGAGATTGCAGAACTTTTGATCAGGTCAAATGCTATTGATATAATAGTTATTGACTCAGTTGCTGCGCTTGTTCCAAAGGCAGAACTTGAAGGAGATATGGGTGATGTTCATATGGGGCTTCAAGCCAGATTAATGTCCCAAGCATTAAGAAAGCTTACTTCAATTGTTCATAAATCAAAAACTGTTTTGATTTTTATAAATCAAATTAGGCAAAATATAAGCAGTATGGCTTTTGGAAATAAAGAGACTACCACTGGTGGAAATGCTTTGAAATTTTATTCATCATTAAGATTAGATATTCGCAAGATTGCTTCTTTGAAAAAAGAAGAGGATCACTTTGGCAATAGGGTTTCTATTAAAGTTGTAAAAAATAAGATGGCTCCTCCTTTTAAGAAAGTTGAAGTGGATCTTTTATTTAATGAAGGTATAAGTCCTGAGTTAGAGCTTTTAGATGCGGCAATTAATTATAACATTATTAGTAAATCCGGATCTTGGCTTTCTTTTAAAGGAAAGCAATTGGCTCAAGGTAGAGAACAAGCTTTAATTTATTTAAAGAGTAATAAAGAAATTACACAAGAGTTGCTTGGTTTAGTTAAAAATGAAATAGAATCTGTTAAGGTATTATAATTGTTAGTTAATTTTATTAGTCTAGAAGGAACTTTGTGGCATTGAAGGATAACAAATCGCCATTGGTCAACGAAAAAATTCGTGTTGACAGGTTACAATTAATTACTCATGACGGCCAAAATATAGGCGTCGTTTCAAGAAATGAAGCTCTTCAAAGAGCAAGGGAGGCTGATCTTGATCTTGTTTTGATTTCCGAACAAGGTGGAGAAGGTTTTCCTGTAGCTAAAATTCTTGATTTCGGTAAAATTTTATATTCCAAAAAAAAGAAGGCGACCGAAGCTAAAAAGAAGCAAAAAGTTATTAAAATAAAGGAAATAAAAATTAGGCCCAAAATAGGCGAACATGATTTGCAAATTAAACTTAAGCAATGCATTCAATTTTTAGCCGAAGGCAAAAGAGTTAAGTTTACTTTAAATTTTAAAGGTAGAGAGGCGGCCACAAAAAATGAGGTGGGTCCTGCTTTATTTAATAAAGTAGATTCTGCTTTTAAAGATGCCGCATTAAAGAATTTAGAAAATGAGCCGGATTCAAAAATGGGGTCAACTTGGTCAAGAATTTATTATTTAAAAGGTAATTAACGGGAATATCAATATGCCAAAAATGAGAACCAAATCTTCAGCAAAGAAAAGATTTACCAAAACAGCTTCAGGAAAGATAAAATATTCCAGGGCTTTTAGGCGTCATTTATTAACAAAAAAAACAAGGTCCAGAAAAAGAGCATTAAGGGGCGGCGGTTACATCGCTGATGTTGATCATAATAGAGTTGCCCGTTGTTTGCCATATTAATTTTTAATAAATTTGAAGGATAAATCATGACAAGAATTAAACGAGGTACGTCTACCAAAAAAAGACATAAACGCGTATTTAAGCAAACAGAAGGTTTTTGGGGACAACGCAAAAATGTTTACAAGCGAGCTAAGGATACTTTAATTCGCGCTTGGGCCTTTGCTTTTAAGGGCAGAAAATTAAAAAAACGTGACATGAGGTCACTGTTTATTGTTCGAATTAATGCTGCTTCCAGGGTCCACGGTTTATCGTATAATCAGTTTATACATGGCTTAAAACAAGCCAATGTTGAAATTGATAGAAAAATGTTAAGCCAATTAGCTATTTTTGAACCAAATGCTTTTTCCAAATTAGCTAGTTTAGCAAAAAAATAATTTTTATTGACCCAATATATTAAAGAATAGTATACCTAACATTGAAGCTAAATTTAATGTTAGGTATATTTTTTAGGGAGAGTAAAAATGGAACAATTAAGTATATTAGAAAAAAAGGTATTAGAGCTTGTTGAAACAATCAAAAAACAAAAACAAGAAATTGTATTGCTGTCTGAAGAAAATATAAAGCTAAAGAATGATATAGAAAATCTTGAAACAGCTTTGCTTTCTGATCAAAATGAAGTTGGTCAAGAAAAAGAGCTAACTAAGCTTGTAGTTGAAGGTTTAATTAAGGATATAGATGCCTTAGTTTCCAGTGAGCAGAGATAATGATCAGTGATTCTAAAAAACATCAAATAGAAATTCTTGGGCAAAATTATACTATTATAAGTGATGAAACTGATTCTGATATAGAAAAAATTGTTTATATGGTTAATTCTTTTTTAAAAGAAATTATTTCCAAATCTCCTCAAATAGATCACACTAAAGCAATAGTTTTTGTTGCTTTAAAATTGGCAAATAATACAATTAAACTGGAAAATTTAATTTCTAATTATGAAGAATATAATACAAAAATCATTGGAAGAATTGAGCAGGAACTATATTAAATAATTAATTAGGTGTTATTTTTCAACTTTTTAGTTAAAAATCATGTTCAGTACACTTTTAATATTGTATAATATAAGTTACCGAACTTATATATTTATACTTATTAGGAAATACTCATGATTGAATTAATGTATACTATAATAGGAACTTGTTTCGCTTTATTGACCCTCATAATATTATTTTTTGTCTTTTACTTGAAAAGACGTGTAAATTATGCAAATAAACTTATATCTGAGTCCAAATCTGTTTCAGATAAAATTAAAAAAGATATAGAAGAAGAGCGTAAGGATTCCCTTGCCAAAATTAAAGATGAAATACATAAGCGTAAAAAAGATTTTGAACTTGAGATGAAGCGTGAGCGTATTGATATTGAACGCTTGCAAAATAGATTAAACCTAAAAAATGAAGAATTAGATCAAAAGGAAAAGCGAATTGATGGGTTAAGCAGCGATCTTCAACAAAAGGAAAGGGAACTTATTCGTACCTCTGACATGCTTAGGGTAAATGAAAATAAATTAAAGTCTCTTTATAGTGAATATGTTACAAAATTGGAAAATGTTAGTGGCATGACAAGAGAAGAGGCTAAAGTAGATTTATTTCATTCATTAGAATCAGAAATTCATCATTCTAATGAAAAATGGATTCAAAAAATAGAGGAAGAGGCCAGACAGGAAGCAAAGGAAAGATCTATTCAAATTATTGTTACTGCCATGCAAAGGTATACGGCCGATCAAGTGACAGCCAACTCTTCATCTGTTGTTCATTTACCTAATGAAGAAATGAAAGGCAGAATAATAGGTAAAGAGGGTCGAAATATTAAATCTCTTGAAATGGCTACCGGTATGGAATTTATTATTGGAGAAACTCCAGAAGTTATTACTATATCAGGTTTTAATCCTATAAGAAGAGAAATCGCAAGGCGCACATTGGAGAAACTTATAGCTGATGGTAGAATTAATCCTACAAGAATTGAAGAGACCGTTGCCCAATGTGAAAAAGAAATGGATGAAATGATTCAGGAGTTTGGTAAAGAAGTTATTATGCACTTTAATTTGCAAGGAGTAAATCCTGAAATTGTTAGTCTATTGGGTAAATTACATTTCAGAACTAGTTATACGCAAAATGTATTAGAGCACAGCAAAGAAGTAGGAATTTTTGCTAGGATGATAGCTCAAGATTTAGGACTAGATGGGGAAATAGCTTTAAGAGCAGGATTATTTCATGATATAGGCAAGGCTGTAACATCTGAAGTGGAAGGACCGCACGCATTAATTGGTGCAGATATAGCAAAAAGGTGTGGAGAGGATCCTAGAGTTGTTAATGCAATTGCTGCACATCATGAAGAAGTGCCTTTTTTATCTGTATATGCTCCTATCGTAGTTATAGCTGATACAATTTCTGCATCTAGACCGGGTGCTCGACGTGAAACTCTTACTGCGTATGTCAAAAGATTGGAAAAACTTGAAGAGATAGGTAAATCTTTTTCCGGTGTAAAAAAAGTTTATGCTTTACAAGCAGGGCGTGAGGTAAGAATAATAGTAGAAGAAGATTATATTGATGATGAAAAGGCAATGATTTTAGCTCGTGACATAGCAAAAAAGATAGAAAAAGAGATGACTTTTCCAGGGCAAATAAAAGTAAACGTAATTCGAGAAAAACGATCTATAGAATATGCAAGGTAAGCGTTTATGAAAAAAAACATTAAGATTTTGTTTATTGGAGATGTTGTTGGTCAATTGGGTCAAGCTGTCTTTCAAAAACATATAGACCGTATTAAAAAACAGTATGATATTGATGGTATTATTGTCAATGGTGAAAATAGTCATTCATTGGGACGCGGTATTACACCACGGATTGTAAATTTCTTTAAGCATAATGGTGTAAATGTTATAACAAGTGGAAATCATATTTGGGCCCGAAAAGAAATTATACCTTATTTAACTCAACATACTGATCTTTTGCGTCCAGCAAATTTTCCTAGCTCTTGTCCAGGTGTAGGTGTAACAACATTTAATTGTGCCGGTATAGTTGTCGGCATAATAAATTTGCAGGGTCGCATTTTCATGAAAGAATATGTAGATTGCCCATTTCGTACCGCTGATACGCATCTGACATATTTAAAATCAAAAACAGATATTATATTAGTTGATTTTCATGCGGAAGCATCATCTGAAAAAATAGGTATAGCTTTATATCTAGATGGTAGAGTTAGCGCCGTTGTCGGCACTCATACGCATGTTCAGACAGCAGATGAAAGAGTGTTGCCAAAAGGAACAGCTTTTATAACCGATTTGGGAATGTCTGGAGCTCTGAATTCAATGATAGGCATGAAAAAAGATTCAGTGTTGCCCAATTTCTTAACACAAATGCCTTCAAAATTTGAAGTTGATATTGTCCCTCCAGCGCTTTTAAGTGGCGCTGTAATAGAAATTGATTCAGATTCCGGAAAGTCTCTCAATATTCAACGTATTAGAATTATTGATGAGAACATTCATGTTGATTCTGCAATTTCTGATTAAACTTCAAATTTAACTTATTATACAACCAGATTCTTTTTGTTTAGATACTGGTTGGGTTAACCAAGATTCTTGTTCATGTTTAAACTTAATAAATTCTTCATCAGGAAGATCTAAAGACATTGCTTGATTGCTCCATATTTTTATTGAGTTATCAAACGATCCAGACGCTAATTTATTTTCTGACAGTAAACATAATGAAGAAACTAAACTATCATGACCTTTTAAAGTAGCTATGCATTTATGAGAAGCAAGATCCAATATTTTTATTGTTTTATCAAAGGAAGCAGCAGCTAATTTATTTCCTGATAATAAGCATATCGAATAAACTGTACTATAAAGACCTTCTAAAGTAGATATGCATTTATGAGAAGCAAGATCCCATATCTTTATTGTTCCATCTATAGAATTAGAAGCTAATCTGTTTCCTGGTAATACACATACTGAATAAACCCCACCTTTATGATCCTTAAGGGTTTGTTCACAATCGCCAGAATTTAAATCCCATATTTTTATTGTTTGGTCCCAAGAGGCAGAAGCTAATTTATTTCCTGGTAATAAACATACTGAATAAGCACAATCTTTATGACCTTTTAAGGTAGCCATACATTTATGAGAAACAAGATCCCATATTTTTATTTTATTATCAGAATCTCCAGAGGCTAATTTATTTTCCGATAATGCACATATTGAATGAACCCTATGATTATGGCCTTTTAAAGTGTATATGCATTTGTGAGAAGTAAGATCCCATATTTTTATTGTTTGGTCCCAAGAGGCGGAAGCTAATTTATTTTTTGGCAATAGACATATTGAATTGATCAAGTCAGTATGACCTTCCAAAGTAGCTACACATTGATTCGAATTAAGGTCCCATATTTTTATTGTTTTATCTTTAGAAGCAGAAGCTAATTTATTTCCTGGTAATGCACATACTGAACTAATGTCATGTTCATGACCTGTTAAAGTTCGTTCACATTCCCACTCATTTTTAATCGGATCATATTCTTGCACGAGTTTAGCTAAATCAGGTATTAAATGCTCTCTTAAGCAAGCGCTGCGATACTCATTTATTCTGGTTTCTAATGCAGAAGGGGTCTCTTTTTTTTCTTTTAACTCAGCTGCATTTATGCAAAATGGCAGAGCTAGAATTAATAGTTTTATTTTTAATACTCTATCTATTTTAATATTCTCCATTATTTTTGGGTTACCCAAGATTCTTTTTCATGCATAAATTTAAGAAATTCTTCATCTGTAGGTCCTGAAGTTATTACTGGGTTGCTCCATATTTTTATTGTTTTATCAAAGGAAGCAGAAATTAATTTATTTTCTGGAGATGCACATAGTGATGTAGGTTGACCTTTATGACCTTCCAAAGAAGTAGTAACTTGGCGTTTATTAAGATCCCATATCTCTATTATACCACTAGTCCGATATGAAGAAGCTAATTTATTTCCTGGTAATGAACATATTTTTAAAATTAGGATAGCATCGCTTTGTAAAGCAACCTCACATTTACCAGAATCCGACTTCGCTGGAGCTTCGTCGGACAGGGTTAAATTCCATATTATTATTATCCTACCAGCACTAGAAGCTAACTTATTTCCTGGCAATACGCACATTGATTCCACACGTCCTGTACGTAGTGCAATTATACATTTATTTGAATTCAAATCCCATATTCTTATTTTTCCATCCTGAGTAGTATAAGCTAACTTATTTCCTAGTGATACGCTACATACTGAATCAACTTGTGTATCGCTTTCTAAAACAGTTGTACATTTATTTAAAGTAAGGTCCCATATTCTTATTGTTTTATCAGCAGAAGCAGAAGCTAATTTATTTCCTGGTAATGCACATACTGAATTAACAGAATCTTCATGACCAGTAAGAGTTTGTTCACATTTGCCGGAGGTTAAATTCCATATCTTTATTATCTTTGTTGTTTCGCCCCAAGAAACAGAAGCTAATTTATTATCTGGCAATGCGCATACTGATCGTACTTTATGATCCTCTAGCGTTTGTTCACATTTACCAGAATTGAGATCCCATATTTTGATTGTATTATCTTGAGAAGCAGAGGCTAATTTATTTCCTGGTAATAAACATACTGAAATAACACCATATGTATGACCTTCTAAAGTTCGTTCACATTCCCACTTATCTTGAATTGGATCATATTCTTGTACAAGCCTAGCCAAATTAGGAATTAAATGCTCTCTTAAACAAGCATCACGATGCTCATTTATTCTGGTGACCAAGGCAGAAGGGGTCTCTTTTTTTTCTTTTAACTCAGTTGCGTTTATGCAAAATGGCAGAGCTAGAATTAACAGGTTTATTTTTAATATTGTATTCATTTTAATATCCTCTTAAATTAATAGAAAGCCAATTATATAATAATAAAATAACATGTTATTATCAAGTTGTCAAATTATATGAAAAAAAGAGGGGGGTTTTTAGGGCACTCTCCCTTATAAATGAAAAAACCACCGCATTGACGAAACATCAATGCGATGGAAAAAAGGAGAGTAGTAATGAAGCCTAATTAAGATATAATGTAAAAAAACTCAACGCTTTGATACATTATATATTCCAGTATCTAGATATTTAGAAAAATGTCAACATTTTATTTTAACTATCTTTTTAAGGCAAAATCTCGATTTTAATTCATATAGAGTTTATTCTACTACGCCAGAAAACTCAAGCTTTTAAGCTGGGATGAATGGCTTCGAAGAATTTCGCGCGAAACAACGGCTTTTAAGCCGTTGAGCGCTTCATTTGGGGTCATTGATGTCTATTTGAATTATCTGTGCATTTTTTGAGACCAAGAGCTCTTTTAGGTATCCATTTGATATGGGGCATGTAAATATTAACTGATTTTTTAGGCTTAATAAAGCAGTAGACAAAATTGAAATGTTCTTTTGATCTAAATCAGTTATGAAATCATCTAATAAAAATATAATATTTTGATAACCTTCTTTTTTTAATATATTAATTTGAGCTATTTTTACTAAAAGAACTAAAAGTTTTTGTTGTCCTCGGGAGGCAAAGGCTCGAGATTTTTTATTTTTAAAATAAATATGAAAATCATCTAGATGTGATCCGAACATTGATTTTCCCAAATATTTTTCACTAGCCAATAAATTATTTTTGTTATTTAAAAAATTATCAAAAGAACTCCACGACCCTTCCTTGTCTTCATATTTTAAATTAACTAAGCAATTTTTATCTATATAAATATTTAAAAGATCATTTAGTTCTATTTCAATATTTTGTAAGATAGTCCTCCGTAAATCACGAATAATTTGTGATTGTTCCCAAAGTTGCTTTGTCCAAATCAAGTATACCTCCTGATCAAAAACTTGATTTTGCAGTATTTTATTTCTGTTATCTAAAATTTGTTTATATTTTTTACAAGTTTGCAGAAAAGAAGCATTTGTAAGTAATATATATTGATCTAGAAAATTTCTACGATTTTCTGGACCAAGCTTAACTAAATCTAAATCTTCTTCTGTCAGAGTAATAACTCTGTAAGAATTTAGTAATTCTTTGAAAGATAGGATAGATTTTTGATTAATTTTTACGAGTCGCTTTTTTCCAGCCAATCCTGCTTGTATCTCTGTTGTTTGTAGATCATCTTTAAAGGTAGCCTTTATAAAAAAGCTGCTTTTTTCGATTTTTATAAGTTCTTTTGCTATATGCGTTCTAAAAGATTTTAGATAGCCTAAGTAATGTAGAGCTTCTAAAATTGAAGTTTTTCCTGAACCGTTATCCCCTTCAATTAAAATAATTGGAGACTTGAAGTTAAAGATTACTTCTTCAAAACAACGAAAGTTTTTTAATTGTAAACTAACCAGTTGCACAACTCTCTCTTTTTCATGATTAATTATTATAAGAAGGTGAAACAGGCATAACTAAATAAATATAATCTATATCTTTTTCATTTGATTCAAAAATTATTGGTCTATTTGAATCATTCAAATAAAAATTAACTTTATTTTGTTCAAATGCTTGTAATCCATTTAAAAGATAAGGGGTATAAAATCTGATTGTAACCTCATCTGAATTAAATTCCTCTAAAGATATTTGTTCATGCAGTGATCCTATTTCTTTATTTGAAATAGACATTTGTAGATTTGTGTTTTCAAAATCAAACTTTGTTGCAAGGAATTGTCCTGAAAGTAAACAGGCTGAACGCCTTAAAGATTTTAGTAGACTTGGCTTATTAATTATACCTTTTTTGAAACCGTCTTTATTTAGAATTTGTTCATATTGAGGAAACTGTTCATTTAAAATTTTAGTAAAAAAATTAAAAGAATCGCCAGAAAACACTAATTGATTAATGCATTTGCCTAAGAAGATTGATTTATCACTAACGTTTTCTATAATTTTTTTTAATTCAAAAACTGCTCTTCTTGGTAATAACCATGATTTTGGTTCACTTAAAGAATAGTTTTTTGATATAACTTGAGCTAAGCAATGACCATCTGTAGTTGTCATTTTTATTTCTTTATTGGTTATTTCTAGCAATAAACCATTAAGTGCAGGGTTGGAATTATTTTGTGGAATAACAAAAGCGACCTTATTTAACATTTCTAGCAATAGAGCTGTATCTATTTGCATCAAATTTTCAATTCTTTCTGGAAAAGAAGGGAACTCATCTGCATTTTTTATATTTAATGATAACTGTATAGGGCCAGAATGTAATACTATTTGATTGCTTTGTATATTAAATTTAAGATCTCCATCAAGTTCTTTTACCAAATCAAAAAAACGCTTGCCGGAAACTAAAAAAGATCGAGTCTCTTCTATGTTGCTTTCTTGAGCAAAGCAACTTTGTTGCAAGCTTATTTCCAAATCTGTACTTTTTAAAATTATTTCTTTATGTCCGGTATTAAATAATATAGAAGATGTTACATCTAATGTTGTTCGTTTTGTACAAATTGGTTGCATGGCTGACAAAATAGACGCTAAATTTTTTTGTTCTAAACTAAATGAATGTTCCATAAATTACCTTTATAATTTCATAATTTTTATTATATAAATAGTATAATAAAAATTATATTATTTCAAAACAGATCCGGTCATTTTGAACCAAATCATAAGATCAAGTTTATCCTGTGGGATATTAAATGATTTAAGAATGTTTTCAAAATCTAGATATTTTGATTTTGTTATAGTTTTCGGGATCTGATTAATTAAATTCTGTTGTAATAAAAAACGTAGAATATGTCTGTCTATTATTGCTAAGTCATGATACCCAACATTTCTCATAAAATGGGAAGCTTCTTTGTATCCTAAACCTTTGATATTTTCTACTAAAAAATCACGAGCTTCTTGAGAACTTGTAAATTGTGTAAGAATAGTTTTTATGTTACTAAATTTTCTCGCTTCCACTATATATTTAGCTTTATTATTATGAAATCTATGACCATGTTTTCTTATTATATCTTTAATTTCACTTTCGCTTCTATTCAAAAACCCATTTACTCCAATCTCTTTTTGGATAGCGATAGCGCTTAATGCTTTTGAGTTAGCTGTTAATATACAAAAGCATAATTCGCTGAACCAGACAGAATCATTTTCTTGATATATTTGCGCAAATTCTTTAAGTCTTTGTTCTATTAAGGGGCTTGTTTCTATATACATAATATTTTAATTTTTTTTAAATTAAGTATATTTTATAATATAATTAATGTTTTTTCCAGAAAGTTTAAAAATGAATAACAAGCTTCCAGATATTAAAACAGATTTTGCAGCCTGGTATCAAGAGGTAGTCTATCAAGCAGAGTTAGCAGATCAATCTCCAGTTCGTGGATGTATGGTTATTCGTCCATATGGTTGGGAAATTTGGGAAAATATTAAAACAGTTTTAGATAAACGAATAAAGGAAACAGGACATCAAAATGCAGCTTTTCCTTTGCTTATACCGGAATCATTTTTAAAAAAAGAGGCCAAGCATGTTGAAGGCTTTTCCCCAGAATTAGCTGTAGTTACCCATGCCGGTGGAAATAAACTTGAAGAGCCATTAGTTGTAAGACCAACTTCAGAAACTATTATTCATTATATGTTTGCACAATGGATAAGATCTTGGCGTGATTTACCTATGAAAATTAATCAATGGTGCAGTGTTGTAAGATGGGAAATGCGTACAAGGCCATTTTTAAGAACTACAGAATTTTTCTGGCAAGAAGGGCATACAGCACACGAAACTCAAGAAGAAGCTCTGGAAGAAGTTAAAATGATGCTTGATGAATATGTTAAATTGGCTCAAAATTATCTGGCCATACCTGTTATAACTGGAAGAAAATCTGAAAGTGAGAAATTTGCAGGCGCAGATTCCACATATACACTTGAAGGCATAATGCAAGATGGTAAAGCATTACAAATGGGAACTTCCCATTGCATATCACAAACTTTTGCAAAAGCCTTTAATATGGCTTTTCAGGATAGAGAAGGTAAAAATAGTTATCCATATTTGACTAGTTGGGGAATAACTACAAGATTAATAGGCGCTACTGTTATGACCCATGGGGATGAAAAGGGCTTGGTACTTCCTCCAAAAATTGCGCCTTTTCAGGTTGTTATTATCCCAATAATTTTAAAAGATAAAAAAGAGGAAGTTTTAAGGAAAGCCCAAGAAATAAAAGAACAACTTATAAAATGTGGAGTTCGAGTACATCTTGACAACGATGAACATAAAACTCCTGGCGCTAAATTTTACCAATGGGAGCTTAAAGGCGTGCCATTAAGAATAGAAATTGGACCGAGAGATTTACAAAATGGGCAGGTAACGTTGGTCGATCGTCTTGGAATTTTAAAACAAGCATTAACATTTGATAGCTTGTGTGATACTGTTGTAATTTCTCTAGAGAAATTACAACATGAGATGTTCTCTCGAGCAAAGCTTCGTTTAAATCAGATGTTACACAAAAAAGCTAAGTTAAATGATTTTGCAAAAGAATTAGAAGGTAATTCAGGCGCTTATCAGACAGGTTGGTGTCAATCAAGCGAATGTGAAGCTCAATTAAAACAGTATAAAGCTACAATAAGATGCTTGTTGAATGAAAAAACTTTTGAAGAATGTTTCTATTGCCATAAAAAAAATATTGTTGATATAATTGTTGCGAAAGCTTATTAATCTAATGCTTCGACAAGCTCAGCATGACCGGACTTTTTCTTTCTCTCCAGTCATCCTGAGTGAAGCGCGTAAGCGCGAAATCGAAGGACGAACCATGAAAGTTTAAATGGATTATTTGACCAAGTTTGAGATATATTTACTTACTGAAAAGCGTGCAGCTCGTAACACTTATACAGCTTATATCACTGATATTAAAAAGTTTCTAAACTTTTTAAAGAGCCAGAATATAGATTTACTTAATGCGCAGGCACAAGAACTAAAAAAATATTTACTAATTTTGAAAAAAGAAGAAAATCTGAGTCCTCGTAGTTTGGCGAGAAATGTTTCTTCCTTAAAAGTATTTTATGGATTCTTACATAAAAATCACAATATAACCAATATCTCTACTAATTTAGTGTTTCCTAAAATAGAAAAAAGATTGCCTAATTATTTGTCTGAAGAAGAAGTTGAAAAATTACTAGAATTTTCAAAGCAGGATTTAACTGATATTGGTATTAGAAACAAGATAATGGTATATATTCTATATGTAACTGGGATAAGAATAACAGAACTTGTAAATTTAAGGGTATCAAATATCCAATTTGATACCGGTTTTCTTTTAGTGAATGGTAAAGGAGGAAAAGATCGCTTGGTTCCTTTACCAAAAGAAGTATCTGAAGAACTTCAAGGATATTTAAACACTACTCACTCTAAATTAATAGGCAGAGAAAAATACCATTCTACAGATTATCTTTTTCCTACACTTTATGGAAAAGTAATCAAACCTTTATCAAGACAATCATTCTGGTTGTTTTTAAAAAATTTAGCTAAACAAAGTGGTATAGAAAAAAATATTTCTCCTCATAAATTACGTCATTCTTTAGCAACCCATTTGCTCAAAAAAGGGGCCAATCTGAGATCTTTACAAATGCTTTTGGGGCATGAATCTCTTTCCACTGTTCAAATTTATACTCATGTTGAAACGGAATTTTTAAGAAAGGTGTATGATAAGTTTCATCCTAGATCGTCTTAACGCAATTTTATTGATATTTCTATCTACACTACTATTAAATTTGGCTTTAATCTTTCCATATCGATTTTATTTTTTAGTTTTTATTTATTTGATTCCCTTATTATATTTAAACGAAAAAAAAAAGCTTAATATGTATAAAGGGATTTTTTGGGGGATTTTTTTTTATACTATACATTTTTATTATCTATTTATATTAATATATGAAAAGGGGGAAGGGCAATTTAGACTTTTTTTTATACCAATTATTATATTATATTTTTCTATATATTCCGGTATATGGTTTTTCTTATCATCACAATTAAGTTATCTTATAAAAAACAGGTCTCTTGGGTTAATTATATCAACCTATTTGTACATATGGTTTATTTATAATTATATATTTTGGATTTTTCAAGAAAAGTCTGGATATGTTTTTTCTTTACCTTGTTTGCCATTAGTACATAACAGTAGATTTTTAAGCTATTTGAGTATTTGTGGATTGGGATTTTGTATCTGTTATATATTGATATTAAATTTATTCTTATATTTTAGCACTAGAAACAAAAAAATATTAGTCATATGTCTAATGTTTGTAATTATTTTTTTATATAATCCATTGGACCTAAGAGTTGAAGAAGATCCTTTAAAAACCTATACTTTAAAAGTAAATGCAAAAAATAAAAATCCATATGAGCTCGCCCAATCAATAAAATGGGCAATTATAGATTTAGCTAATAAAATAGATTCTGAGCCTAAAGTTATTTTGATGCCAGAATCATCTTTTCCTTTTGCTCTTAATGATTATATCGAAGTAATAGAATGGTGGTATTATGATCTTAAAGATAAAACAATTCATATTATTTTGGGATCACATCGTAGAGAAGGGGCTTTGCTTTTTAATACCGTATATCATTTATATGAAGGCAAGATAATAAATTTTTATGATAAAACAAATTTAATGTTTTTTTCTGAAAAAATACCAACCTTATGGAAAAAATTATATATATTTAATGATCTCTTTTTAAAAGATTGCCAAGAATTTTCTTCTGGAGATAAAAATAGCTATTTTAACATTGGAGAGATTAAATCAAGTGTTTGTATTTGTTCCGATTTATTTCTCAATAAACAAATACAAACTGATTGTGATATTATTTTGCTGTTCATGAATTATAGTTGGTTTAGATTAAAATATATAAGAAGGTTAATAGATTTTTATGTTATTTTAAAAAGAAACCAGTTAAATAGGCCTTTAATTTGTGCAAATTTCTAACTTTTGATGATGCCATGAGCAAGTTCTTCTTTATAGAATATGTAAAGACCTATTAAAAGAAAAATTGTAGTTACAAGAAAATCCCAAGAAATTCTCTCTGCAAAAATCAACCATTGTAAAATTGCTGTAAAAATTGGAGTTAGAAAGCCACAAAAAGATAAAAAAGTCGCTGTGTACTTCTTAAGTAATGAGCCATATAAATTGTAACAGATTATATTACCAATCAATATCAACATTATAATCATAAAAGCAAAATTCTTGAAGTTATATATAGGCACTTGATTCCAATTTTCAAGTATAAGTGATGTTGCGATAGAAAATATCCCACCCAAAAACATTGTTATCCCATTAATAGTAATTAAAGAGGGGTATTTATTTAGAGATTCTTTTATAGTTATCCATGCAAAAGAGGAACTAACAACTGACAATATTATTAATATTTCCGGAATTGATATGTGCAAAAATTCTCCGGCTAATTTTTCCATAGGAGACTGGGATAAAATTATTGGTATAAAGCTTAAAAATCCTATAACTAAACCAACTTTTTTCTTAAAATTAATTTTTTCATTAAACATATAATAAGCAAATATTGATGTTATAAAAGGAGATAGATTAAACAAAAGAGATGTTTTTGCAGCAGAAACGTATTCCAAGGCTAAAAATTCAAATATATATGGAATATAGATATGCAATATGGCTAAGGGGACAAAAAGTTTAAGATCACTTTTTTTTATCTTTAAACTTTGCCTGTCAAAAAAATATAGATATAAAAGCAGAGCTAGTCCTGCCAAAATCATTCTAATTCCAACAAAAGCTATAGGGGCTGCATATGATATTGCAGCTTTTGCAAGTATAAAAGTTATTGCAAAAAGAAAGTATAAAATAAAAATTAAAAACATGATTTGTTAAACTAAACACTTTTCTTTAGAATATTCAGTATATTCTAAAATTATATCAGCTAGTTCAGGCAATAAGCAACAGGATTCAACAAATTCTTTGTGTAATTTTTGTCTTCTTCTTTTAGGCTCTTGCTTTATTAATTCAACCATAGCTTGTGTTTCGTTGGCCACCATTTCAGCATATCTAAAATTGGAGATCTCTAAATCAAAAGAAGCGCCTGCATATAGCAATAGCTTTGCTATAGTTATATTGCCTCTAGCCACTGCCCAATTTAGAGCAGTATCCCCTTTCCAATCTTTAATATCATAATTAGCATTGGCATCTAGAAGTAATTTCACTATTGCTTCATTTTTATTTATAGTGGCATGTATTAAAGCTGTATAACCACAGTTACTTTGAATATCAGTGTCAGCCTCATTATCTAGCAGTAGTTTTACTATAGTTGCATAACCCTTGCTTGCAGCTTCAATTAAAGCTGTTTCATTAATCAAGTCAGGCTGATGATTTACATCTGCATACTCATCTAGAGCCTTCTGGACAAGTTTTATATTTCCTTCTTGGGCACCCCTGATGAGCATTTGATCAGGATTTTCGTCCATGCTATAAATTGATCCAATAGACCCTAGGCATATAAATGATAGTAATAATTTAAGTTTCATAATAAACCTCCAAAATCTATAAAAAATAAGATATATAACTATTATTTTATAGACAAATAGTAAAAAGTCAAGTGCTAATTGTTTTGGAATTTTTATCCTCATAATTAATTTGTTGATTATTGCCCTTCTTGTTTTATATCCTAAAGAAAAGGGGAACCCTAAACATTAGGGAGAGTGGTATGGAAAACTTGTCTTTGTCCTATTCTAATGAACAAAATATATTATATCTGCAAAATCAATTTTTAATAAATGGATTTCATTATTTTAAAGTTAAAAACATTTTAGATGGAAGAAAAATAATTTTAACCATGTTAAACTCTCTAAATTATTATAATAATATTGCATGCTTAACTTCTAATAATAATGAATTTAGAGAAAATGTTTTTGATATTTATTACACTTTAACAAAAGAAAACTCTACAGAAAATATTGATAATTTAGTAAATTTCTTTTTAGAAACTTTTGATTTCGATTTTATGTGGATAGAGGAATCAAAAGATTTTATAGAAACAAGTTGGTATAAAATCTTTAAACAACATTTAATTGATTTTAATTTTTATAAAGTTATACCCATTATGATAATCTCTTAAATATTAGGATAAAATTGATAATTTTAGGTATAGATCCTGGATTGCATATTTCAGGATATGCGGTTATAAAAAAAAACGGATCACAAATTATATTGATAGAGCATGGTTTTTTAAAAATGAATCCTACAAAATCAATACCAGAACGTATTTTAGAATTTCACTCTTATTTTGATCATAAGATTAAGATTTTTGATGTTTCTGTCGTTTCACTTGAAACCCCATTTCTTGGTCGCAATGCCCAAAATTTTTTGAAACTAGGTTACTTGAGAGGAATATTATACCTTTTGTCAAAACAGAATGATTTAAAAATTCATGAGTTTTCACCCAGACAAATCAAGCAATCTATCACAGGTTTTGGGGGGGCAGGAAAAGATCAAGTAGCACGAGTTATCTTACAATTTTTTCCAGCATTGCAGATGCCAAAAAAATTGGATGTTACAGATGCCATAGCTATAACTTTATGTGGTGTCTGGAAGTCAAATCTAAGATTATAGTTTTGATCTTAATTCTGGAGCAATAGTTATTGGATTTTGATCTTTATTATTTTTATCAAGTTTAATAAAGGGTATAGGATTATAGTTAGAACCTTCTGTCATATATTTGTAACAATTGAAGTAGTAATTAATTATTTTTATTTTAATTTCTGATTTAGCTTTATCTACTTTTTCTTTATAAGCTTTTGCTATTTTAATTTGATCTGAACTATAGTTATTGGTTAAGATGACTTTTTCTGCATCACTTTTAGCTTTAGAAAGAGCATTCAAATAAGCAATAGATAGTTTTTTGTATTCATCGCAAGATTCTTGAGTGATTTTATCGAATTTATTATCATAGTCTCTATTGGCCACGTCTACGAATAGTACATTTATTGATTTAATTAAATTTTTTATTTTTTCTTTAGACTCTTCAGGTAATATTGAGTTTAAAGGAGGCTCATAAATTGTTTTAGGATTTACCTCTAATAAAAATAAATTTAATATTTCTTCTACAGCTCGTTTTTTTTCTTTATAATCAAATGTCTGAAATTCTTTTTTCCAATCAGCACAATATAAGTTAGTAGTAAATGTTATAAATATTAAAACCTTTTTGATCATATTTTCCCAAATTTAAATATGTCTGATAATGTGTATTATGTAAAAAGAACTACTGTTTTTTAAAAACTAAAAAATTGATTCTTGAAATCATTTAAATCAAGTTTATTGTTATCCCTAAAAAGGTTACCATAATAAATTTTGTTTTCAAAGAGCTTAGGAGAAAAAAATATCTGCATATATTTAGCTGATGTCTTTTTATGTATAATTTTTTTTAACACATCAAAGCAATATATGTCAATATTTAAATTATTTTGGTCATAATTGCAAAAAAAGATCTTTTTTGAAAGAAAAAGAGGCAAAAATGGCAAAATTGACATTTCAGATTCCTTGACAAGCAAAGGCAAGGCAAAGGTAAAAATCTTTTCACTATACCAATCCTCGCCCTCTTTTTTTAATCTATGGCAAAAGAAATTTATTGTATTTGCAAATTCATCTATATTTTTTTCATATTCAATTACAAATCCTTCATCTGGGCCAATCATATTCAGAAAAAATATTGGGGTTTTTTCAAAGTTATAAACCAGTTTTTTTACTTTATGATTCATAACAAATATTTTATAAAAGCTTTTATGTTTTCTAAATTTAGTATCAGTATATTTACTTATATAAAAATATTGAGAATCAACTTTCTGTGGAAAAAAAATTTCTTCTTCTTCATCTTCCAAAACAGTTTCAATGCAATTATTATCGATATTCATTAATGCTATAAAACTCTTATTGCCTTTTTTTGCGCTAAAATAAAATTCATTTTTATTGATCCAGTTGATAAAGCTTATATTATATATTGGCTCAGAGAAATTAATTTTATTTAAAATATTATTCTCTAGGCTTCCTATCCTTATTATTCCATTATCTTGAAAACTAAAATTTTGCGTATCAGGTATAACTTTGAAATCCCAAAAATTTATTTTACTTCTATTTATTATTTCTTGAATTTTATTATCATTTGGATTATAAACTAACAATTCTGATTGATTTTTATAGGTATGAACTAAAAAGATATATTTAGTTTTACTATCTATAGCTACTGGGTGCACAAATTCGCATGAAAGGGTTATATTAGTGTAAAAGAAGAAAAAAGTTATTATTTTAATCACTATTTACTCAATCTAAAATTTCTACTTCTTTTACTTATACATCAAAACAATTATTTCATCTACAACACAAAAATACGAACTAATTCTGGCAGCAACTATAAAGTTTGTTGTTTTTCTTTTGGACAAACAGCATACTCTGAAACTATCTCAGCCAATTCTGGCAATAAATATTCAGATTCAACAATTTTTTTAACATCTTGTCTTAATTTCTCTCTTTTTTCATATTCTTTTTTTATTAAGTCTTCTATAGATTTATGTTTTACTATTTTTGCTATACCTAAAGCTGTTTGACCTCTATAATTTGTTAAATATAAAGAAGCTCCAGCTTCTAATAATAACTTTACTATGGCTTCTTGATTAGATACCGCAGCGAGCATTAAAGCTGTGTAGTCTCCATCATTTTGAATATCAGGATCAGCGCCATTTTCTAATAATACCTTTATTATATTTTCACTATCTTTTATTATTACAGCCATTATTAAAGCTGTATCACCTCTTTTATTTTTATAATTTATATCTGCATTTCTCTGAATAGCACCAAGAACCAAAGATATATCTCCATTGGATGCGCCACTGAAAAGCATTTTATTTGCTTCATGATGCTGTCTTCCTTTTTTATATTCGTTTTCTATTAACAGTTTTATAGGAGCTGTTTTTGCTAAATCTAAAGCCGTTTTGCCCTTATTATTTTTTAAATCTAGAGAGACTCCAGAAGCTAATAATAGCTTTACCATGGCTTCATAAGAACTAATTACAGCTTCCATTAAAGCTGTATAACCGTTTCCATCTGCAGTATTTATATCTGCGTTTTGCGCAAGAGCTTCTTGAACAAGTTTTAGATCGCCGCTTCTAGCACCTTTAATAAGCATTTTATCAGCATCGCTCATGCTATAAATTGCCCCAATAAATCCCAAGCAAATAAATGTGAATAATAATTTAAATTTCATGTCAACCTCCTACAAAGTTCGTTTTTCTTTTGGACAAACAGCATACTCTGAAACTATCTCAGCCAATTCTAGAACTATATCAGCTAAATCTGGCAATAGATATTTGTCAGTAATTTCTTTATAAACATCATTTCTGAATTTTTCTCTTCTTGCATGTTCATTTTCTATTAGATCTATCATAGCAAGATATCTTCTTCTAGATCTATATCTATATTCTTCTTTTTTTACTATATCTAAAGCTGTTTCTCCCTCACTATTTTTTAAATCTAAAGAAGCGTCATTTTCTAACAACAGCTTTGCTATATCTTCTTTGGCAAAGAATGCAGCATTCATCAAAGCTGTATCGCCATTGTTATCTTGAATATCAGGATTAGCGCCATTATTTAATAACAACTTTACTATATATACAGAACCATTAACTATAGCTTTATGTAAGGCTGTATAACCGTATCTATTTTGATAGTTTACATCAGCCTTATTTTTAAGGGCCTTTAGAACAAGTCTGATGTCGCCTTCCTCAGCACCCATAATGAGCATTTCATTAGGAGTTTCATGTATGATGAATGTTTCTTCCATTGTATAAAGTGACCCAATAAACCCCAAAGACAAAATTGAGAATAATAATTTAAATTTCATGTTAACCTCCTATAAAATTTCTTTAGATATATCTCCATTGGATGCGCCCAAAATAAGCATTTTATTAGGAGCCTGACCCATGCTATAAATTGCCCCAATAAATCCCAAGCAAATAAATGTGAATAATAATTTAAATTTCATGTCAACCTCCTACAAAGTTCGTTTTTCTTTTGAACAAACAGCATACTCTGAAACTATCTCAGCCAATTCTGGCAATAAATATCCAGATTCAACAATTTTTTTAACATCTTGTCTTAATTTCTCTCTTTTTTCATATTCTTTTTTTATTAAGTCTGCTATAGATTTATATTTTTTTCTTTTTGCTATATCTAAAGCAGCTTCCCCCTTATTATTTTTTAAATCTAAAGAGACGCCAGCTTCTAATAATAGTTTTACTATTAGTGGATAATTATTATATACAGCCCACATTAAAGCTGTGTCACCTGTTTTGTCTTTAATATCAAGATTAACGCCTCTATGCAGTAGTAGCTCCACAATAGATTTACAATTATCAGGTATAGCCCACATTAAAGCCGTAGCGTTGTTTTCACCGCCTTTAATATCAGGGTTGGCACCTCCGTCTAACAATAGTTCCACTATATTGTCATGGCGACACCTATGAGATGCAGCTAAAATTAAAGCTGTGTCGTCTTCATCATTTTGAAGATCAGGATCAGCGCCATTTTCTAGTAATAGTTTTACTATGGATTCATGACCATTATCTGCAGCTATCATTAAAGCTGTAAAGCCATATATATTTTTATAATTTACATCAGCTTTCTCTTTAAGGGCTTCTTGAACAAGTTTGATGTCGCCTTCCCCCTCGGCGCCTCTAATGAGCATTTCATTGGGATCCTGCATACTGTAAATTGACCCAATGAATACTAAAGATAGAAGCGATATTAATAATTTAATTTTCACAATAACCTCCCTATATTAGTAGAATCATATATATATAATATTATCAAATAGAAAATGTACAGTCAAGGCTGTTATTCATTGTCTATAAACTTAGTAAGTTCTTTCTGGAATTCTAAATAAAGTGTACCTGTAGGACCATTACGTTGTTTACCTATTATTAATTCTGCCATAGATGGGTTTTCTGTATCTTGATTATAAACAACATCTCTGTATAAAAACATTATTAAATCAGCGTCTTGCTCAATAGCACCTGATTCTCTTAAATCAGAAAGCATGGGTCTTTTATCCATACGAGCATCTACGGCCCTAGAAAGTTGTGAAAGAGCTACAATGGGTATTTTTAATTCTTTTGCCAACCCTTTTAAGGCCCTAGAAATCTCTGATACCTCCTGATGTCTATTTTCATGCTTTTTGGTTGAATGTAATAATTGAAGATAATCTATCACTAATAACTGTAAATTGTGATCAACTTTTAACTTTCTAGCTTTGGCCCTAAGATCCATTATACTCAAGGCTGGGGTATCATCAATAAATAATTTATAGTTTGCTAATTTAGCAGCTACACTTGTAAGTTCGATCCATTCATCTGAAGATATTGTCGCATTTCTTATTTTATGCAAGGAAATATTTGATTCTGTCGACAATAACCTCAAGGTTAATTGTTCTGCTGACATTTCAAGAGAAAATACTCCTACCGTAATACCATTAAGAGCTGCATTGGTTGCAATATTTAAGGCTAGGGAAGTTTTTCCCATAGAGGGTCTTGCTGCTAATATTATAAGATCCCCATTTTGCATACCCGAGGTAATTTCATCTAATTTTTTAAATCCAGAAGAGATCCCGGTTATTCCTCTACTGTGAGCCTTAATATCTGAAAGATGAGAGAACGTCTTTTTTAACCATATATTTAATTGAACAAAAGACTGATTAGAACGCTTGTTGGAAATTCTAAATATTATTTTTTCTGCTGTATCTAGTACCGAGTCAATTTCTTCATCATTCTGAGAATAACAATTAGATATGATCTCGGTGGCTGATCCAATCAATTCTCTTAAAACAGACTTTTCTTTGATGATTTTTGCATGTTGCTCTACAAGACCAGATAAATGAATATCTTCTTGCAAAGAGATTAGATATACTAGCCCACCAACGAAATCTATTTGTTTTTTTTTTTCTAATTCGTCTTGCAATGTAACAAAATCAATTCTTTTCCCCTTTTGCGATAATTCTAACATAATTTCATATATTATTTTATGACTTATATTATAAAAATCTAAAGGCAAGAGAATTTCGCCAACTTGATTAAAATTAGAATCATTTAATAAAATGGCACCTAAAACAGCTTTTTCTGCATCAACATTTGATGGAAGTTGTTTGCCCAAAACAGACTCTATTACATCGTTAGAGTTATTTTTTTTTGGATGAAATGTTTTAAGCATTCTTTTTATTCTGAAATAACTTTAAGTAAAAATTTAGGTTTCAATTGGTTAGATAACTTTACAGTAACCTCAAATGAGCCTTGTTTTTTTATAGGCTTTTCTAGTTCAACTTGATTTTTGGATATTTTTATTCCTTCTGTATCCAATAAATTTACTATGTCAGAAGAATTAATGGCACCATACAACTTTTCTTTATCATGCATTTTTCGCTTTAATGTTATCTTTAATGCTTTTATTTTTTCTGCAAGCATAGAAGTTTTGGTTGCTACTGCTTCTTTTCTATTTTCAATAGTTTTGACTTTATTAAGATAAAGTTGCTCATTTTCATTTGTAATTACTACACCTAGTTTTTTTGGAACTAAAAAATTGGTGGCGTAACCTTCTTTAACTTTTATAATTTCTCCGGGTATGCCTACTCTTTCTACATCTTTTAATAAAAATACTTTCATGGTTATCCTATAATTAATAATTTAATTAATTATAGTATACTCAAAAAAAGCAATTTTTTAAAATTTATACTAATTTATTCTAGGTTATTTTTGTTTTGGACAAACTGCATACTCTGAAACTATATTAGCTAAATCTGAAGGTAGATACTTATCAACAATTTTTTTAACATCTTGTCTTAATTTCTCTCTTTTTTTATATTCATTTTCTATTAGTTCTATGTTATATTCATTTCCTATACCTCTCGCATAATCTAATGCGGTTTTACCATCTTTATCTTTTAAATCTAAATCAGCACCAGCTTCTAACAAGAGTTCTACTATGACTTTATTATATTTATTAGCAGCCAACATTAAAGCTGTATCTCCTCGATTGCTTTTAATATTAGGATTAGCACCATTTTCTAATAAAAAATTCACCATTTTATTATCTTGACTTCTTGTAGCATACATCAAAGCTGTCCACCCACTTTCGTCTTGATAATTTATATTTGTTTGATAATTTATATTTGCAGCAATTTTTTTATTACCAAACATAGCACTTTTAACTGAAGTCAATATTGAAGCTATATAACCCTCTTTATAATCCTCTTTTTTTTGTCCAATAGATTCTCGAACCTGTTCAAAATTCCTTGTTGATGCACCACCCAAGAGCATTTCATGCTGTCTTCTGTATCTTAGATATTCACGAGCTGTTTTTCCCTCTTTATTTGGTAAATCTAAATTAGCGCCTTTATGTATCAATAATTCTCTTATATCTTCATGATTCATAATTGCAGCATACATTAAAGCTGTATAACCTTCATTATTTTGAATATTAGGGTTAGCGCCATTTTCTAATAATAGTTTTGCTGTACTATAGGCTACATCACAGCCTATATAATAGCCCTTATAAGGCCTTGATGCGACATACATTAAAGCTGTATAACCTTGATTATTTTGAATATCAGGATTAGCACCCCTATCTAATAGTAGTTTTACTATTCCTGTATTGTATTTAAGACCACTCCACATTAAAGCTGTCCAACCATGTCTATCTTTATAATTTATATCTGCTTTTTGCTCAAGAGCTTCTTGGACAAGTTTGATATCATCAATTTCTGAACCTCTAATGAGCATTTCATTGGGTGATTCACTCATGGTATAAAGTGATCCAATAAATCCCAAAGATGTAAGCGATATCAATAATTTAAATTTCATATTAACCTCCTATGAAAGTTTTTTTTCTATTAGATCTACTATAGATTTATTTTCTTTTTCTATTGCTATATCTAAAGCTGTGTGACCATATTGATTTGTTAAATATAAAGCAGCACCAGCTTCTAATAACAGCTTTGTTGTGTCTACTTGACTAAATGCAACTGCCAACATTAAAGCTGTATAACCTTGATTATTTTGAATATTAAGATTGGCACCATTCTTCAATAATAACTTTAATATATCTCCTTGAGCAAGCATTAAAGCCGTCAAACCATTTTTATCTTTATAATTTACATCTGCACCATCTTGAAGAGCTTTTTGAACGAGTATTATATTATTATCTTGCGCACCCTTTAAAAGCAGCTGATTTGAAGGATCTTTTTGTTTTGAATAATTTGCATATTCTAGAACTATATTAGCCAAATCTGGCAATAGATATTTGTCAGTAATTTCTTTATGAACATTCTGTCTGAATTTCTCTCTTTTTTCATATTCTTTTTTTATTAAATCTTCTAAAGATTTATATTTTTCTTTTTTTGCAATATCTAAAGCTGTTTGACCATATTGATTTGTTAAATCTAAAGAAGCACCAGATTCTAACAACAGTTTTACTATAGTTTCTCGAGAAAGAGATGCAGCGAACATTAAAGCTGTATAGCCATTATTATTTTGAATATCAGGATCAGCGCCATTATTTAATAACAACTTTGTCATATATAAATTTGCAGCACTCATTAAAGCTGTATTACCATATATATTTTTATAATTTACATCAGCTTTCTTTTTAAGGGCTTCTTGAACAAGTTTCATATCACCATTTTCAGCGCCCCTAACAAGCATTTCATTAGGAGTTTCATATCGGATGAATGTTTCTTCCAGTGTATAAATTGACCCAATAAATCCCAAACAAATAAATATGAATAATAATTTAAATTTCATGTCAACCTCCCCATTAACTTTATATTAAAAATTCATAATAGTAAATATATTATACCCTAGCAAGATAAAAAGAAGCAAGAATCTAATTATTATTTCAGAACAATTACATAGGTTACCCTGAAAAAGAGGAGTTTTTTTTTATTTTTGTATTTATAACCCTTCACATCAATTGCTAATTATAAACTTTTGCAAAGGCTTATTTTGTTCAAAAACTAACTCTCTATGAATATTCGTTTTAATTATTATTTCATTCTCGCTACCTGATTCTACCGTTAATGCTTCAATAGATAGCTCCGGATCATTTTTCTTTAATTTCAAAAGAGCATCGTAATTTATTATATCACCATCCGGCCAATTTCCCTTAAAAATCACTTTTTCTGAATGATTTTCATATTTTTCTATGAGTGCATAATTATTTATACAAAAGTATGTACCAAACTTACAAAGAGCTTCTGTGGCCCTATATTGTTTTTCATATGTATATTTTTTTGCAACAGAATCCTGTAAAAGTGCTATATTTTGCCAATAATTAATAAAATATAGAGATATTATCGACAATACAAGTACTAAAACCAAAACTACAAAACCTTCTTTGTTTTTCATAATATTCACATTCTAAAAATTCTAAGACTATGTTAGCTTTATATAGAAATAAGAAATACTTCTGATCTAGTAGACACAAGATTTTCAATTTTTTGCAAAAAGTTGTTTATTTTAAATTCTATAGTTGTTTTTAAGAGCTTTTGATTTTCACTGACCCTAAATTCTAATCTATGTATATCTTTAGCGACCAGACTTTCGGTTTTATCTGCCCAGGTATCATTCATGGGATTATATTTTCCTATAGTTCTATACAGTCTATCTTGATCTAACTTCCAACCCACTTCATGATCTTTAGTTGAAAAAATTATTTCCTCCCTTTGTTGTTTTTTATAGCCATGATATAAACATTGGCGAATATCGTTATCTAAGAGATCAAGAGCTGTCCAGTACATTGTTTTTTGTGTGCAATTTTTGTATTTCGAGCCGTATTTACTATAGTTTTGTGCAGCAAACTGAAATATGGTCAAAATTAATAGCGAAGAAAGAAATATATATATTAATGTTTCTATTAATGTAAATCCTAAAGATTTCATATTATTATTGCTGTTATCATACTTATTTGATGCTCTTTTTCTGTTTTCCAGTATGTGTTTATTTTTAGAACAATGAACTTATTTATGGTATTTTTCAAAATCTCAATTTTTATAGTAAAAATATCTACTTTTATCTCTTTTCTATCATATATTTTTATTTTACTGCCATTAATCTCTTCTATTATATTGTTTGAGATGTTTAACGCTCTTCTAAATAAATCTATCTCTTTCTCTTGTTTTATAAGTTGCCAGTTAGCGCAGGCCATAGATAAACAGATTATTGAAAATATTCCAATTGAAATTACTAGATCTATTAATAAAAATCCGCTATAATTATAAATATGATTATTGTTATACATAAATTATTGTTATTTCTTTAAAACTTTATTTATACATAACATAAAGAGAAAGGATATTAAATGAGATTTTTTAAATTTTTATTTATTTTATTTTTTTGCATTTTAAATGCTTCAAATAATTTATTTTCTTTGGACCCTTTTCATTTGTCTCCAGAAGATGCCAAATTTATTGATGAAATCTTAGGAACGATCCCTCCGGAAGAAAGAGATCAAATTAAAGGTCAGATTTTTGAAGAAGTTAATCGCTTTCAACAGATGACTCCACAAGATCAGGATCTTTATCTTCAAAATAAATTCAAAGAAATGGAAACCCTTACAACTAGTCCACAATCTCCACAAGCGCCAAATCTTGGTCCAAATGAAAATGCTGAACCCATTAGTACAAAATTTCAAGAGACAGAATCAATCGCACCCGAATCTATATCTATAACGCCTAAGATCGCAACCTCAAAAGCTGATACAAATTTATTAACTATTTTAGAATCATTATCTGATTCAATAGATTTATTGTTAATTAAGGTTAAAGCTCTGCCCAGAGTATCACAACAAAGAAAAGTTGAAAAAGAGTGGCTCAAGTTAAAAGCAGATTTACATGATCTAGAATCTTATCTTCGCATTGTTATATTTCAAAAAAAGGCATTGAAAGCTTTGTCATCAGATGAGTATAAAAATTTAAAAAATAATTTGAAAACTCTAGAAAGTAATCTTTCTGGCTTAGTTGAGAACTTGAGTATTTATTTACCAGATACAGCCGGACTAACTATTTCTTTTGGAGAAGAGGATTTTAGTGTCGAAAAAAAGAATGAAAGCAAGGCACAAAAAATATTATCAGACATTATGTCATTACTAACAAATAACCTTGAAAGCAAAAATATTAATGAAGATCTAAAATCTTTATTAAAAAAACATGCCCCTGAAGAATTAAAAAAGAAAGAATTACCATTGGCTCCAGAACCGTATATGTCAGCTCAACGTAGTTACACCTCCCCTTCTTTTGGTGGTGGCGGTGGCTATGATTACAACCCAGGCTATTACCCTTACCGCCCTTCTTTTGGCGATGGTGCCGGTTCTACTCCATCAACACAGGGCGCTACCAAGTCAGGTTTAGAAACAAAAGATGAATCTAAAAAAGATAAAGGTGGTACTAGTGGTGGTGGTGGTGGCAAAGGCAAAGGTGCCTCAGGCGTTCCAGACAAGGATAAAGATAAGGACAAATCCAAAGACAAAAAAGAGGATAAAGACAAAGAAAAAGATAAAGACAAAAAAGAAGATAAAAAAGATAGTAAAGATAAGGTAAAAAAGAAAACAAGATCTGCTGCACAGAAAAAAAGATCTAAGTATGGCAATCCTGAAATAGAGGCATTTTTAAGAAAGCTAGAGGATTATTTAGTTGAATTTTCAAATTTAGTAGACAAAGACTCTGTAGACATTTTACTTAAAGGTGAAGATAAAAAAATAAAAGATGATTTCAAAAAAGCAGCTGGTCTATATGATAATCATATACTAAAGTTATCAAGCCATATAGGAAAACACTTAGGAAATCTACATAAAGACGCTAAACCTTTATTAATGAAGTCTATCAAGGAAATTTATGATGATCCTGATTACGAGCTTGAAAAGACTTACAAAAAAATTAAGACTTCTTTATTAATTCTTGAAGGTCAAGATTTAAAGGGTGACCAAAAAGAACAAAAGCGTATCTTAGAAGATCTTAATGCTAAGATGATTCGACTCAAACAGGATCTAGGTTTAGAGCCTAAGCAAAATGTTGCAACTCAACAACAATTTGGTAGTCCGGTTACAAGCAACCCTGACCTAGCTCAAGGTAATACAGATGTTGAATATGAAGTCGAAGGTGATGGTCCAATGTTTGATAATGATGGCAACGCTTATTTCTCTAATTTGGATCAGGATAAAATATCAGATAAACTAGGAGCGTAGGCTGCCAAAAAATTTACCCTGTAATACCTCCTTTTTAAAAATTTTTTAAAGCCGGAGCCTTGCGACGCCTATAAGAAGTTTACATGAAGCGTGCTTTAACGTTATGCGACAATCAACTCTATAAGCCCTCCCGGTTTTAGTCAAGATGCTCATTATGCGACATTAATCGCATTATTTCGAATCCTGCGGCTGACTCTTGCTTGACTATTTCTGCATTACATGCTATAATTGCTATTAGATAATTAGATCTGTAAAATATGGAGGGCTTGTGAAAAAATTAATTTTAACTTTATCATTAATCGCTTTATCAACGTCGTTATTTACAATGGAGGAACAACCTGCAAAAAAACACAAGGGCTGCTTATCAAGAATTCTAAATTTTAGACAAAATCAAAGAGAACTAAAAGATATAAAAAAAGAGTTAGCTAACTTAAAATTAGCTGCAGCTAAAACAGTAGAAGAAGCTCAAGCAGCAATTAAAGAAGGAGCAGATATCAATAAAAAAGAAAATGGCCGCACTCCATTAAGTTTCGCATTAATTCGTTGCGAACCACAAGTAGCAGAATTTTTAATAAATATGGGCGCAGATATACATAGCAAAGATGAAAATGGCAACTCATTTGTAACTAATGCATTACATGGAGAATGTTATGACGTAGCTCGTTTGCTTATTAAAAAAGGTGTTGATGTCAAAAATGTATCAACTCTAAACACTGCAGTCAATAGCGAACAGATAGATCTAGTAAAAATGATATTAGACAAAGGAGTAAACATTAACTCACAAAATGAATATGGTATAACACCTCTTATGAATGCTATAAAACAAGGAAATTTAGAAATGGTTAAGTTTCTTGTTAATAACGGGGCTGAAATTGATATTAAAGATAAAAATGGCAAAACAGCCCTAGATTATGCAAGACAAAGCGATAATCAAGAGATTATAGAATTTTTAGATAATACATATCGACCATTTTTAACAAGCAAAATTTTAGAAGTTACAAATTTAATACCAGATGTTGCCAATATAGCTTCAGACTATTGGTCCAGCACTCCTGAAGAAATAACTATTTAGAACAAGAATGTTGATTTTTCTATTTGTATTTGATATCATATATTATAGTAAGTATAAAATATAAAAAATATGGAGGATTTATGAAAAATTTAAAGTTAACTATTTTAACAATTACTCTATTAATCTACATACCTTCAGTATTTACAATAGATATGGATGTAGATGAACAAACAGAACAGACAAAAAAAGAAATATTAAACAAATTAGAATCAGGTGGCCTGTATACCGACCTATCAAATATAATTCTAGATTATGTTGGCAGCATAGAAGACCTGATATTAAATGCCATGCTTTTAGATGCTGCAAGAAATCTTGATACCAAGCTTATTTATAAAGCTGTTAAATTAGGCGCAGATGTTAATGCTAAAGATGCAAAAAATTATACGGCGTATGATTATATTGAGAAGGCTTATAAAAAGTTATATGGTAATGGTTCGCATATAAATCCAAATGATATAGATGCATTAACTGAATACTCTAATTTAATGCCATTTTTAAAACCCAAAAAACCCGTAGAATACGAAAGCATTTGGTATTAAAATATATAAAACTGTCATTTTATTTTATGAGTACCAAGCTTATGTTTAGCTAGTGCGCCCATATGTTGAAATTTGCATCCACAATCACAGACACAACTTCCTGAAACTAAGTGGTACTTTTCATGTCTTTGAACATTTGATTTTAAATTCGAAGAATATTGATACCCATTAATACAATATCTACATTTAAATTTCTTTTCAGAAATAGCTGCTGCAGAAACTTTAGATTTAATATAGCGTTTAATAAGATCACTTTTTATTTTTTTACTCTTATCTAAAGTTTTAGCTTTAACTTGAGCAAACTCTTCCATGCCAAAAATAGTTAAGTGAAAATTTAATAACAAAAAAAACAGTTTAATTTTCATTTTTATTAACCTCTTGTTTAATTGAATTTAATACATCAGTAAGTTCTGAATCGCTAAGCGTATACAATGGATAAATTTTATTATGTGTAACAAAATTTTGATGCTGTTCGATAAGATTATATAATTTTTTTATTTGAATAAGCCTGTCAGGATTATGCTTAGAATGCAATTGAAGACAATATGAATAAATTTTATTAAGTTGGCCTCCAGAATATTTTCTATCAAAGCGCTTTAAGCCAAAAAAATTATAAGCTAATTCTTTTTCAGAACCAGAGCTAAAAGATCTTAAAAATGTTCTTTGCATGCCAGTTAAGGGGATAAAAAAGTTTAAGAAAATTAAATTTAAAATGAAAATCTTTTGCATTTTGTCCTTAATATATAAATATAAATTTAATTTAAAGAGTAAGACATTTGTAAAAAAAGTAAATTAAGAATTATTTTTAACAAAATTCAAGATTAGACCAATCATAGTCATACTGCAAATCAGAGAAGATAGGCCGTAACTAACAAAAGGTAACCCAACGCCTTTAGTAGGCAAAAGACCAGTAACAACGCAAAAATTAATTAATGCTTGTAAACTAATAAGAATTATAAAACCTAATCCTGCAAAAAGAGAAAAATTATCTTCTAACTTAAGAATAATGCGTAAACCAAAATACAAAAACAAGATAAATAATAATATTAATAGAAGAGAGCCCAGAAAGCCTGTTTCTTCAGCAATAATTGAAAAAATAAAATCTGTATGTTGCATAGGAAGATAAAAGAATTTCTGTCGAGAATTTGAAATACCTACGCCCCAAAAATTGCCAGAACCTATAGCAATCAATGATTGAATTATTTGAAATCCGGACCCTAAAGGGTCCTTCCAGGGATCTAAAAAAGTAAGAACACGTTTAAATCTATATGGTTTATACAAAATTAATACAATGGATCCTAAAAATGCCATAAATACTGTTAATATCAAATATTTAATTTGATAATTCGCTATAAATAATAAAGAAAAAATTGTAACATAAAGAGCTGCAGTTAAACCAAAATCAGGTTGTCTTAGAAGTATTAATGCAGTGATTCCCAAAATTAATAAAAGAGGCAGAAAGTTTTTAAAGAAAGAACCATATTTGTATAGCTTTTTATCAAGAAAATATGCCGTGTACATCATTAAACCTATTTTTATTAATTCACTAGGCTGGAAGGCAATACCTCCCAATGAAAGCCATCGATTAGAGCCATGTATCTTTAAAGAAAATTGAGGAATAAGAGTAAGGGAAGTTAAAAGTAAAGAAAATAGAAAAAAAGCAGGTGTGAATTTTTTTATGAAATTTAAAGGCAAATTAATTGTTATAAATATAGCAAATAAGCCTAATATAAATCCTAAAAATTGTTTTCTAACAAAAAAGGAAGCTTGTCCCATTTTTTCTAAAGCAAAAACAGAGCTGGATGAATATATAAAAATAAAGCCCACTAATATTAAGAGCAGTATAATTGCTAGAAAAATTTTCAAATCAAAGGCTAATTTCTTTTTCTCCAATAACACTACTTTTTTCCTTTTTTATTTTTTCTACAACTAATCTTTTGAAACTTGAACCTCTCTGATCATAATTGGCAAACAAATCAAAGCTAGAACCTGCCGGTGAAAATAAAACTTGATCACCTGATTTAATTAATCCAAAACAAATGTCTATTGCATTTTGCAAATTACCACTACTATATGATTCAATATTATTCTTTTCACACCAAAATTTTAATTTTTCAGCCTCGGCTCCAAAGCATATTATTTTTGTTACTTTATTTTTTAAACTACCTATAAAATTAGATCTATCTACCCCTTTAGATAGGCCACCTAGAAATAAAATTGTAGGTTTAGAACAAAGTTTGTTAACAGCTGCCATTGTAGAATTGGCAAGTGTTGATTTTGAGTCATTATAGAAATCAACATTAGAATATGTAATAAATTTTTCTAATCTATGTTCAGGCAATATCAAATTTGTAAAATCTATATTACTTAAATCAATTTTATATAAATACAAAGTTGAAGCTATAGCTAACCAATTTTCATCAAATGTTATTTTAGGAAATTCAAAAGAAGATACGAATGTAATCTCATCTCCTTTCAGTTTAAGCAAATATCCATCTTCTACAAAGAAAAGTTTATCTTCGGGCCCCATTAATTTTAATTTATCATCTTCAGGCTTATTTAGAGAAAGAAAATTTAAACTACTTTTTACATTTCTTTGTGATATATTTCCAATTATTTCAAAAGGTAATAATGACAATTGTGCTTGAGATTGATTTTTTAAAATTTTAAACTTAGCATCAAAATATGACTCTCTATCACCATGCCTATCCAAATGATTATCATGAAAATTGGTCCAGACAGAAATTTCAGGAGCAAATCTTTTACAATACTCAAGTTGAAAACTTGAAACTTCAATTAAAGCAACATCTATTTCATCCTGCTTTAAAATTAAATCACACATGCCAATACCAATATTACCTGCGGCAACAGCACGTATATTTTTTAATTTTAAAATCTCACAAATCAAATGGGTTATTGTTGTTTTTCCAAGCGAGCCGGTTACAGCAATTATTGGTTTTTTAAAGTTATCAAAAAACAGATCCAATTCAGATAAAAATTTATCACTAAAATTAGGGGCCAATTTTAAATCCACCCCGGGACTAGGCACTATTAAATCATTTTTTGCAAGAAATTTTTCTAAATCTTTGTCTTGGTGCAAAAAATTTATCTTGCTAGAAAAGTTTAAAGATTCAACTTTGGAAATAACTTTGCTGTCTAAAATCTCAAAATCTATTTTATTTGCTGCAAAGTAATTTGCGATCGATTTGCCAACTACGCCAAATCCCCATATTCCTATTTTTTTATTAAATAAATCTGCTAGATTCATTTTTTTAACTCTATTTCCAGTTCATTGCAAGTTCAACGAGTAATCTAACCCCTGCTCCTGTTCCAGAATGATTTCTATAATAAGATATATCTGGCACATTGAATGCAGTACCTGCTATATCAAGATGTACCCAAGGAACTTCTCCAACAAAATTTTGTAAAAAACATGCAGCTGTTGTACCGCCTGCCATATATCTTCGATTTGAATCATTGCTTAAATCTGCAACCTCACTTTTAACTGCAATCTTATAATCATCCGTAAGTGGCAGTCTCCATACATAATCACCTGACAAATGCGCTGCTTCTTCAACTTTTACAGCAAATTCATCATGTTCACTAAACAAACCAGAAAAGAATGGTCCAAGAGCATAAGCACATGCACCTGTCAAGGTTGCCAAGTCAATCATAAAATCCGGTTTATAATGTTTAACTGCATAAGAAAGGGCATCTGCCAAGATCAATCTTCCTTCAGCATCTGTATTTTTAACTTCTGCCGTTTTGCCATTGTAGAAAGTTATTATATCTCCTGGTCTAGTAGCCGAACCACTTGGCATATTTTCAGTTATTGGAGTTATAGCCACAATATTAACTTTAGGTTTCAATTTAGCAAGAGCTGACATAGCAGAAATAACAGCAGCCGATCCTGACATGTCCTCCTTCATTGTTTCCATAGAACCTGAAGGTTTTATGCTAAGTCCGCCAGAGTCAAAAGTTATACCTTTGCCAACAAAGCAAATTGTTGGCGCTGTTTTTTCAGTTTTATATTCTAAAATAACAAATTTACATTCTTCTTCTGAACCCTTTGTTACTGCAGCCAAACCTCCCATACCCATTTTAATTATTTCAGATTCACTAAAAATTGTGCATTTCAAACCATGATCGATTGATATTTTCTGTGCATAATTTGCAAGATCTGTCGGAGAAAGTAAATTAGCTGGTAAATCGACCCAAGTTCTGGCTTGATTTACAGCATTAGATATAACAATACCATCATCTACAGCTTTTTTTATTTTATCAATATCTCTATTTACAACAATTTTTATATCAGCATCTGACTCTAATTTAGATATTCTAGTCTTATCTGTAATCAATTGATCAAAAACATAATTCGCCATATTAATTATAATTGCAGTGTTCTTTGCAACATATTCTATATCAAAACCAAACAGATCTGCTTCAGGCAATTCTAGAGCAATAGATTTAATATTAAATTGTGGCAAGGTTCTTATTAAACTACCTAAAGATCTTCTATAACTTTCAAAATTAAAAATATTTTTTTTATTTTTTTTACCCAAACCTACAAAAACCAAATATGAATGATTTATATTAGCGACTACAGAAGCTACAAAAACTGACCCACTTTTACCTACAAATTTCTTATCTCGCATTAATATTTCTAAATGTGGACAGTTCTCTTTTGCTAAATCATGAAATTTTTTAAAATCAAAATCCTGTTCAACAAAAAAAATGACAGCATTAACCTTATTTTCTAAAAGCTTAGTTTGGGTAACTGAAATATTTAATGACATAAATTCTCCACAAATAATCTGTATGCACAATATGTTACATCATTTAATATTACCAACTACACCCTTAAAAACAAGACTTGAAAAAAAAATCTCAGTAGTGTTAATCAGGACTGCGAGTAACAAGAGATTTTGGTTGTTTAAAAATGGTTTTATTTAAAACGCTTTTAAAAAAAGCATTAACAGTATACATATATCTTTCTGGATCAGAAAAGACTGAATCACAATGATCCCTACCCCCGGTTATCCATAACCTCTTATAACCAGCAGCATTATTAAAAATTTCAGTAACAGCTTCAACAGTAATTTTTGCATCATTTTTGCAAACAACAAAATAACACGGAACCGTCACTTCTTTTATAGATTCAACAGGCTCTATAGGTTTTACAAAAGTTTGTATAGGAGAAGACATTCCCGCCCCTTTTAATAAGAACATAATAAGAGGTTGCACGTAAGGATTAAATGCATATTCTTGTAACCAACCCGTACCTGGAATATAAAATTCATAACCAAATAAACCTAATTTTACTTTTTCCATACCCCTACGTAGTACATCTTTACTAGAAGAAAATGGCGCATCTAAAAACATTGCTTCAAACAAATTAGGAGTATTCGCTTCTTTAATAGCAGAATATTGTTCTTTGAAATCATTATATTGAGCTTGTGCTTCAATCGCTGTAGCAGCACCCATTGAATGAGCAAAAACAAATAAAGGTTTATTTTTAAAATCTTCTAAAGATCTTAAATAATCTACTGCTGCAAAAACATCCAAAATTTCATCTGACCCTACTGTGCTAAGTTGATCTTCTTTATTTTCACCATGAGCCCTAAAATCAAAAGACATACAATTAAAATCTTTTAAGAACAAGCTAAATGGACCAACATCAAATTTATCTCTTCCATAACCATGCAATACTAGAATAGTAGCAGGGGCTTTTCTGTCTGCTAGAATACCCTTACGCGCTATATACTCATTAGATTCTAAATTCTTTTTAACATAAAAAACAACTTCTCTGGTCCCTTTACCTTTTTTTATACTAGATTTTTTTTCCTTTGAAATAATTAAATTACTATTAAATAAAAAACAAAATAATAAAAAAAGTCTAAAAAAATAATGATTTTTTAATAACATGTCCATGTTATCCCCCTTAAAATACAGTGAAATTTACGAAAAATTATATCTAATTATTAATATTACAAATTTAGTAATTATTAATCAATAAATTGTCCAAAGAAAGATTCCATTTGTTGCTTTTGCATGACATCATTATAGCGTGCAACAATTTGGCCACCTTTAAATACAATGAAAGAGGGTACTTTGAGTATATATAATTCTTTTACCAATTCTGGCGCTTTATCAATATCAACTTTTATAAATTTCATTTTACCTGAAAACTTTTTAGATAAAGACTCAAATGAAGGAAGCATTTGCTTACATGTAGGACAATGATTGGCCCAAAAATCTAAAACTACCGGAATTTCGCTTTCAAGAACCTCTTTTTTATATTCATCCAAAGAACTTATACTAGTAACTTTAGAGGGACCTATTTCACTGATTTCAAAATACTTATTTTGAATTTTATTGGCTACTTCAGGGGAAAAGCCAATTTCTTGCAAAAATCTAGATGCATCCAAAGCTGCCTTAATGCCCGAACCTGATGCAACGCCCGCCTGTTTATAGACATGGTCCTCTACGTCTCCTGCTGCAAAAACAGCTTCAACTGATGTTTTTTGACTACGGCCCTCTAATTCTAGATACCCCATTTTATCCATCTTTAATTTATCTTTAAAAATTTGAGTATTCGGCTCATGACCTATAGCTAAAAAGACCCCGTCTATATCCATATTAATTTCTTTATTTTGTTTATTATCCCAAAGAACAATAGATGTTACATGGGAATCATCACCTATAATTTTTTTCAGATCTTGATTATATAAGATAGCTAAACTCTTAACATTTTTTAAGTGATTAATCATGGCCTGCGAAGCTCTTAAAGCACTACCTCTGACAAGCATAGTTATTTTATTAACATAAGGATTAAGTTGTAAAACTTCCTCAGCTGCAGAATCACCCCCACCTACGACTACAACATTTTTATTTTTAAAGAATGGAGCATCACATACAGCGCAAGTAGTAACTCCTTTCCCCCAATATTCCTTTTCGCCAGGTATGCCTAAAACTCTTGGATTAGAACCTGTTGCTACTATTACAGTTAGGGCATTAATTTTCAGTCCATCTGATGTTATAACTTCAAATGGCCATTTTGCAAGATCAACAGATACCACTGTATCTTGTAAAAAAGAGACTCCTAATTTTTGATTCTGTTCCTTTAAATCCTCCATCAACTTTGGCCCCATAATACGTTGTATACTTGGCCAATTTTCTACATAAGTGGTTCCTGTTAGTTGTCCACCCGGCTTTTCCCCTTCTATAATTAGAGTTTTAAAACCTAATCTAGAAGCATATATACCTGCACTCATTCCTGCTGAGCCTGATCCTAAAATAACAACAGGCATTATATTCTCTTTTTTTGTAATCTCATTTATATTTATATTTAAATGTTTACAAAAGTTACAGCCTGTTTTTTTATAAAACAAAACTAATGAAGAAGTAATAAATACAGTAAATAAAAGAATTAAAAAACGAGTAGATTGATTAATCACTAACATACTAACTCCAAAAATGTATACATAAAAGTTTCAACTAACAAGCTACATTTAATTCTTAATAAATTCAAATAAATCTTGCTATTAAATAAGTTTAATTTTATTTTGAATAATACACGAACCCAATAATTAATTTATATATTAAAATTAATATCCTTGTTTTTGAGCTAAATAAATATAGCCCGTTCGTGGTGAGTGTTTTTGCGCCAGCAAAAATATATCGAACCATGAACACAAATAAAATACGGTTTTAATAATTTTAATTCTCTAAAAAGTAAGGAAAGTATGAAAAAATTGTATTTCTCATTGATTTTAGTTTCTTTATCAACTTCAGTTTTAGCAAAAAAAGATTCAGTAAAAAAAACTGTTAAAACAGAAGATCAAGTTGAAGAAAAAATAGAACCGGTAGATATGAATACAGATTCAGCAAGTTTATCTTGGCAACATCCAGAACAATGCAGCAAAGAATTAGGAAGCAATGTAGTAGATGATTCTAAATGCAAAAACATTAAATCTTTAGGTGACAAGCCAGCTGATGGTTTTGCTTGCTGTGCTGATGTGATTAGTGAAGGTGAAAACCCTTACGTAGACTAAATATACAAATCATAGATACCATTCTTTTATCTTGCTTATGAAATTGTCCAACAGCTTGTTGGACAATTTGAAGAACTTCTCATATTTAGTATTTTCTCCAGGGTGCTTATAAAAAAAGTCCAGCAACCTGCTGGACAATTTATTTGTTCAGACACGAAAAATCATATTTAGATTAAAATGTATAATAAATTAGAGCCACTTTTACATGGCCTTTATAATATTTAAGCAACTTGAGTATATTAAGAGACAATTTTTTCACATCTCTTACAAAGCTTATCTACATTTTGAGTAAAGCCCCATTGCCAGCATCTTGGGCATTTTTCACCTAAAGCTTTTTCAACTTTGGTATAAATTCCAGGATATTCAGTTTGTTTAAGGCCAGCAGCAGTTTCAACTATTTCAAATTGGGAAACAATTAAAAAATCTTTGAAAAAACTAGGAATATCTTGACCGGAAGATTCAACTTCTTTAAAGAATTTAGTTAAATATTGAATGTCTGAGCTTCTTGGGTCAAAAAAGACTTCCATTCTTACTTCCAATGGATGCTTGATTAACCCTTTTTCTCTTTGCTCTTCTATTGCTTTCAGAAAAGCAGAACGTACATCTTTTAGTATTTCGATCTGTTTTTTTCGATCAACTTTAAAGTCCTGATTAAATTTATTTAAAGAAATACAAAGATTGTCTAGATTAGCAAAATTTTGTAAATGAATAGATTTAGATTTATTTTTTTGATAATAATCAGAAATCTGTTCTGATGTAAAAGAAAGAATGGGTGCCATAAGTTTAGTCATTGTATCAAGTATATACCAACAAGCAGTTTGCGCTGATCTTCTTGCCAGCCCATCAGATTGTTCTACATACAATCTATCTTTAATAATATCTAAATAAAATGAACTAAGTTCCACAGAACAATAGTCACCAAATTTATGAAATACATTTGTGAATTCATAATTTTCATAATTATTAATAATGTTTTGGTTTACTTGGCAAAGTTGCTCTAGAGCTAGTCTATCTATAGGAAGCATTTTTTCTACAGGAACAGCATCTTTTGCAATATCAAAATCATACAAGTTAGATATTAAGAATCTACAAGTGTTTCTAACTTTTCTAAACACTTCTTGAATATTACGCAATAATATAGGAGAAACTACAGCTTCACCTTCTATATCTATACTTGAGGCCCACATACGTAATCCATCAGTACCTAATTGATCAGCCATTTGATCAGGAGAAACAACATTACCCAAAGATTTAGACATTTTCTTTCCCGATTCATCAACAGTGAAACCATGAGTAACAATAATTTTCATACAAGCTTTTTTATTTAAAGCCAAACTAGTCAAAAGTGAACTCTGGAACCATCCACGATGTTGATCCTTGCCTTCTAGATACATATCTGCTGGAAACGCTAAATTTTTATTTTGTTTAAGAACAGCATAATGACTCACTCCAGAATCAAACCAGACATCTAAAATATCTGTTTCCTTTTTGAAATCATTTGAAGAACAGTTTGAGCAAATTTGTCCATTAAGTAATGTTTTTGGGTCAACAGAATCCCAAAACTCTATTCCTTCATTTTCAACATTAGATGCAACTTTATCTATTAAATTTTTATTAGTAAAAGTAGTTTCACATTTTATACAAGTTAAAGCCGGAATTGGAACTCCCCAAATACGTTGTCTTGATATGCACCATTCTAACCTACCTTCTATAGAAGCTTTCAATCTATTGTTAGATTTATCGGGCAACATTTTTATTCCATCAATTGCATCCAAAACAGAAAGTCTTAAATTATTTTTTGAAAGATCCAAAAACCATTGCGTTGTAGCTCTAAAGATTAATCCATTACGACATCTCCAGCAATGTGGATATGAGTGTTTAATACTTGTTTTAAAAAATAATCTATCGAGTTCAGCAAGCTTCTTTATTACCCAAATTTGACCATCAGCAACAGGCATGCCTTCTAGTTCTTTAGGATCAATTCCTACAACATATTTGCCTGAAGCACTTATAGGAGAAAAAATTTCTAAGTTATTTCTAATACCAACATCATAATCTTCAGGACCACATCCAGGCGCACAGTGCACAACAGCTGTTCCATCTTGCAAAGAAACAGATGGCTCCAATAATATTGGAACCTGTAAATTTGAAATAAACGGATGCCCTACTTTTAATCCCACAAATTTGTCTGCATGAATTTGAGCTATAATTTCTTTCTTTACCCCTAATAACGTACAAATATTATCAGCCAAATCTCTTGCAACTATTATATTTTTACCATTTATTTTTAATAACACATATTCTGCATCAGGCTTTAAAAGAACCGCTCTATTGAGAGGCAAGGTCCAAGGAGTGGTTGTCCAAATTAAAAGATTAACCTGCTCGCCATTAAGTTCAGGAAATAATTTTCCTGATACTTTAGAATCAAAGGGAAAAAGTACATATATTGAGGGATCTTTACGTTCAATATATTCAATCTCTGCTATAGCAAGAACAGTTTGACAAGAAGCGCACCAAGGTACTGTTTTATTTTTTCTTTCTATATAACCATCACTTACAAATTGTCCAAAAGCTCTTAATATAGATGCCTCATAAGAAAAATTCATTGTTAAATACGGATTTTGCCAATCCATTAACACTCCAAGTTTTTTAAACTCTTTGCGCTGAATATTGATCCATTTATTAGCATATTCCCGACATGCTTTCTTTAAATCTTGTGCTGGAAGACCCGGATTTTCTTGTGTTACCTTTAATTCTATAGGCAAACCATGACAATCCCAACCTGGAGTTACAGGAACATGCTTGCCCAACATGCGTTGTACTTTTGTAACAATATCTTTAAGAATTTTATTATATGCATGACCTAGATGAATGTTGCCATTTGCATAAGGAGGACCATCATGTAATATATACTTTTGTTCGCCTGAATTGTGCTCAAATGATTTCTTATATAAGTCTTCATGCTCCCATTTTTCTAAAATTTTAGGATCTTCTATTTTGGGGTTAGCTCGTATAGGAAAATCAGTTCTTGGTAAATTTAGGGTATCTTTAAAACTTTTTTTTTCTGATGAATTTTCCATGGTCATTACATTCCTCATCTAGATAGGGGATTATTATTTGTAATTATATATGTTTAATAGGCTTTTGGCAAAAAATTAACTAAAAAAGACTCGGATTAGTAACTGATTCAAAATATTTCTGACCTTGTGCAAATCCAGGCATATAAGATAAGTTAAATTTTTTATAGAAAGTATGTATGGTTTGCTCATAATTTTTCTTATCTTCTGGATCATCTAGCATATAATTTAAATGGGTAGAGTTTTTCAAAACTAATAAATATGTATTTTTATGACCGGAAGTTTTTAAAGCTGTATACAAGTTAACAACACACTGAAAAGGTACAATCTCATCTTTTAATGATGTAATTAAAAGAATAGGTATATCAGGAATTTTATTTACACTAACAATAGGAGATGGGCCATCTTTTTTAAACATAGTAAATGTTTCTATAAACTTAAGTGCAGCTTTTTGCAAAAATGGAAATCTATAACCCAATAGGCTTGGTATAGAATCAAAACAACTTTCACATACAACAGCTTTAACTTCTGCCAAGTTATTTTCTGAAATAAAATTTAAAATTGTGGCAGCGCCTCTAGAAACTCCAAAAAGAACTATTTCATTTGCTAATTTTGGATAATCTTTGGATGTATTAATAATATGTCGATCATATAGATTGGCAAAAATTTGCATATCTGCATTCTGTCCAAAGTTTAACTTTGAAGAATTAATACATTTTTTGAATAGCGTAAGATTCACATCCAAGTTAGGATTAAAACCAGAGTTAGGCTGTAAAACTAATTGTGAATTTTGATAAATCGAAATCATACATAAAAGCTGTTTTAAACTTCCAGATGCCCAACTTAAAGGATTTATATAATTTAAAAAAGAGCTGATTTTAGAATCAACTTTTAATTCGGGAAATTCACATGTAGCAATAGGGTTTTTTAAAACTTCAATTCCATTAGGGCAAGATACAAATTGACCTGAAGATGTAACAATTTGGGAACAATATTTTCCCATCTGAATCTCTGTTGAAAATAGTTCTGGAACATAAACAAAACTTGTTATTGTATCTTTTTTTGATTCTACCCATTTTGCATAACTAGGTAAGATAAATATAAATAAAAAAAATAAAATATTAATCTTCATGCCTTTTTTCCACAACATAACAAAGATGATGAGATCTTTCCCAGGCCCTTAAAAAATCCTCAAGGTCATATTTATGTAGAACTTTATCATCAGAATCAAATGCAGGGTCATGACATATAATTTTTTTAGCTTTAGGATCCCATCCACAAATTAAAATCAAATGACCACTCTCATATTCTTTTGCGGCTGTAAGCAATTTACCCCTAACACTTACAACAACTGGAAGGCCTTTAATGAGATATGAGTATAATTCTGAGAACGAGTTTAATCTTATAACACGGAAAAAATGGGACGGGCAAGCTTCAAAAGCGCAGGCTGTATTAAACGGCCAACTTCCATATGAACCTAAACCATGATCATAAACTTTATTTGCAAAATCTATAGGATCTACATTCTTTTTAGATAAATATTCAATCAACATAGAAGTAGAGGTAGGCGAACACATTTCCTTTCCGTCATCGTGATTAAGAAGCATTTGAGAACGTTTAGGTATATTCTTTATATATACAGGAGAAAACTTTAAAAGCTGAGAATCTACATTTGTAGATTTAAATTTGGAAAAATCAGATATGCTTACACCTAAAAGTCTCAAATTAGATAAATCTGCATCACCTTGAGATTCAACTTTAAATTTAAAGCCATCGGCAAGTTTATCTTTTGGCAATTCGAGTCTTACATGATTATAGCTGGCACCTTCTTTGCGTTTTATAGAATTAGATTTTTGAACTCCACCAGCACCCCATTCAAGCATTTTGAACCATTCTCCCCATTTCTTGGTAATAGAATCTCTAGATTGGACATAAAAAACAAAATGACCTTTGATTGGCCTAAAGGCGTTCCAACAAAAAATTAATTGATTAAAATTAGGAACAGGAACTTTTGAAAAGACTATATTAGGTTTTTTTGCAAGCTCTTTTGCTTCATTTATAGTAAATTTTTTTTTATAGGACCAGGTCCAATCTTCACCAAAAAGATTCAAGGTGAAAAATATAGATAAAATAAAATTTTTAATTAAAAATCTCATCGCACCCTCCAACACCCTATCCCTTTTTGGATAATCTTCATATATAGAATAAATTATGCTAACTAACAAAAACAACTGTTTGATTATAAATTCATTAATTCTCATCTTTTTTAAAGTTATTTTAGAAAATATTAATTTTAAAATTAAAAATAATGTAAACTTAAATTGTTTAATTAAAGTTATATAGGGATAAATAAAATTATGAAATATTTTTATATTGTTTTGTTAACATTGGCCCATTTTCAAATTCATTCACAGGACCAATATGCTATAGTTATAGAACCTGTTGTTGATCTACTTGGTCAATCTATGAAAAAAACTCATAAAGGACTCGATTATTACCAAAACATACCTGTTAGCTCAGTTAACTCTTTAGACGGAATTTCTTGTCCTAGAATACATCAGTTATTATTTAATGAGACCGTTAAAGTAATCAACGAAACCGGAAAAGAAGCGTTAATTGAGGTACCCAATATTTTTTATCAAAAATATGGATGCCCAATTAAAAAAAATATATTTTGGATACTCAAAAGTAACTTAGTTTCTCTAAATAAATTAAAAAAATTAAAAATTGATATATCAAAATTTCCAGAACCTATAGATTTTAAAAAAGATATAAATAATAAAAAAATTATAACTTTAGTTGAACCTTATTATGATAAATCAACCCAAATGACATATTCAGCAGGAACAAGATTCGTATATAAAGATGAATCCCCTAACAATTATATTGTTTATATTTTTGATTTTAAAAAATTAGAATTTAAATTAATTGAAATTCCTAAAAATATTTGCATATTGAATACGAATAAATCAATAAATAATAAGATAAAAAACTTCATAAAATTATTAAAAAAATGGACCTTATTAGAAAATAGATTCATTCCTTATGTATGGGGTGGTTCGAGTTTTTGTAATATATGTTATGATAATACTTTTGATACAATTAATATGAAAAAAAAAGGTCAGCAAATCAATTACTTTCAACTACCTTCCTATTTAGATAAAATAAAAACAGGATTTGATTGTTCAGGACTAATATTAAGAGCTGCTCAGATATGTGAAATTCCATTCTATTTCAAAAATACAATAACAATGGCCCAAAACTTAGATGTATTATCAAAAACAGATAAAATTGAAAATGGAGACTTAATTTGGATCCCTGGTCACATCATAGCGATAGTTGATGTTGAAAATAATTTATGTGTAGAAGCTGCTGATTATTCAAGAGGATATGGCAAAGTACAAAAAATAGAATTATATAAAATGTTCAAAGACATAAACAATTTTAAAGATTTAAAAAGATGTTACTTACGAAAACAAAAAATTAAACGTCTAAATTCTGAAAGTAAAATTATCGCAGAAATACCCTTCAAAATCTTGAAGCTAAAATCTGCTTGGCGCGAAAATAACAACCCTTCGTAAACCCACTTAATATATATAAAAATGGAATTAGTAAAAAAAAGGGATATCTCAAAAGAATACACAATAATCCAACTATTAAAAATGGCAAAATAGCCACTCTAGAAGACTTGTTCTTAAAGGTAGGAAACTTAATTTTTGAGACCATTAAAAAAGAAATTAAAACTACAAAAACAAAAAGAACATTTTTTTCAAGCAACAGATGAGCGACTTTATTTTGGCTTATCCAATCATGGTATAATACTATATTAGTTAAAAAAAAAGCTGCTATAGGTGTAGGCAATCCCAAAAAAAAGTTACTTTGATCTTTTGAAATAATATTAAATTTAGCTAATCTGAACAATCCAGCACAGAGATATACAGCTAAAACAATGAATCCCAAAGTTCCAAAATCTTGTAGCTCCCAACTATAAAGTAACACGACTGGTGCAACACAAAAAGATATAGCATCACTTAGAGAATCAAGCTCCATACCTAAAACTGTGCATGAATTTAAAGCTCTAGCTAATCTACCATCTAATCCATCCATAAAAGCGGCAAGAAGTATACAATAAGCAGCTACTGCATATTCAGAATTTAAAGTTTTAAAAACAGACATAAGACCTAAAATTGCATTTGCAAATGTGAAGAAAAACGGTATTAGAAATAGATTTCTTCCAAAACTTATTACAATTTTATTTAAAAATCCGTTAATTTTCATACCCACCTTGCTAAAACAGTTTGACCACCCTTAACTCTTTGACCAACCTCTATTTCTATTTTAACATTTTCAGGTAAAAAAACATCCACTCTGGAACCAAATCTGATCATACCAATTTTTTGTCCAGCAAATAACTCTTCTTCTGGTCCCACCCAACAACAGATTCTTCTTGCTACTATTCCGGCAATTTGTCTAACCAAAATAGTTTTACCATTTTTACATTTAATAAATATATCATTTCTTTCATTGATATCAGAACTTTTTGGAGCATAGGCAACAATAAATTTCCCTGGTCTATAACAAACTTTTTGAACAACACCTTCTTCAGGTGACCAGTTTACGTGAACATCTAATGGAGACAAAAATATAGAAACTTTCTTTTTATATCCTTCAAAATCACCTTCAGAAATATCTACTATTTTCCCATCAGCTGGACAGATCAAAACAGAATTATCTTGTAGTTTTTCAATACAAACTCTTTTTGGATTCCTAAAAAAATAGAGACAAAATATAAGTACTGGTATAAACAAAATCAATAAATATTTGTACCAATAAAAAGAAAGGGATATCGCTATTAATAGCAATATCCCTATAAATTTACCATCGAACCACAAAAGATTATTTTGTAAAAAATCAATCATTTTATATCAATTCGATTAATTAATTATCTATATTAAACCCAAACGTATCGAGCTCCATCTTCTTTATTTTCTTTTTCTTCTTTCTCACTTTTTTCATCAGCATCTTTCTTTCTAGAATCCCTTAAAGGGTTATGCCCATCACCCTTTGGTGCAGGAGCAGGAGCTGGTGCAGCAGGCGTTGGCTTAGAATCATTCAAAGCTTCGTCTAATCCTTTGATGATATATTCCATACTGCCCTGCCACGCTTCAAGTCTTTCAAGATCTTCTTTTAGACTATCATTTTCTTCAAAAACTTTTCTTTCTTTCTTTTCTTGTTTTCTACGATAATGTTCATCATCCTCATCTTCTGCATATGGATTAAATTTATTATTCAATTTAAGAATTATAGCAAGATCTTCCCCTATTGCTTTAACTCGATCATAAGCTTCAATGATCGATTGTAAATGATCTGCACGAGGTTCCTCGGTGAGAATTAATAAAGCAGATCTTGATTTTCTAACAACTTTATCTAAAGCATCAAAATCTGTTCTAAACTTTGCTCTTAAATCTCTTGTTTCCTTAATCTTCTTTAAAACCTTTTCACAATTTTCTTTAGCTTTCAAAACAAAGTTTTCATCTTTTTTATTGTCTTTTTTCTGATCGCCAGAAAGAGGTTTTAGCTGAGCGCTAACGATTTCTCTAATCGCCATCAAACGACCATATATCTTTTGAATTTCAAAATAAACTGAAGCAGCTTTTTTGCATATACCCTTACAGTTTGCTTCTTTATCCATAAACCAAGATAAGGGTTGATTTCCACACATCCAATCAATCATCCCTGATTCTTCAGGAACAGAAGGCAAGTAAGACAAAATACCCGTACCAATTTTAGAACGCAACTTATGATCATTAAATTTACGAGTAAAGATATCTTTCAAAGCATCAAGTTTATCTTCTCTAAAAAATCTCATACCACTTACAACTGTCTTACCTGTAAATCTATTAGCATCTGCGCCTCTATTAAGATCATCTTGTAGTTCATCCTTAAAAATCTCGAGGAGCTCTTCTTCAAAGATATCAATACAGTTACCTCCCACCAAATCATTTAAGGTATCTTGCATTTCTTCAAGCTTTTCTAACTCAGATTCCATCTGATCTTGAATAACTCTCAAAGTTTCTTGTGTTAAAACATCTGGTTTGTCTTTTTCAAAAACAGGAAATACTATTTTATTACCTTTACTAAGTAAATAAAGTTTGCCATCAATCTTTGCATCACTAACTAAACATTTTAAAACTTCATTATCTTTAGCTGGTTTATCTTTAAATGCATCTACAATGTTGCCATTTCTAAAGAACCTTCCATCTTCATCATAATTTTTTCTCCATCCCCAGAAATGCCATTTTTTAGAAATTTCTTCAGGTTTTTTTCTATCACTAGCCTTAACGACTTTGTTATCATAAGACTCTTCAATTTCTTCTAAGGCTTTAATTGCACTATTTCTTGAATAGATTTTATATAAAATTCCAGCAGCGCCTATTCCAGCTGCTCCAAATAATTTTGTATAGGTACCAAATTCTTTAATATAATTTTTTGTTGCAATAGCTTTGTTCCAAAGAAAAGCTCTTTTATACCCAGCAAGACCAAGAGCTGTTCCAGCTATTATAGTTTTTTTAACCTTGCCTTCAGACTCCCAAAACTTTTTAACGGAGCCTGTTATAACATCTACCGTACCTGAACCTAATTTTTTAAACCCACGAGTAACTTCAGCTGAATTTATTGATCCAACAACAAGAAAAGAAAATAAGAATAATGATTTTGTTTGAATTTTCATAAGACTCCAAAACATTGAACATTTCTATTAAATAATTAGATAAAAATAGACCCTACATGCTCAATAATACTACATTTATAATAAAAGACAATAAGAAAAAATTTGCTTGCCCTACGAAGCCTTGGCGAAGTATGGTGCGTCCGACAGGGATCGAACCTGCGGCCTGCAGATTAGGAATCTACCGCTCTATCCAACTGAGCTACGGACGCAAAAAATTTATTTAATTTTCCTATGCAAATTAAATAATAAATTTATATAATATCAAAAACATCAAGAATCCTGCTGGTCATTTGTTTCACAAGTGACTGGCCCTACTACGCTACTAACGTAGCTACGAAGGGCTGGCCTGCCATACGAAGCCTTGGCGAAGTATGGTGCGCCTGGCAGGGATCGAACCTGCAACCTACGGATTCGAAGTCCGGCGCTCTATCCATTGAGCTACAGGCGCATGGTAATATATTTTATATTAAATAGAGGAGAAAAAGTAGTACAATGTTAAAAAATATTAAAAAATTTAGCTTCTTCCAAGCTTTTTCAATCGCATTATTTCTCTTTGCAATATCAACACCCGAGACAAGCTGCAATAATGCACAAGTGAATTTAAAAGCATCTGAAAAAAATGATTCTAAAGAAAATTATGTATTGGAAAAAATTAAAATAATAGAAGAACAAATTTCTCAAACTAAAGAATTTATAAAAGATCAAAGTGAAGTAAAAAAAATAAATCAAATTCAAAAAGAAATTGGGAATTTAAAATTAGATTGCGAAAAACAACAATCTTCAACCGCCATGTTTATTCTAGGGCCCTTAGAAACTGTATATTCTGTAGCCAAAGATAGAGATTTTAAATATAAATTATTACAAGTAAGTAATAAATTGACAGCTGTTCTAGAATTCAAAGATGGAATTATAAAAAAAGAAGTCTCTTCTAATTTAAATAAAAGTATTAAAAGAAATGGGGAACTTATTATAAAATTAACAAAAAAGTAAAAGATTATTGTATAATAGGTAATAATATTTATATTATATGAATAAACTTTCTATAGGGGATATTACTTATGAATAAACTTTCTATAATTTTAAGTATCTTTATAGCTTTTTTCATAAATATAATAAGATCACAAGAATTTGAAGAGAAACTAATTCAAGAAGCAATGAGGTTAAGTTTAGAAACAGCTGAACAAGAGCAAAAATCACGCGAAAAAATCGAACAAAGTCGTCTTGAGTCTATTGAAAATCAAAGAAGATTGTTTGAAAAATTATCACAGCTTAAAAAACCACAAACAGACATCGAAAAAAGTAGAAGATTGCAAGAAGAAAAGGTTATAGAAGAGAGCAGACATGCTGCAATTGCAAAGCAACAAAAATTACTTGATAAATTTAGGGGCAATAAAAGCAAGCTAGATCAGTTGGCTTCTGCAGACAAAGATAACAAACCTTTACAAGAAATCGCACAAACTTTTTCAACATTAGCCGAAGACAAAGAGGCCGAAGAAGCAAAATTAAATTATGAAACAGAACAAGCACTGCAACAAAGTATAGCCCTAGAAGCAGCAAAACTAGAAATTCAAATGGATGAGGCCGCTAAAAAGCAAAAAGGTATTGAGATAAAACCTAAAGCTGTCAGTCAAAAAAAAGAACCTGCATCCCCTAAACCCCTACTAAATCTTATCATTACATTAGACGATACAGAAACGTATGACAAACCAATTATAACTGGTGAACTTGCAGTTGCTTGTTGCCAAGCCCAAAACCCAATAATTACATTAGGCTATAGTCTACGAGTGTTATTAGATTGGCAACAAAATGATGAATATTTAAGAAATAAACCTTTAATTTCAGATGAAATATGGAATTATTATAAAGTACAAAACAGTGATTTCTATCTGCTTATACCAAAAGAATATTCAAGAGAGATTTATTATAATTTCAGACCCTTAGATTTCAAAATCGATCATGGAGACCTGGATCCATATGAAGCCCTAATAGGTTTTAAAATCAATACTGAATCAATATTAAAAAAAATTACAGCGGATGAAATTAAAAAAACAGTCAATCTAGAATCTTATAATAGAGACATTAAAATTGAACCTTTATCTAATATTTTTGTTCATGGTCAAGATGATTTCTTTAGACTTTGGAATATTTATTTAACTGGACATGGGGTAGCTGCCAAAAAAATATCTGATATTTCTGATAAAACATATTCAAATTTTGTAAAAGAAGTAGATATTAAAAATGCAAGAATATGTAATTTATCTATAGAAGAATTTAGAAAACTAATATCATTTTTTAATGAAAAAATAAGAGTTAACTTTTTTTATTATGTATCTTGCTATGCTGGTGGATATAATAGAATATTGCCCTATATAACAAATATTATTAATTCTAGAGGTAATATTACAAGTAATAACAAGCCAAAATTTACAATAGCAACAAATTCAACAACCGATGCAGTAGTTCCTATTTTTTTTAATCTATCAAAACAATGCGTCAAAAAACCTAATCAAATAGAAAAGGGATTTTTTGATTATTTAACATTTTTTGATCAATTATATCAACTTAGCTCTGGTATAAAATCAACTATTTTTAATGATGAAGAGTTAAAAAAAATATTAGCGCCAATATCTTTTATGGGAGAATTAGCCAAAGAAGCAATTCCTCTAGAATCTTTACCTCAAGTAATGTCACCTGAAACCGAAGTATTTAGAGTAGTGCCTCTTGAAAGTGACATTGAAATCATATCAAATGTATCTTTAAATAAAAATATTTTAGAAAAAAAACCAATAAATTCAGAAAATAAGCGTGCTATTTTAATATATCCACAAGATATTCCTATAGAAATTAACATAAAATGTAAAGCATTTGATAATTTTCCTATTATAATTTCTATGACCCCAGGAATTGGACTAACAAAATTGGAAAGCTTAAATATAAATACCAGCTTAACAAATTTGATAAAGTCACTAACTTATGGAAAATCAGTTTTCGAAAAATATTTTTATATCAAAAAATTAAATATTATTAATGAGCTCAGAGGACTCTCTGATATTGGAAGAAAAACTAATTTATACAATGTCTTATTTTATATTAAATATAATAAACCTAGAGTTTACAGAAGAGAAGCGCTACCTGAAGATATATCCGCATTTGTTATTTTTGTAGATGATAATAATGACATGTATTTCTTTGATTTTAAAACCAATAGGTTAAAAAAAATAAAACAAGTAAATAAAAAACTTGAATTTCCTAATATGCTGGTTCCATATTTTACTTCAAAAGAAGGGCCTTATGCACTTGTAAGTAATCAAATAGAAGATATAAATAAAGCATTTAATTTCAAAGCCCTAGTAAGAACTTTATCAACTAAAGATGAATTTGATTATATAGAAAAATTGGTTAAATATATTGAAGACACACTAGAGAGTTAAATTTTTTGAAAATAAGCTAAAAACTCCTTGTTGCCGGATGATCCAAGTATAGGTGAATCTGTATAACCAATAAGCTTAAAGTCAGATTTAGCTATACCTTCGGTCACTCGCTTTATCACTTCAGTATGAATTCTAGGATCGCTTACAATTCCACCTCTGCCAACCTGTTCTCTTCCTGCTTCAAATTGTGGTTTTATCAGAACTATCAATAATCCATTATCTTTTAATAAATTATAAACACTTTGTATAACTTTTAAAATAGATATAAATGAAAGATCTAAAGTTATCAGATCAACTTTTTCTGGCAAATTTTCAAGTTCACGTAAATTAGTTCGTTCATATAAAATTACTCGCGAATCATTTCTAATTTTTTCATGTACTTGGCCATATCCAACATCAACACCATAGATTTTATTAACACCATGTTGTAAAAGACAATCAGAAAATCCACCTGTTGATATACCAGCATCCATAACAATCAAATCTTTTACGTTTATATTAAAATGATTTAAAGCCTTTTCTAACTTAAATCCCGCCCTGCTGACATATTTAGGCTCCTCAAAATCAAAATTCAATATAGCATCTTCTTTGAACAATGACCCAGCTTTAGTAATAACAACCCCATCTACTTTAACTTTTCCCTGAACAATCAAACTTGAAATCTTGTTTCTACTAATCTGTGGAAAATTATCTTTAAGCAATTGATCCAGTCTCTTTTTTGCCATTCTTCTCTAACTGTTTTTTTATTAATGCTTGTACTTCTTGTGATAATGGATATTTATAAACTTGTGATAACTTAATCTCATCTTGCAAAACTTTTTCAAAAGGCAATACGGTCAAAACATCATCAAACGTTTTTATAATTAAAAAATTAGTAAGAGAGCTTTTATTTATAGCTTTTTTAAAATCTTGCAAGGTTTTGACTTCTATATCATTGATTTTTTTAATTCTTTTACCAGGCGCAATGCTACGAGATCTATATGCCTGCGAATCAGGTAAAACATGGGATATAACAAGCACAGGTTCAATCTGATTTTTTATTTCTTCATAAATAATTAAATCAGGAGAATGTGTAATTAACAATGGAAGGTGATTCAATGATAATTGCATCACTACAATACCACCTATAACAGTATAATCTATTTTTTCATAATCTGGATACATAACTCTAATCTCAGGCAGTTTAGATTGAGTAAAGTTAAAATTAAATTCTTTACGTTTGCCATTTCTATATACTACAAGTTTTATTTTAGAACCTAATGGTATTAAAGAAATATACTCAACTAAAGACATTTTATCTTCACAACCTTCAATATATACTTCCCCATATGCATCAACTGTATTTTCATTGATTTCATATATCATATCTCCAGCTTGCACTCCGGCTTTATCAAGTATGCTATCCTTAAATACATCTGTAAGATAGCTGCCACCAGGTTCAGGATTGTTTAAAAATTTAGTAATTATTTTTGCACTTCCAGGATTAATAAATACCCCCATGAAAGGTTTTCGCAAAACTTTGTCTACTGGAGGATTTTGAATATCTTTTAAAATAAGTTTTAACTCATTTATGGGTATTATATATCCAACATTTTGAGCAGATGGTATCCCTGCAGTAGAAATACCTATTACTTGACCTAATTTATCTAATACAGGACCACCGGAATTTCCAGGATTGATTGCAGCATCAATTTGAATAAATTGGCGCCTCATAACACTTTCACGTCCACTGACCACACCCTTTGTACTTTTCAATGACATCATTCCTAAAGGATATCCTAAGGCAACAACCTCATCTGTCCTACGAACCGAATCTGAATTTCCAAAAGTTAAAAATGGTATTTTACCTAATTCCTTTTTTACTGTTTCAATTTCTGAATCTTGAATTTTCAAAAGAGCTATATCTCTGACTGGATCAACTCCTACTACTTCTACATCTACAAGCTCTTTGCCCATTGAAGGAATCTGTATACTTATAACTCGAGCCTGATTAATTACATGAAAATTTGTTATTAAATATCCTTTATCATTAATAAAGAAACCAGAACCGGAACCTCCCAACTGATTTGGGGTTTTATATGGTTCTAACCAATTAAATTCTGCAACCTGAGAAAAAACTTGTACAACAGTATCCTTAATTTTAGGTTGTATTTGCGCCCAAGAAAGTTTTTCTGTAGAACATATAGTTTCATTTTGATCTTTGGAAGATTGATCAGAAATTGCTTCTAAAGATTGATTAGATTTCATGACTTCAAGTAAATTTTTCTGTCCTTGGTATAATCTATAAACTGAAAAACCTAAAAAGAAAAATAAAGATGTTATAATTGCTAAAATTACACCACGTATCTCGTTCATTATACAAAGCCTTTCAATAGTCTTAATTTGTAGATCTTATCACTAGTTTAATAAAATATAAAAAAAATAATAGATCTTAAGTGTTGACAATATAATTTAGTTCTTAATATTTTGGATTAATAAATATTTTAAAATAAAAGGATTATAATGAAATTATTAAAAAAATTAACTCCTGAACAATTAGGGTTATTATTTATAATACTAGGATTAGTTCTATTATCAGGCATGTTTACACAAATTTTATATTATTTAATAATAATTTGTTCAATTTTTTTAATTGTATACGGAATTTTCCTTGGAGATTTTGGTACAAAATTGGTAAATGCTATTAAAAGACTTAAGCGCTAATTTAGTTGAATTTCCAGCCAACATTTAGAGCAAATAAATAAGTATTATGATTCTGAACACCAAACAAATGTTGAAAAACCGTACCCTGGAGACCTATTTGGAAAATTAATTTTTCATTAGAAGCAAAAAAAGATGGTCCAAAAAATATTACATTTCCACCAGAATTTGAGTTTATTGCACCAGTAATTTTATCCCGCTGGGTATAAATACCATTAAATTCACAGCCCAACGCAAATATCCAACCAGGTCTCAAATCTCCCAAATTCACACTTCCTCCAAATTGATAAATATAAGAGCTTCCAAATTTGGTTTTATTATTATTAGTAGTAGTTTGATTAGTACCAATTGAGCCGAAACAATAAAATCTTTGAGTCCAGTGGGCAAAAGTAAAACCTAGAAAAAAAGCTGAAGATCCAAAACCTGTATTAGGTATTTTAGTGTCAGAACCTACTGCTAAGGTAACGCCACCAACAACTGTAAATTGAGTATAAGTTTTTTTTGTTGGCTTTGTATAATAAGCATATTCCAATACAGGCAAGATATCACCAATTCCGGAAGAATGTAAATCATTATATTTGGATTTTACAAAAACCGGTACATTTACCAGAAATGACAAATCATCGGTTATGCCATACAAAGCGTAAGGATCAACTATAATTGTATTTTTTTTTCTGCCTCTTAGTTGAGTCGTAAAAGCCTCCAATAAGAAATCACCTTTTTCTACAACGTGTTGCCCAAAACCAAAGAGACATCCTGGCTGTTGAGAAATAGGTAACGAGAAATTACCAATAGGATCCGGTTCAATAACTTGAGGACAAATATCTGCTTTAAAAGTTATATTAAACGTTAATAAATAATATAATATTAATAAATAAAAGTTTTTTTTGAAATACATCAGTCACATCTCCCATATTTATAACACAATATTATTTTTTAATAAGCTTAAACAAGTATTTGATCACAGATTCAGCAAAATTTGCAAAATATAAGCATTTAAATTATCATTTTCATATAGTAATTTACCTAAAAAAATAGAGATTATATGTCAAAACAAAATCAAGTTACTTTAGAAAAAATAGTATCTTTATGTAAACGCAGAGGGTTAGTTTATCCTTCAGCAGAAATATATGGCGGCATTAATGGTGTTTATGATTTTGGACACTTAGGTACCCTAATAAAAAGAAATATAAGAAACGCTTGGTTAAAATCACTACAAAAATCATTTGAAGATATACTTTTTTTTGAAGGTTCATTGTTAGCACCTAGTCCCGTATGGGAAGCTTCAGGTCATGTACAAAATTTCAGCGATCCAATGGTTGATTGTTTAAATTGCAAACACAGATTTAGAGCAGATGAACTTGATTTAAAAAAGCCATGTCCAAACTGCGGACAGACCAAATGGACAGAGGTACGTCAATTTAATTTAATGTTCCAAACTAATGTAGGGGCAATACAAGATAAATCATCAATAGCTTATTTAAGACCAGAAACAGCACAAGCTATTTTTATTAATTTTAAAAATATAATATCAACAAATAGAGTAAAGATTCCCTTTGGTGTATCTCAAATTGGTAAAGCTTTCAGAAACGAGATAACTCCAAAGCAATTCTTATTTAGAAGTAGAGAATTTGAACAAATGGAAATCGAATGGTTTTGCAATCCTGAAAATGCCATAAATGATTTTAATCTTTGGTGCAAAGCAAGAAAAGAGTTTTATGCATCTCTAGGACTTAATATGAATAAAATCAGACTAAGGGAACATGGCAAAGATGAACTTGCCCATTATTCAATAAGTTGCACTGATGTAGAATATGAATTTCCATTTGGGTGGAAAGAAATAGAGGGCATTGCAAATAGAGGAAACTACGATTTGACTCAACATAGTAAGCATTCTGGAAAAGATTTAGGAGTATTTGATGAAGAAACTAAGCAATCATATATACCACATGTTATAGAATGCTCAGTAGGCAGCGATAGATTATTTTTAACAATATTATGCGATGCCTACACAGAAGATTTGATTGATTCAGAAGAACGCATAGTTTTAAAATTAAGTCCAGAAATAGCTCCAATTAAAGCAGCCTTTCTCCCATTGGTAAAAAAATTAAATGAACCAATGTATAAAATCTATCAAGATATTAGATTACTAGGTTATGAAATTGAATTTGATGAATCAGGATCTATAGGTAAAAGATACAGAAGGCAGGATGAAATCGGCACACCTTTATGTTTTACATATGATTTTGAAAGTATAAATGACAATTGCGTAACCGTACGCCACAGAGATACAACAAATCAGGAAAGAATTAGCATAGATAAGATAAAAGAATACCTGAAAAACTCATTAAAATAAACTAAAAATAATATATTGACACTTGCCGCACCTTTGTGCTATCATAATAATACAGTGATACAAATATAAAAAATGGAAAGGTACAAATGGAACAGAATAAAAATGCAATCCAAGAGCTCTATCAAGCTTTATTATTAGTTAAAAACACTCAAGAAATGGAAGCTTTCTTAAAAGACCTTTGCACACCAGCAGAAATAAGGGCATTGGCGGAACGTTGGCGAGTTTGCAAAATCTTGAATGAAGAAAAACTCTCATATCGTGAAATTAATAAAGAAACAGGGGCCAGTTTGGCAACCATAGGAAGAGTCGCAAGATTTTTAAAAGACGAACCATACAATGGATACAGGCTTATACTTAAACGAATATACAAAAAATAGAAAGGGATAAACATGAATTTCAAAACAATAATGCTTACTATATTACTTTTAATTTTAGCTATAACTAGCTTTATATTTTTAAAAAAGTCTCACATAAGACAAAAAAATAGTGATACTTTTATTGTTGGAACAACAGCAGGTTACGCGCCATTTGTAAGCATTAACTCACAAGGTGAGTATGAAGGTTTTGATATTGACATATCCAATGTGCTTGCAAAGGAAATGAACAAAAAATTAACCATTAAAGATTTAGGATCAATGACTTCTCTTCTGACTGCTCTAGAACAAGGTAGCATTGATGCAATTATTTGGGGAATGTCTATCACTCAGGACCGCCTTAAAAAAGTAGCCATGATACATTATCAGGGTGAAACAACAACTTCTTACCCCTTAATTTTTTGGCAAACAATTCCTACAACAATAAAATCTATTTCAGACATGCAAGGCAAAACTATATGTGTTGAACCTGCATCATCTCAAGATGCAGTTTTAAATAAATATTCTAAAATTAATAAACTTCCTGTAGAAAAAATAGATGATGCTCTTTTAAACATACAATATGGCAAAGCTGATGCTGCTTTAACAGAACCCGCAATAGCCAAAAAATTTAAAAATAAATACCCAGAAATTCAAATTTTAAATGTACCTTTGGCCCAAGAAGATCAAGTAGAAGGTATTGGCATAGTTTTAAAAAAAGAGAATGCAACACTTATAGATAAAATAGAACAGGCTGTTAAAAATTTAAAAAATTCAGGAATAATTACACAGCTCGAACAAAAATGGGATATATCATAATGAATATTTTAGATTATTTACCACTACTATTAAAAGGTAGTTTAATAACAATAATTGCTTGGATAATCTCTGCAATTTTAAGCCTTACAATTGGTACTTTACTAGGAATCGCCAGCTGTCATCATTTAACATCAACTTTTGCAAAAACAGCTATAAGATGTTACACATTTATAGCAAAAGGTATACCAGCATATGTACAAATTTTAATTGCTTATTTTGTCATACCAGCTGCATTAGGAATCAACATTCCTAGTTTTGTAGCAGCAATAGGAGCTTTAGCTTTTTGTTCAAGTGGATATGTTACTGAAATTGTTCGATCAGGTATTAATAGTATACCCCAAGGTCAATGGGATGCTTGTTTTGCATTAGGTTATCCCATAAAAGATACTTTATTGCGTATAATATTGCCACAGACTTTGAAAAATATATTACCAAGTTTATTTGGAGAGTTTGAACAGTTGCTTAAAAGTACATCTTTATTAGCAACAATTGGTATTACAGAATTAACAAGAACAGGTATGAATATTATTTCACGTGAATTAAATCCAATACCAATTTACTTACTTATTGCATCTATTTACTTACTATTTTCTGCACTATTACAAATAATTATTATCTACACAGAAAAAAGGAGCCATCATGGTAATCGTTAATAATCTTACAATAAAATTAAAAAATGAAACTATTCTTAAATCTATCTCCTGTTCTTTACTTCCAGGTAGAATAACAACATTAATTGGACAAAGTGGTGCCGGAAAAACTTCATTACTAAAATCATTTATAGGTCTTATGCCAATTACTGATGGAAAGATCACTATTAATGACAAAAAAATTAATAGTTTATCTTCAAAACAAAGATCTGAAGAAATTGGATACGTATTTCAAGAATTTAATCTTTTTGCAAATTTAACAGTATTGCAAAATTGTATTGACCCACTAATAGTACATGGCTTAAATAAATCTCAAGCAGAAAAACGTGCACTTGAAATATTACAAGAGCTTGAAATGCAAAATTTTGCAAATAAATACCCATCTGAGCTTTCTGGAGGACAACAACAACGTATTGCTATAGCCAGAGCACTTTGTTTAAAACCAAAAGTTCTTCTATTAGATGAACCAACAGCATCCCTGGACCCTTTAAACACCACTATCCTTGTTAATATATTAAAAAAATTAGCAGCGCAAGGTTTAACAATTTGCCTTTCAAGCCAAGATATGGGTTTCGTTAAACAAATTTTTGATCGTGTTTATTATATTAAATCCGGAGAAATCGCAGAATTTTGTGACAGCAACCAACAAATTTCCAGCTGCCCTCTCATTTCTAAATTTATTTAAATAAGATCTTGTATTTTTAGTGATTAAAAATCAAATTCACTAGACAAAGAATATTTTCTTGCTTTTTTCGAAGTGTTAGCAATTATCAAAAAGCCGGATTTAACCCAATTTTGGGCTAAGTTTCTAATAGTTCTTGGATTCAATTTTAATAACCTTTGTATATCTGAAGAGGTTATAAAAGCCTTTGATTTAAATAAAGATAAAACTTTCTTTTGATTATTATCAAGCAACTTAATTTGTTTAGACAAATCTTTTTTACCAATCTTTTGAGCTTTAATAGCATGTTTTTTTACATTTCTAAAACTTTCTACCATTTTAGAACAAAAATACTCTAACCATGAAGTTATATCCGCATCAGCTCTATCTGTATAGTAATTATGGGAGCCAATAGTTAAAGCTTCATAATAAGCTGGCAAATTTTGCGCATAATATTCATCAAGGGAATATATACCTTTAAGACCATACCCTTTTAATTGCAACAAATATGTAGCCAACAAACGAGCAGTGCGTCCATTGCCATCATAATACGGATGTATAGTTGCAAATTGATAATGCAAAATAGCAGCTTGCAATGGAACCGGTATCTTATTTTTATCTGAATTATTCAACCAATCTATTAAATCCTTCATTAAAGTTGGTACATCTTTTGCCTCAGGTGGCAAATAAACTATTTTTCCGGTTGCGCCATCTCTAATAACGTTTTGACCATCACGATATGGTGTAGGCTTTGGCACCCTTCCACCAGCCATAACAATTGCATGTATTTGCTTAACTGTTTTTTCTTCAATAGCATTACCTTTATCTATTTGAGTCTTTAACCATGCAAATGCTTTTTCATATCCTTTAACTTCTTTTTCATCTCTTTCTTTGGCAAATGTTTTATCATTCAACAAAACCTCTTTAACTTGATGCAAAGTAAGTCTATTGCCTTCAATCATTGTAGAATAATGTATAGATTCAATTTTAGATGTTTCTCTTAGACTATTTAATACAGAAACAGAAATTGGCAAAAGGTCTATTTCCTTGCGAAGAGATTCTAAAGTTATAAGATAATCAATCAATTCATTAGTTACTCTATAATTTGGTTTAAACATATTTTCTCCTGATAATTTGCCATTATCTTGCCATTAAATTGCCGTTAATTTGCCATTATTATACCATTAATTAAGATAAAAAATATACAAAATGTATAAATAAAGTTATAAGATAGAGATATCATAATATAAGTAAGTAAATTTATTTAAGTAATATTTTATGAAAACAGAGTTATGTATATTTACAATCGGTCACTCAAATAGGACAATAGAAGACTTTTTAGATATTCTTAAACATTATCATATCATAGAGCTTGTTGATATTCGAACAATTCCAAAATCTCGTCATAACCCCCAATTTAACAGTGAAGATTTAGCCCATGTATTAAGAAATCACCACATTGGTTATCGTCATCAAAAAAATTTAGGTGGCTTACGACACACACATACTAATTCAATTAATACTGCTTGGCATAATGCTTCATTTAGAGGATTTGCAGATTATATGCAAACAGAAGAATTTAAAGATGGACTACAAGAACTTATTAAAATCGCTGATAAAAAAACAGTAGCCATTATGTGTGCCGAAGCTGTTCCATGGAGATGCCATAGATCCTTGATTGGTGATGCATTACTTGTACATGGAATTCAAGTTGAAGATATTTATAGTATATCATCTCTTAAACCACATACATTAACTCCTTGGGCAGTGGTCCATGGAACATCTATAACATATCCAGCTACAGAAGATAAAAAGAGTTAATATTTACTTAACGGCTGAACATCTTCTTCAAAATATTTATGAAATTCTACAGGCAATTTTCTGTAATCAACAGATTTAGTTAAACATGAATAATCAATGCCACAAAATGTATTCCAAAACAAAACAGTCTCATCTTTAATAACACCATTTGCTATATCATCCATAATAGCAGCAATTGGTTTAGAACTATAAGTTCCTTCCAGTTTAACTTCTTCAATCTTGTTCACCAAACGCATTGCATCAGACGCTTCTTTAGTAACCAACCCATACTGTATCCCAGCAAATTTCTTATTAACAATTAATTTATCTTCAGGAAAAGATTCTATTTTAAAAGATTCATCAAGAGAGTTTAGATATTTGTTAGATTTATCAAACAATTCTTTTGTTTTCAAATAAAATTCATCTTCAACTTCTTCTGGCTCAACTGCAACAGCAACAACTTTAGATTTAAGACCTATAGACTGAATACCTAAAAGTAACCCAGTCGTTGTAGCGCAACTTCCAATTGGTATATAAATAAAATCTGGTTCTTTAATTAATCCTTGCTTAATCTGCTCTGCTAATTCAAACACAGCATTTACAAAACCAATAGCTCCAATTTCGTTTGAACCCCCAGTTGGAATCAAATAGGCTTCTTGATCATTTTTCAAAATTTCTTCTGTAGCTAAACTACGTTCTTTATTATTCGGAAAAAATCTTAACTCAGCTCCAATATAGTAATCTAGTAATAAATTATGTCTAACTATTGGTGAATTCGGTTGATCTTTCAACATTAAAATACATCTTTTAAAGCCCATTTCTTTTGCATACACAGCTGTTGCTAATGCATGCTGGGAGCCCGCACAACCATAAGTAATAATAGTTTCTTTCCCTTTATTGCGAGCATCTGCTAAAAGAAATTCTAATTTTCGAGGCTTATTGCCACCATATAAATGTGATCCATCAGATTCTTTTTTTCCTGTTAAATAATCAGCTTTCATAAAAAGATTTTTACAGCCTATGCTATTACCTAATTTTTCAAGCTTGACTATAGGAGTAGGTAAGTCACAAAATTTAATATATGGCAATTTAGATTGTAAGGTTTCATATTTTTTAAATAAAGATAACTCAGAAACAGCTGCATTAACAACATTATAAATCACCAGAAATATAAATAAAAATTTTCTTATCATCTTCCCTGCTCAACCTTACAATTTAAATATATTTGTTTATTCAACTACAAAGTTAAAATAACTATCGTCTTTATCTGCAGGAAATGGTTCATTTTTTAAAGTAAAATGCCACCATTCTTCAGTGACACCTTTAAATCCAAATTCTTCCATTACATTTTTTAAATAAGTTCTCAATTTTTTAAATTTATCTTTAATAAGATTGTTCTCATAATGTGAGGCTGCATCAAATAAATCAAATGATGATCCCATATCAATAGTTCCATCATCTAAAATTTTGACAGTATAACCATCAAGCAGTTTACGATTTCTTTCTTTAATCTCATGTAAAGACTTACTATCTTTAATAAGACTCAAATCTACAGTACTCCCTCTGCTGTGACCTGAGCGTTTAGCTACATAACCTAAATCAAATACATCTGCTTTATTTACGCGTGGATAATATTGAGTTTTTTTTAATTGATCATTAACATCTTCACTCCATCTTACAAAATGATCAACAGCTTGTTGAGGGCGATAAGCATCATACACAACCAAACTATATCCATCTTTTTTAACTCTATCTTGAACCTTTTTTAAAGCCTCAGCTGCTCGCTTAGTCATAATAGCAACTGGCTTTTTATATCCATCAACTGGTTTGCCTACAAAATTTTCATTTGTTGCATAACGTAAAGAAACAATAATCGTCGGATCTACTTCATTAAGATACACAAAACCTTTAGAATGAGCTTCTTCAGGTATAGAGAAGCATAATTGAAAACAAATAATAAAATTAAACACAAAAAATAAAATTGTTTTTGTTTGTTTGAACATAGATCTACCTTTCATAATTAAAGCATCCTTTTCAATCTTACTTCTTTTTTACAACATTAAAAATAAATTTTAATTGTTATTATTTTATTCATAGATAATACTTGGTATAAGTACTTTAGACTCTTGGCTTATTATAAAGAAAATAGGAAATTATTATGGAAGAAGCAATTATTCTAGAAGCAAAAGCAAAAAAAGGTGTTATTCAAGCTACGATACCAAATAAATATCAGAACTTATTACCAGAAAAATTAAAGATTATTATTATATTAGAAGAAAATTTAGAAAAACAACCAAAGAAAAAAAGAAAAAAATTCAGTTCGGCAAATATTGATACAAAGAATATAAAATTTAATCGTGAAGATTTATATGATCGAGACTAACAAGTATTTTTTAGATACCAATATTTTGCTATACCTCCATTCTAAAACCGATCTTAATAAAAAATCTAAAGTCGAGAACTTATTAAGTAAAAATAATGAGTTTTTTATCAGCACTCAGATATTATTTGAATTCATACGCGCTCTCAATAAAAAATATAAGATTGAATTTGAAATAATAGAAAAGTTTGTAAATGAGTTTTTAGAAGCATTCAATCTTTTGATAATTACTGATTCTACTTTGAAATTAGCAATGAACATAGCATTAAAGTATAAATACAGCTTTACTGATAGTCTTGTAATTGCTGCAGCTGTTGAAAATAAATGCACCATTTTATTTTCAGAGGATATGCATCATGGACAAAAAATAGAAAATTTTTTAACTATAACTAATCCATTTTAAACATAATTATTTTTATAATAGATTCGCCTTTCATAATCAATACCACCCCGTTGTATACTTTTTTAAATGCATGTAAACTTATAATATCTTACAAAACATCACATTAAAAGTAGGGATTATTCTAAAATGTTAAAAACCATCTTAAAGCAACAAATAATTGGTATAATTAATTTATCGATTCCAGTTATTATTTTATATCAGATTTATCCGGCAATTTTGCTTAGCACCAGTGGCAAAATAGTATGTTCCCTGTTAATAGGGATTTATGTTTTTTATTTAAACTACAGAGCAACAAAGACTCAAGCAGAGAGCTTAAAATATATACCTTCCCTATATAAACCTGAATTAGAAAAAATAATTGTTGATTGCAAAATGGATCCACACTCAGTAAACCTTCGTTATGGTTACTCAAATGAAATGGTTGCCATGACAATATTAAACACAGTTTCAATAGATCCAATATTATGCCAAAGATTTAATCATGATCCTGAAGCCATAAAAGTAATAGATATACTTAATCATCACATAATTAGCCCTATGGCTGAAAAACAAAAAGAAAAAATTGAGAAAATCAAAAATATCCTAACTCCTGATGCTCAAACTTTTATCTTTAAACACGAGCTTGGTCATGTTTTTGCAAATTATTCTTATAAAAAATTAGCTCTTATTGGCATTATCGCAACAATTTCAGCCTATATTGGACTTGTAACAACTTTTTACTTTTTAAAAGTATTGGGATTTTTTGCTATTATTATTGGTATAACAATTGCAGGTTTAATTGATTTAATCATGAGCTATTCTTCCAATGTTCTATTTAAATCAAGAGAAGAAAAAAATGCAGATCTTTTTGCAACTAAATTCAGTTCGCCTGAAGAAATAAAAGCAGCTGCAAGTTTTTTTGAAACACATCAAGAAATCGTCAATTTAAATAAATCATCTATGGGTATACTTAGTGCTCTACCAAGCATAGTTTTAACCGGACATTATGATGGTAAAACAAGAGCAAAATATTTAAGAGATATTATCTATTGATATTTATAAATATAGTCATTTAATCTAATAAAAAAACTTTAACAAAAAGAGATTAAATGATTATTTTGCTAATTTTCTCATTTCTTGCCGGATTAGTCACAGTTCTTTCACCATGCATTTTACCGGTATTGCCAATTTTATTAGCAGCAGGTGCAGGTTCAGGCAAATATAGACCTCTTGGAATCATTAGTGGGCTTATTTTAAGTTTTGCTTTTTTTACATTAACATTAACATATTTAGTCAAAATATCAGGCATCTCACCTAATCTTTTAAGATATTTTGCAATAGCTTTAATTACATTTTTTGGCCTTACCATGTTGTCCGAAAATCTTGGTAAATATTTTTCTAAACTAACTTCCGGGATTTCTAGCTTAGGAAATAAAATTCAAGAAAAATCAAACTTTGCAGGTGAAGGTTTTTTTAGCGGATTTATTTTTGGAATTGCCTTAGGCCTTATCTGGACACCCTGCGCTGGTCCAATTTTGGCAACAATATCAACTCTTGTTGCAACAAATGCAATCACATATTCTACTATCCTTATTACATTAGCCTACAGTTTGGGTACTGGAATTCCTATGTTTTTAATTGCATATGGCAGCAATAAAATTATTAATTCAACAAATATGATTTCACAATATACCGAAATTATAAGAAAATTGTTCGGAATTTTAATGATATTTTGTGCTCTTGCTATAGCATTCCATTTCGATGTAATCTTACAACAAATCACTTTAAAATATTTTCCCATAATAAATATTGAAGATAATGAATCTGTAAAAAAGGAGTTAAAAAAATTGAAACCCAACAGTTCTATTTTTAATTCAAGCTCTGAAAATATGGCGCCTGATTTTATAGGTATTAAAGATTGGATAAATTCTCAACCTCTAACAATTGAAAAACTACGAGGAAAAGTTGTACTTGTTGATTTTTGGACATACAGCTGCATTAATTGCATTAGAACATTACCCCATCTTAAAGAGCTTTATGATAAATATCATGATCAAGATTTCATAATAATTGGTATACATACACCTGAATTTGAATTTGAAAAAAATTTAGAAAATGTGAAAAATGCAGTCAAACGTTTTGACATCAAATACCCTGTAGCCCTTGATAATGATTATAAAACATGGATAAGCTATGATAATCATTATTGGCCGGCCCATTATTTAATAGATCGTACTGGAATTATCAAAGACAAGCATTTTGGCGAAGGCGCATATTTAGAAACTGAAAATATGATAAGAGATCTATTAGAACTTCCTCCATTGCACGAAAAAAAACCTGAAAAAATAAGTTTTAAAGAATTAACCCCTGAAATTTATTTAGGATATGAACGAGCTGCAAATTATGTTATGGAAACTGAACTAATTCGAGATAAAAAAAATCTTTACGACTATAAAAATTTAGAAAATGATAAAGTTGGTCTAAAAGGGTCTTGGCTTGTTATGCCACAATTTATTCAATCTCAAGATAATGATTCAATATTGGATTTAAATTTTATAGCAAATCACGTTTATCTTGTTATGAAATCACCTGAGCCAAAATTAATCACTGTTCTTCTTGATGATAAACCAGTACAAAAAAAATATTTTACAACAGATATGACTGATACGGGTCAAATCAAAGTAAGTGAAGCACGTATGTATGATATTATTGATTTAAAAGATGATTTTGGACGCCATAAACTCACACTAAAATTTCCTGAAAATATCTCATTATATGCCTTCACTTTTGGACAATAGAACTTGTCACATTGCGAAACTTTAATTGGAAAAACATAGAAGATCAGCTATTATTTAATAAAATATTATTTAAAAATATAAACTATAATTTTGAGCAAAGATGAAAACTTCTAGATTTTACACTACTCTATATTTTGTGTTGATATTTCCAATTCAATGTATCAATGCAGGAAGTTTTAAACATATCTTCATAAAGCATTTTCCAAAAATATATCACACAATATCTTTATCTACCATCACTTATTTTATACATATTGAATATAAAGATTTTAAACAACAAGGTAAAAATGTTGAAAAACTTTCTGAAGTTCCAAAAAAAGCTGTTGACTTATATAAATCTATATTTGAAAAATATGGTATTGCAAAAGAAACAATCAATTCTTTAAATTTTAAAGAAGATTCGGGAGAATTTGGAGCCATTCCTAGCCAAAATACAATATTAATACCTCCTGAATATATTCTAAATCATTCTCTTCAACTCATTCTACCTAAAGATGAAATATCAATTTTGCATGAATTAGGTCATATTTTAAATGAAGCAAATAGAATAGATCACACTATTTATTTTTTGAATGCGATTCTAAAATCTAAAGATATTTTCTATATAATTCTAGCTAGAGAAATAGGCTATGAAGTATGGAAAAATAAAACTATGAACAAATTGTTCTCTAATATTACAAAGAAAAGCGTTAGAGTAAGTTTAGCTTTTATTGTATTAAATTTGTTAATTGATAAATACAAACAAAAAAATGAATATCAAGCTGATAGATTTGCTGTGTCAAAAATCACATCTCTAGAGGCTTTAAATCAAAATATTCAACATTATATTAATTTTGAAAATAAAGTATTAGAAAATTTTAAATTAAAGCTTGGACAAATTCAATGTTCGCCAGAGCCTACTTATCCTCAGGCATTTTGTTTATTTCAATTCATTTTTAAACATTTTGCAAATGATATGGATTTTAAACTATGGTTAAAAAACAATCCTTCTTGTTATAAGATCTTACATTGGTGTATAGATTCACAACATCCAGTTGAAAAAGAAAGAATTAAAATTTTACAGAATAGAGTTAAAGAATTAACTAAAATAAATAGAAGAATACAGAATTATCCTATATAATTTATTATAGATTAGTTTTTATCTTATCTTCAAACTAGGGTTTTTATGAAAAATTCAATATTTTTATCGATAATCTTTAGTTCATTCCTATTCTGTTCTATTCCACAAAAATCTAAAGCTATAAATTATACAGCATCAGCTTGTATACTCGGTGGCATTGGACTTGTTTTTAATGGCTTTGATAGATTATCACAATTAACTAAATTAAATCAGATGATATCTAACTCTAAAGGTAGTAAAACATTATATGACGTATTACTACATGAAAAATATCGTGAAATAGCTATTTCAGCAACAACCACATTAACCGGATTATTATTGATAAAATTAGGTTACAATAAAACTAACAATAAAATATAAGTTTAATTTTTATGAAACCAGAAATTGATTTTGAAGAATTACAAGAGTGGTTATCATACATGCATGTTGCAGAACTTAAAGATGAGTTGAAAGCTTTAAATTTATCTACAAAAGCATTTAATAAAAAAGAACTAATTGAACGTTTAGTTCATTATGCTAAAACAGGCAAAGAATTACCGCATAAGCAAATTCCTGAAATTTCAAAAGCAAAATCAAAAACAACCAAATTAGAACCACAATCATTAATACTTTATGGAACCTACAAAAACGATCTCGCTACAAGACAATTTTTTAAAAAGATAATTGGCGATCACTTTCATTTTACAGCTTCTGGCATAGATTGGTTACGTGAAAAATGGTTATTGGGAAACCCACCAACTTATGCAGAATTTGCAAAAGAATGGCAGACAGAGTATGAACGAAACAAAATTCACAAAAAGGCTCCCAAACAAGAATGGGCTTTTATTAGATTTTCTCAAAAATTTATAAAGGAAAATCCAAATACATCTAAACAAGAATTAATAGAACAATGGGATAAGGAAAGATTAATTCTTATTGATAAAGCTCGTAAAATTCTTAGAAAAAAGTAATTTCAAAGATTGTTTCATATATAATAATAAATTATTTGTGTAAGCCTAAAAAACCCGATTTGCAATGTCTATTTGAATTTGATATAATTTAATATATCAGGGTAAATAACGATTAGGGTTAGACTTTAACAATATAAGGGGGACATTTAGAATGCATAATATATCAAAAATAATGATCTTTGCTTTAGCTTTGCCATTTACTAGTAAAACAATGGAAGAATTGAAGGAAAGACAGGAAACTAAATCTACTTTAGCAAAAAAAATTTTAGCCAAAAGAATCCATGATTATCGCAGCGAGCGTTTAGAGCAACATCTTATTAAAGATTTAAGCAACATTGTACAAGAATATATTCCCTATGAATACAAATGGGAGTGTGAATCAACAATAGATAATGCAAATATCATCAGTGCCATGTGTACTTTGCCAAATAATAAATTAGCCTTTACATCTAATAATAAAATAAAAATATGGGATCTTAATGCAGATAAATGTATAGCCGAACTAGCTGGCCATACAGAAGATATTAATGCATTATGTTTATTGCCCAGAAATAAATTAGCTTCAGCCTCTCATGATTTAACAATAAAAATCTGGGATCTTGATACTTATAAATTAGTCACTAAACTAAAAGGTCATAATGGTCATGTTTATGCACTATGTCTATTGCCCGGTAACAAATTGGCTTCTTCGTCTATAGATGGTACCATAAAAATATGGGATCTTAAAAATAATAAATGTATCGCTACATTAGGAGAAGAAGATACACACCTTGGTATTGCATTATGTTTCTGGAGTTCTTTGACAGGAAATTTTCTAGCTTCTGGGTCTGTAGATCATACTATAAAAATATGGAATATTAATACAAATAAATGTATCGTTACTCTGAGAGGTCATACAGAGGCTGTGACTACATTATGTTTATTGCCAGGAAATAAATTAGCTTCTGGATCTGAAGATGGGACAATAAAAATATGGAATCTCATAAACAATAAATGCATAGTAACTATACAAGCTCATAGACAAGGCATTACATCATTATGTTTGTTGCCACGAAATAAATTGGCTTCTGCTTGCTGGTTAGATGGACTTATAACAATATGGGATCTTGACCTGCCCGTCGAAACCTTGGTGAAGCCGGGTACAATTAAATCTATCGATACACTTATAGAACACATAGGTGGCATAAAAACATTATGCTTATTACCAAAAAGTAAATTGGTTTCAGGATCCTATGATGACACAATAAAATTGTGGACCAATGAGGCAATAGTGACAGATTTTCCTGATCGGAAATTTAATGAAATTATGAATAAAAAAGAATCACGAGAAAACCCATGGATCAAAAATCCAGATAAAAACTTATATTCAAGTCTACCAAATTGCATCATAAGTTAGTTTTAAAATAATAGAGTGTATTTAAAATGAATAATATGTCAAAAATAATAATCTTTGTTTTAGTTTTGCATTTTAATATTAGAGCAATGGAAGAGTTGAAAGAAAGAGAAGAAGCTCCGTCAGCTTTAGTCGAGAAAATCAATGCTTATCGTAGTGAATCTCTAGAGCAGTACCTTATTAAGGATTTAAGTAATTTAGTACAACAATATATTCCTATCAAAGATAAATGGAAGTGCATAAGAACAATAAATAATGCAAATAATAACACTCCTGTCATATGCGTATTCAAAAATAAATTAGCTTTCACATCATCTTATAACACAATAAAAATATGGGATAATAATATAAATAAATGCATTGCTGAGCTAAGGGGTCACAACGACTATATTATTACATTATGTTTATTACCAGGAAATTACTTAGCTTCTGGATCTGTTGACGGTACCATAAAAATATGGAATCTAGATAAAAATAAATACGTCTATACATTAGCAGATCATACAACTGGTGCTGAAGCATTATGCCTATTACCCAGAAATAAATTGGCTTGCGCCTTTACAGATAATACCATACAAATATGGGATCTTAATACCAAAGAATATGTCACCACACTAAAAGATCATACAAATTATGCTTATGCTAATACACTATGTTTAGTGACAAGAGATAAACTAGCTTCTGGATCTAACTATGGAATCATAAAAATATGGGATCTTAAGACAAATGAATGTATTGCTACTCTTGAAGGTCATAAAGATGCTGTAGATGCAATATGTTTATTGCCAGAAAATAAATTGGCTTCTGCATCTCTTGATGGAACTATAAAAATATGGGATCTTAAAACAAATAAATGTATTGCTACACTCCAGGGTCATACAGAAACTGTTAATGCCTCGTGCATATTACCAAGAAATAAATTAGCTTCTGGATCTTGGGATGGGGCTATAAAAATATGGGATCTAAAGACAAATACATGTATCGATACACTAAGAGGTCATACCAGCGGCGTCAAAGTATTATGTCCATTGTTAAGAAATAATAAATTATTTCTGGTTTCCGGATCATTGGATAATTCCATAAAAATATGGTCTAACGAGGCAGTATTAACTGATTCTCCTGACCGAGAATTTGATAGAATTATGCATGAGAAAGAATCAATAGAAAATGCGTGGATTAAAAATCCAGATAAAAGCTTATATTCGAATCTACCAAATTGCATCATAAGTTAAGTTGATTTAACTGAACCTATTATTGTAACGCGCAAATAGCAAAGGCTGTTGATATTTGACTACTACCAAAATATTTATTCTGTGACCCGTATTTAAAAAATGCATAAGGTGGCCAAGAGCCATCTGCCAATTGTATTTCGGCTAAGCGTTTTTTTTCGTGAATATTAGGTAAATTAATATTTGTGGTAATTATTATATAAAAAGCAAGATCAAGAGAATCCTCTATTAAATTAGGATCTATTTTTAATATTTTTTCTTTTAACAAATCCAAAAATTTTGATTTCATATTTTCAAGTTTTAAAAGTTTAGAAACAGCCCATAAAAACGTAAAAGAAGATGGATAATAACGAGTCCCATTTTGATATTCTTCATTATAAAGAGTATTGTATAAATAATTTTCTGTTACTGATGCATCTATTAAGCTGTCTATGCTGTAAATTGAATATAATGCATTTGCACAAACTACGGGATCAACAATTTCTTGACGATAACTTGTATTGTCAAAATATACCTTTATTACACCATTATTTGTATTTTCTGAAATTCTTTTAACGATTTGTTTTAAATAATTATTCTCTATTAAACCATTTAATGCCATTAATCCTAATGATGTTGTATCTACATCAGCAGGCAAGATATTTGGATTTTCAAAAAAGTGTAGAGTGCAATCTTTTATATTTGTTTTTACGTAATTAATTACTTCACTTTTAAGACACCAATCATACTGCTTTAAAAGATCAAAAATTAAAATTGTAGAAAATACCTCACTTGGAGCAAATTCACAACTTTTCATAGTTTTTGACGAACTCACCAAAGATTGGAAATGTTGTTGATGCCAAGATTTTTCAATAAAATCTAATGCTTTTTGTTTATCCCATTCAATAGCAAAAGCACGAACTGGATTTAAAGATACAGTAAAGGTTATAAAAATTATAATTTTATATATTAGACTTCTTCCTAAACCAAATATAACTATCTTTGAAAGCCCGTTCGTGGTGAGTGTTTGCGAAGCAAACGTATCGAATCCATGAACGAAATTTGTCTTTACCCTTCGATACACCGCACTACGTGCGGCACTCAGGGCGAACGGAAATGGGATAATCTTTAAGTTTCGTAAAAAGTCCATTTTTGACTTCATTATAACTAAAATAAGTGAACGCCATTGGCAACTTTTTTGTCTATTGTTGCTAAAATAACTGTATTATCTTCTGCAGGAAAACCTGTAGTTAAAACTTCTGAAGTAAAATCTGCAATCTGTTTTTTTGGGAAATTAACAATACATATAACTTGCTTGTTAAGAAGATCCTCTTTTTTATAATGATTAGTAATTTGCGCACTAGATTGTTTTACACCAAGTTCGCCTAAATCTATCCATAACTTATATGCAGGTTTTTTAGCTTTTGGAAAATCTTCTACTTTAATAATAGTACCTGCTCGTATATCAACTTTTTCAAAATCAGCCCAAGTTATTTGATCCATTAAATTCCTTAAAACTTTATAGATTTATAATTTACTTGAATCTTGTATAATATATTTACTAGCAATGTTAATTTAGAAAGCAAAATCATGAGAGGCTGAAGCTAATTTATTTCTGGGCAATAAACATAATGCATTAATATCTTCTGTATTATTCACAAAATATCACTTGTTATTCTTCTAAAATTTTTTTTCTTAACACAAGCTATGGATCATGAAAAAACACT
>JABDFA010000002.1:0-8401 GCA_013286795.1 Candidatus Babelota bacterium
TTAGGTGTTGTTTTAAAGTCTTATTTCCCACAAAAAAATAAGATTTTACTTTTTGATAAATATTTAGGAAAAATTTCTGTATCAGTAGCAAATCACAACAAGGACCCAAGACTTACAAATGGAATGATAATTAGTAGATATATAATTGATAACTCTAAAAAATTCAATATAATTAAAAATTTTGAAATTATTGAATACCCAATATCTTGGTATTCAGATATTTATTTTTTACACCACGTACTAGAACTTTATCAATATTGCACACCAAAAGAGGCTGTATGTGATGAATTATTTGAACTAATTTATTTTTTATGTTCATCTTTTGACAAATTCAAATCAACTTATTCCAAAAAAATATTTTTATATAAATTTTTTTTAATTTTGGGTATATATCCTTCAGATAATAACTTTTATTGTCATGAATTAGCTATCTATTCTATTGACAAGGCTATTAATATAAAAATAGATTTAGATGATGAAAAGAAGATTGGTAATTGGTTATTTAAATGTATTAAATTGTTTAATGTAAAAAGTTTTTTAAATGAATTGATATATAATGAAAATATTGAAGATTTTAGCAATACTAATTTTTAATTTTAACCTTGTTAATGCAGGTTTTTTTGATTTACTACCTTTTGGTAAATCAAAAAATAATGAAAAACTCATTATTACTGGTGGATTACAAGAAAAACAACATCTGTTATCTGTGATAAAAAAAGAAAAAGATCTTTTATACGCAGATGAAAAACAGTTCACAGAAGAAATTCAAAAAGATATTAATCAAATAGCTCAGCAAACCACAGATATCAAAAATAAATTAATTGAAGCTAAAATTAAGGATCGCGAATTTTTAAATAAGATTTTATCTAAGTTAAATGAATTATCCCAATTGTTAATTGATACACAACTTTTACGTAAACGTATTTTAGACACTCTTGAACAACATATTGAAATATTAGAAAACTATATTAATAACTCTAATTTTAAAGGTATTAGTATAACACAAAAGGCTTCATATAATTTTGAAGATCTTAAAAAACTCACAAAAGATATTTCGCGTCAAGAAGAAGAGTTGGCAGCATTTAGTGAAAATAAAAATGGCTTAGAAAATTTAATTGAAAATAACAGAAAAGATTTAATTGATATAGATAAACAATTAAAATCTAAAGAAAGAGATCAGAAAGAATTTAGTGGCAAAGTTAAATTTTCAGATGAAGAAGGACGTATTTCTATTCGTCAAAAAGGAGAAATTCTAGATTTAGATGTTAAGTTATTACATGCAAAAAAGAAATATCTTACCTTAAGTATAAAGGAATCTAATTATAAAATTTCATTAAATAATACCGAAGCATTCATATCAGAATCTATTTTAAAAATTTTAAAAGAAGATTTAATATATTTAGAAAACTCGCTATGGATAACAGATTTTGATCTAGATAATTCAGAAAAAGAACTGGCTAATAAAAAAAGAGAATCTATAGATTTACAATCTAAATATACTCAAGAAATCAGTAACTTATCAGAAGAAAAAGACCATTTAAGACAAAAATTTGAAAATATTAATAAAAATTATAACATTCACCTTAATGATTTACGCTCTCTAGATGATTGGAGCATAGATCCTAATATAGTCAACTTTGAACCAGGCTTATATGAATTAGGTTATATAAATTCTCAAATTCTAACACTAGAAAGAGAAATAAGCTTAAAGGACGCTCAAAGAGAACTCGAAAAGAATACTCTTGGCTCTCAAGAAATTTCCGCAAATTTGTTGGAATCTTGGAATAAAATCTCTCAACATAAATTAAGAACAGAAGAAAATGTAAATAATGAAAGAAAAAAGTATCTCAATATAAAACTGGAATTAGAAAAAGAATTAATCAAATACAAAGAAAAAATTAATATAATTACTAATATTTTGAACAATCAAACTAGATCTCTCAGTAATCTTAAAGAAACCATACGCAGACTTAAAAATAGACAAAATCAATTCGTTTCACATTATTCGCAAGGTCAGTTTGATTCCAGTATAACTTTTTTGACAAAATCTGAAGAACAAGTTGTTCTACAAAATGAATATAATAATAAGCTCTTGGAAACTTATTCTAATTTGGTTTCAGTTTTAAAATCCTCACTAAAAGATCTAGATCCTATAATATTAAAATTAAGCAATGTTGTTGGAGTTTTGCAAAGATCTGAGTATGCAATTACATGGACCAATATAAAAAATATTATTCCAGACTTGAAATTATTTATCTCTGATCTTAAAAATGTTACTTCAACCTTTTTCTCAAGAGAAAACTTAGAATTAGTAGTTTCTCAAATATTTAATGTATCAACTTTAATTAGTTTGTTCCTTCAAATTTTATTACTTATATTATTATTTTTTCTCCTAAAAAAATTATTGCCATCTATCTTTCAAATACTTCTTTCCATTAAACCTGCAAATGCAAGCTTGCGTTTCGTTAATTTTCTATTGGCCGTAATCGTAGGATTTGTTTCATTAAACTTATTAACTATTTTCATTTGGTCACTCTTATTTGTTTTAATAAAAATAAATTTTTTAAATGATCTTGGTTTTTTAGTTATTTTTAATTTACTTTCTATTATTTATCTTTGTTATTTAGCTCACAAATTTATTAAATTTTTAATACAATTTAACATAAGCAATAATTATGTTCTACTTAACGATTCATTTCAAAGAAGATTTACACAAATATTTCTCATTTTTGCTTATTCCACAATAGTTTTGCTATTTTTCAGAGAAGCATTCGCATCCATAACATATGGAAAATCTGAGTTACCTACAATTTTGTTGGCACTTTATTCTATCATATTTCGTGCGTCACTTATTTTTTTGATTGGAAAAGAAGAAATACTAAGCATTATTCCCACAAAAAGTTCATTTTGGATATGGATAAGAAATAAAATAGATAATTATTATTATTTATTACTTACAATTGTAATAATCCTAATGATAATTAGTGATCCGTATATTGGAGGATTTAATAGGCTAGTTTCCTTTATACTTTGGAGTTCTATCCTTACAATTTTACTAATCACAGGCCTATGGTGGTTACAAATTTTCTTAAAGCGAGCTTCCTCATTTTTATTTTTCTCAACAGAGGATGACGAAGTTAAAGAAAGATTTGCGCATTCAAAAACTCTTTATGGTATTTCTATAATTTTTGCATTCTTATTATTTTTATTTATAGCAATTTTTGTAGGCGCAAGAATTTGGCATTTGCCTGTATCCCCAGAAAAAATAACAGAAGCTTTTAATTTGCATATTTTCTACGTTCCTGGAGATAATGGCCAATCTACACCAATTACTTTGGGATCTTTTATAACAATATTTTCATTTTTATTCTTTGGATTTATTATTGCTTGGGCATTTAACCGCTTTATATTAAATAGGATATTTAATTTACTTTTGATTGAAACAGGCGTACAAAATACAGTTTCTAGCATATCTTATTATTTTATAATAATAGTTATTCTTCTTGTTGGTCTTTTAAGAGTAGGATTAAATAGTCTTATACCGTTTCTAGTAGGTGCTATAGCCGTTGGTTTAGCTTTTGCAATTAAGGGGCCAGCAAATGATTTTATAGGATATTTTATTATATTACTTGAAAGATCAGTCAAAATTGGAGATTATTTAGAATTAGATAGTGAAGTTCGTGGTGTAGTTCGCAAAATTACTCCACGTTCAGTTATTTTACGCAGAAAAAACAGTGTTAGTATAATTGTACCTAATTCAAAATTAACAAATTCTGCGTTTTGCAATTGGGATTATTCGCCAGGATTTTTTGCTTTTAATGACATTATCATTACGATCCCTTTTAATGTAGATCCCGGTAAAGTTATATCTATTTTTTCACAGGTCCTAGATGAAAATGCAAATGTTCTAAAAAGACCTGCACCAATTATAAGGTTAGATGATTTTTCTGAAAGTGGTTATGTTTTCATGGTACGCGGATTTTTAAGCTCGGTGAATGTCCTGAATCAATGGGATATAATGAGCGATATTAGATTATCTATAATCAAAAAACTTTCTGAGAATAATATTAAAACAGCTTATCCTGTAAGAAAAGTGTTTTTAACCCAATTAGATGAAGAAAATCCTAGATTTCATGAAAAACTAGAAAAAAAACATGAGTAAATATTAATCCTTTTTGATACTGGTAAAAATTTGCCAATATTTACCGATAAAAATTCCATACATAATCAAAAAGACTGCGCTAAGAATAACCAACGGCGCTAAAGCATTACTAAATATTCCAAACATATAGGCCAATATAATTAAACCTATTGATATAAAAATAACACCTTTTTGCTCTGGTAATAATCTATTAAACAAATTCATAGTTCTCCTTTAAACAAAAAACTAACAAACATTTGTTTTAAGAATCAAGATTAGCTATTTTTCACAAGCCAAATAATCCAATGTGACACCTTGTAATGCTGGTATCAAGGGAGTTGTTGTATTTAATAATCCCTCAATATTTTTCTTACGTTCTTTTAATGCTGATTTTAAAAGTTCTGTAACTTCGTCATTGTCTTTAGCATAATCAAACACAGTTTTTCCAGAATTATCTTCTACATAAAAATCATTAACATTTGGTAAAACTTTCTTTAAAACATCAATAAGTTTTGAAAGCGATTTTTGATATTTTGCTGCTTGAGCAATAGAACTATTTCTTATAAATTCAGGAACATTAGGTCTCAAATGATCTATTCTAACTAGTACAATGGCTTCGTTAATCTTTTCTAGTATTTTCATCATCAAAGTTTGCCCATTAGCATATTTGTTATTATTAATATCAGTTTTATTTTTAATTAATTCTTCTATCTTTTGATCAAATTCAGATTTAAAAATATTATTATTATAATCAAGTCGACCAAATAAATAAAAAAGATATTCTTCAGGATTGGTCGTAATTTGCCGCTTCCATTCTTTATACCAAATTGGCTTCAAATTTAAAATACCTATTTCTACTTCTCTTAAGAAATCTTCTCCTCTAAACTGTGCCCTATATTTTTTCGATTTTGCCTCAAAAAAACGCTGAAAATCTTCATTATCAAAATCTTCTTTCTGTTCTGCTGCATATGCAAATCCAGAACTTAACGCAAAAGTAATAATAAGTAACTTTAAATTAAATTTCATACGATAACCCTTTATTTTTAATATTCACATACAATATTTGCTACATCTTTAGGCCAATTAGCTAGATCCAAAGCTTTTCTTATCTCATCTATTTTTATAAGCTTAATCTGCTCTAATAATTCTTTAGCTTTTTGCTTTTCATCATAAATATTTAGAGCTTCTATTACTGCTTGACGCCACTGATAGTCTCTAGGTTCTTTCACAATTTTGCTATCAACTATATAATGCAGCGAACCTATATTCGGATTAGCGCCAGAGTCCAACAATAGTTGAAAAATTTTCATATTTTGGGTTAATCCAAAAACCTCTAATAATGGAGTACACTGTATTCTATCTTCAGTCAGTATAAAATTTACATCCGCACCGGCTTTTAATAGTTCTCTTATTGCTGCCTCATTTTGTGATGCAATCAATTGATTTAATTTCCGCCTCAATGTCATTTGCTTTTTTGGATCTGGTTCGATTGCTATTTCTTGTTCTTTTTTTGATTCTTCTTCAGGATACAAATTATGTTCTTTTGCATAATAATCCAGCAATATATCTAACATAGGTATATTTTTCTCTTGAATAGCTTTTTTTAATTCTGAATTTTTAAGTTCTATTGCGTGTAATTGGGTTGCTGCAGGTGCACTGGTTTTTTTATATCTTTTTAATAAATCTACAACATCAAACTCATCATTTCTAAGCTCTTTAGCATAATCAAGAGCAGTTTTATTGTTGAAATCTTTTTTATTTATATCAGGAAGATAATCTAATAATATTCTTACCATCTCTTCATCTTGTCCAAGAACAGCTAAAATAAGCGCTGTTTGTCCAAACTTATCCACTGTATTAATATCAACTGACCTGTTTTTCAAAGAAGCTATTACCCTCCCATACTGTTCATTGATTACATCTTGCAAAAATTGCTCATTTGGATCTACTTTGCCTATTGCATATAGACCATTTTTAAAACATATTATTGCTAAAACTAATAATAACCTCTTCATGTAATTCCTTTCTGATCTAAATTATAAATAATATTATATTATATCAGCTTTTTATTACAAAATCAATACGTTTTATTCAAACTGAAATTACACGCTTTATCTGCTTTTTTTAATAGTCACAGACGATATCTTGTAAATCAGGGATCAAGGGAGTTTTTATATCTAATAATTCCCCAATTTTTTTCTTACGTTCTTTTAATGCTGATTTTAAAAGTTCTGTAACTTCGTCATTACCTTTAGCATAATCAAACACAGTTTTTCCAGAATCATCTTTTACATAAAAATCATTAACATTTGGTAAAACTTTCTTTAGAACATCAATAAGTTTTGAGATCAACTTTTGCTCTTCATTTTCTACCTCAAGATACGATTCAATTAATATCGGGGCACCTCTAATCTTATCAAACCTATCTGATGCGTACTCGATGGTTTTTGAAATTTTCTCTAATATTTTCATCATCAAAGTTTGTCCATTAGTACATTTGTTATTATTAATATCAGTTTTATTTTTAATCAATTCTTCTATTTTTTGATCAAATTCAGGTTTAAGAACGTAATAATTATAATGACTATGATCAAGTAAATAAGAAAGAGATTCATCTGGATTAGTCGTTATTTGACTCTTCCATTCTTTATACCAATTTGGTTTCATAGATAAGATAAGATTTTCTTGTATTGCTGAAGGACAACGCCGCATAAAAGCTGTTGCCCTATATTCTCTCGATTTTTCCTCAAAAAAACGCTGGAAGTCTTTATTATCAAAATCTTCTTTCTGTTCTGCTGCATATGCAAATCCAGCATTTAACACAAAAGCAATAATAAGTAACTTTAAATTAAATTTCATACGATAACCCTTTGTTTTAATATTCACATACAATATTTGCTACATCTTCAGGCCAATTAGCTAGATCCAAAGCTTTTCTTATCTCATCTATTTTTATAAGCTTAATCTCCTCTAATAATTCTTTAGCTCTTTGCTTCTCTATTTGTATATCTAAAATATAGTTTGCCAACCCATACTCTTTAATATTGTCATCACACGCATGTACGTTTGAAATAAAATCATACAGAGATCGTTCTATACTAAGATTTGCTCCCAAATCTAATAACAATTGAAAAATCTCAAAATTACCACTTCGAAATGCATTTATATATGCATCTAATACTGGAGTAAAGTTATAATTTGATTTTAATATAAAGTCTATGTCGGCACCATCCATTATCAATTTTATTACTTCTCTTTTATCTACAACTTCAATAGCTTTTCTTAAATGATTTCTTAATTCAATTTGTTTTTTAAGATCCGATACAATTTCAGCTCTGTATTTTTTCACAAATTCTATTATTCTGGCTTCATCCCCATCTTTAATTAATTTATCTAATTCTAGATCTAATTCCTTTTGCTCTTTTAAATCTAATAAATTTTTTGGCTTTCTTTCTGGTTCTTCAAGATATAATTGATGTTCTTTTGCATAATAATCTAAAAGAAGGCCCAACATAGGAATATTTTTCTCTTTAATGGCTCTTTTCAGTTCTAAGTTTCTACGCTCTATTGCCTCCAATGGTGTCAGTGATTCTATAGATGACAACGCTGCAGGTACACTGGATTTTTTATATCTTTTTAATAAATCTACAACATCAAACTCACCATTTCTAAGCTTTCTAGCATAATAAATAGCAGTTTTATTTTTATCATCTTTTTGGTTTATATTAGGAAAATAATCTAATAATATTCTTACCATCTCTTCATCTTGTCCACGAACAGCTAAAATAAGCGCTGTTTGGCCAAGTTTATCTACTGTATTAATATCAACTGACTTATTTTTCAAGGAAGCTGTTACCTTGCCATGTTTTTCATTCATTACATCTTGCAAAAATTGCTCATTTGTATCTACTTTGCCTATTGCATATAGACCATTTTTAAAACATATTATTGCTAAAACTAATAATAACCTCTTCATATAATTCCTTTCTGATCTAAATTATAAATAATATTATATTATATCAGCTTTTTATTACAAAATCAATACAATTTATTCAAACTGAAATTACGGCTTTAGATGTGATATTAACTATTTTTATCTGCTTTTTTTAATAGTCACAGACGATATCTTGTAAATCAGGGATCAAGGGAGTTTTTATATCTAATAATTCCCCAATTTTTTTCTTACGTTCTTTTAATGCTGATTTTAAAAGTTCTGTAACTTCGTCATTACCTTTAGCATAATCAAACACAGTTTTTCCA
>JABDFA010000002.1:8501-119928 GCA_013286795.1 Candidatus Babelota bacterium
ATTCCCCAATTTTTTTCTTACGTTCTTTTAATGCTGATTTTAAAAGTTCTGTAACTTCGTCATTACCTTTAGCATAATCAAACACAGTTTTTCCAAAATCATCTTTTACATAAAAATCATTAACATTTGGTAAAACTTTCTTTATAACATCAATAAGTTTTACAAGAAATTCTTGATATCTTGCTGCTATAGCAATAAAACGATTCTTTAGATCGAGGTGGGAATCATTTTCAGCACACTTCAAAGATTTTATTCTACCTCTAATGATTTCTGAAAATTTTTCTAGCATTTTCATCATTAGAGTTTGCCCATTAGTATATTGGGTATTATTAATATCAGTTTTATTTTTAATTAATTCTTCTATTTTTTGATCAAATTCAGGTGTAAAAGCATTAAGAGCATAATCAGGGTGATCAAGTAAATAAAAAAAAGATTCTTCAAGATTGGTCGCAATTTGCTTATTCCATTCTTTATACCAGAATGGAATCATACCTAAAGCATTCTGTTCTACTACACGGTGTTTGTCTATTGCATCTAAGCTCCATCCCCCAGGCTCAGCCTCCATCAAATATTCTCTAATTTTTTTAATACAAAAACGCGAAAAATCTTTGTTTTCAAAATCTTCTTTCTGTTCTGCTGCATATGCAAATCCAGCACTTAACACAAAAGTAATAATAAGTAACTTTAAGTTAAATTTCATACGATAACCTTTCTTTTTAATATTCACATACAATATTTGCTACATCTTTAGGCCAGTTGGCTAAATCCAAAGCTTTTTTTATCTCATCTATTTTTATAGGCTTAATGTGCTCTAATAATTTCTTAACTTCTTGCTTTTTTTGATATATTTCCAAACTATCAAGTCTCAAATTATAGTGGGAAATACCACCACCTCTAATGTTAATGTCCATACGTATGGATTGTTCCACACATGGATTCGCTCCAAAGTCTAATAACAATTGAAAAATCTCCAAATTTCCGTAATCATCTGAATCTACTAATGGAGTAATGTTATCATCACTACGCCAATGTTTTTTTAATACAAAGTCTATGTCGGCACCACCCATTATCAATTTTATTATTTGTGTTTTATCCCCAAATTTAATAGCATCTCTTAACAAAAGTCTTAATTTCTTTTGTTCTTCAGGATCCGATACAATTTCAGCTCTATATGTTTTTACTAATTCTATTATTTTTGCTTTATCCCCATCTTTAATTAATTTATCTAATTCTAGATCTAATTCCATTTGTTCTTTTGAATTTAATAAATTTTTTGGCTTTCTTTGCGGTTCAAGATATAATTGATGTTCTTTTGCATAATAATCCAGCAATAGATCTAACATACGTATATTTTTCTCTCGAATAGCTCTTTTCAATTCTAAGTTTCTATGTTTTATTGCCTGCAATGGTTTCAATGATTCTATAGATGACAAAGCTACAGGGGCTGATAAAACTGAGGCTCTGGACATCTTAGATTTATATCTTTTTAATAAGCCCACAACATCAAAATCATTATCTTTAAGCTTTTTAGCATAATAAATAGCAGTTTTATTTTTATCATCTTTTTGGTTTATATTAGGAAGATAATATAATAATATTTTTACCATTTCTTCATCTTGTCCACGTACAGCTAAAATAAGCGCTGTTTGGCCAAATTCATCTACTGTATTAATATCAACTGAATTATTTTTCAAGCAAGCTGCTACTTTAGCATGTTTTTCATTTATTACATCTTGCAGAAATTGCTCATTTGGATCTACTTTACCTATTGCATATAGGCCATTTTTAAAACATATTATCGCTAAAATTAATAATAACCTCTTCATATTATTTCCTTCAGTGTTAAATTATATAATAGTATAATTATATCGATTTTAATTACAATGTCAATTGTTTTATACAAACTGAAATAATCAACATAAGGGAGGTGGGGCTAGGTTTGAAAAAAGCCTTCTATGGGCCAAGGATTGGAGAAATCGAGGTGGGCATCTACCATTTCTTGGTTATTTATTAAAAAATATATTTTTGATAGTTTTATATCATTATCTCTTAAGGTTTTTAACAAACTTTCTATAATTACTAATTTTTCAAAAGTTGGTAATTCAGAACTTAATATAGGCCTATCAAAAGAAAGATAGAGTTCTTGTAAAGATAAAGACACAAATGAATTTTGCAAGTTAACTTTTTCTATAATTTTTTCTTCTTGCAAAAAATCTAACCAATTACTTACTATTTTTTGAATATTCTCTTCAATATTATCTGAAAAAATAATCTCAACATTTTCCCTTTTATATTTATTATTTTGAAAGCAAAATAATTTTATGTTTTTTTTATACAATGTTTTATTATTTTCTAAGTTTTTGTCTAAATATTTTCCAGAAAAATTAGTTGAAATAATTAGCCACTCTTTTTGATAAGCAAAAAATAAGATTCCAAATATTAAAGCTATAATACATAAAATTAAGCTATTAAGCAGTTTCATGAGTTTATTATCTCGCTTATACTTTGTAAAACTGGATTTATGTATTTAGCCCATTCATCTGTTTTTAATCCAATTTCTATAGCAATAGAGGGAGCTGTTATTCCAATAAGAGGCTTGAATGGCATCGAAAATAATCCTCTAAAATTAAATATTTTTTTGTACTCAGCTTTTCCCAAACTATTTTGTATTTTATTTGCATATTTAATAGTTTTATCAAGGTTTATTAAATATGCATCGTCAAATCTATAAAAATAGAGATCTTCTATTTTTGGCAAACAAAAAAATGGTTTATTTATATAATTGAACAAATATATTTGAGGAATTATTTGATTCTCTTTATAAAAATGTATACTCAAAAAAAAATCTACTTGGACGCGATTACTGAAATTAGCATTTTGTAATGGTTCTACAATTTCTCCTGATAATCTTGTCAAGACTGTGCGAACGTTTATATAATTAGCTTCTATAGATTTTTTTAGCTCTAAGCAAAATTGTAATGTAGGACCACGTTCAAAACTTTCATTTAAACATCTTCCTGAATCTTTCACATCACCAGCTGGATTAAGCATTATAGTAAATGGTTTTTCGTAATACATTTGCCAAGTAAAACTAGCAGGATAATTAAAAAAAATTATAAATAACATTAATTTTAACGACATTCTAGATCCATAGTTAAAAATTCCCGTAAAAAAGTTTTTCTTGCAATACTTTTATTATTTTTAATAGCCATAGCTAAAGCTTTAACCTGTCCAATAAATATGCATAGCTTTTTTGCTCTTGTAATTGCTGTATAAATAAGATTTCTTTGCAACAATGTAAAATGCTGAGTAAATATTGGCACAATTACTGCTGAAAATTCTGAGCCTTGGCTTTTGTGAATTGAAATTGCATAAGCCAATACTAGTTCATCAAGCTCATCAAAATCATATTCAATAATACGTTCATAATATCTGACAAATATTTTTTTTTCTTCATGATCAATATTTTCTATATTACCTATATCTCCGTTAAAAACAGATTTATCATAATTATTTTTAATTTGCATAACTCTATCACCAGATCTATAAATAAATCCGGCACGCATTATTTGTGGTCTATCTTTTGCTCCATTCAAAATTGCTTGTAAATTGTGGTTTAAATTGTGCGTACCGACAGTTCCTCGATTCATTGGAACCAATAAAATAGATTGATCTACAGATATTTTATATTGTTTCAAAGTATTAAAAAAAATTGTTCTTAAATGTTCGGTAACTTTTTCAGGAAATTCTTCTTTAATAAATAAAAAATCTCTTTTTGAGTTTGGCAAAAATGATACAGGAAACTCTCCATTATTTATCCTATGAGCATTTACAATTATCAAACTATCTTGGGCCTGTCTGAAAATTTCAGTTAATTTTATACAAGCAACTTTTTGACTTTGTATTAAATCATTTAAAAAATTTCCAGCCCCCACTGAAGGTAATTGATCCACGTCCCCTATAAAAACCAAATGTGCATCTATCGGACAAGCTTTTAAAATTGCATGGGCCAAAAAGATATCAATCATTGAAGCTTCATCTATAATTAAAAAGTCCAGTTTTAAAACATTTTGTTCATTATGTAAAAAACCCATTTTATTAAAATCAAACTCTAATAAACGATGCACAGTTAACGCGTATTTTCCAGTACTTTCGATCATTCTTTTTGCAGCCTTACCTGTAGGAGCAGCAAGCTTATAATTGATTTTATTGTTATCTAAAATCTGAAGTAACTTTTTTATAAGCGTTGTTTTACCTGTACCAGGACCACCAGTTATTATAGTAATTTTATTTTGTAGGCAACCCAAAATTCCACGAATTTGATTTTCATTAAGTTGTATATCACCGGTTTTTATAATATTTATTTCTTTGTAAATTTTATCTATGTCAAATTCATGAACTATTTTTCTAGATAAAATAGTTTTTATTTTGCTAGCAACTCCTTTTTCAGAAAAATAATATTGTGTTAAAGTAATAAAATGTTTCTCGCGTGATGTAATTAATTTAATTTTATGTTCATTATAAAGTTCATGAAAAGCTTGTTTGAAAATAGTTTCATCAAACAATTCTAACTCTAATAATTTATGGGCCTTTTCTTTAAGCTCCTGTAATTCCACATACAAATGTCCGTTTGATATTTCTGTTGTAACAGCAAAACAAATACCGGCTTTAATACGTTTTATAGAATCTTTTGCTATAGATATTTTGCAAGCTATTTGATCCGCTGTTTTAAAACCTATTCCCCAAATATCTTCAGCTAACTTATAAGGATTTTCAAGAATGATAGCTATAGATTTTTGACCATAAGTTTTGTAAATTTTTGTAGCGTAAGCAGTTGATATTCCTTTATCCTGTAAGAATATCATAATATTTGAAATCTCTTTCTGGGAATTCCAGGAATCTTGAATTTGTTGAACTCTTTTGGACCCTATACCGTCCACTTTTTTTAATTTTTCAGGATTATTTTCTATGATATCTAAAATATCTTGTCCAAAATGATTAACTAATTTTTCTGCATATACTTTACCTATACCTTTAATCATTCCTGACCCTAAATATTTTTTTAGGCCGTTGATACTAGTAGGTAAAACAGCTTGGCATTCGATTGCCTCAAATTGTCTGCCAAATTTCTGATCAAATACCCATCTTCCCGAAAGAGAAACTTCTTGTCCAGGTTGTACTGCAGGAAAATATCCTTTCACAGCAGTTGAATCCTTACTATTTAGTTGCAAGATGAAAACAGAAAACCCGTTTTCAGAACTTTGAAATAATATCCTATCTACTGTACCGTTAAGTTTCTCATTCATATCAGACTATTAATATTACTTCTTGACGCCTTTTTGTAGAAAAATTTCTTCAAATTGTGCATTTGCCTTTTTACAACTATGTTTTAGATCAGACAAAAAGAAGGTAACATGTGTAAAAAAGTTATCCAATGTTTCCAAATTTGTTATTTTAGAATTGAATGCTTCTTCTTCTTTTCCCAATGGAGTATTAAACCAATCATACATCAGGCTTTCCAAGATATTTCTTCCTTGCAAGGATTCCTCAAGTAATTTCTTTATAAAAGCTTTACCCGGTTCTATATCCTTTGCAAACTGCATTGTGGCTGCTGTAAAATCCTTTTTTACTTTCGTAAGACATTCATCAAGCTCTGCTTTAGAATTTGCATCTAATTTATTTTCTTTCTTTAATTTTTTTTCTAAAAATAATATCTCTTTTAAGCAACATTTTCTATTCTGAAATGTATAATTACCTACACGTTTATTTGTAGCCTCATCCAAATATCCAAACTGAATATCTTTAATTAATTTAATTACCACAACCATATTTCTTATTGAAGCAGCATCAATAAATCCAGGAATGCCATCTATCATGCTAAGAGCATAATTAGTTAACAAAACATGGTTATGCCTCTTTTTTTCATCGTGAAGGTTAGAATCTTTTTGTTCTGAATGAATAGTTAGTATAATTATTAAATTTAATGAAAGTAAAATATTTTTTTTCATTTTTATAACTCCTATATCAATTTAAAATATTAAATCAAAACTAGCAGAAACTGTAAAATCTTCTCCTATACCTGAAGTTGCAAATGCGCGTTCGGCACTTAAAGATACAACCCAACTATAATTTTTGTTTAACACATTATAATCAACTTTTGCAAAAAACTTATTTTGCATAGCATGTGGTTTAACACATTTTTGTATATCAAACAAGTCTGGTACCCTTGTTGAAAGATGACCTAAAGTTTCTTGTTGTTGAAACCAAAAATCATATCCAAACATAAAATCCCATTCTCTTAAAGTAAATAAGGGACATATTGTAAATTCAAATGATAACCCTGGATCAACATTTACATTTACAGCGGATGGAAAAAGCGTATTTACTAATTGCTGGCTTAAAAATTGTATGGCCGCGCCTGCTTGTTCTTCAGTAAGAACATCAGTATTGAAATTTTCAGGGTTAAAATCATTACAATTTTTTTTCTTTAGAAAATACCGTAGTTCAGTTGCCGGAAAAAGATATTCAAATGTTCCATAAAGCCTTAAAGTAAAACCTTCACTTATTCTGAATTTTGGCTCGACAAACATACCCAGCCCAAAATGTCCACCATTACCCAATGGGGTATCCAATAACATAGCAGATAATTGTTTTAATGATGATAAACCAAAATTCGATCCAAAAACCCGCAATTGTTGAATAGCTTCTTGGTCCCCATTTCTTGCTTCGAATAATAAGATCGCTATATTTTGTAAATTCACATTTGGAACATTAAAATTATTCTTGAAACTAGAACCTACTAGTCCTTTTTTAAAAGATACTGCTGTAGGCACCGTTGCTAAAAATCCAAGCTTGGTGCAACTACAATCATTTTCGATTGTAACAGCTCCAAACTTTACCCTACTATCTCCAAGACCAACTTTATCTGCAACTACAAGTTTTTTTAACATTTCTTCGCCTTGGGATCTAGTAAAAGCTACTCCCATTTGAACAAAAGTATTTTCAATATCTATTTGTTCCTGTTCAGTTAAAAAAAAGTTATTCTCACCATATAATAATGGTATATCAATTTCCAGGCTCGAATCTTTAAAATTCTTGAGAAATTGGGTCATTAAACCTAATCTACGCTGCTCTACTCTTCCATTTTGAAATAAACTTAAAATTTTTGGAATATTTACATTTGCTATATTTTGAGCATCTTCTATATCTGCCAGCAAATCCGGATCATTTAAATTTATATATGAAGAAATTTTGTCACTATTCTTAGTAAAAAATTGCCTAGGAGTTGAATTTCCAAATAGGTTAAATTTTAAAACCCAATCTTGGCATAAATACTCTGTATGATAAATATTAAAGATAGGCAACGAATTAATAGGTCTCATATTCAAAGGATAAGTTTTCTTATATAAATCATTGGATAAAATAGCTGGTAAATTTATAAGATTTAAACAATTTAGAATATCCTTATTGGTAGTTGCTTGACAAGGAATGGCTCTGGTTTTCAAATCATTTATTTCTATATTTTGCAATCCATCTTGCAAATCCAGGTCCCCATATTCAGAGCCTGCATACTCAGATTTAATAAAATCCTCAAGTTCATCTTCTTGGCAATCTGTATTTTTACTAAAAATCAATACAGTTGCTAAAATCAATAAAGTTATATTTTTCAAATTCATAATGCTCTTTTTCCAAGATTTAAAATTGTCGAAATTATTTTGCATAATGATGAGCTTAAAAACTAAAGACTCTTTCATTTTACATATTTTTTAAATTTATTCAAATTAGAGGCCTGTGTTGCTATTTTTTTAAAGATTTTCTTGCTATTAAAGTTTTAAATATATTAAAATAAATATTAAGATTAAATAAAAAATTATTAACCAAAGGAAAATTTATGGAAGGCATTGATGGTGCTTTTATGGTTAAAGCAGCCGCATTCTTAGGTGCAGCTTTTGTAATGGCTGTAGGAGCTATTGGACCAGCTCTAGGACAAGGAATGATAGGTAAACAAGCTTGTGATAGTATTGGCAAATATCCTGAAAGTGCTTCAAAGGTCAGAACTGCTATGATAATTTCTTTGGGTATGGTTGAATCAACAGCAGTATATTGCCTTATTATTGCCTTAATGCTTATTTTTTTAAATAAATAATATTATTCTAGGTTATTAAATTTTAAGGGTGTTATGTGACAATTAATATAACACTGTTTATTCAAGTTATTCATTTTTTTATAGCTTATTTTATAATAAGTAAATTATTGCTTAATCCAGCAGTTAGAATAATTAAAGATGAAGAACTTATAGAAGCAGATTTACATTCATCAATATTAAAAAAGCAATTCAAAATTGATGAAGTTGTTAATAAAAAAAAAGTTATTGAATTAAAAAATATTGAAGAATTTTTAAACATAAAACCCAACATAGAGATAGATTTCAAAGAAAAGATTTCTTGGTCAACAATAAAACCAATACCCATTTCTACTGATTTATTAGAAACCATATCAAAAGATATATCAACTTATATAATTAAAAAGGTAAAAAATCTTGAATAATATAACATTTATCTTTTTTAGATTTTTTAATTTTTTTGTTGTTGTCTCTATTATTGCTTATTTTGTTAAACGTTATCTTAGGGCATCAATTTTAAAACAGATTCACAATAGACAAAACTATTTTAAATCTCTTGAGCTTGACTATACAAGATTAAATCAAGATTATGAAAATATTGAAAAAGAACTTAAAGAAAAAGAGATGCTCGCTAAAGATTTAAAAATAAAACTGGATAAATGGCGTCAGGTGTTTATATTAGAGCAAGAGACTAAAAAAAAAGAGAATGAAGCAATAAAGATCAATATAGAAAAAAATAATTTAATTAAACAAAAAAATATAACCTTAGAATATTTGGCCTCTAAAACTCTTGTTAAAGGTATCAGTAATGCTAAAAGTACTATAAATAAAGAATTTAATGAAATAGAAGCCTGTAAATATCAAGATAGTCTTATTGAATTCATTAAGAAAGAATCATTATGATTAGAGATACTTTTATTGCCCGCAAATATTCTATCGCTTTTTTGAATATATATATAGATAAGATTGATGATAATATTTTTTTAAATATAGAAAAAACATTAAATTATTTATTATACAATCATGATGTATTATCTTTTTTCTCTCTACCAAATATTAGCTTGACTGATAAAACCAATCTTATAGAGATTTTTTTAAAAAAATTTCAGCTTCCAGACGAATTTAAAAACTTAATTTTACTCTTGATAAAACATAATAGAATTACACTAATTACCGATGTTCTAAAATATATTTCCTATGTTTACCAAGATATGAACAATAGCATGAAATTTGAAATAACAAGCGTTTGTAAATTAAGTAAATCTGATATTAATATATTAGAAAATTTTCTGATAAAAAAAACTGGTAAAAAAATTATACCTGTTTTCAAAATTAATAAAAACCTAATTGCAGGTATATCTATGCAAAGTGATTCACAGATGTGGGAGTTCTCAATTAACCAACAATTAAAAAAAGCAAATAAAATAGCATATAAGGAAGTGGAAAGATTAAATGGAAATTAAAAGCACAGATCTAATTTCATTATTTGAAAAAGTTCTTGAGGGCCAACCAAATACTAATATGCAAGAAATTGGTATAGTTATCCAAGTTGGAGACAATATTTGTCGTATTCATGGACTTATGAATGCTACTTATGGAGAAGTTGTAGACTTTGCCGGTGGAAATAAGGGTATAATTCTTGATTTAAGTGAAGATTTAGTCTCAGTATTTTTACTTGAAAATAATATTCCTGTTGTTGAATCTGAAATAGTAAAAAGAACAGGACATCTCTTTAAGACACCTGTTGGAATGAATCTTCTCGGACGAGTTATTAATGCTTTTGGAGAACCTATAGATGCTTTAGGTGAGCTTAATATTGATGAATATAAGCCTGTTGAAGCACAAGCTCCAGGAGTAATTGAAAGATCTCCTGTAAATGAATCTCTTGCAACAGGTATTTTAGTTGTGGATGCTTTAATACCAATAGGTAAAGGACAACGTGAATTAATTATTGGCAATAGGAACACAGGAAAATCAACAATTGCTGTTGATACAATTTTGAATCAGAAAGATAAAAATGTTTATTGTATATATGTTTCAATAGGCCAGCGCAAATCTAGCTTAGCAAGGTTGATTCATCTTCTTCAAGAAAATGATGCCCTTAAATACACGGTATTAGTTGTCGCTGATGCCAGTGATTCAAGTATAAACCAATATTTAGCTCCTTATGTAGGTTGCACTATTGGTGAATATTTCAGAGATTTAGGGCATGATGCGCTTATAGTTTATGATGATCTAACAAATCATGCTATTGCTTATAGGGAAATGTCATTACTTTTACGCAGACCACCAGGAAGAGAAGCTTACCCTGGAGATGTATTTTATTTACATTCCCGCTTACTCGAACGGGCTGGAAAATTATTAAAAGGTGGATCATTAACGGCATTACCCATCGCCGAAGTTCAAGGTGATGATATTACGGCCTATATTCCTACTAATTTAATATCTATAACTGATGGACAAATATTTTTAGATACTAAGCTATTTAATCAGGGTGTAAGGCCAGCTGTTGACGTAGAACTTTCAGTTTCAAGAGTTGGTGGTGTTGCTCAAACAAAGGCCGTAAGACAAGTTACAAGAGCTCTACGTTTAGATTTGGCCCAATATCATGAACTTCTTGAATTCTCTCAATTTGGAACTGAACTTGATGATATTTCCCAAAAAAGACTGCAAAGAGGCGCTATAGCCATTGAGCTTTTAAAACAACCTGAACATGTTACATATTCATTTGTTGATATTGCTTTAATTCTGTTTTTATTTAAACAAGACTTTTTAGATAAAATCCCTTTAGATCAAGTAAACAAGATTTCTAATGAATTCGTTAGCTATACCAAAGCCGTTTATCCTGAAATATATCAAATGATTGCCAAAACAGGTGAAATTTCTGATGCAACTAGGGATGATTTAATTAGAATCGCCAAAGAATTCAGTAGAATTAGAAGCTCTTAAAAAAACTTAATAGCCTAGTACAATATCTTGCAAGTCTTTTACTGGCAAGCCTTCCTGTAAATGTTCTCTAATTTTTTTCTTACGTTCTTCTAATGCTAACCTTGCATCAACTAAAAGTTTAACAATTTCTTCGTCACCTTTGGCATAATCAAATACAGTTTTTCCTGATCCATCTTTGATATCAAAATCATTAACATATGGTAAAAGTTCTCTTACAATATCCTTAAGTTTTTTAATTTGTTCCTTTCTCCTTGAAATCTTGTTCTGTGCATTGATTTTCATGTCTCTATAAAAATTAGTTGGATCAGTCGCGTTAGACATTTGTTGTAGGTTTTTTTGGAAATTAGACAAAGAAGAATCAATCTTTGGAACTATCTCCAATATTTTCATTAACAAAGTTTGGTTTTCTACCGGGTATAGAATATTATTAATATCAACATTATCCTTTTTTAATTTTTCTATAGCCTCATCAAATCCATGACTATTAATATTTTCATAATTACTCGCAAGCGACATAAATGCATACTCCTCAGGATTCCTTGTATTTTTCATTCTCCACTCTACATACCATTTAGGTTTTGAACCAGCAATCATGTCGGGAATAAGTCTTTCTAAATCAGAATTAGATGCTATTAAATCTCTAGATTTTTCCTCGAAATAACTTTCCCAACTCTCATTCTCAAAATTTTCTTTCTGTTCTGCTGCATATACAAATCCATTGCATAACAACAAGGTCATAATTCCTATAAGTAACTTTAAGTTAAATTTCATAAATATGCCTCCATTAAGTTAGATGAAGCAATCCTGTATTAATAACCTAATAACCTAGAACAATGTTTTGCAGGTCTTTTACAGGCAAGCCTTCATCTAAATGTTCTCTAATTTTTTTCTTACGTTCTTCTAACGCTCTATTTAAAAGCTCAATCATTTCTTTATCTTCAGAATAATCAAATACAGTTTTTCCTGATTTATCTTTGATATCAAAATCATTAACATATGGTAAGAGTTCTTTTAAAAAATCCTTAAGTTTTTTAATTTGTTTACCTTTCTCTGAGATATCGTTTTGTATATCGATTTTCATGCCTCCATAATAATTAGCTGGATCATCCAAGCTAGATATTCCTTGTAGCCGTTTTTGTTCCATAGATATAACATGATCAATATCTGAAATTGTTTCTAATATTTTCATTAATAAAGTTTGTTTTGTAACCCAATATAAAACATTATTAATATCAGGTTTTTCATTTTTTAATTTTTCTATAGCCACATCAAGTTCATGTTTATCAATGTTTTTTCTATAGTCACTGGCAAGCGCCATAAATATATATTCCTCAGGATTATTTGTATTTTCCATTTTCCACTCTGCATACCATCTAGGTTTTGAAGCTTGAATTGCACCTGGAATAAAACCTCCCATAGTAGGATTAGCCAAAACAAACTCCTTCGATTTTTCCTCGAAATAACGTTTCAAACTCGCATTACCAGAATTTTCCTTCTTTTCTGTAGAATACACAAACCCATTGCCTAACAACAAGGTCATAATTCCTATAAGCAATTTTAAATTAAATTCCATAAACACACCTCCATTAAGTTAGATGAAGCAATCTTGTATTAATAATCTTCTAATAGCCTAGAACAATATCTTGCAGATCTTTTACTGGCAAGCCTTCCTGTAAATGTTCTCTAATTTTTTTCTTACGTTCTTCTAATGCTAATTTTGCATCAACTAAAAGCTTAGTCATTTCTTCATCATTTTTGGCATAATCAAATACAGTGATTCCTAATCCATCTTTGATATCAAAATCATTAACATATGGTAAAAGTTGTGTTATAGTATCCTTAAGTTTTTTAATTTGTTGCTTTTTCTTTGAAATCCTATCCTGTGTGTTAATTTTAATTCCTCCATAAGAATTAGTTGGATCACTTAGGCTAGACATTTCTTGTAGATTTTTTTTGTCTCTAGATAAAAAATAATCAAGCTCTGTAATCACCTGCAAAATTTTCATCAACAAGGTTTGATTGGTTACCCAATATAAAATATTATTAATATCAGCATTGTTCTTTATTAATTTTTCTATAGCTTCATCAAATTCATGCTTATTAATATTTTTACTATAATCACTGGCAAGGGCCATGAATGCATATTCCTCGGGATTCTTTGTATTTTCCATTTTCCACTCTGCATACCATTTAGGTTTTAAACCTTTAATTAAGCCTGAAATAAACGATTCTCGCATAAACGATCCAAAAGGATTAGCCGAAACAAACTGCCTGGATTTTTTCTCATAATAACTTTCGAAATCTTCATTTTGTTCTGCTGCATACACAAATCCATTGCCTACCAATAAAGTTATAATTCCTATAAGCAATTTTAAGTTAAGTTTCATAAATACACCTCCATTAAACAAAATAAATCTTATTATTTCTAATATATAATAATCATAAAGAAAAAAGCAACAGCTTTAAATTTTTACCTGTAAAACACTGTTTTTAATATTATTTTATTGAGCGTAAAACTGACTCGAACTGGGGTTTTAAAATCTCATATATTTTATTTAAATCAACACTAATTATCCTGGTTTGAGCAAGCATGGAAAGAAAATAATTATCATCCTGCCATCTAGGCAAAACATGTATATGAAGATGATTAGGAATACTAGCACCAGCTGGTTTGCCTATATTTACACCTATATTTACTCCATCAGACTTTAATGATTCTTGCAAAATTCTAGAACTTTCCCCTATAAGTTTAATTAATTCAAATTGTTCTTCTGGGGTAAATTCATGTAAATCTCTTTTATGACTGATAGGAACTATTAATATATGCCCCTTATTGTAAGGAAATAAATTAAGTTGAATAATAGTATGTTTATGGCGCAATAAAATAAAATTTTTTCTATCGTCACTATCATTAACGTTTCTACAAAGAGGACATTCTGTTTGATTATTAACAGCATCTTTTGGTTTATGCTCACTGCCATAATTATTTCTCCAAGGTGCATATAAAAATTGCGTCGGCCCATCACTATTTAAATTCATACAAAAACATAAACCTGCATAAAAAAACAAACTTAAAGAAACTACTTTTTTTAACATCTATTTCCCTTCAAATTTTAACTTTCTTGTCCGGTCCTTCGATTTCACTCCCCGCTACGCCAAAGCTTCGCCGGGCAAGCAGGATAAACTCTGCTATAGCGAAGACGGATCAAATTCAACTTTTAGTTGATCATAAATTTTATTTAAATCAAAGGATATTGTTTTTGTATCACAAAGCAAGGGTAGAAAGTTTGTGTCGCCTTCCCATCTTGGCAAAACATGCATATGAAGATGACCAGGTATACCAGCACCTGCTACTCTACCTAAATTAAGACCTACATTCACCCCATCTGCGCCAAGAATTTTACTTACAATTTCAGTACTATAACTTACTAGATCTATTAATTCTGCACGTTCTTCTTTAGTTAGATCACTTAAATTTTTTATATGTTTAAAAGGTATGATCATTAAGTGCCCTGCATTATAGGGATGCAAATTTAAGATAGCTGCATTATATTTGTATCGACCCAATATAAAATTTTTTTTGTCATCAGATTCTTTAAATTTATTGCAAAAAGCGCAATTTTCTTGCTCTTCATTCTTATCTCTTGCGCCTTTTACATACTTATTTCGCCATGGAACATATAAAAACTTCATAATTTAACCTTTATTTTTTGCACAATTATATAACTTATTTTAAGCTTAAATCATTCAACAAACAATGTTATTACTAAGGTAAAAATGTCAGATCTTGTTTTTGTAGTATACGATAGTATAAAAAACTCAGCTTTTGCAGGACAAGTTTTACAACCTATCTTAAAAAGAATTAATCAAAATTCTAAACAAAGAGTTTATCTAATAAGTTTTGAAAAAGAAAAACTTACTCAAGAAGAAATATCCCAATATATTCCAGATAATAACAACTTAATTTTTATTTTGTTAAAAAGAACACCTTTTTTTGCAAAATTTGGCCTTTATTACTCAGTCATACAACTTAAAAAATTGTTTAAAAATTTCACACAAGAATATTCAGTTATTTGTAGAGGCGCACTTGCTGGCTGGGTAGGAATAAAAAGTATAGATTCAGATTTATGTATATCGTTTACTGTACAAGCAAGAGGCCTTCTCCCAGAAGAATATGAATACTCTAAGAGAGAAACCAAAAATTTATTCTCCTCCCCGGTCATCCTGAGCGAAGCACGAAGTGCGAAGTCGAATGGATTTCTTAATTATTTTTTAAAAAATATATTTCATAGATATATAGTAAAAGAACTTACAAAAATTGAAAAAGAAGTATATAAATCTAATATTAAAAATTTTAAAATTGAATCAGTCTCCCAAGCACTAAAAGATCATATAATTAAAAAATATGAAGTGAATCAAGAAAATATAATTTTAGCAACATATGATATACCAGAAGCAATATCAAATAATCAATTATGTGAGTGGAAAAAAGATATTAGGCAAAAGTTAAATATTTCACCAAACACACATGTTTATTGTTATAATGGTTCAATAAAAGCTTGGCAATCGATAGAGTTAGTAATTAATTTTTTCAAGCAAGAATTATATAATAATAAAAATATTTTTTTGCTTGTTTTAACTCAGGATCAAACAGAATTTGAAAATTTGTTAATTACAAATCAAATAAATAAGGATTATTATAAAGTTTTATATGTTGAACATTCTGAGATATATAAATATTTAGCAGCTTGTGATACCGGACTAATTTTTAGAGAAAATAATATAATCAGTTGGGTATCAAGACCAATAAAGGCTATGGAATACAAAAGTGCCGGCTTGAAAATAGTTCATAATAACACTGTTAAATGGTTAATTGACCTAAAATAAAAAGGAAATATGTGAAAAAAATTTGTGTGTTAGGTCTTGGCTATATAGGCTTACCTACCTCAATAATTTTGGCAGAAAATAATTTTGAGGTTATTGGTTTTGATGTAGATCATATTAAAGTAGATAGAATAAATAACTCTGATGCTGTAATTCAAGAACCGGAAATATCTTCTAAATTAAAAAAAGTTTTATCAGAAAAAAAATTTAAAGCAGTTAAAGAAATTGAATCTGCAGATTATTTTATCATTGCTGTCCCTACACCATTCAAAGTTAATAATTTGGAAAAACAAGCAGATCTTTCTTATGTATGGAGTACTGTAGAATTTATAAGCCAGGTATTAAAAATAGGTGACACAGTAATATTAGAATCTACGGTTCCAGTTGGCACAACTGAAGAACTTGCAAGAAATCTTGAGCTTTCTACAAATCTAAAAGCAGGAAAAGATTTTTTTGTAGCCTATTGCCCTGAAAGAGTATTTCCAGGAAAAATTTTTTATGAATTAGAAAATAACTCAAGAGTTTTGGGTGGAATTAATTCTATTTCTGCTCAAAAGGCACAAGAATTATATATTAAATTTGTCAAAGGTAACCTGCATCTAGAAAGCTCAATCTTTGCAGAAATGATTAAACTTGTTGAAAATAGTTCCCGTGATGCTCAAATTGCAATAGCAAACCAAGTAGCTTCTCTTGCTTACAAAGTAGGTATCGATCCATATAAATTAATTTCAATAGCTAACGAGCACCCAAGAGTAAAAATATTAAATCCAACATGCGGTGTTGGTGGTCATTGCATAGCAGTTGATCCATGGTTTTTGGTGGAATCATTTCCTGAGCAAACTGAGCTTTTCAAAAAATCTCGACAAATTAATGATGCAAAACCATACCAAGTTTTAAATTTTATTAAAGAAGCTATATCAAAGTGGAAACTTTCTAATCCTAATTCAAAATGTAAAATGGCAATTTTAGGTTTGACTTACAAACCTAATGTGGATGATTTAAGAGAATCTCCGGCTTTATTAATTGCACAAGAACTCAATAAAATTGCTGAAATAGATTTTGTGGCAGTTGAACCCTATATTGAACCTGAAATATTAAATAAAAAATATAATATTAAAACAGAAAAACTTGAAAATGCTCTCAATGACTCTAATATTATTATTTGTCTAGTGGCACATAATTATTTTAAAAATTTAAAAAATCTTTTATTAAAAGATCAAATAGTTCTTGATTTTTGCGGGTTGATGCATGAGAAAGATTATCTTAATTTGGAAGCTACTAAAACTATAAATTTTAAATCTAAATATGATGAAAAATAAATATTTTGTAAAAATTAAATTATATTTATTGTTTATTTTATTTTGGTTTTTTAATTTGAACCCTAATGTTAGCATGATAGTTTTTTCTTTTGATAGGCCATTACAACTTTACGCCCTTCTTGAATCTGTAGAAAAATATTTCTCTAATGTTGCAGATATATCTGTAATTTATAGAACAAGTAATGATATTTATTCTAGTGCTTATGAAGATGTTAAAAACAGATTTAAATACCATAGTTTTTTACAACAAAAAGTTGCTCCCTACAATAATTTCAAAGAACTGACTATAAAATGTGTCAATGAAATACAATCTGATTATTTGATGTTTGCAGTTGATGATATAGTAGTTACGGATTTTGTTGATTTAGGGCTGTGTGAAAAAATATTAAAAATCACAAAAGCTTATGGCTTTTACTTAAGACTAGGATATAACATTACAGAGTGTTATATGCAAAATATCAAAACTCCTGTACCAATAAACAAACTCATAGAACATAATATCTATATTTATAAATTTAAAGATAGTAAGGGTGACTGGCGATATCCAAATTCATTAGACATGGCCATTTATAATAAAGCAGATATTATTCGTGAAATATATAAACTCAATTTTAATTCTCCAAATAAATTAGAAGGTGAATGGTCCTTAAAGGCTAATTTAAATAAATTGGGTCTTTTCTTTAAAGAATCAAAAATTGTTAATATCCCGCTAAATCTAGTAAATATAGATTATCGTAGAAATAAAAATTTAAACTATTTTTCAGCCCAAGATTTGTTACAAAAATTTCAAAATGGTTTTAAAATTGATATTGATGGTTTATATAAAATACAAAATAAGTCTACACACATTGATTTTATTCCAAGATTTGTAAAAAAAAATTAATCTTGATCTAAAAACTTCTGTTATTTTGTAAATTTTCTAATTCATAATTGACTATAATTTTTACTAAATCTTTAAATAAAGTTTTAGCCTGCCAACCCAACTTTTCTTTAGCTTTTCTAGAATTTCCACATACAGAATTTATATCAGATGGTCTGAAATATTTTGGATTTATAGTAACTAAAATTTTTTTTGTTTTTTTATCAAACCCTATCTCATTAATTCCTTCACCCTGCCATTCAATTGCTATATCTATTTCATTAAATGCTAATTCTATAAACTCTCTAACAGAATGACTTTCACCTGTTGCAATTATGTAATCATCTGGAACTTCTTGTTGTAACATGAGCCACATAGATTCTACATATTCCGGAGCATATCCCCAATCACGTCTTGAATTTATATTACCTACTGTAAGTTTATCCTGTAATCCAAGTTTAATTTTAGCTATACTGCTTGCAATTATTTTACTTATAAAATTTTCACCTCTAAGAGGGGATTCATGATTGAATAAAATCCCATTACATACATATATTTTATATGATTCTCTATAGTTTACACTTATCCAATGAGAATATAGTTTTGCAATTCCATATGGAGATCTTGGATAAAAGTAGGTTGTCTCATCTTGAATAGAATTTATTGTTTTACCAAATAATTCACTTGTTGATGCATTATATAATTTTGTTGTTTGAGCAAGCCCTGTGTTTCTTATTGCTTCTAAAATATTTAAGGTTCCTATGGCATTTGTTTGAGCCGTATAAGTAGGTTCCTCAAAAGATATATCTACATGGCTTTGCGCTGCTAAATTGTATATTTCATCTGGTTTTGTATCATTTAATATTTTCAAAATTGAAGCAAGATCTGTTATATCTCCATTTACTAAATTAAGATTTTTTATTAATTGATCAGGTTTTCTTTTTATAATATCACTGAATCTTTTTGCGTTGGATGAGGATTGTCGTCTAATAACTCCCGTTACAAAATATCCCTTACTAAGTAAAAACTTTGTTAAATAAGTACCATCTTGACCTGTGATTCCAAAAATAAGAGCTTTTTTATGATTACAATTTAGTTCTAAATCATCAAAACTAATATTTGAAAATATTGCTTGGTATTGTAAAAATACAATAAATATAATTTTTATAAAATTCTTCACCATCTACCTTTTTTATAGAATAATTAAATATCTTGATAACTAAAGCTATGAAAAAAAAACAGTTTTTTCAAATAACTTTACCAATCATTACTTGTTTCATACCCTAATATACTCAATAAATTTCCGGAAAAATTTTTAAAACAGGTTTTACTTATATTAGAATAATATTTCTTCCAAGAGCTTATTTTTCCTTCTCTAAAAGTAGGAGTGTCACCAAACAAATCTTCAGCGATTTTATTAATTTCTAAATCATCGATTTCTATATCTAAAAATTTACTTATTTTTTTTATTTCATCAATTTGAACTTTATAGCTACCACTACCTTTAGGACCGACCAGTTTTTCAAAAAAAGTTATATAAACAAAAGGATATTCTTTTTTCCATCTTAAATAGTTTTTATAAATTGAATTAATATCTTGATACTGCAAAAAAGCATATGTACCAGTTGACTCGTAAAGAACCTCAGGAAAATTCACTATTGCCCAATTTAAGTTAAAATCATTAATAGGTTTGTTAATTGTTTTTAATAATGTAATAATATGTTGCCTTGGATCTCTCACCAAAAGAATAAGCTTAACCTCTAATTTTTTTAGAAGTTCAATTTTTTCACTTGTTGGTTCTAATTTACCACGAGGATCCAAACCAAAAATCCATTCATGTCCCCAATGAATATTTTTATCTAAACTTTCAATATTGAGAGGAATTAAGCTATTTACGTTTAAAAGTTCATTTTTACCAGAAAGCTGTTTTAATAATTTTAAAACCAAATTGGTTCCGCTCTTAGGTAAAGTAAGTAAAACAATATTTTTAGGGTAGACTTTAAACATTAATAATAAAAATAGATATAAAATTATTTGTTCATTTTTCATTTATTTTTTCCGTGATAACATATTCTTGATATTGTACTATTAAAATAGTAAATAAAAGGTTTGTAAAATGAAACATATTAAATTAATTTTACTCAGTTTTTTAGTTTCTAATTTAAATATAATTTCTGGGGAATGGTACAAGCAAACTAAGCATTTTAATTTAACCAAAGATCCTATAGATGTAGTAATAGCCTGTCATGAAAAAGATAAATATACTTTGGAGCACTGTATTTTAAGTGTAAAAAAATATGTTAAAAATCTAAGAAAAATAATTGTCTTATCTGAAAAAAAATTATCTGATCATGCAGAATGGTTCAATGAATCTTTGTTTCCTTTTTCTAAGGAATCAATAAGCAAAGAATTTGCGCTAATGGATCCATATTTTTATGAAAATCCAAATAAGATAAAAAGAGTAGGATGGTATTTTAAGCAGATAATGAATTTTTATGCCGCATTTATAGTACCAGAAATATCAAATAATATTTTAATATTAGATGCAGATGTAATCTTTTGCAAGCCAGTTGAGTTTACTGATAATGAAGGAAATATGTTGCATGCGCCCGGAAAAGAAAATGTATCATTTTATTTTGAACATATGGGAAGATTGTTGCCAGGTTTAAAGAAAGTAATTAAAAAATATTCTGGTATATCACATCATATGCTTTTCCAAAAAGAAATATTAAAAGATCTATTTAAATTGGTTGAATCTTACCATAAGATTGAATTTTGGCGAGCTTATTGCAGATGCGTAGAATCTAAAATTATGGAAGGATCGGGAGCTGCCGATTATGAAATTTATTTTAATTTTGCTCTAATGAGAACAAATCAGATCAAATTAAGACCTTTAAAATGGGAAAACATAACATCTTTGTATCTTCTACCTCATTTTGAGAAAGATTTTGATTTTGTTTCATGTCATAGTTACTCAAGAAATAGTTATGAATTATACATTGAAGAATTAATACTTAATAATTGTAGCTTAAATATAAAAGATCAGGACAATAATACTCCAATAATGATAGCAATTAAACAAGATACTCCTTTATTGGTAAAAAAAATACTTAGTTATATTAATAATTCAGAAAAACTTGAATTTTTGAATATCAAAAATAACCAAGGTTTGTCAGCTCTTCATTTAGCTGTTAAATGGAATGATGAAATTTCTTTGAAAGAATTGATAAATAATGGTGCCGATTTATATATTACGGATTCTAAAGGCAATACACCTTTATTTTATTGTGTTATATATGGAAATCTTAAAATGTTATCAATAATAAAAGATTGTCTTAATAATAAACAACAATTTAATAATTTGATTAATATAAAAAATAAAGAAGGGCTAACTCCTTTACATTATGCTACGCAACATAAAATGCTTATGGCCGTAAAACTTCTTAAGTAAATTTTTTAAAAAAAGGAACAATGATGATTTATTTTTTAGTCATTCTTTTAAATTTGTTTTTATATTCTGATATTTTATCTTACGTTATACCTGAAAAAGTTATTATTTGCGGCGTATGTAGAAATATTGAAATACCACTTCCTTTTACAATAAAAATAATAGAAGGAATTGGTGCTCTTTTTAAGGATTATCGTATTGTTGCTTATGAAAATAACTCGACTGATTCTACAGTGAATATTCTTAAGCAATGGAAATCTAAAAACTCAAAGATACAATTTTATTCAGAAACAATTAATCACAAAGATTTGAATAGAATTGTTGTTAATAAGTGTCATGATGAATTTTTTAGACCAGAATTAATTGCAAGAGCCAGAAATATAGTTTTAGATAAAATAATGTCCAAAGAATATGAAGATTTTCAATATGTTATTTGGATCGATATGGATTTTAAAATTCCTCCAACATTAGAAGGAATAGCTGAAGTATTTCAATCAGATAAAGAATGGGATGCTGTTTTTGCAAACGGGGTAGGACAACAAAATATTTATTGGGATTGGTATGCCTTAAGAGATAATATTGATCCTATTGGACCAGAATTACTTGGTCACGATTGGTATATTCCTAAATATCTCTCATTCAATAACACAGACGATTGGTACCCTGTATATTCAGCTTTTGGTGGTTGTGGTATATATAAAAAATCATCAATTCAAGGCTGTAGATATTCTGCGCTTGTAACTAAAGATCTTGAAATTGTTGCAAAAAAAATTTTTAGAGAATTAAGTGATCATCCAAAAGTTGTAAAATATTTTAAAGATTTAAATAAATTAACTTCAAATGTTTATATTGACAACTCTCATAGTAATCTTCTTGAAATTAAAGATCCAAAAATTGGTATCACTTTAAATAATTCTAAAGATGCAGTAGTTTGGAAAATGAATTCTTTTACTTATAAATACCCTACCGTATGCGAACATGTCCCTTTTCATGCTTCAATGATTGTAAATGGTCATGGAAAATTATATGTAAATCCCAGGATGGTTTTTACATATCTTTAAGGAATCATTTTTTGCTGAATTATATTAATCCAATATTGATTGGTTAATTTTTCCCGATATTTTGAATTATTAAAACAATCGCCATATAGGTTTAACCATTTTTTAAAATTATCTTCTGTTATCTCAGACCAATTTTTAACAATCACTACAGGAAGCCCTTCAAATATTGGGTCCAAAGATGAAGTTTTAACAATTACTATACACCCTAATACTAGATCTTCCCAAGTTCTATGACAATCAATTCCATTTCCTGGTGGACTTATTGAAAAGGCATATTCTCCTTTTGTCTTCCAAAGATCAGATCGCTTCATTCTTCCTGAAAAATCAATTAAGCCAGTTTTCACAATATAATTAAAAATTGAAGCTCGATCTTCACCAAATTCTAGAAATCTTTTAAATTCACCGCGCATTGTATCAGCTAATTGAAAATCTACAAAAGCTCTTTTTTTTCTAAGATAATTTGGTTTTAATTTATTTAAAATTTTATTTAGGCAAATCTCTTGTTCTTGTGGAGAACAACTAGCTTCTCCCCATCCATTACCTTTATATGCTATTGTATGAAAATCAATCCCTATAGGAATGTGACTTACTTTTTTACTTGGACCTTTATAATCACAGTTTTGAGCAAAAATATGAATAATGCTCTTGTGATTAATAAACTCTTCTATAGACTTTTGATCTAAACCACAATTAGTTGGAAATGATTCATCTCCATCACAAATTACTAGTATAAAGGGATGAGAAGTTGAATTAAGAACCTGCTCATAAAAGTGTTTAACAAATCTGCATCTTAAAAAGATAATATCATTTTTTTGTATATTTTTATATAAATCTATATTGAATTGACGTTCTGAATTAAAGTGTTGCACAGGATTTTTATATAGACCTTTGTTGCAGCATTGTGCAATTGACAAATTCCATACATAATTTGTTAAATCCCAAGTTTTTATTTTCGAAATAATATTAAAAAAGTTTATAATGAAAAAAAATAATATAAGTTTTTTTTTAAACATATATAATTAGTTATTGATATAAGCGACCATAATATTATTTTTAAATTCCCCCTCATTACCTCCGTCAATATATGTTATTGTATAATCTGGATTTATTTCTAATATTTTTTCAATAATCTGTTCTTTGGTTATATAATCAAAATATAGAGTTCCTACTACATGCATGTCATCAATAAGAATTGTATGGGTTTTTATTGGATGATTTTTAATATATTCAAGTTCTTCAAGTATTGGGTTATTTTTTATATTTGGTTGTGCCCCATTTCCTCCATCTAGCCAAAAAGTAATAGCCTTATCCATTTTTGAAATAATGTATCCCAATAATACAGAAGAATCTGCGTACCAAATGTTAACATTATTATTTTGTATAAATTTATTTCTTGTATTAGTTACTGTTAATTCGTCAGACATTATAACATGAATTTCAGGAAATTTGGCTCTAATTGCAAAATCTAAACTATTAGCAAATAATCCAGTTGCAACAAAATAATGATTTGGAAAATTTTCAAAACCCGCTTGTGAAATATTAGCTAAAGATTTATTAAAAATTATTATTATTAAAACAAAAAGCAGTCTAAACTGTTTCATTATTAATCCTTACCTCTAAATGATTCTATTAAATTGTGCCAATAATCAAAATATATCTTACTATTATCAAAATCTTTTTTTAAAAATTCTTCGTATTTATTATTCAAATACTCTTCTGTTAATTCTTCCCAATTATTTATTATTAAAACTGGAAGATTTTCTAGCATAGGATCTAAATTTGAGACAGTTAATATGGGTATCGTATTTGTTAATAAAGCTTCCCATGTACGATGACAATCTAATCCATTACCCATCGGACTTAAAATAAATTTTGCTGATGCCATTTTTTCTAAATATAAACTATGTGGCCAGCCTCTTAAATCTTTGCAAAAAGTTAAGTTTGAAAAAATAGTTAATTTTCTTTCTTTAGGATTTGTTTGATTAAAGTTCATACCTACTAATATATCTTTTTTTATAAGGTTAAGTTTATTTATTATATTATTAAAATTATCTATATTTCCATGAGGAACATATCTATTTGCTATACCTATTGGAATTGGTATAAATTTAGGATGATTTCTGATGGTTGGATTCATACCAAACCATTTTATTATTTTGGGGTCATTTAAAAAATCTTTATATTTATCAGGTGCTTCCATATCACTATTATGTGTAATCAAAATATAAGGTTCTTTTATTTTTGGATGAACTTTAGAGAAAAATTCTTTCATGTAATCTGTTTTTAAAAATACTATGTCCCCATGTTTGATATTTTTGGGATCCATAGATTTGTCTGTTTCGTCAAAAAGATGATCTGCTATGTCTCTAAAAGAGTCACCAGAGATATAAGGATATCCACTTTCTCTATCTTTTAGTTTTTTTTTAGACTTTATAGATTTTGTGATTGGCTTTACTTGCCTTGTATATGTAGTATCTACATTTTCTGTTGAATCTTTATAAATTATTTTTATTTTATTTATAATAGGTTTTTTATTTTTACCTGATATATAATCTATGGGAAAAATTTCTACTTTATAGTTACCTATTTTGCTAGCCATCAGGGAGAAATTTGATTGAGATCTAATTAAACAATCAAATTGGGTAATTGCAAAAAAATCACTTACAACATTTCTATTATGTGCATTATTTTTTCTTCTAAAATCAAAAGTAAGATTATTATAATTGGAAAGTTGGGATTTAATGTTTGAAACTAATAATTCTGGATTTTTATCATCTGTAAATATATATAAATATATTTTAGAATGTTTGAATATTTCTGAAATTTTTTTTATCTGATCTATATAAAAAGTAATTGGAGGAAATTTTAAAGGAAAATCAAAATCTGCAAAAACTATTGATTTATTTCCTGCATTACTCAGCGGTTGATCATATCCCCCTCCTTGGCGTATATGAACAGCTACATTAATATAATCTGATGATAAGTTTATTTTTTTTACATTTATATCTATAGGATCAATAAGTTTTTGTAATTCTTTTTTAAACTCTGGATCCTTCCAATCAACTTCGAAATAAATCCAATGAGGATTTGTTCTATGTTCAGTTATATCTTCTCCGAAATATGGAACTGAATAAATGGAATCAGATTCTTCTTTTAAATGTAAGTCTTTTTGTAATAATACTTTTTTATTTATTTGAGTAATATTAATATGTTCATCTAAATAGTGCATAGCAAGTTGATTAGAATATTCAAAAGGTTTAAATAACAGAGGAATATTGTTTTTAAGAGAAAGCCATTTAGCATGACAATAAGCAACAAGGTTATCCCCAAATCTTCCGCCACTTAATTCATAAGTAATTTTGGCACTATTCAGTTCTGATTTAAAACTTAGAATCGATAAAAAAAAGTTAATATAAAATAATTTATATATTCTACATTTTAACATTTTATTTAATGGCCCTTTATTTTATAGAATCCTGTCTTATATAACTATGCCATGAAACAAAATCATAACCCTCTTTAATATACTTTTTAAGTAAGGATATTTTTGATATATTTCTCCATCTTAATTGCCTAATTTTTATTTGTTTGGGACATCTAATTAAAGCAAAATTAAAATAAATTTCATAATCAGCAGATCCAGACAATTCTATCTCTTTTTTTTCAACACATTTACAATAAACTTTCCAAAACTCAGTTTTATGATGGGATTCTACTAAATTAAATAAATCAATAAGGATAGGCTTTTGAAATAGCATGTGATGAGAAATACCGGAATGTTTAGGATATACTTTTTTTAAACCAGGCAATAATCTATTCATATGATCAAAATAAGCTTGATAATGTTCTGTTCCAGGGACATGCAACATATTGCCATCTTTATCAACAAATTCAACCGGTCTTAAAAAAATTGTATCGGCATCTAATATTAAAATATTATTTGATATTTCTGGTACTATAAATGCAGCATAAAAATTCATTATTTGTTTGAAATACCACCCCACTCTTTTTACTTGATTTGGATTCTTATAAAAATTAGGATCAATCAAAGAAAATTCTTTGCTGATTGATTCCTTTGAAAAAGGAAACAACGCCTCGTTAAACCATTCTGCTTCATTAGAAAATTGTTTTTCAGATAATATGATAATTCTTCTGTAATTTTTAACATGCTTTTTTATACCATTTATACACAATGACAATACATCTTTATCTTTTTCATGGCATGCTATGATAACATCTATAGATTCATTTGATAAATTAAACTTTTTAGTTTCATTAAACCAATTACATGAAATAAATTTGGTATGTATTAATATAAAAATTATTGGAATTAAATTTTTAATTATCATATTTTGTCTCAATTAAGGTTTAACTTTTGTAAAATTTGGCAGATTTTTTTTCAAATCATTATTGTTTATATCAATTTGATTGATTCTTAGAAAATAACAATTATCACAATTCATTTCGCCGGGATATCCTTCTTTAAAAAATCCATCGCATAAATGATTAATTTTGGCTACTACCAAGGGATCTCCGCTATAACTATGAATTATATTTTTTAAATAATCAGTATTAAATAATTTTTCTAAAGAAGTTTCATAATTTTTAAATTTGTCTGCATATTTATCTTCAACAAAAATAGCATTTACATCTGTTAAAGCCACTAAAGTATAATTTTTTTGTTGAGCTAATCTTTTTAAAGAAGCAACAGAGCATCCTATTTCCCAACTATGATTTGTATACATTTGATATATATCCCTATAATAGGGTATAGTAGGATTAAATTCTATAATTAATACTCTAGGACGAATTTTTAAATTTTCAAAAATATAATAGTCATTACCATCAATATCTAAAGATAATAAATCAAGGTTTTCTTTTATACCTAAATTCGTAACTATTAAATCAATAGTTTGACCTAACGTTTCATCTTTTTCTATATAAGATTTTACTATAGTGCAATTTTCATTGACACAAGGTTCCAAAGTTTTAATTTTTTCTGGATCTCCTTCTATTAATATTGCTTTCCATCCAAAATTTTTCCACAAATTGGATACATTTCCATCCAAATTCTTTCCTGCTCCTACCTCTAAACATATTTTTGATTTTGTTCCAATTATTTCAAAAATTTTTTGTATAATTCCATCCTCTCCCCATTGTGAAAATTTGTTATGAGAAAATTCTTTAAGTTTGGGTTTATTGGTAGAATTATATGTTTGTGAATACGTTGTTAAAATGAGTAATAATAGATATTTATTCATAACAATTTCTCCTAAAAAATTTATTTAAACTTAAGCTAGATCACCTCACTTTGGTTGTCAAATTTAATTTTTTAATTAACTATTTATTTTTTAGATCCAATTAAATTATTATTTGTTTAAATTTAGTAAAATTAATAAGAGGAAATATGTTTAAGTATATTTTTATTTTGTGCCTAATTTTTTCTAACTTATTAGTATGTAAAGATGATCTTTCTAAACTTCTTAAACATCAAATAAAAAATATAAATTTAAAAAGAAATTCAAATAAGTATGTAATCGGCCCTTGGCCAGGTGGCTTAGGAGTCAATATTCATTCTGTTTTAAATCACTTAGTACATTGTGAATTAAATAACAAAATTCCAGTTGTTTATTGGGGATCAAACTCTTTTTATTATAATTCTACAGGCTTTAATGGAGCAAGAAATGTATGGGAATATTATTTTGAACCTACTTCTAATTTAACTTACCACGCTAGTGATAGAATTCATTCATTTCAAGAAAAAGATTTTGGAAAATTTAGTTATTATGATACTTCACAAGAAAAGCGTGATAAGGCAAATGAATTATTTAAAAAATATATAAAAATCAAACCTGTAATAGAGCATAAAGTCGATCAATTTTATGATTTACAAATGGCAGGTAAAAAAACTATAGGAATTCATTTAAGAGGTACAGATAAAGTCACCGAAAATAAACTGGTCACACCTGAAACAATTATAGAAGAAGCGTTAAAATATGCTGATGAAGAAACTCAATTTTTAATTGCAAGTGATGAACAAAAATTATTGAATAAAATGATTGAACTATTAAACGGAAAAAAAGTAATTTATTATGAATGTTATCGATCCCAAGATGGTTCTCCATTGCATATTCATAGAGGAAAACCATCTTATGCACAATTAGGTGAAGACGTAATAGTTGAAATGTCATTACTTGCTAGATGTGATATGTTTATACGTACACTTTCTAGTATTTCAGCTATTGTTCTTTATTTAAATCCTAAACTAAATTATGTTCTTCTTACTTAATTGTTTAAATTTTTCTTTTAAAAACTGCATATCCATTTCTAAGTTTAATATTTTTTTCAATAAGCTCATAATTTGGATCATTAAGAAGTTGTTGGTAATTATTATAGTTTTTAAAAGCATTTATATCATCAAGTAAAATAAATTTTGCTCCGTAAATTAACTTAAATTCAGCCATTCCACTAAATTCAGACCCATCTATTAATACCATATCAAAATTATCTATATTATTTTCTGCTTTAATAATTTCGATTCCATTTTGAGGTAAATTAGAAGATTTGATATATTCGATGTCCTGTCTGAGCCAACCCAATACTCTTTGACAGCCATATTGATTAAGATTGGTACTTGTATTATTAAAAAAATTAACAACTTCACTTTCTTGGGGGAAAGCTTCAAATGGCACAGAAGATATATTATAACATTTTACTTGATCTAAATTTTCATAATGCTTTTTTAATGCTTGATAACGGGGTTTTGAAATCTCCATGCAAAATAAGGTAGGATGAGTAGGATTTTCTTTAATACCTAAAGCAAAAGCTTCTGTACTACCTTCGCCACTTGACGATCCGATTTCTAATATTGTTGATATTCTTTCATTTTTGGCCAATTTGTATATACATTGATAAAATGAATCATTTTTTATTTCTGGAGGTATAATCCTATCAAGTTCCGATGCGAAAGATAAATACACAAAGTTAATTATAAAAGTAATAAAATAATACTTATACACTATAAGTCTCCTGTTTTAAAATCACTAATTTTTTACAGCCCCTAACCAATTTGAAAGATGGTTATTTTCCAGTTCGTCTCTCCATTTTGGTATATGAATTAATCCATCTGGCGCTATTCTGAAAATTTCATAACCTTTTACTGCAAGATAATCATAAATCTGTTTTAAGGTGATATTTGCATCAGGAAATGTTCCTCCATATTCAAATTGTATGAAATCTATTTTTTTATTTGTTATTAAATTATCTGCTCCTTGTAGTACATCCCATTCGGCACCTTCTACATCTATTTTTAAAAAATTTATATGTTCAATTTGATTATTTGAACAAAAATTATCTAAACATGTAACTTTTATATTAATTTTTTGAACCGGTATATTATTAAGTGCAACTCTATCATATATAGAACTGCATCCTTCACTTTCTTTATAAAAATAATTCATAGTAGTTTCTGTATCATTTTTGCCTAATGCTAAGTTATAACATTTTCCATTACTATTTACTTTATTTTCCAGTTTTGTAAAAAACTTAGGAACTGGTTCAAAGGCGTATAATTTACATCTATTATTAGTATGTTTTAATACCAAATCAGACCAATCCCCAAAATGAGCACCTGCATCCATAACTATATCATCTTTTTTAATAAGATTTTTAATTATAAACAGCTCCCCGTCGGTTTCAAAATACCAATCACCATAGCCCAGTTTTTCTGTTGCTTTAGAATCTGAATAAATTTTTATTTTTTGATTTTGTATTAAGCTTTTAAAATTGCAGATAACTGAATTAGTAAAAATCAATAAATGTATAGCTAAAAGACTAATTTTTAACATTATATTCCTTCTTTATATTATTTTGTTGGTTTTGATTATTTTTTAGCTATACATTTTCTTGAGGCAAAAGTCCAACATGTTGAAAAATTTTTTTCCATTGAGAACTACTTTCTTCATCATCTCTTCCTGAGTGGTGAAAGTTTACAACATTTGGTATATTCCAGGGGCTTTCAAATTCTTCAGCGTAATTTACTGCAATAAGAGTGAATTTTAAATTAGGAAATTTTTGTTTAATTAAATTTGTAAGTTTGATAATATTTTCGCGACTAACATCACTAAGATCTCCTAGAGGAACCTGACCTCGAACAAAGTATACATGTTTTCCAGAGTTTATGGCTTTATAAAATCGCTGTATTCTTCGTTGCATACGTTCTTTTAAAGAAGGAAAAAAATCTTTAAAGAAGTTTTCTTTAGTAGCATCTGCTGGACAAATATGAGCAAGAGTAAAGCCTTGCTGTAAATCTATCCCACCCCCATAAAGCGTATTCCAAATTCTGGTATGATTTTCAAAATGAACAAAGTGTTCATCAAGAAGGTTGGCAAAATCGTTTTCAATTAATTTCATTAATGCATTATTATAAGTTACATTCCAATCAAAAGGATAAGCAAGCCAACGTAATCCAAATTCACGTATTTTCAAAAGTGCAAAGCATGATTGTCCTAAACATATAACAATTGGTTTTTCTTGTATAATTTGATTTTCTTTGTCTTCATTGTCTTCCTTGTTTTCCATCTCATCACGAAATACTGAAAATAAATAATTTTGATATTCAGGACTTTTAACTAAATCTATATGTTTTTCCGTTGCATAATTTCTCATGCTAAATAAAATTATTATAAAAAATTGAATGAGATATTTTAATATCATCATTTTTATTATTTAGGTTCAAACCACCACATATTAACAGCAAAACTAATTTTTTGCCCCAACTCATTAGCTATTTTTTTAACACCTTCTTGTACACTAGGCCATCCCCAATCATCTCCGCACATTATCCCATTTGCTTGTAACTTTACATACCAAAATTTAATATCATTATAAACAGCATCTGTTTCATGGGAAGCATCTACATAAACCAAATCTGGCTGAATATTAAGACATCTAGCTGCTTCTAATGTATCCATTCTAATAGGGATAATTTTATCAGTTAATCCTAAATGTATAATATTCGATAAAAATTGTTGATAGATTTCATCAAAAAATATGCGTGGTTCATCCTTTGAAAATTTAATAGATTCTGCACATTGCTTGGTTTCTGACCAAATATCTACTGCATATATATGACAAGAAGCATTGGAATTTTTTGCCATAAAAGTAGTTGAAGCTCCTAACCAAGACCCTAACTCTACTACAATATTTGGGTTATATCTTTCTATAAGTCTTAATAAAGGCTTTTGATTTATAAACCAACTGTCCCATGCTTTTAAAGGTAAAATATTAATATTTTTGTAAGGTTCTGGTAAATCACAATCGATGTTGCCAGAACAAACTATATATATAAATGAAATTAAAAGGATTTTATATATCTGCATTATATTCCCCTAGATCTTTTATAAATATATTAAATATTCTTATCTTAAATAACTATCAATATGAACATTAATAAGTCTATAGTTTTTTTAATCATTAAAATTTAGCGTTTTAAACAATTATATTAATAATCTTGATTGTAATGATTATTATCTGGTCTAATATAACTAGTTCGATGTTTTTAATTTAGTTGCTAATGTAGGATAAAATTATGTTGGCTAATAGATTGTTTTTAGGATTTATTATTATATTCACATTAAAAACAAATGCTAATTATATTACAATAAACAAAAAAAATGTCTTATATAAATTTGCACCTTTTGATGAAGTCACAGATCGTTGGGTTAGAAATGTTTTCCCTCATTGGGAACCAGAAACATTTGATGTTTTTGAATTAGTAAAAGATAAGAATGGTATAGCCATAGATCTTGGAGCCTGGATAGGGGCAACAACAATTTGGTTATCTAAAAATTTTTCACATGTTGTTGCAATAGATGCAGATAAAATATCTTTGCAATGCTTGAGAAATAATCTAAGAGCCTCTCAGTGTAATAATATATCTATATGTGAACAACCAGTTTTTGATAAATCTATAGATGTAATTTTTGGCGCAAGAGGACAGCAAAAATTAAATGATTCTATGTCACATATAAAAGAAACTGCTTACAAAAATGATGACTATGTTGTTAGATCAATAACATTTCAACAACTAGTTGATAATTACATTGTTAATAATGCTCAATTAAATTCAATAAAAATATCATTTATAAAATGTGACATAGAAGGAGGAGAGGAGAATATCATCGAAGATTTATTAAATTTTGCCTTAATTAGTAAATCTAAAGTTTATTTATCTTTTCATTTAGATTGGTGGACTTCTAAAAAAATAAATGATTTTGAAGAGTTGTTTGAACGCTTTAAAACAAATTGTGAATGCGCAAAAATTTGTGAATATATTAAGAAAAATCCATTTGCTTCAATTTTATTTGAGCCACTAACTATATAAGATTTCTAATTTATATCGTTGTTTTGGTATAAAAGATCTTTTTGGGTTAAACTGTTTTTTATACAATTCATAGGGTGTAACTGAATTTTCAAAGCGATAAATATATAATGGGCAATGTATCATCATGCATCTATCAAATGTTGTTATAACTTTACTATCAAATGCATTATCTTCCCCTACCGGTACGTCTGGCCATTTAATTTTTTTAAAAACATTTCTATGAATAGCAGGCTGTCCAAAAAGCATATATCCTACTATCCAAGCTTCATGATATGTCTTTATAAATGAATGTTTTATGGAATCAAAATTATCAATAGTTCTTAGTTGTTTCATTTCATTTTCATTATTATAAACAAATTTGTGTAGAAGAAAATTTAAATTGAATTTGTTAAAAAAATATTTGATTATTTTAATTCTTTGAGGATGAGGAAGATCATCTGCATCCTGGCAAACTATAATTTCTCCTGTTGTTTGTTGACATGCGACATTTCTATTTTGCCCAGCAAACATTTTTTTATTTGATAATAATAATTTAACAGGAAATAACCATTCTGTATTTTTTAAAGATTCGATAATATTTGGTTCTACTTGATTTGCTTCTGAAATTGAAACTACAATTTCATTGGGTAGATCAATTTGTTTTTCATAAGCTTGAAATAATTCAGACAAATGTTTAACATGCTTATAATGACATGGAACAATTACACTTGTTGACATATTTGCTTCAATTAACGAGTAATCTATAAAAAATATAATTAAGATTATTTTAATTTTAGTCATTAACTTCTCTTTTTTTTAATAATAATTTAAGACATAAACTTCTTTAAGTTTTTGCAGTGTATATGAAGATTATTAATTTTAAACATTTGGTTTTTAAAAATAATTACTGGAACTTTTCTTTCTTGTTTATCTAACATCCAAGCATAAGAAAAATTAGCTGGATTGAAAAGACAGCGTTCATTAACAAATCCTGGTTTAGAATTTCTATGAATTGGATCTATTCCACCAAGATATTGACCTAGAGCTGCTGCATCAAATATTGATTCAAAGAGTTCAAAATTATTACTATATGAATTTGACGAGCTGGTAAAATCACCCAATTGATTTTTTAGAGAAAAAAATGTTTTATAACTACCTGGGATAATAGGCAAATTATCTATTAATTTTGGATTTTTTTTCTTAAAAATTGCCAAAATTTCCATGTCATTATAATTATATTCTGCTAGCTCTGCAAAAGTGTGATTTAAAGCATTTATAGATTCAATATTTTTAATGAACATAAAACCTGCTATACACCTATTATCATTATCAAATGTTGCGCCAATTCCAGGATATTTTTTAGAGAATATGTTAATATATTCACCCAAATTTATATATAATAAATTATCGTTTTCTAGATGAAATATATTATTTAAGTTGTATTTCTTCATAGCTTGTTCTATATAAAAAAACCTTTCACTTGAAAATTGCCAAAAATCAGTACGATTTATGACATTTAAAAAATGATTGTGTTCCTTTGAAATATCTAAATCTTGGCTAATAATCAATTGAACATTTGATATATTTTTTAAGCTTTCCTTTATCTTATTTTCTAATTCCCGGTAGCAAATTATATAGATAGTAGTTTTTGGATTGAATAATCTAGTCTGAACAATAGAATCATATATATATTCTGGTAATTTATTTCCTAGATGTACATACATTACAGAATAATTTTCTTCAGGAAAATTATAAAATATAAAACATGAAATAATAAAAAATATTATAGCTCTTAGTTTTATATTATTCATAAGTCTTCTTATTCAATATAAGCTAACATGATATTGTCTTTTGCTTCGTCATCATTACCACCAACTATATATTTTATCTTATAATTGGGATTGATTTCCTTAATTTTCTCAATTAAATCATCTTTAGTTATATAATCAAAATGTATAGTTCCACAACAGGACATATCATCGATTAATATAGTATGAGTTTTTATTGAATGCATTTTGATTTGCTCTAATTCATCAATTAATGGGCAATTTTGCTCACCTTCTTTGCCTGGATATGCATGTGCATCTAACCAAAAGGTTATGGGTTTATCCATATTTTTTATAATATCCCATAACTTATCTTTTGAATTACCTTCATTTATAAATATATTTCTAAATTTTTTAAATTTATTTCTTGCTTGATTATAAAATTGGGGAAAAATTTCTATTGAATGAATTTCTTTAAAACAACCAGCTTTTAAAGCTTGTTCTATACCATACCCATCAAACGTTCCGGTTTCAACAAAATAATAATTTGGGTAATCTTTAAAGCCTGCTGTTCCAATATTGGCATCTATATTAAAACAAAACAGAAACAATAATACAAAAAACATCCGATCTCCTTCTTAATTAATTAAACTGCTCTAATTCTTAATATTTTTCATGGAAACTTGCAACTAAATTTTTGAAATAAATATATTTATTGAAAATTATAATAAACTTTTCTTAGGAGTAGTGTGAAGGAATTCTTTAAATTAATATCTTTAATATTTATTTTCAATTTTATAGAATGTCAAAATTTTGTAACATACAGTTTATCAAGTGGCAGATTAGGAGATCAATTAGTTTCTTATTGTCATGCTAGATGGATATCATATAAATATGGATTTTGTTTTTTGTATAAACCATTTCCTTATTCAGATAAATTATTAATGCATGTTAAAGATGTGTCTTATAACTCAATTTCTAAACAAAAATTAAATTATAAGATTTTAAAAGCTAAACAACCACTTAATGATTTTATAAAAGATAATGATAAAAATACTCTTTATGTAATCCCTTATTTCCCTGAAAGCCTAGAAGAATATCAACCAATAGATTTTCCTTTAAATAAGAGTTCAAGAATAATTAATCAATTTCCCTATTTTAAAGTTAATTGGAAGAATAAAGAATTTAAAAAATTAATCAGTTCATCAATTAAACCTAAATATCATATAAAACTTATAAAGCCTGACAAAAATAAAATTAATATTGCTATTCATGTAAGAAGAAATAGTGGAGGATATGATTCGTCTGCATTACATAATAGTAAAGAACCATATAATCCAAAAATTAAATATATGGATATACTGTTTCCATTAAAGCATCCTCCGATAGAATATTATTTTGAACAGTTACAAAATCTTGTTAATCAATTTTCTGATCAAGAAGTTTATGTTTATATTTTTACAGATGATCCAAACCCTTTAAGCATTGTAAATGAATTTAAAAAACATGTTTTTCACAAAAATTTGATTTTTGACTTTAGATTAAGTAAAAACAATCATTATAGTAATGTTCTAGAAGATTTATTCTCTATGATTGAATTTGATTATCTTATAAGAGCTGATTCTAATTTGTCTATTATTGCTTCAAAAATAGGTAATTTTCAACAGGTTATCTCCCCTGCTCACCATCTATGGGAAGAAACATATTTAATAATAGATAAAGTTAATATTGAGGAAAATTAAAAAAATAATGAAAAAACTATTATTTTTGACAATAACTTTTGTAAAAATGGTCTCAGCAAGGCCAGGAAGTGAGCCTTTTATTTCTGGAGATACCTTTAGAAAATATGTAAATTTTGTTATGGACAGAAAGTATGATTTTATTAAAAATCAAGATACAAGATTTAATCCCAAAGATGTAAAAAAGGGAGATATAATCTTTGTTGATCTTTCTTGTATGGAAGAATTTTTTACTAAACTTCATCCTAAAATAAAATCTAAATACATTTTAATAACCCATAATCATGATTATTCTGCACCTGGAAAATATTTTAATTATTTAAAAGATAGAAATTTATATGTTTGGTTTACACAAAATGCTGATATAGCTAATCATCCTAAATTGATTCCTATCCCTATTGGTTTATCTAATAAACATTGGAATCAGAGTAAAAATAATGATACGCAATTGAAACTGATGCAAGAAAAGTTTAAATTTAATGAGATTAAAAAATATCTTTTATATGGAAATTTTAATGTAAACACAAATCCTAAATTAAGAAAACCAATCCAAGTTTACTTTAAAAAATTCCCATTTTGCTTGTCAAATCTTGGCAGACCTAAGCCATATGAAGAATATTTAGAAGATCTAGCATATTCTAAATTTGTTTTATCACCTCATGGTAATGGGCTTGATTGTATCAGAACATGGGAAGCTCTTTATATGGGCAGTTACCCAGTTGTTAAGACTTCCAGTTTGGATCCATTATATCAAGATTTGCCTGTATTAATTGTGAATAAATGGGAAGATATCACCCAAGAATTTCTTGAAAAAAAATATTGTGAAATGAAAAACAAAAAATATAATTTAGACAAATTATATTTTGATTATTGGTTAAATTTGATTAGACTTTACCAGAGAAATATTTTACTCTCCCGGTCATACTGAGCTTGTCGAAGTATGAATTATCCTTCGACTCCGCGCTAAAGCGCTTCCCTCAGGATGACTGGAGAAAGATCATATTTTTTTGTTCATTAATAAAGTTATAAAACATGAAAAGATTTAGTTTAATTGCATTATTTTTACTGTCTTTTAAAGCCTTTGGTATTTATGAAAAATCATTTGTTATAGTTGTACCTTCTTATAATAATTGTAAATGGTATAAACAAAATTTAGATTCTATTTTGTTTCAAAATTACAATAATTATAAAATAATTTATATTGATGATTGTTCCAATGATAATACAGGCAAACTAGTATTAAATTACGTTAAACAAAAAAATAAGTTAGAAAAAGTCACTTTTATTAAAAATGATCAAAGAAGAGGAGCTTGTGCAAACAGATACAACGCTATTCATTTATGTGATGATGAGGATATTATTGTGCTAGTAGATGGAGATGATTGGCTTGTAGACAAAAATGTCTTAAGTTTTTTAAATACAATTTACTCTGATAATAATACTTGGGCCACTTATGGTCAGTTTTTTTATTTGTCGAACAATAATTTAAGCTCAATGAAAGATTTTCCTAAAAATGTTGAATATAGAAAATATAAATGGAATTTTAAACATTTAAGAACATTTTATGCTGGATTATACAAAAAAATAAAACTTAAAGATCTTTTTTATCAAGGTAAATTTTTTCAAGTTACAAGTGATTTAGCAGAATCTTTTCCTATTCTTGAGATGGCTAGAGGACATATTAAATGTATAGATAAAGGCTTATATGTTTATAATGATAAAAATATAAATAATGACTTCAAAACTAATTTTGCCAATCAGATTGCTTGTGAAAAAATAATTAGAGGTCGACCACCATATGAATTACAAGAAAATATAGTTTCATCTAATGATGTTTCTCATGCGAAAAAAAGATTATTTTAAGTTACAATTTGATCTTGATAAAGTTATATTAATATTTGGTGATAATAAATTTATTAATTAAAAAAAAAGGATTTTAATGAAGATAAAAAATTTAATTATTTTTTTATTTATATTTAATAATATTGCGAATGTTTTTGCTCAAAAAACAGCCCTTATTTTTGGAGTTACCGGTCAAGATGGTGCCTTTTTAGCTGAATTACTTTTAAATAAAGGATATAAAGTTTTTGGTGTAAAAAGAAGATCATCCTCTTTTAATACTTCTCGAATAGATCACATTTATCAAGATAGACATAAAAGTTCTAACTTTTCACTAATGTATGGAGATGTTACGGATTCGACAAATGTTATGCGTATTATTCAGGAAACACAACCTGATGAAATTTATAATTTGGCGGCTCAAAGCCATGTTTTAGTTTCATTTGAAGCCCCGGAATATACAGCAAATACTGATGCTGTTGGAACATTAAGAATTTTAGAGGCAATCAGAATTTTAGATTTGGTAAAAAAAACTAAATTTTACCAAGCAAGTTCTAGTGAAATGTTTGGCAAAGTTCAAGAAATTCCCCAAACTGAAAAAACTCCATTTTATCCAAGATCTCCTTATGGAGCAGCCAAAGTTTATTCCTATTGGGTTACTGTAAATTACAAAGAAGCTTACGGGATATTTGCTTGTAATGGAATTTTATTTAACCATGAATCTGAAATTAGAGGAGAAACTTTTGTAACCAGAAAAATCACTATGGCAATTGCTAAGATTGCCAATGGATCTCAAGATATATTATATTTGGGAAATTTAGATGCATATCGTGATTGGGGATACGCAAAAGATTATGTAGAGGCGATGTGGCTAATTTTACAACAAGAAACTCCTGAGGATTTTGTAATAGCAACTGGGCAAACACATACAGTTCGTGAATTTGTTGAATTAGCTTTTAAAGAAATAGGAATTGAAATAGCTTGGCAAGGTACAAATGTTAATGAAATTGGAGTTGATAAAAAAACAGGAAAAACTTTGGTTGCTATTGATCCTAAATATTTCAGACCTACAGAAGTTGATCTATTAATTGGTGACGCCTCTAAGGCATATAAAAAATTAAATTGGAAACCTAAAACTAAATTTAGAGAATTAGTTGCTTTAATGGTTAAATCAGATTTAAACTTACTGAATGGAAAAACCTTGGCTAAATAATGATGCTATAAAATTTTTATCAAAATATATTCTAGAAAATCCAAATCCTAAAATTCTAGAGTTTGGCTCCGGCGGTTCAACTATATGGTTTAGTAAAATAACACTATCCTTAACAACCATTGAGCATGATAAAGAATGGTTTAATCATATAAATAAAAATTTATATGAAAATAAATCATGTAATCCTGTAGATATACGCTTAATTGAGCAAGACTATTATAAAGTCTGTCAAGATTTTCCAGATAACTTTTTTGATATAATTTTGATTGATGGAATTAATAGAGTAAACTGTGCACAAGCTAGTATTAGAATTTTAAAACCAGGAGGAATTTTAATGCTAGATAATGCAGAAAGACCGTGGTACCATAAAATATATTCTATGCTGAATAATTGGAAATTTTATAAGACATCACAGATAAGATCGGATCTATCTGGCAAAACAAGTAAATTAAGGGAAACAAATTGGTGGATAAAACCATAAATTTTTTGGAATTAAATGTTAAAACTTTTCAAAGAAATAGATTTACTACAAAAAGAGATTAATCAATATAGACCTCTTGATCAAAATCTCATTAAACAAATAAAAGAATATTATCGCATAGGTTTAACCTATACAAGTAATGCCTTAGAAGGAAACTCTATAACTGAAACTGAGACTAAAATTATTTTAGAAGAAGGTTTAACCGTAGGTGGAAAAGCGTTAGTTGATCATCTAGAGGTAATCGGTCATAGCGATGCGCTTAGTTTTATGTATGAATGCGTAAAAACCAAAAATATTACTGAAGATGAGATAAAAAAATTGCATAAACTTTTTTATTATAGAATCAATGAAGAACAAGCAGGAATTTATCGTCATAGTAAAGTATTTATTACAGAATCAAAGTACCCACTTCCAGATCCTGAGGTTTTACCTAAACTTATGCACGATTTAATTCCACATTTAGAAAAACTCAAAATAACAAAACATCCTGTAGAATTTGCTGCTTTAGCACATAAAGCATTTGTTTTTATACACCCGTTTATTGACGGAAATGGAAGAGTTGCAAGATTATTAATGAATTTGGCTTTGTTACAATGTGGATATAATATAGCTATCATTCCACCAATTTTAAGAAGTGAATATATACGTACATTAGAAAAAGCCCATACTGATGATTCTAATTTTATAGAATTTATCGCCCAAGTAGTTAGAGAAACGCAAAAAGATTATTTAAGATTATTTGTAGGATAAAATATGAACATTTTTTTAAAATTATTTTTAATTAATTTTCTTATTATTTCTTCAGCTTCATTTACAATGGATACAGAAGATGACACCATAAAAACTGGCTTAATGTTAATGAACTAGATTTAATAACTTTCAGTGAAAGCGTTTTCTATATACTTGACTTCAAATTTAGAATTAACTCTTTCAACAAGAGCAATATCGAACCTGTAAACTTTATCTACAAACTTAGATCTAGAAATATAGTCTTTGGCTGCCATAATTATTTTTTTCTGCTTTGAATAATTAACAACTTCAGAAAGGCCAATTCCCGGATAAGGGTCTTTACGTGATTTAACTTCTACAAAAACAACCAGATCTTTTTTGGTTGCTATTATATCAATTTCAGCAAATTTTTTACGGTAATTACGTGCTTCTATTTTAAAATTATTTTTTTCTAACCAGTTAATTACAAGTTCTTCGCCATAACTGCCTAGAGTTGATGTATCGTTTTGCAAGCTAAAACCTATCTTTGTTTTTTCTTTTTGACTTAAGAACAACAGGAGTTCCAGTTCGAACCTCTTTTCTTTTTCTTCTTTGAGTAGGACTATAATCATCTATAAACTTATAAATAACATATAGCTTACTAATTTCTCTTGCATTAATAGGAGTATATTTAATTTTCTTTTGAGCCTTTTCAAAATGATCCTCTAATGTCTTAAGAATTTCATTATCTTCAGTTTCTTTGAAAAATTTATCTTTAATATAATCAAGACGCCTTTTTGCAGGCACAAAACTTCTATTTCTTAAATAAAAATAAAATACTTCAATTTCTGAATCTAATAATTTTCTTTGAGCCATAGAGGCTACTTGTTTTACTGCAAGTTCATGCTTTTCAACTTGTTTTAATAAATCAGAAAAAGATTTATTTTTTAAAGAATCCTTAAATTCTGTTGTTATAAATTGTTGCAAATATTCTTTACAACCAGTTAAGGCATCTTTAGTTGCAGTTTGATCTCTGTCAGGAGCTAATGTATCATTGTAAAATGACATTGGAATTCTATAAGTCGCGTATTCATAATCAGAAAGTTTTTTCTTATAAGATTCATCTTTGCATTTGTCTTGAAGGTTAATTGGATTAAACTTAATAAACTCTTTATAAGCATTTACAGCCTTTTGCCATTGGCCAAGTTTAAAATATATATCTGCAAGTTCTAATCTTAATTCATTTCTTTTAATTTCATCAGTTTCTCCACATTCAGCAATTTTCTTTTTGCACTTTGTTACTTCTACGTCCTCTATAACTTTTGTAGAATTCCTTTTAACTCTATCTTTTTTAGGCTTGGCAGCCAAAAAAATATGGGGCCAATTTAAAACTGTTATTGAAAATAGAATAAGTAAAAATTTATTATTTAATAGCCTAGTAGGTTTCATGAAATTCTCCAAGAATAGATTGATCCATATTAACAATTTAACATGGGTGTTTTCAATACGCAACCGGTATTAATTGAATTAATGTTTATATTGTATTATATAATATATTAAGATAATCGGGGACTCGATTAAGATCTGCCATTAAGGAGCCAAAATATGCTTAAGAGCTTGGAAAACATTTTACTTGAAGACAGTTTATTAACCAATGATCAACTTGAGGAAGCCAAACAACAGTCCAACACAGCGAATAAAACATTAACACAATATTTAGAAGAAAAAAATTTAGTAAGCGCAGAAAATATAGCCAAATCTTATGCAAAACAGTTATCTGCAATTTATGTTGATAAGATTACAGAAAAAATGGCTGATCCTGCTGTATTGGGTAAGGTCCCATTCAAATTTTTAAGGGACAATAATGTCATTCCCATTAAACAAGAAGATGGACAAATTTTAATAGTAGTAGCTAATCCAAATAATTTCCAAGCTTTTGATGAATTAAGTATGATCTTTGGCTCTTCTGTAAAATTAGGTATAGCAACTGTAGCCACAATTGTGGAAGGAATTAATAGATTCTATCCAATTGAAGGCACAAAAAAAATGTTTGAGGAATTAAGCGAGGAAAAAGGCGCATTAGAAGAAGCAGTTGAACTTGAGGGAATTGAAGAAAAAGATATTCTCACAATGGCCCAGGAAGCACCAATTATTAAACTCGTAAACCACATACTTTTTCAAGCAGTTAAACGTGGCGCTTCTGATATTCACATAGAACCATTTGAAAAGGAAGTAAGAGTTAGATACAGAATAGATGGGGTTCTACATGAAGTTTTAACACCACCCAAAAGAGTGCAAGGAGCCCTTGTTTCCAGAATAAAAATTATGGCAAACTTAAATATAGCAGAAAAACGTATGCCTCAAGATGGACGTATAGAAATAAAAATTGCAGATAAACCTATAGATATTCGTGTATCCGTATTGCCTGTTATATTTGGAGAGAAAATTGTAATGCGTCTTTTAGATAAATCACAAACATTTGGAAAACTTGATTCTCTGGGATTTAGTAAACAAGATTATGATATTGTTTCAAAAGCTATTACGCAACCAAATGGTATAATCTTACTTACAGGACCCACAGGTTCAGGTAAAACTTCTACTTTATATTCTATTTTAAGTAAACTTAATGCACCAGATGTAAGTATTGTTACCGTTGAGGACCCGGTTGAATACCAAATGGCGGGCATAGCACAAGTTCAAGTTAATGACAAAATTGGAAGAACTTTTGCTGCAGCATTACGGTCTATTCTGCGTCAGGATCCTGATATAATTATGATAGGTGAAATTCGAGACCATGAAACTGCTCAAATAGCAACACAATCTGCTTTAACAGGTCACTTAGTATTAAGCACACTTCACACTAACAGTGCGCCCGCTACAATCACGCGTTTAATTGATATGGGCTTAGAACCTTTTTTAATTTCATCTACTATAAGTTGCGTTATAGCTCAAAGACTTGTAAGACGTTTATGTCCTAAATGTAAGCAACCGTATACACCTGCTGATGATGTGCTTAAAGATTTGGGAATAACCAAAGAAGAAGCAAAAAAAATAACTTTTTACAAAGCTGTCGGATGCCCTGAATGTTCCAATACTGGTTATAAAGGTCGTGTTGCAATTTTTGAAGTTATGTCAATGTCGCCCAAAATTGCAGAATTAACCAAAGAAAGAGCTGATGCATCAGTAATTCGCACTGAAGCAGTAAAAGAAGGAATGACTTTGCTTGTACAAGATGGCGTTAGAAAAATCAAAGAAGGTTTGACTACCATTGATGAAGTTTTATCAGCCGCAGTTGGCCTCGAAGAAACTGATTAATACTATCATACATTTTTCAAAACCTACTATGATTTTCTTCAGAAACCCGTTCGTGGTGAGTGTTTGCAAAGCAAACGTATCGAACCATGAACATAATGGGCAAGGATTCTCTTTAATCGAACTCACAATAGTCCTAGCACTAATCTTACTAATCACAACCCTAACCTTACCAAGCTTCTGGTTTTTTAAAAGACAATTAGTTGCTAGTCAGGCAGAAAAACTGCACATGGTTTTTAATTACATGCAACAATCAGCAATCTCTTGTAACAAAAATTTATCTTTAAAATTTAGCACAAACTCCTACACCTACGACAAATATCAAGAAATACTGCCTGTAGGCATTATATTTGGCTTCAAACCTGGAGCTAAAGGCCCTCCCGCTTTCCCTTCCCACAAAATCAATTCGGCCATTTCATTTGTTGGTAACCAGGTTACATTCTTTTCTACGGGCCAAATTCAACCGGGAACAGCTTATTTGATAGATTCTGAAAAAAACTACTTATACGCAGTAACTGTCCCTGTTTCCCAGGTTTCATTTATCAGAAAATACAGGTATGAATCTAACAAATGGCAGTTATTATAAATTGCACACTTGATTTTATTTCCTTATTCTGGCATAATATATAATATATTTACTATTTTTAATTATTAATGTGTTTAAGTAGGAGGTTACTATGAAAATTAAGTTATTATTCTCATTTATTTGCTTGGGGTTTATTGGATCTGTGTATAGCATGAGTGAAACTCCCGATGAAATGCTATTAATAGGAGCTGGAGAAATAAATCCGGAGACTGAACGTATAATAAAACCAGGCGACATAGATATTATTCGAAAAGCTATAGCCAAGAAAGCAAATATAAATGCCAAAGATGAATTTGGGCGTACTGCTTTAATCATAGCAGTGTTACAGGACAATGAACCTATAGTAAAATTATTATTAGACAATGGCGCTAATCCTAATCTTTATAATGATAGTAATGATACAGCTTTACTAGTGGCCGCTAGAAAGTGTTATGTATATATAGCAAAATCATTATTAGATCATGGTGCTAATCCTGACCTTCAAGATGAATCAGGTTTTACAGCTTTAATGTGGGCTGTTAGGGTAAATTTTAAAGCTATAATGATACAAAAGTTCTTGGTAAAATTGTTATTAGATAAAGGAGCTGATCTTGATATTAAAAATAAATTTAACCAGACAGCCCTAGATATAGCTAAAGAAGAAAAAAACAAAGACATAACAGAGCAAATAGAAAATGAATATGAAAAAAGAAGACAGAAGGTTCATAAAGAAGTCGTTGAAAATAGCTGCTTACCAAAAGATTTAGCAGGTATAGTTTCAGAATATGTTGTTTACCCAAAAAAAGAAAAAACTAAATAGGCAGTTATTATGAAAACTAAGTTATTATTCTTATTTATTTGCTTAGGATCTATTGGATCAGCTTATGGCATGGACAAAGATAAAACTCCTCACGAAAAGATCTTAGAATTAATGAAGAACTTTATAGCAAGTACAGAAAATATAAATGTTCTAGGTTCGGATGGCGAGCGTTCACCTTTAATGTTTGCTGCAGACAATAATTATGAAGATATAGTAAAACTATTATTAGATAATGGCGCTAATCCCAATCTTCAAAATAATGATGGCATAACAGCTTTAATGATAACAATAGCTCATGGTAATCAAGATATAGCAAAACTATTATTAGACAACGGCGCTAATCCTAATATTTATAGTGATAATAATGATACAGCGCTAACAATTGCCATTAGATTCAATCATGAACCTATAGTAAAACTATTATTAGAAAATGGCGCTAACCCTGATTATCAAGATGAATCTGGCATTACACATTTAATGTGGACGGTCAGAAAAGGTTCTAAGCCTGTAGTAAAACTGTTATTAGATCATGGTGCTGATTTTGATGTTAAAATAAATAAACATGGTCAAACAGCCTTAGATATAGCAAAAGAAAAAGAAGACAAATCTATAATAGAACTAATAGAAAATGAATATGAAAAAAGAAGACAGCTAGTTCATAAAGAAGTCGTTGAAAATAGCTGCTTACCACAAGATTTAGCAGGTATAGTTTCAGAATATGTTGTTTACCCAAAAAAAGAGAAAACTAAATAGTTAATCAAATTGGGAAAATTATTACTAAATTTGCTTTAAATCCATATAGGGTACTTTTCTCTAGATGGATCAATAGCATCAAGAAATCTTTGAATTTGTTCAATGCTAGGCATATGCTTTGCTTGTTCATATTGAGCGTATTCATTAATTGATTTAGCTTTTAAATTATTAGCTACATCTTCAAGCCTCAGATTATTTTTTTGTCTTTGTCTTTTTAAAAATAATGCTGTTAATAACTTAATATCATTAGAATTAATAAATAATAAATTATCCTTTGTTGATTTTACATCAACTTCAAAAGATGGATTATCTACAAGTAATTCGATTGCATCTTTTACCATTTCAGGCATTTTCTTTTTAGTTGTCGATTGAATTATAAGATCTAATTCGGGAATATCAGCAAGCCAAAACTTGCCATCCTTAAATATCTTTCCTCTAATTTCCATCCTTCTTCATACCAAGCTAACAATAGATCTCTTCTGAAACTTAAAGTTAATTTCCTTTTCCGTTCGCCCTGAGTGCTGCACGCAGTGCAGTGTATCGAAGGGTGAATATAAATTACGTTCATGGATTCGATACGTTTGCTTCGCAAACACTCACCACGAACGGGCTCTCAAATAAAGTTATATTAGGTTTTGGAAGAAGTCTATTACAAAATAATGCACAAATTAGTTACTGCATGAAGAAACTTCAGGCCAGCAGAATCATCATCTACTTCAAGAGCATTATACATTCTATATGACAAAGACTCTTTAATTGTTCCATCATTTCCAAAAGGTTCTTTTTTGGATGTAACTTCCAATATAGTAAGACTTTTCTCAAGCTCTTTATTTGCACGATCATGCAAATCAACTACCTCAGACTTAAAATAACATAACTTACTTCCTCTTCCTCCTACAAATTGAATATTTTCTCTATTATTAAACATCTTATGTTTAATTGCAAGTTCATGATCCATTATAATGAGCCTATCAGCATCTTGTTCAAATTTAATCTCAGCCTGCCCAGGTTCAATTACTATACAAGCTGGCTCCTGAGTATTTTCAAGTCCTGTTTTTCCATCTTCTCTAATAGTAAGAAAATGCGGATCATATGTAGAATACTGCGAAGGATAAACTTGGCCAATTTTATGGAAAAAAACAGCTATTTTTTTACCAGAATTGTTTTTAACTATAAATGTATTAGTTAAAGAACTTAAAAGTGAGCAAAATAAGAAAATAAAAATTTTAAAAAACATGTATCTCCTATAGAACATCTAAATAATAATCATCAAATAAGCCTTGTTTGGCTTTATAATATCCCACAAAAGATATCATAGCTGCATTATCTGTGCAATAGGGAGCTGATGGCGTAAAAAATTGAATGTTTTTTTGTTTACATAAATTAGCAAGTTCTGTTTTTAAGTATTTATTACAAGCAACTCCACCTACAAATGAAATAGCTTTAACTTGAGGATACATTTTAAGAGCCAATTTTATTTTATTTTGGAAAATATCTTTAACACAAACTAAAAGCGAACTGGCAACTTCTTGTTGTAATTTTAAGTCATCAGATTTAAGAAATTTTCTGGATTTTAAATCATAAGCACCTCTTTTGGCAAGATCATACAATACAGCAGTTTTTAAACCAGAAAAACTAAAGTTTAATGTGTCGTTTTGACCACGTGGGTAATTAAAGAAATCAATAAAATCTACATCTTTAGCCAATTTTTCTATAACAGGTCCTCCCGGGTAAGGCAAATCTATAAATTTTGCAATTTTATCAAACGCTTCTCCTGCTGCATCATCAAGAGTTTGGCCTAAAACTTGGTATTTACCAAAATCTTCAATTAAATAAATACTGGTGTGTCCACCAGATGCTGTAAGACAAATATGTGGAAATGGGACATTGTACTCTAAAAATGAGGAAAACGCGTGCCCTTCTAAATGATTAACACCTATAATTTTTTTCTTGGTTGCCCATGCAACAGTTTTTGCAAAACATAAACCAATAAGTAAGGAACCTGCTAATCCCGGTTTGGTAGTAACAGCAAAAACATCTATATCTTCAAGCTTTAAATTAGCTTTATCAAGAGCTCTTTGAACAATAAATGAGATTTTTTCTAAATGGGATCGTGATGCTATTTCTGGGACAACTCCTCCAAAATTTTTCTGTAATTCTATTTGTGAGAAAAGTTCGTTAGAAAGAATTCCTCTTTTACTACTATAAACCGCTGCTGCAGTTTCATCACATGAAGACTCTATACCCAAAATGTTTAATTCTTTCATTATTTAACTCAAACTATTATAGAAACTTTGGATTTAGACTTTTTAACATCTATTAACTCTTCTTTTTTATGAAAAGGTCTTAAATTCATAGAGAACAAACAGGACTTGGCCATTTTTTCTTCAAGTTCAGATTTTTTTATTCTTGATTCAATTTTGATGATGGGAAGTTTTGGCACTTTACTATTTTTTTTGTAAGAAACATTTTCAATGTTAATCTTTAAATCACTGGGTGACAAGGGTATAATAATAGTATCATCAGGTATTATTATTTTTCCTGATTTTTTAATTAAATTAACTTTTTTTACTTGCCAATCAATAATAGAATCTTTTTCTATTTTATTTAATTTAAAAAATTTATAATCTTTATCTTTTTTTAACACTAAATTTTTTATAGTATTTTCATCAGAATTAAAAGTTATATCTTCAGCGCAAACAAATAAAACATTTAAACTATCTTTTAATTTATTAAGATTTATCTTAAAAGAACTGGTTTTGCCCTTAATTTTAAACATCTGACCATTATAATAAACGTCAAAACAGGTTGTTTCCGGAAACATTGACAGTTTAATAGCAGCTAAGAAATGTTTTTTTAAATTATTATTTAGTCTTGAATAAATATTAAAATTAAAGACAAATAAAAGAATAAGAACAGGTTTTATTATAAAAAATTGTCTATTCATGGTAAAATTCCATTTTATCTATTATACTGATATCTAATATTAGTTTATATAAAAACCAGAATTATGAAAATTGTAGCAACAAATAAAAAAGCATTTTTTGATTATGAAGTTCTAGAAAAGATAGAAGCAGGGGTAGTTCTTACAGGAGACGAAGTAAAATCTTTAAGAGCGGGCCATTGCTCTTTAGTAGGAGCCTTTGCTACCTTCCATAAAGGTGAGTTATTTTTATTAAACGTAAAAATTTCCTCCTATAGTCATGCTTATCAAAAAGATGACAAAGAAGATACAGCTAGCAGAAAATTACTTTTGCATAAACGAGAGTTAATGAGATTAATTGGGGATATATCAAAAAAGGGTATTACTATAATTCCTTTAAAGGTTTATTTTAATGAAAAAAGTAAAGTTAAAGTTGAACTGGGAATTTGTAAACATAAAAAGGCTCATAACAAAAAAGAGGCTATCAAAGAACGTGATATTAAACGTGAAACACAAAGAGAAATCCGCAAAGTTTATAAGTATTAAATCAGTCACTTGGTTTTGCTGAATCAGAGAGTTAAAAAAAGCAACTAAAATCTTATTTATTCTTATGATCTAATGTGCTTGAATGTACTAATTTAGCCAAAGTTTTTATCGTTGGGTTTTTTCTTTTTAATGTATGATACAAAGTAGAAAGTGGTAATGAAACTTTATTTGAAGCTCTTACTTTATTTACAGTATTTAAATAAATAGAAATCACTTCAATAACACCTTCGGAATCATTATTTTTTAAACATTCCAAAATAGCTTTGCCAATAAAATTTTCATCCAATAGATTTTTCGTTGGATTGTAAGCGATCAATTTTTTTCTATCAATTTTATACTTTGATATATTTTCTAAAGATTTTTTTTGCCCTAGTGATATCTTTGCTTTGACCATTTTTATTGCCTCCTAATAACAATACAATATCCAATTCAGCTATATATGCGTAATATACTCTCCGACCATTTAACCACCTGAGTTCCCAAATAATTTCCGTATTAGTTAAAAATTTATGATCCCCAAAGTATCCCTCTTCTTCAATTTTAAACAATCTTTCATCAATTTGAAGTTGAGATTTAAGACCCTGGTCATCAAACCATTCTTGGTATTCATCAGATCTATATAATTTGTAGTGTTTCTTTATTATAAACTTCATAACAGAAAGTGTCCAATATGTTGGAATTTAATGTCAATAATTTTTAGAACTTCAGCAAATAGTTGCTTTTTATTGGTTATCAAAAATTAAATGATAGTGCTACGCCGGCTATGTGCATTTGAACAGAGTTTTTTCCGCCAAATGGTAATTTGTAATATAAAGATAAATATGGATTAACACATCTCTCACATTGATTACCATCAATTGTCCAATCATAACTTAAATCTAAAATTAATTGATTTATGCTCCAACATTGTAAACTTTCTGCGGTGTTGGCAATTTGAGTAGAGAACTCATTTGTAAGCAATGCTATCCTGCTCTCGTTTTGCGCAATATGCTGATATGCAACTCTAAAAGATAAACCTCTAAATAATTTACGAGCTTCAATGTATAAATTATAATTTTGCATAAACCCAGGTTCTAAAATTGAATCCGCTTTTGCAAGAAAAACAAGATCATTCATTTGAGATTTATCAGTTTTTATTCTGCGTTCTTTTGTATGGCTAAATATTTGCAAGAACTCAACATCCACACCTCCCTTTAAATGCTCGGTCCAAAGGAGTCCTAAACTTCCACCAAATAATATTCCCCAGGATCCATCGTTACCAAAAGGTATCGGAAAGAATTGATCTAATCCCGGCTTATAACCTGTTGGAAATGTGCCACCTACTCTAGCATTAATACGAACATTTTTTAGTAAGGGCTTTGATTGTACAAAATTTTTTGTCCATTGTAGAACACCAACCAAGTCTCCTATACCAGTTTTTTGCCAAGGCTCAATGATTGGTCCACCCAAACTTTTCACTACGCTAGCAAAATTATCTGTAAGTAAATCTTTCACTTTAAAATCTAACGGAGAAATAGATTGAGTCTGATCTATAAGTTCGAGATTAGTAAATTTCATTGAATATATAGGCAAATAAAAACTTATAAAGAAATCTTGAGGTAAATAAAATTTAGACATAACTCCAGCATCTACTACACTCAAATCAGCTACAGGTAATATATGCCCTCTAATTCCATCATCATTTTGAGGAGTAAACAACGCTGCTAGCTGACCTATTTCTGTATCAAGATCAAACCCACGAAGCATAGTTAAGGCACTTTGATCTTTATTGAAAATTTGTAAAAAGCTTACATCATCACCATTGTGATTACGACCATTAACATGTACTGATCCACCTGCAAGACCTGCTAATTGAAAGCGTTCATCATTTACTCTATCTATTTCAAAGTTAAAATCATATCGTCTGAAAAGGTTTATTGGAAAATATCCAAAAAGATTTGAACTAAAACAAATAACAATAAAAGATAAAATCCTAATTTTTTTAAACATGCTGTATTAACCTTATTAAAATATTTTTTTATTCATTTACTCGTAAACCAAAATCACCGTTTAAAATAATCGCACCTGATGCAGAATTTCTTATAATTCCATTAATTTGAACGGAATCTAATGGAACATCCAAGCTTATGCCAATAGATTTAACTTGATAATATCTTGTACCTGATCCTGCAAAAGGTAATATAATATTTAAGGACCTTTGCAAATTAGAGTCTTTTGAGTTAAAACAAGCTATTAGAGAGCCATCAATGAAAACTCCATCTTTGAAGATTCCAAAATCCAAATAACTAGATAAACTATTTTGTAATATCATATCAGGAACCGACAAAATAGTGTTATTATCTATAGAAGAACCTAAATTAACAAAAAATCTATTTAATCTAGAAATATTAAATCCTCTATAATTATTAAGCGTGTAAATTTGTCCATTAAATGCAAAATCATTTTCACTATTTGTAGAAGATACTATAAATAATTTTGAAATAGGTCCTAAGGCTTGAGGAACATTAACATTTGTCCAATTAACTTCTGACGAATTTGAAGCAGAAGTTATATCAGAATTATTGCCTACTCTAAACAACCCAACAGAAGTAGCTAATAATCCAAATTTGTCTGATTTAGCAAAGTCAAAATAAGCATTTCCTAAAACAGAGTTTTCTGGATAACTCGCCAGAGTCACTATACTTAGATTACCTGAAGAAAAGTCACTACTAGCTATATTTATTCTATCAAGTTTATTATCAGTAAGAACATATAAAAAGGTACCATCATTTTTTATTTTCTGGACAAATGAATAATTCCCAATTTTTTTAAATTGTAATCCTGCAGGAATATCAGAAAGGTTTGTTATATCCCCAATCCAACTATTACCGGAACTGTCACATAAAATAGCAAGCCCAAATACTCCACCAACTATTATCCAATGCTCATTTGCAGATACTTGGGTTATTATATCAGCAGAATTAATAGGTCCAATATCTTTTAAAGCACCACCAGAAATTGAAACATATTTTGTTCCCGGATTAGCTACAAATGTTCCATTTCCACCAGATGTGCTATTAGCAGAGAAATTTCCAGTATTCGGTTTATAAAAACCACTTTGAGCAGATCCTGACTCTAAAATGGCAATATTATCATAACCTGTTCCAATCAATAATGAAACGTTATTAAAACCAGCTGTACTTACAGGAAAATCAACAAGCTTATTTATTCCTGCTTTATTTTGTGGAAAACTATTATCAAATAAAGATATAGCATTTGAAAGTAGATTATCATTATTGCCATTTGACCATAATGTTTTTTGTACAGAATTTATATTTGTAGAATCACTTCCTGTCATGAACCAAAAATTACCTACTAATAAATCCAAAGCAAACCCTGTTACAGGAACACTGCTTCCCATAGTGCGTTTCCAAGGTGTCCATGATTGAATTACACCATTAGAATCAAATATAGCTTGTGAATAAAAAATTCCAGGCTGTGTGGTTCCATTATAGTTATCAGCTATACTTGCAAAAACAGAATCATTAATTACTTTTAAATCTTGCACATTTTGACCTGCACTTAAAGGCAACGGTCCATTTCCAACAATGGCAGCTTTACTTGAAGAGGTTAAAACATCTGTAGAAGCAGCTGCTGGTTGAGTAAAAGCTCGTCCATTAAAAAAATTACTTGAGTAGAAACTAGTAGGTATTTGACTAAATTGAGCTAAAGTTCCATGAGTAGAATCATTGCTTATTTTAGTATTACTCATATTATGATTCACTAAGGGTAGCGAATAAACTGTATTATTTACATTTGAAGCTATGTCATTTCCACCTAAAACAATTAAATAACTTAATAAAGTACTAGTGATCATAGTTCTAACTTTTAAAATAGAAACATTAGAAGAACTTTGTCCTGTTCCAACTATTTGATTATTCAAATTAAATACACTATCAGGCGCAATTGGATCAAAATATATTTTATTATTTAATAGCCTACCTACTACAACAGCTCTAGCGCCGCTATTACCAGCTGCATTAGAAGTCAAGCTAACTGCAATATATAATCTTTGCAAAACATTATCAAAATGCATATCCACAATATTTGAATTTATATTAACAGGATTACCTATCATAAGAGCAGGGGTAGAGTTTGTCAAAGGAGCTGCTTTATTAGAAGTAGTAGAAGAATCAGAACTATCAGCATTAAAAATTATAGGTACTATAGCATACTTTTTTTGTTCATCTTGTTCTTTTTTATTTTTGTTCCCACTTACAATTTCTTGGCTTTGCATTCCAATTAATGCTATTCCACTATTACCCTGACCAAAAGGATTTCCCGCATTATCTTGCACGGCTACAAATGTTCTACTACCTGCAAGATCGGCACCATATGATGTTAAACTCAAAATGTTTGATATGGGTTGAAAATTAGAATCATTAGGAGTTCCTGTTGAAAGTAGCTCAATATTTTTTATATCGTAACTATTTTTAAAAAAATATACAGAATTATTGCCATCTTTAACAACAACAGGAAGATCTACTATTAATGACATATAATCAATTTTTGCACCATTTAACGGATTATTCTGTTTTTCTACATTATTTAATTTGATATTTGCTGGAGTTAAACCAACAAACTTAAATTCTGAAAAATCACGAGAAGCTCTAGAAACTGCAAAGTCATTATTAGCTACCGCTGTATTGGCACCAACAAAAAAACGAAACTTTTCAAAGGAAGCTCCAGCTGTATATACAGCACTTGGTCCTAAAGGAAAATTAAAAGTGCCATTCGGAACTGGAATTGAAGAATCAATTGCAAATATAGTCAAAATAAATAACGAAGCGCTCATACTGCGGACCATAACTGTATCCTTAAATAGAAATCTATGTGTTTTTAATAAATTTGATAAATTGAATCTTATCTAGACGTGATTATTTTACACCAATTTATACTTATTTGGCAAATTCAAATATATATGATATATTACATATAGTAAGAAATCACAATTATTTTTTTCAAAAAAATTTAAAAACTTATTTTATGCACACCAAGATTTTTTCAGCAACTTCAATTGGTATCAATGCTCATTTAGTAGAAGTAGAGGTAGATATATCTTTTGGCATGGTAAATTTTTATATTGTTGGGTTACCTGATACAGCAATCAAAGAAAGTCGTTATAGAATTATGACCGCTTTAAAAAATTTCGGAATTAAACTACCAGAAAAAAAAATTACTGTTAATCTTGCACCAGCTGATCTAAAAAAAGAAGGTACTTTATTTGATTTGCCAATTGCCATAGGAATATTGCATGCCTCGCATATATTAGAGATACCACAAAATATTATGCAAGAAACCATTTTTTTAGGAGAGTTATCTCTTGATGGAACAATAAAACCAATAAAAGGAGCATTAGCTATAGCAAGTGATGCCAGAAAACTTGGTAAATCTCGCATGATATTACCAAAACAAAATGCTCATGAAGCGGCCTTAATAAAAGAAATAGAAGTAATAGGAGTTAATGATCTAAACGAGTTAGTATCATTCCTTAGAAGCGAAATAAAAATTGAGCCAGAACCTTATTCATTGCAAAATTTTGTAGATAGTTACATTTCAGATTTAGATTTTAATCAAGTTAAAGGACAGGAGCAGGCCAAAAGAGCATTACAAATCAGCGCAGCTGGAAATCATAATATTTTATTCATTGGCTCACCCGGTTCTGGAAAGACTATGCTTGCAAAAAGATTAGCTACTATTATGCCTAAAATGTCTTTTGAAGAAATAATACAAACAAGTAAAATTTATTCAATAAGTGGAAAACTTCCAGAAAAGACATTAATTACCCAAAGGCCTTTTAGAAGTCCTCATCACACAATTTCCCAAGCTGGTCTTGTAGGTGGAGGCTCATTTCCACAACCAGGTGAAATTAGTTTGGCCCAAAACGGTATTCTGTTTTTAGATGAATTAACTGAATTTAAAAGATCTACACTGGAAGTTTTAAGACAACCTTTGGAAAATAAATCAGTATGTATCTCACGAGCTACTCATTCTATAGAATTTCCTGCTTCATTTTTATTTGTAGCGGCCTTAAATCCATGCCCTTGTGGATTTTATTGTGATAAAAAAAAGAAATGCACTTGTAGTAGTCTGCAAATTGGAAAATATCTTGAAAAACTTTCAGGCCCATTACTTGATCGTATTGATTTACAAATTCATGTCCAATCAGTTGATTACGAAACCATTACTACTAAAAACAATCAAAAATGCACAAGCTCTGCTGATCTTTATCAACCAATATCTATGGCCGTAAAAACTCAGTTTAATAGATTTAAAACAACCAAATTTAATAGTGCTATGAACACTGAGGAAATAGATGAATTTTGTAAATTAACACCCGAAGCTGAAAATCTAGTAAAAAAATCTTTTGATCGCTTAAATTTAAGCATGCGAGGTTATCATAAAATTTTAAAAGTTGCTCGTACTATTTCAGATTTGGCAAATAAAGAAATAATCGATGCCTTTGAAATCCAAGAAGCAATTATGTATAGATCCCTTGAACAAAGTTTGGAAAGACAGAATAAATAGCTTTAAAAACCATTCCAAATCTACTTTTTGTTAGTATAATCTTAAAAAAGTTTCGATATTGTGAAGGAATCTATGAGTATAAAGTATTTTTTAACTTCTGTAATAATAGTTTTTGGCAGCTCTGTAAATGTCATTAGCCAAGATCAAATCAAAAAAAACAAAATGTTAATTAGGTATGTAAAAAATGGGGTATATGAACAAGTCAAAAAATTATTAGAAGATAGAGCCGATGTTAACGTCAAAAATAAAGAAGGATTATCTTTAAAAGAACTAACTACAGATCCAGCTATATTAAAACTTTTACAAGAGCATATAGACGCATTAAGTAAATCCTTAATTCATGCAGTAAAATCTAAAGATCTAGAACATTTAAAAAAATTATTAGAATCCAAAGATTATACAGAACTTTCAGATGAACATGGAGTAACTGCCTTAATATATGCAGCAAAATATGGATTAACAGAAATATCTCTTACTTTATTAAAAAGTTTACCAGAACTACTTGATAAACAAGACAATTCCGGCGCGACTGCCTTAATGATAGCAATACAAAATGGACAAGAAGAAATAATAGATATTCTACTTTTGAATAAAGCTAAACCTGACCTAAAGACAAAAACTGGTGAATCAGCAATAATCATAGCTACGAACAATCTAGCAGCAGCAATAAAAGCAAAAAACAAACATAAAAAAATATTATACAAAAGAATCATTGATAAAATACTCGAATATGATCCAACACTTCTTTTAAAAGCTAAAGATATTAAAGTCGTAGAGCCTGAAAGTGATATTAAAGAAGTCGAAGGTTTTGGTTTGATAAATTTTTCTGATTATAAATTACAACAAGAAAAACATAGAAAATGTATCGTAATGTAAAATAATTTTTTTATTTTTGATATTTTCGATTGACAAAGTCCTAAAATAGCCTAATCTTGTATTATCTTATCGCGGGGTGGAGCAGCTTGGTAGCTCGTTGGGCTCATAACCCAAAGGTCGCTGGTTCAAATCCAGCCCCCGCAACCAAAAATCCCACTTTTTTAATCAAAAAATCTCAATTTCTTGATTTCCTAATAGCAATTTTGTTATCTTTTCTATAAGTAGATTATAAAATCCACTTTATAAAAGGATAATAATGAAAAAAAGCATCATAAAACTGCTAATTTTATGCATTTTTACATCAGGGTTAATTATCAAAACTAATGATAATCCAGACGTTAATATCTCATCAACTGATACGATTATTGCGTTGACTGGCAGTAGCATTATCGCTGTACTACTGGCTATATGGATTGTAGCCAAACAATATTCAGGCTCCAAAAGCTGGAAGGCTATAGATATTATGAATGCATATAAAAATAAAAAACTTGCAGCTATAAAAGATAAAAAACTTCAAGATAAAACTAGGGAAAAAATAGATAGTGATTTAGAAGAAGTAATGGGAAAAATTAACGCTGGTAATGTTAATGAAGCAGTAAGTAGCGCTGCTTCCAACTTAGGCATAGGAGAAGACGAATTGCGACAATCTATAGATAAAGCTAAACGAGCCGTAGAACAAACACTTAGAAAGTCTATAGACAAAACTCCAGAACAAATAGCTGATGCAATTACCAACGACCCTAAAATACAGAAAGCAACTGTAAATCTAAATCCTTCTAAATCTATAGAATCTAGTCCTTTGTCAGAAGTCACTCCTCAACCAACTTTAGAACCAACTAACAAACCTCTAGGACTTAAAGAATATTCTGCAAAACTTATAGAACTCGGCAATTTAGGTATAACAGAAACACATTTAAAACAATTAAAGCCTAATGAGTATTTAAAAAATCCAACAAATTCAGAATTGTATAGATTGAATACACGGGGACAGTTGGAAATTGCAAAACTAGACCCTTCGCTGGAATTCCATAAAAATTTAGCAGGCACAGAAATACCTGTGTACCGTCCAGTAGAAGCTAGTAGAGCAACTGTATTGAGATAAATTTCAAGATCCATGACACTTTTTATATTTCTTGCCAGAACCACAAGGACACGGATCATTTCTGCCAATCCTTTCATCAGCATGCTCTACAGGTTGTTGTGAAGCAGATTCAGAATTACTAGAAACTAAATTAAGTTCACGTAGTTCTTTTTCACGTTTTCTTTCAAGCTCCAAGCTATTAAACGTTTCAAAATTAAATCTGAAAATATTCTGTACAATTTCCCATCTTACACTTTGAAGCATATCCTTAAACATATCAAAAGCTTCACGCTTATATTCAGTAAGTGGATTTTTTTGTCCCCAACTTCTAAATGAGATACCTTCTTTAAGATGATCAATATTAAGCATATGCTGCTTCCAAGCTTTATCTATAGTTTCTAACATTAACCATTTTTCAGCTTGTTGAATCATAGATGAGTTCTGTTGTTTTCTAAATAAATCATATCTTTCAAGTAAAAAATTTATTAAATCAGATTCTAAAACATCAGAATTATTTTTGCCCAATTTCGCTTTTTCAAATTCTTTTATGTCAATAAACGTAGTCTTGCTCACAAATGCAATAATCTGCTCTACTTGTTCAGGAGTAATGTTACGCTTTGGTGAAAATTGTGCAACTATATCCTCTACAGTTTTAGAAACGAAATCACGAATTAAACCAAATATATTTTCCGAACTTTCCAAAACATCTTTTCTGTAAGCATAGATTACGGTACGATGTTGATTTAGTACATCATCGTATTCGATTAAGTGTTTACGAGTTTCAAAGTTCTGTTTTTCAACTTTCTCTTGGGAAGTTTCAATCAAACGAGAAACATACTTAGATTCGATAATTTCATCTTCTTTCATTCCACCATATTTTTGCATATTATTTTTAAGCGTATCACCAGCAAAAATTCTAATTAAATCATCCTCTAGAGATATATAGAATCGTGACTCTCCTGGATCACCCTGACGACCAGATCTTCCTCTTAGCTGATTATCAATTCTACGGCTTTCATGCCTTTCTGTACCCAAAATATAAAGTCCGCCAGCTTTTTTAGATTCTTCAGTTAACTTTATATCCGTACCACGACCAGCCATATTAGTAGCTATTGTTATTCTCCCAGGTAAACCCGCATTTGCAACTATTTCAGCTTCTCTTTCATGATATTTTGCATTAAGAACATCATGAGGAAGACTGTTACTAGTTAAAACATTACTTATAATTTCAGATGTCTCTATAGCTATTGTCCCAATTAAAACTGGTTGCCCCTTTTTAAACCTTTCTTTAATATCTTCAACAATAGATTTATATTTTGCATTTTTTGTTAAAAAAATTAGATCAGATTTGTCATCCCTGATCATAGGCATATTTGTAGGAATTGAAACAACGTCAAGCTTATAAATTTTATGAAACTCTTCAGCTTCAGTCATAGCTGTACCTGTCATACCGGCCAGTTTTTTATAAAGTCTAAAATAGTTTTGTAAAGTTATGGCAGCTAAAGTTTGAGTTTCTTTTTCTATAGTTACACCTTCTTTAGCTTCAAGAGCCTGGTGTAATCCATCACTATATCTTCTGCCTGGTAAAATTCTACCGGTAAATTCATCTACAATTAATACTTCGTCATCTCTGACAACATAATCAACATCCCGTTTAAAATTAGCATACGCTTTTAATGATTGAGTAACATGATGCAAAAGCTTTAGATTCTCTAAAGCATATAAATTATTAATATTAAGAGCCGCTTCTACTTTATCATTACCTATTTCTGTCAACTGAACAGAACGGGTTTTTTCATCAACTTCAAAATCTGTTCCTTTAATCAATCTTTTTATAATTTTATCAACATCTGTATAAAGTTTGCTACTTTCATCAGATGATCCGGAAATAATTAAAGGAGTTCTTGCTTCATCTACTAAAATAGAATCTACTTCATCTACAATTGCATAATGAGCATCACGTTGGACATAATCTTCCAATCTAAATTTCATGTTATCACGTAAATAATCAAAGCCTAGCTCATTATTTGTAGCATACAAGACATCTGCTTGATAAGCTTTTTTACGCTCTGCATCACTCATACTATTCTGAATAATGCCAACTTCTAAATTTAAAAAATTAAATATAGGCTTCATCCATTCAGCATCACGTTTTGCCAAATAATCATTAACCGTAACTAAATGGCACCCTTTTCCTGTTAAAGCATTCAGATAAAGTGGTAAAGTTGCTGTAAGAGTTTTTCCTTCCCCTGTTTTCATTTCAGAAATCTTGCCTTCATGTAGCACTATTCCGCCCATTAATTGTACGTCAAAATGACGCTGGCCAAGTTTTCTTCTAGAAGCTTCACGAACAACTGCGAATGCTTCAGGTAATATATCATCCAGATGCCTTCCCTTACTTAATTGTTCACGAAATTCATTAGTTTTAGCCGATAATTGTTCATCAGTTAATTTAAGTATTTCAGGTTCAAATGAATTTATCTGATCCACTATAGGCTGCAAACGTTTAATCTTACGCTCATTTGCTGTACCAAAAATTTTAGCTAAAAGTTGGGTTATCATAGTTTTAAATCCTTAATAATAGATTTTAATTTTATGCACAATTTAGAAGCGTCGTTTCCCTCGAGCCGCCTTCGTTAAAACTTCGGCGCCCAGGCAAGCTCTCTTAGCATGACTGGAGATTTTACCCCTCTCCCAGTCATCCTGAGGGAAGCGCGAAGCGCGGAGTCGAAGGACGAACCATACGAGCAAATTGCTCAACTTATAATAATAGGGATATAATTAAGCATAAAGTCTAATCTTTCTATTATTTTAAGATCCTAAGCAATTAAAGTAAATAAATTATTTATTCATTTTAACAATAGTCATTTGCAAACCTGAAAGTTCTTTATTTCTTCTATAAGAACAATAATCAAGATTACAAATAGTACAAATATTATAATTTATATTAATATTTTCTTCAGGAACATCTGATTTCAAAAGTAATAATTTATTATAATTAGCCAAATCAAAATAAATTTTTTCGTTATTAACTTTTATACTAGAACTAACTAGGTTTGAATCAAGATTAGTAATAAAATCCTTACTTACTTCATAACAACAACTTTTAGCGTTAGCTGCAAATGTTATTTGTATATCAACAGGTTCTGAACCAAAATTATTTTTCATGCTATTTAAAGTATGTCCTACTATATTGGCAACAGATCCTTTCCAGCCAGCATGGGCTATAGCTAAAATCTTTTTAATTTTATCAAAAAAAATTATAGGCAAACAATCCGCTGTTAATACACCTATACAAACATTAACTTGATCTGTAACAATAAAATCTCCCCGATATCTAAAAGATTTTACTAGATCAATATTATTTCCACTTATTATTATATGGTCAGTACTATGGGTCTGATCAAGAAAAAATAGTTTATTAGAATCAAAACACTCTATCTTAGAAACCTCTTTTGCAATCAAATCTTGCACAACAAACTTTTTATTAGATTCTAACTCTCTACACTTTTGTATAGTAATGGGTGAACTTTTAGAATCACCAAAAAAAATTGTTAGCTTTTCATCTTTATATAATTGCATACTTTAAAGATATCTAACAATTTTTTATTATGCTAGATTTCTTACGAAACTTAAAAGTTAATCTCTTCCCCGTTCGCCCTGAGTGCCGCACGTAGTGCGGTGTATCGAAGGGTAAATAAAAAAATTATGTCATGGTTCGATACGTTTGCTTCGCAAACACTCACCACGAACGGATTTCAAAGAAAATTATATCAGATTTGTAAGAAGTCTAATATTATTTACACTTTTAGCCAAAAATCGCAAGATTTTTATATGACACATTATCATTAATTAAAGGATTATGTAACTCTGCAATAGTAGAACAACTAGCTGCGGCAGGATCTCCTGATGCTGTAAGATGCCCGGCCCAATATTCGTTGCCTGGAAATGCATTTCCGTCCCAAGCATACATCGCTACAAGAAGTTTACCTGCATCATCACCAATTAACTTATTAGCAGGATTACGCTTAGAAAAATGAACTTTAATTTCATTCTTATTTTTATTCTCGAATTTTTTAAATTTTTCTAAAAACCAACTAAAGTTTAAATCTGATATAAAAGATAAATCATGCTTATTAAAAATTTCGCCACAAACATCAAGTATTAAACCTGTTTGTTGTGAAGTTTTTTGCCAAACTCCCAAACCTAATCCAACAACATGGCAATATACTTTCTTATTTTCTTCCATTCCCCTTTTATTTGCTTCAATAAAAAATGGTTCAAGTACCATTTTCATTCTTTTCTTATAAATTAGAGAATCCAAAAAAGTAGTTGAATTTAATTCAATATATCTACCAGATAAGTCTTCTTTTGCTTCTTGGAATGTGACAAATCTTTCACCATAAAACTTGGACCATACCTGCAATAACAAATTACCATTTCCTGAACCATAACCATTTTCTTTTGTATTCTGCTCAGGAGTAATAATCATATGTTGCCATTCCATTAAACCCGGTTTTTCAAAACGTGCTCCCACCAATCCCACATATATCCCACTTTCTTGATAGGTGCCTGCGGCACCTATAATTCCTTTATTATTTCTTGATCCATTATTTATAAAATAAGTAGGACCAGAAACCCCGAGCAACGCAGAAATTGCTATTTCATCATAAGAAAGATAATCAGCTAAAGCTAAGGGTTTTTTTTCATTGGAAGTACCAATCGCTTCAAATCCACCCTGTCCTTTTATACCATTTCTTAACAAATAAGTATCTGCTTTTGTCATAAACATAAGTGGTCGTTTTGTAAGAAGTCGATCAATAAATATTTGTTCCGTCATATCTTTATATAACTTCTTTTCAATACTGGTCCCATACTGTCTTTTATATTCTAAAAAATCCTTAATCAAAGACATTACGTTTTTGTGTATAATTGGACGTACAGAATTAGCTTGTTGAACAATGCTATCTTGTTTTAAATTATCACCATACGCTAAAACAGAAATTTTATTGGAAATAGTTGGAAAAGTAAAAGTTGCAGATTTTTTTATTAAATCTTGGAAAGTCTCTCCTTGAAGAGAAAAAAAGAACCCAACAATAAAAAACAATTTTTTAAAAACCATCTTTTTATTTACCTCGTATAATTGAACCCTATATTAACTTATATTAAATAATTTTTTAAAATAATCAAAAGGCCCCTAAAATGGTTCTTTCAAAACTATTTTAACTCATTTAACAAAAAGGCTACAGTAAGAACAAGAATAAATCCCACTATACCATTCTCGTAGTATTTTTTAATCCGTTGGTGTAATAAAGAAGATATAAATGTAGAATGAAAATCTTCTTCTAGTACAATATAACCCGGCCTATCAATATCTAAAGTAAATTTTTGAGTAGGAGATATTTTGAAAGGTACCAACTCACCTACAAAGCCGGGTTGATCATTAAGGCCATATGTTCTTACTCTTTTAAATGCAGCTTCTTTGTTATGCCACCAATTCTCACTAATCATATTATAAGTACGCTTTGTTTCTATGGCATGTAATATTTTATTTATTAAAGTCTCCAAGATTTCATAAAAACTAACATTAGGATTTGGATTAAATTCAATACTTCCTATACTTTTATTTTGTAAAAAATCTCTATATTTAAGGAATTCTTTTTTGGTCATTAAAACTATTTGATGACCTGTTGTAAACAGAAAAAAGCCTTGTCTAGAACGGTACCCTTTTAATTCAAATAAAGGTTCCATTGCCAGATAAGTTATTATATATTTTTGCAAACTAGAATCTTGCATTCCCTTTTTGCTTAAAATCTTGGACAAAAATTTAACTGTATTGGGAAATGTATCATTAATTTTTTTATATTTGTTAAATGCAACAATTTTGGAATTGGCTGAAGTTTCATGTGCTTCTTCAGAAGATTTATGTTCTTGCATAGCTTTGGCTGTAAACATGAGAAAAATAAGTATTAAAAATAATTTTCTATTTAAAAAATTTAACACATTATCCTCCGATTAGCCATTAACTGCATATAATATTTTTTTACCTCTTCAATATTTTCAATATCAGGTAAATCCTTATAACAATACCAACCTATAAAAATATAAGCCATTATACAACATACTGTTACAATGCAAGGCATCCATTCAGATAATACAGAATCTTCGAATGTAGAATGAAAATCTTCTTCAAAAACAAAGCTATCTGGCTTATTAATATCCAAAATAAATTTATTGGTAGGAGTTATTTTACTAGGTATAAGCTTTATAGAAACCTCATCATTATGAGCATTACGTATCATTACTCTTTTAAAGTTTGTTGCCGGCACCCCCTCATCAAATCCACTTCTGTAAATAGTCTTAGTTTCTATAGAAGCTAATATTGAGGTTATTAAATTATCTAAACGTACTGGAACAGCTAACTCAGGAGTCGGCATAAAATAAACCTCTCTTGAATCAATAGTTCTCAAGTCATTCATATGAGCTATTACTTGTTTTTTTGTCATAAGAACTACTTGGTGACCACATATAAATTTAGAAAAACTTTTTTGAGTGGAGCAATATCCCTTTAATTCAAATAAATATTCTTTTAGATAAATTATTATAGCTAGCTGCAAGCTAAGATCTTCTATGCCCATTTTGCTTAAAATTTTTGACAAAAACTTAACTGTGTCAGGAAATGTATCATTGATTTTTTTATACTTGTTAAATGCAATAATTTTAGAATTGGCTGAACTTTCACGAGCTTCTTCAGAAGTTTTAATCTCTTGCATGGCCTTGGCTGGTAACACGAAACAAACAAGTATTAAAAACAATTTTTTATTTAAAAAATTTAACACATTATTCCCTTACTAAACATGTGGAAAAATTGGGTGCATAGCATGTATTGACAATTCACCAGCGATTAAATCGTTGAACCAGTAAAAACCCAATATAGCAAGAAAAACCATTACTAATTTTGCTACAATACTAGATTGATGGTCTTTAGTCCATTCGTATAATTTAGAAGACTCAAATGTAGAGTTAAAATCTTCTTCAAGCACAATATGACATGGTTTAACAATATCCAAAGTAAATCTGTTTGTAGGGGATATTTTGAAAGGAATCCATTTGCCTGCAATTTTAGGTTGCTCGTAAACATCATCAGTATATTTCACTACTCTTTTAAATACTGTTTCATTCCAACCATCATCAAGGTCCCATTCTTCTCTATCATTCATAGAACTTAATATTTTTTCTGTTAAAAAATCTAAGCTCTTAACAATTGAATACATACGATTGCCCTCTGGTTGAAACCCAATAATTTTAGCGTCAATACTTCTTAAATCATTTATATGATTTATTACACCATTTTTTGTCATAAGAACAACTTGGTGACCTGTTTTGAATCTAAATAAACGTTGAATAGAACAATATCCTCTTAATTGAAACAAATATTCTTTTAAATAAGTTATTATAGCTTGTTGCAAGCTAAGATCTTCTATACCTTTTTTGCTTAAAACTTTAGACAAGAATTTAATTGTATCAGGAAATGTATCATTAATTTTTTTATATTTGTTAAATGCCACAATTTTGGAAGCTACAGAAACTTCATGACCTTCTTCAGTAGATTTATGTTCTTGCATGGCTTTGGCTAGGGATATGAGAAAAATGAGTATAAAAAATAATTTTTTATTTAAAAAATTTAACATTTTGTCTCCGCTTAGCCATTAACTGCATGTAATATTTGCGCACCTCTTCAATATTTTCAATATCAGGTAAAAATGGAGAATACCTGTAAATAAAAATATAAGTCATTATAACACATACAGTTACAATGTACTGAAGTCACTTCTGGGGTTCAGTATAGAGTCGATACCCGCATAACAATATAAACTAAAAACTATTATAATAAATACCGCTGAAATTTTAGGATACCACTCATCTAATACAGAAGATGCAAACGCAGAATGTAAATCTTCTTCAAAAACAATGATATCTGGCTTATTAATATCCAAAATCAATTTATTTGTAGGAGATATTTTACTAGGTATAAGTTTCCTAGAAACCTCATCACTATAAGGATAACGTATTATTACTCTTTTAAAGTTTGTTGCCGGTACAGTCTCATCAAACCCACTTCTATAAATAGTTTTAGTTTCTATAGAAGATAATATTGAGGTTATTAAATTATCTAAATCCACTGGAACCAACTCTCTGTTAGGACCCGGCCAAAAATAAACCTCTCTTGAATCAATAGTTCTCAAGTCATTCATATGAGCTATTACTTGTTTTTTTGTCATAAGAACCACTTGGTGACCACATATACATTTAGAAAAACTTTGTTGAGTGGAGCAATATCCCTTTAATTCAAATAAATATTCTTTTAGATAAATTATTATAGCTAGCTGCAAGCTAAGATCTTCTATGCCCATTTTATTTAAAATTTTAGACAAGAATTTAATTGTATCAGGAAATGTATCATTAATTTTTTTGTACTTGTTAAATGCAACAATTTTAGAATTGACTGAAACTTCATGGGTTTCTGCAGAAGTTTTAAGCTCTTGCATAGCGTTGGCTTTAGATATAAAGAAAATAAATATAAAAAATAATTTTTTAAGGTGCATGTTTTAATCTCAAATTTTATATAAAAAAATATACGTATTATTCTTATAAATACAAAACAGTAAAATCTAGTAAATAACTAATCAAAATCATCTACCAACCAGTCATCCTGAGGGAAGTGACTAATTGTGCTTAAGCACAATTAGGAACGAAGTCGAAGGATCTCTTTCTCTTTCTTTGTAACAAATCCTTCCAATGCTTCCCATCCATGATTTATTAAAACTTCTTTTTTATCTCTTGTCCAACCTTTTAACTTGTGCTCTGCATTAAATGCTTCGGTTCTAGTTGAAAATTCTTCAAGAAATACCAGCTGAACTGGCAAAAGCGCAGCAGTGTACACACTGGCTTTACCTTCAGCATGCTCACATAATCTTTTTTCTATATTATCAGTATGACCGACATAATAAGCGCCATTTCTGCATCTTAAAATATAAACATAAAATGGTTTCATTTTAAAAATGATCCTTCGACTCCGCGCTTCGCGCTTCCCTCAGGATGACCGGCGGACAATAATTTTTTACTCATCATTAACACAAATAGATAGGAGTTTATAACCACTCAAATCACCTTGCTTTACATTAATTATACGTCAATATCAAATGATAGTAAAAAGGTCTATTAAATGGAAATAGCCTGATTTTTACATCAGGCTATTTGTTTCATGACTTGTTATAAGAAATTAGTACATTCCACCCATTCCGCCCATGCCACCCATACCGCCCATTCCACCAGGCATTTGAGTATCTTTCTTTTCTTCAGGAATTTCAGATACAATCGCTTCAGTGGTCAGCATAAGACCTGAAATAGAAGCTGCATTTTGTAATGCTGTACGCGTTACTTTAGCAGGATCTATAATTCCCTCTTCAATCATATCCACATATTTACCTAAACGAGCATCAAATCCATGGGATGATTTTGGATTAGATAAAATTTTATCTAATATTACAGATGCTTCAAAGCCGGCATTTGATACTATAATTCTTATAGGCTCTTCAAGAGCTCTGAAAACTATCTGTACACCTAAATTTTCATCACCTTGCAAATTCTTAATATTTTCAAGAGATTTCTGCGCTCTAAGCAACGCAACTCCGCCACCAGCAACAATACCCTCTTCTACTGCTGCGCGAGTAGCGCTAAGAGCATCTTCAATTCTATCTTTCTTTTCTTTCATTTCCGTTTCAGTTGCAGCGCCAACTTTAATAACAGCTACTCCACCGGCAAGTTTAGCTAAACGCTCTTGCAACTTTTCTTTGTCATAATCTGAAGATGTTTGTTCTATTTGCTTTTTAAGCTGATGAACACGCCCCTTAATCTCTTCAGATTTGCCCTGACCTTCTACAATAGTACAATGATCTTTAGTAACTACAATTTTTGCACATCTTCCAAGGTCATGCAAAGTAACAGATTCCAATTTAAGGCCCAATTCTTCTGCTATTACCTTACCACCAGTTAAAATAGCTATATCTTCTAACATAGCTTTTCTTCTGTCACCAAATCCTGGAGCTTTAACTGCTGAAACATTAATTGTTCCACGCAATTTATTAACAACTAATGTAGCTAATGCTTCACCTTCAATATCTTCACTAATAATTAAAAGTGGTTTTCCAGATTTTGCAACTTGCTCAAGAACAGAAAGCATACTCTTCATAGAAGTTATTTTTTTGTCATAAATTAAGATAAATGGATCATTAAGAATTGATTCCATTTTTTCTGAATCTGTAACAAAATATGGAGATATATATCCACGGTCAAATTGCATACCTTCTACAACATCAAGTTCACTATCCATACTTTTTGCTTCTTCTACAGTTATCACGCCATCACGTCCTACACGGTCCATAGCCTCTGCTATCATATTTCCAATAACTGTGTCTGAATTAGCAGAAATCGTTGCTATTTGCTCTATTTCTTTTTTGCTACTAATAGGCTTTGAATTGATTTTTATAGACTCTACAACTGCTTCGACTGCTTTTTCTATGCCACGTTTTAATTCCATAGGCTTAGCTCCGGCAGTCACATATTTATTACCTTCACGGAAAATAGCTTGAGCTAATACGGTAGCCGTTGTAGTTCCATCACCTGCTATATCAGCAGTCTTACTAGCTACTTCACGCACCATTTGTGCGCCCATATTCATTAATTTATCTTTTAATTCTACGTCTTTAGCTACAGTTACACCGTCTTTTGTAATTATTGGAGAACCGAAACTTTTCTCTAAAACTACATTACGACCTCTGGGTCCAAGTGTAACTTTAACTGTATCACAAAGTGTATTTACACCTTCTAAAATTTTGTTACGAGCATCTTGTCCAAATAAAATTTTTTTTGCTGACATATGTATTAACTCCTTAAAGTAATTTATTAGCAACAACTAGCTTTTTTGTCTGATTTTTCAACTATTCCTAAAATTTCATCTTCACGAATTATTAGAAAATCATCACCGGCATCTGTGCCTGAATATTTACCAAAAAAAACCATATCTCCTTCTTTTACTTGCAGAGGCATAACTTTACCTTCTGCTGAAATACGGCCAGCACCTACAGCAATAACTTTACCAGTTTGCGCTTTTTCTTTGGCAGCATCCGGTATTATAATTCCTGATGGAGTTTTTGTATCTTCTTCTAAACGTTGAACCAGAACTCTATCATATAAAGGGCGAATTTTCTCAAACATAATCCTTACCTCTTAAAATTGTTAATCCATTACCATTATATTAAAATAATAACTAAAATTTGTTATTTTACAATCAGTTTCTACGGAATAAAAAATCTTTAAGAACACCAACAGAGCTAGTTTTGACTAGTTTTTTTCATCCTTAGATACCTTTTCTATAAATTCTTTAACTTTTTCAGGAGTAGGTTGATAAATATCTAATATATTGCCACTCGGATCCTTTATACTAGCCATAATTCCATGGACAGATACTTTTGGATCAATTATAAACTGTATTCCATTCTCTTCAATATCTTTCTGAAATAGATTAATATCTTCAACTTCCAGAACTATTCCTGAGTGACGATCAAATGGTTCAGTACTAGTTGGACATAAGCCTAATTTAATTGACCCAACCATAAATTCGGCCCAGTTATTTTTTAAATGAAATTTTACAGAAAACCCAATATTTTTATAAAAATCCACAGCTTTTTCTATATCATGCTGCATCAAAATCAACATTCCAACTTTAACCTGATTTTTCACAATATCTCCATAATACCAGTTATTTTATTTTACCCTTGCAGCCTCCAATTTTACAGGTAAAATTTAAAATATCAAATCACATATAATACAGATAGCATTTTTATTTGACTTTTTGGTTTATACATGCTAATTTCACATTATACTATTTTTTAATAAAATATATTAAACCAAGGAGGCTCTTATGAAATTATGGTTAAAATTATTAACAGTTGCTACCCTGATGTCATTTACAGGATTATTATATTCAGCTGAGAACAAGGAAAATTCTGAACAAAAAGAAGATATCGAAGAAATTGTCCATAATTTTGTAAATATGGCAGGTATTCAAAAACTACATCCTACTTTCTACAAATTTATACAAATATTACAAGATAATAAAACAGATATTAATAATATTAATAATAATACTGGCGGAACATTATTAATGTTTATAATAAAAATGGCACATAAAATTAATAGTTCTAACTATGTAGACACAGTAAAAGATCTACTTTTAACTCGAGAAAGCGTCCAATACCATATAGAACAATTAACACTTATACCCACAGAACAATTAGATGATACTACTAGAAATGCAGTAGAATCACAGCTTCAAGTAGGAAGAAATTTGTTGAATAGGTATATTGAAAGAGTTGAAGAAAGTAATATATCTTTCTTAAAAGAAAACTATAAAATGCTTTTAGACGCTATAAAATCATTATTACCGAATGTTAATGATTTTTATATAAGAAACAGTAATGGCGACACAGTATTTGATTCTCTAAAAATGAAAAAAGGATCAGGGCCAGAATTTTATTCTGAAGAAGTCGATGCAGAAATTACTCCTCTTTTAAATCAAGCATTAGAAAGACGTAAAATTGTTGTGAGGCAACACATGAATGAACATCTCATACCTCAATTACAAAATATTGTTTTTGAGTATGCCGTATAAATTTTATTTTAATTTTAAACTAGATAGGAGGTTACTATGAAACTATTTTTACGATTATTAACAATTACTACCCTGATATCAGCAACAGAATTATTATATTCAGCTGAGAAAAAAGAAAGATCTGAAGCAACTACTTCCTTTTCAACTAAAGCTAAGATTATAGGTCCTAACAAAATGCTCTTTTGTGGCGTAGCAAAAAATTCAATAGATCTTGTTAAAAAAGCCCTTTCACAAGGTGCAGATATTAATTTTAGATACTCTAATGGTTATACCTGTTTAATGTATGCCTCTGAAAAAGGATTTTTGGATATAGTAAAATTATTAATAGAAAATAACGCTAATCCCAACATTCAAAATCTCGATGGATACACAGCTTTGATGTTAGCTTCTAAAGAAGAACACGTAGATGTAGAAGAAGTCCTATTATATACCAACACCGAATTAAATTATCCTACTATTTTTAAATTATTAAGTCGTGATAATCTTTTTAGAAAAGCATGGTTAAGACCTGTTTTTAATGAGATTATACAAAAATTGCAGACTAATAAAATAGATATTAATAATGTTAGAGATCTTCACGGATTCACCATCTTAATGTACCTGTTAAACGAGGCAAGGCACAGTTTTAGTTGGGTTTCCTACATTAATAAAACAAAAAAAACAGATGAGCTAGCAATAATAAATGAAGAAATAATGAGAACAAAATTTGATATAATACAAACTCCAAATGGACCTGATTCTATTATTCTTAGAGACTCGCTTAAAAATCTCAATAACTGGCTTATTGCACTAGACAGTTCTGTATGGGAATATAACTATAAAACTATTCTAGAAGCTATAAAATTACTATTGCCATATGTTAAAGATTTTTACGCAATGAATAATTTTGACGAAACAGTATTCGATTATGCTGAGTTTCCAGAACTTGCTGATATTTTAAATCAAGGACTAGAAACTCGTAAAGTTTCTATGAGACAACACATGAATGAACATCTCATACCTCAATTACAAAATATTGTTTTTGAGTATAGTGTGTAAGTTAACAAAAGAGCATAAAACTTAAAGAGCCGGGAAAACTCCTGGCTCTTTTTTTTAGTTATTCACTTATAGCTTTTTTATTTATAGCATCAAGAAATTCTTCATTTGTCTTATATTTCTTAATTTTATCGATTAAGAATTCCATAGATTCTATTTGATTCATATTAGAAAGCATTTTCTGCATGACCCAAACTTTATTAAGGGTATCTTCAGGAAGAAGCAAATCATCTCTTCTAGTTCCTGATGCCATAAGATCAAACGCAGGAAAAACTCGTCTATTAGAAAGCTTACGAGTTAAATGCATTTCCATATTTCCCGTTCCCTTAAATTCTTCATAAATTACATCATCCATCTTAGAACCGGTTTCTATCAATGCAGAAGCAATAATAGTTAATGAACCTCCTTCTTCAGTATTACGAGCTGCCCCAAAGAATCTCTTTGGATACTGTAAAGCATTAGCATCAACACCACCCGTTAATATTCTTCCAGAAACAGGAGCTGTAGAATTGTATGCTCTTGCAAGCCTAGTTATAGAATCAAGTAATATAACAACATCCTTTCCTGATTCAACCAATCTTTTTGCCTTTTCAAGAACTATTTCTGCTACTTGAACATGTCTACTTGCAGATTCATCAAATGTAGAACTTACAACTTCAACATTTTTACCTTTAACGGTTCTACTTATATCAGCAACTTCTTCTGGACGCTCGTCTACAAGTAAATAAATTAAATAAATATCTGGATGATTTGCTAACAAACTAAGAGCAATTTCTTTAAGAAGAACGGTTTTTCCAGCCTTAGGAGGAGCTACAATCAAACCACGCTGACCTTTACCTATTGGCGAAAATAGATCCATAATTCGCGTAGAAACAATAGAAGGATCAAACTCGAGATTAAATTTTTTATTAGGATAAAGAGGCGTTAATCTATCAAAATTTGGGCGATCAATTAACTTAGCTGGATCATCAAAATTTACTTTATTAACTTTTAATAAGGCAAAATATTTTTCACCTTCTTTTGGTCTTCTTATGGTGCCATTTACTATATCACCTGTTCTTAAATTAAATCTTCTTATTTGTGAAGGTGATACGTATATATCATCTGATCCTGAAATATAATCATATTTTTGCGATCTTAAAAATCCAAATCCATCCGGTAATTTTTCCAATACACCTTCAACTTCTATCTCAATGTCAGGATTTTTTTGTATATAATCAATTCTATTAAGAAGCTGATCCTTAGACATTACACTAGCACCTACAATACCCAACCTTCTTGCGTACTGAGTTAACTCGATAAAAGATAAACCTTTTAATTCTTCATAGGTTCTCATTCATATATCCTCTACAAATGATGCATAAGCATCTGATTGACATTTAAAAAAATTACTGATTGTTTTTAGATCAAAAATACAAAATGACTTGTTAGCGAATAAGGTTTTTTTAAAAGCTTAAATACAAAACTTTTAAACTACTTTTCACCTTTATATAACATAAGCATAACAGGACTTGCAATGTAAATGGAAGAATATGTTCCAAAAACTATTCCAACTGCTAATGCCAATGATAAGTTTCTCAAAATTTCACCACCAACGGCTATAAGCGCAATAACAACCAAAAACGTAGCAAAACTAGTTAAAATTGTACGTCTTAATGTTTGATTTATGCTTACATTTACTATTTCTTCGATAGAATGACCTTTCATCTTAGAAATATTTTTTCTTATTTGATTATAAATAACAATAGTATCATTCACAGAATATCCAAGTATTGCCAATATTGCCGCAATTACATCCATAGATATTTCTTTATTTGCTACTAAAAAGAAGGCTAAAATAACAACTGCATCATGAAATAAAGAAACTATAGCTCCTACAGAAAAGGAAAATTTAAATCTTAATGTTATATAAACCAACATTAAAAGCAACGCTATCAAAATAGCTTTTAAGGAATTCAGACGTAATGATGCGCCAACACCTGCACCTACACCGTCTGTTTGTAAAATCGTAATCTCTCCTTCCCTAAACTCTTCTTTAAGCGAATTTTTAATTTTCTCTGCTACACCGGTAACATCACTTGAAAAGTCTTGAACTCTTACTAAAACTTCAGATGGGGAAAATTCTCTAGTATCTACTCCCTTATATCCTTGATTTTTTAAAACATCTTTAACTTTTTCAGAACTTACATTCTGTGAAAACTTTAATAATATCTGCGTTCCACCTGTAAAATCTACACTATAGTTAAAGCCACCTCTATAAAAATAGGCTCCTATAGTAACAACAAAAATCAGTATGGAAAAAATACCACATATTAAACGATACTTTAAAAAATCAATCATTACGCTCTCCGAATTAACATTTAAAGACATTGTTCATAAACTGCAATTTTACAAAGATTTAACTATTGAAACATACCTGCGACCTTTAGGTCCATGGTGAAACTTAATCAATCCTGAACCAATAGCAAACAATGTATCATCGCTGCCCTTACCTACATTTTTTCCCGGATGAAACCTTGTTCCTCTTTGCCTTACTATAATTTCACCGCCATTAACTTCTTGTCCATCAAAAAGCTTTACGCCTAAACGTTTACTTATACTATCTCGACCATTGGAAGTCGAACCACCGGCTTTACTAGTTGCCATCGTTATCCTTTAATTTTGTGTTTTATTTACTAAATTAGACAGAACCATAGAAAATAAGAGACTATTAACTATATGTATCAATGATGCCATTATTTACCAAAAAGTCAAACCCTTCTTAAGCCTTATTCAAATTTATCGCCTTCCATTGCTCAAGAGCTACGCTAAAATAAGGGTAGGCTAAATCTAACATAGCCTTAGCGTAAACTCTAATTTCTAACTGGGCCCCTGGATCCAATCTTAATCTTAAAAAATGCATTAATGAGTGTAAATTACAAGTAAAAATAAACTCCGTATAGGTACACACAGGAAGCAATCCTCTAGCCTGTTCCCTGCATACGCCACTTTCAAGTAATGAATTATATGCCTGCACAGCTTCTTCTAAGGATTTTTTGTATTTTTGCATTATTTCATCATTTTCAAATGTTCCAAAAGAAGCCTGTCTATTAACTTTATCCTGAAATCTCCAATATTTGGGAATATAAAATTCCAACGGAGCTTTAACATACCTATAACTTATTTCATTATATGAATTCATTCTATGTCGCATCCATTGTCTGGCTACAAAAAGAGGCGTTTTTATTCTAAATGAAAGCTGATTATGTTCGAATGGACTAGTATGATCATGCTCAATTAAATATTTAATTAAGTTCTTATCTTTATCTGTAATCTCTGTAACGAACTTTCCAAATGATACTCTAGCGGCATTTACAATATCTACGTCTGAACCTGAAACTCTGATAAGCTCCACAGAACTTATGCCATCTTCAAGTGGATCTATTTTTTTACCTAAATATTCTTTTTCAACTAATTTATTAGTAACTTGTTCCATATTGTACCTAAAAGTTAAAATTTATTACATACTAATAAAATAAATCAAATCAAAAATTTTTAAAGATTTATAATTCTAACGACCCAATTTCATGTAATACCACACAAAATTTTGTAACCAGTCTTGTTTCTCGTTACAATGCCTTATATTCTTATAGTCTCCTTCAAAACATTGCATATCTTTATAGCCAACATAAGGGAATGCCCATTTTGTTGGATTTCTTTTTAAGATTTGAGCCTCTAAATCCGCTAAATTGTTTCTAAGCATTTCACATTCTTCTTTACTTTCAACACCTGTATGGCAAGTTACTATACCCTTAGATACGCAATTATTTGCATCTTCCTGAGATTTAATGGAACACTTCAAATCCTCTTCGCTCTTGGCTATATACCATTTTGTGTTTGTAGTGATTGTAATATTGCAGAGAACTGCGATTGTAAATATAGATAACATTCTCTTCATAAACACCTCCTCTTTTTTAGACAAAATTTTACATACTATCAATTGTTTGTAGCTTATTATTATAGTATTGACAATCTCTTATATTCATATGCTCTCCTTCAAAACATTGCATATCTTTAAAGCCGTAACCTTGAAAACCATAATATTTATTTTTAATTTTAGCATCCATTTCTGCTAATTCTTTTCTAATGGCTTCACATTTTTCTTTAGTATCAACTCCGGTATAACATGTTACCTTGCCCCTCCCTTTGCAAATTGCTGCAGCTCTCTTAGAATCAGCGGAACATTTTAGATCCTTTTCGCTCTTTGCTATATACCACTTAGTGTTTGTATGGACAGTAATATTAAAGAGAATTGCGATTGTAAATATAAATAATATCTTTTTCATAAATAATACCTCCTATTTTATAACCAAATCCATTATTTACTATTATAAAATAACAGAACGGGTGAATGCAACAAAAAAATAAGAAAAATAGTCCAAAAAGAAGAATTTTTGCCATATTTGAGAACATGAATACGCAAATTAACTCTGAAAATTGTATGATAGGCAAAAACTACTAATAAAAACTAGCAAAATCCGTTCGTGGTGAGTAGCCCATAGGGCGTATCGAATCCATGAACATATTATAAATTCTTTATTTGAATTCATGGTTCGATACATTTTTGCTAACGCAAAAACACTCACCACGAACGGGTTTTAAGAATTTTAGTTTTCGAATTTGTGTTACTGCTTCTTTGCTATCTTATTAAAGCCAGCCTGGAAAGCAAACATAGAAAGAAAGGGATTAAAAGAAGCTGCAATACTACACAAAGCAGCTATGTTGTTGTCTATTTCAATCTTTTTTATCAAAGTTAAATACCCAATAGAATATTTGTACCAGAAATATATATTAGCAAATGGGATTATGACCAAAAATGCAGTTGGTATATCTGCCCCCGCACGTTTTAATTCTGTTTTGGTCTTAACGGCCCAATAAATAAAGTAGATACCAATTGTTATAATTGTAAGAATAAACACTGTCACTAGATCTCTATGTTTAATTTCCATAAACGCCCTCTTCAATTAACATAAAATTATATTTTTTGATTTTACAATTTCCAGCAATTCACTATCAAGTTTAATTTGATAATTGCTTTCTAAAATTTGTACTTTTTCAACAAAAGTCTTTTTGCACATAACTTTCAAACATTCCAAAGATCTTTTGGTAATTTTTTGCAAAACTATTAACTCAATTTTTGTATGTCCAAACTTTTTATTTAAATGTGGTATTAAAGTAAATTCGGGCCAAGTCAAAGATCTTGAAAACATACCAGAATCTATTAGCTTAATTTTGCCTGATTCATAAACTATTTTAATCGAGTTGTTTTTTGAACAAATTTCTTCTGTGCTATCTGGTATACTTTGCATTTTCATAAAAAAACAAAATATTATTAAAATTATAGTAAAGCTAATTGTGGATCTTTTTAAGCTATTTAAATATTTATTTTGAATAACTATTAAGACAGTAACAGGAACAAATAAAAGAAAAAGGGGTGGGACCTTAACAAAGCTAATCATCCATTTGTAAGAACCTAATTTAATCGCCTTTAACCATACTGAATTAATTTTTTCAAAAAAATAAATTATGATACCATTAGGTATACAAAATATTTCTGTAAAAAAAATTAAAGAAGATAAAAAAATAAATAAAACTAGAGCTGGAGTAAAAATCATATTTCCTACAACCGTTAGTAGAGATATTGACATTCCCCAATGTATCAGTATAGGAAGTGAAATTAAAGATAAGAAAAGTTGAAACTGAAAGGATTTCAATAGCCAAAATTTTATCTTACTCAAAATTTTATTTAATTGCATATTAAAAATCTTATTCTTATTCTCACCAAAATGTTAGCATATAGAATTATGATTATATCAAACAAAAGAATAATTAGCATTCTATTAATACTTTACTTTAATTTATCAGCTATAGATTTAGATAAAGATAAAGAACAGGCAGAATTATTAACTCTTGTAAAAAAACTTGAAAATTTTGATTTAGAGCATGCATGGTCATTTGCTGCTTTTTACAACTATATAGTATCCTCAAATTTTAAAATGGCTGAAGAAACCATAGATTCAATTGTATTTTCGGCAGAAAAATATATCACATATTATATTAAATGCTTCGAACTTGCAAAAGATTTACAATCAAAAAAAATATATTTATTAGAGCTTAAAAAAGTTGTTATTAAAATCAGCGTTCACTATAATGTTTTATTAAAATTAACATCTATTAAATCCAATAAATATCTTGATGACGTAGACAAAAAAATAGGACACTATTCTAGGTCATTTAGCGAAGTTGATCAAATATTAATAGAAAGAGAAATACATTCATTTTTGATAAACTACTGCTCAAAACTAAAAAATGTACATCATTTCTTTTATTATTTTGAAGTTTGGCATTTCCTATATTGGATAGGATATAGCCTACAACTTATAAAGTTAAATTGCAGCAATTTAACTGTCGCCAATATTGGAGAGCGTTTAAAAGCAATAAAAAATGGTGTCAAAATATTAAATGATATATGTTTAACACAATATTTTAGTTATCTAATAGATGAATATATTAATATAAAGAGAGATAATGAAAAAAGAATTAAACAAATTACTTAATTACAAGGCGTATAAACTTCGTTATTTATCTATAATATCAACAACTCAAGCCGGCTCGGGACATCCTACATCATGCCTTTCTGCTGCAGACATAGTGGCCGTTCTATTTTTTTATGCAATGCAATATGATCCAAAAAACCCAGCTAACTTAAATAATGATAAATTTATATTATCAAAGGGCCATGCAGCTCCGTTACTCTATGCAGCTTGGCAACAAGCAGGACTTATCTCACAAGAAGAATTACTAAGTTTAAGAAAATTTGATTCTGTTTTAGAAGGACATCCTACTCCAAGATTTTCCGGTACACAGGTAGCTACAGGTTCTTTAGGACAAGGTCTTTCTTATGGTGCAGGAATGGCATTAAGCGCCAAACTAGATCAAAAAGATTTTTACACTTATGTACTCCTGGGAGATTCAGAAATATCAGAAGGTCAAAATTGGGAGGCCGCTGAAATAGCTGCCTTTTACAAACTTGATAATTTAATAGCGATTATAGATGTTAATCGCTTAGGGCAAACGGGTCAAACCATGCAAGGCTGGAATGTTGAAAATTATGCAAGAAAATTTGAAGCCTTTGGCTGGAGTACTATAATCATAGATGGTCATAATATTGAACAAATTGCATCAGCTTTAGATAAAGCCAGAAATGAAAAAAATAATAAGCCAATAATTATCATTGCAAAAACTATTAAAGGTTTTGGTGTTTCTAGCGTCGAAGACAAAAATGGTTTTCATGGCGTTGCCTTCCCAAAAGAAAAACTAGAACAAATTTTACAGGAATTAAAATCAAGATTCCCAGAAAGCTCTGAGTATAACGATAATTATAACTGGACACCTAAATTACCAAAACTACCCGAGCGCGTTCGTCCTGAAGAATACGAACGTCTTACTTTACCGGATCCAGAATTCAAATTAGATCAAAAATTAGCAACACGTAAAGCATACGGACAAGCTTTAGTAGCTTTAGATAAAGTTTGTCCTAATTTATTAGTTTTAGATGCTGAAGTAAAGAATTCTACTTTTGCACAAACATTAGATGAAAAAGATCCAAAAAAATTTATTCAATGTTTTATTGCAGAACAGAATATGATCAGTATGGCCGTAGGATTATATACACAAGATAAAATTACATACTCTTCAACTTTTAGCGCATTTTTAAGTCGAGCTTTTGATCAAATTCGTATGGCAGCTATTTCAAGAGCAAGTTTAAGAATTTGTGGTTCACATTGTGGTGTTTCTATAGGTCAAGATGGTCCTTCTCAAATGGGGCTTGAAGATATTGCAATGATGCGTACAATTGAAAATTCAATTATTTTTTATCCATCTGACGCCGTAAGCACTTATAAAATCGTAGAAAACATGGCAAACTACAATTCCGGAATATCATATTTGCGTACAACTAGATCAGATACTCCTTTAATTTACAATAACACTGAAAAGTTTGTCATTGGCGGCTGCAAAGTTTTAAAAAGCAGTAAAAACGATGTTGCTTGTGTAGTGGCTGCAGGTATAACCTTACATGAAGCTTTAAAAGCTTATAAATTACTTGCACAAGAAAATATCTATATTTGCATAATTGATCTTTACTGTGTAAAACCTTTAGATTCAAAAACGCTTTTAGAATTCGGCAAAAAATCTGGAAACAGAATAATTACCGTAGAAGATCACTATCTTGAGGGCGGTCTTGGAGAAGCTGTTTCTTATGAATTACGCCATTCTGGCATTAAAATCGACTGCCTTGCTGTCACCAAACTACCACGATCCGGCACTATGGAAGAACTTCTTAATTTTGAAGGCATAAGTGCTGAAAGTATAATTGATAAAATAAAGACTGAGAAATAGAAACTGGAACTTTCTTTTTAGTTATCCAAATAATGCAAATTCAAAATCAAAAATTACTAAAATCCGTTCGTGGTGAGTGTTTTTGCGCTAGCAAAAATGTATCGAACCATGAATTCAAATTAAAAAATATTAGAACGTTCATGGATTCGATATGCCCTACGGGCTACTCACCACGAACGGGATTTAATATTTATTAATTTAGCTGATATACAGCTTTATGTTAATTAAAATAAAAACTGGGACTTTTTAGATCCCAGTTAATTTATTTGAAACAGGTAAGAATTAGTTACCGTTGCTGCTTCCACCATTTAATAATGATGGATCACTCTCCATTCTAGTCCCTTTATGTTTTCTTCTGCTACCATTACTTTTCTTACCATTTTTTTGCTTAGCTTTTCCTTTTTTTATTCCTTCGTCATTATAACCATCATCATAGTATCCTTTCATTTCTGCCTGGCTTGCTGCTTCATCAGAATTAGTTCCGTTAGCTACAAGGGCTGCTTCATCATCTTGACTATTATAAGTCGTGTTCTTAGCGCTCAACAAACTTGAAACACAAAGAACAGTTAAAGTTAGCAATAATTGCTTTTTCATAATAGACTCCTTCTTTAATTATTATTAAAAAATACACAATACAATTTCTTATAAATAAAAACTGGGACTTTTTAGATCCCAGTTAATTTGTAAGAAACAATTAAAAATTAATAATTGCTGCTTCCGCCACTAGGCAACTTTGATGGCTGATTTTCCATTCTAGATCCTAGATTCTTTCTGCTACTACTTGAATACTGGCTATTACCATTCTTGCTTCTTTTAGATGTTTTTGTTTCTGTATTTTTTGCTTTATCATTAGAACCATCATTATAGCCTTCATTATACCAATATTCACAATCTCCTTGATAATCTGCTTCTTTTTTATCAGTTCCTGTTGCTAGATAATCCTTCGTATCAGCATTCAAACCTGAAACACAAAGAACAGTTAAAACTAGTAATAATTGCTTTTTCATAATACACTCCTTCTTTATTATTAAAATATACACACAATACAATTTCTATTTAATTAGGTACAGTTACATTTCTAGTATAAGTAGAACCAGATCTTGGTCCACTTCTATAAGTCATTCTGCGTCGTTCTGTTCTAGTTGCAGGTTTATTAGATTTAGTTTGTTTGGCCTGAGTACCAGTTGTTTCAGCAGAAGTGGCTTCACTATATGCAGGGGGTGCATATGAGGCTGAACTGTCTAAAATTTCCTTATTTTCTTTGCTAGAATAACTTGGCTTCATAACTGAATAATCATCCGACATAGCTTCTTCATATGTAGGAGGTTCAGTCTCCATAGAACCTGTATAAACAGCCTTAGATTCAGAATTCAATGGATTAAATAAACCAAAAACAGATAACGTTAACAAATATAACTTCTTCATAATTACTCCTTCGTTAAAAAACAAAATATAACTCAAAACACATTATCAAAAATTTTTTATCAATGTCTATAGTCCCCCACCTCTTGAACCACTTAAAGCACCCCATCCTGATAATCCTTCAGAACTCATACTCATTTGTTGCGCATGAGCCGATACATTTTTACGAGCCAGTATACCTTCTTTGTGTTTTTTAATGTCTTTTTTATCAACTTCTTGTTGCTGTGTAGCTTCATCATAAATATCTGTATCACTTAACACTATGAAACAATTTGTCATGAGTACACAAAGAATCAAAAACATTACTTTCTTCATAAAATTCTCCTTATTTAAGTCTTATAAACATTATAACTGATATAGAAGCCATAAATCAACAATATTTTCTATGTGAAATTAAAAGCCAACTTTCCCAGGTTTAGATATAGACCAGGCACCCATTATTTTAATCAAAAACAAGCCAGATTAATACAGAATGTAATTATTTGCCAAAGACTGTTTAAAACCATTTTTAAAATCTGTTATTTTTGAATTAGAGTCATAGTTTTAGTAATTTTTAGGTAATAAAATGGCTAGGTTAAAGATTATTTTGCTTTTATTTCTTTTATTTTTTACAAACAAATCTTGTCCAAATCAAGAAAACATTGTTTGGTTAAACGTTTTTGTTCATGGAATAATCAAAGTTCCTTTTTATTTAAGTGACTATAGGGCAATAATCAATAACAAAGTAGAAGGTTCAAAATATTATTATGCAGCGCAATATCTAAGAGAAAGTAGCGATTTTTACTTAAATCAACCAATGCAGGAGATTGGTTTACATAAAATTGACCTTGATGACAAATATGAAAGTTATAAAGGTAATGGAGCACTTGCTGTTTCATTAATACATGAAGAACAATATAAAGATTTATCTCAAGAGAAAAATCTTTACTATACTTTTGGTTGGTCAGGATTATTAAGCAGGTTACACAGAGAAGAAGAAGCTAAAGATTTATATCATGATCTTCTAAATGAAGTAGAAAAACTCAGTAAGGAAGGGTTTTCACCAAAAGTACGAATTATAGCTTGGAGCCATGGTGGCAATCTTAGTTTAAATATGACCAATATTTGTGACAATAAATATGATTTTTATGTAGATGAACTAATTATGCTGGGTACTCCCATTCAAAAAGAAACAGATGTTCTAACTGATAGCCCACTTTTTAAAAAAATTTACAACTTTTATTCTATGTCAGATATTGCCCAAAAAGTTGATTGGATCTCTACGCAATATTTATTTTGCCATAGGAGATTTTTAGATAGAAGAGATTTTTGTGTACCAGATAAAATTGTACAAATTCAAACAAGGGTTACAAATACAGAATTTGATTGCAAGGGAAGAATAAAAAGAGCTTATCATATGGATCCCAAACACAATGAATTATGGAAATTTAATTGGGTAGATTCAAAACAATATAGAAATAAGTTTCCTCTTTGTCCATTTCCTTTAGTAGCATTTATACCAACTATTATCAATACTATTAATACCTGTTGTAGCACATCCAATAATTTAATTCTGGATTTAAAACCTACTCTAGGATTAATGTCTTTAGAAGATTTTGATTGCAAGGATCAGTATATTTTCCCATTTATGTGTTGTGAAGAAATGGAGGAATTTCAGCAATTAGTTGATTATCTTGAACCATGCTATTTTACCAAAAAAGATAAGGCTGCTTTAGTTAAAAACGCCATGTTATATGCAGTAGAACAGATATAATCCCAAAAACTTAAAATTATTCTCTTCCCATTAATACAACTGTCTGAGCTCAAAAAGAATATACTCCCCTCCGTTCGCCCTGAGCGACCTCTGAGCGAGCGTTTACGCGAGTCGAAGAGGGAGTCGAATGGGTAAAAAATTTAAGTAAATATATTTTTTTAAATATTAAATTAAAAATAATATTTGGGATTTTATAAATTTGTTTTAAATATAGATAACCCATTCGACTCTGTTTTCGACTCCTTCGTCGCTCAAACATCGCTCAGGGCGAACGGGTAAGGTGCAAAATTTATCTATAACAAATAAGAAAATTATTTTTTCATGTTAATTAAGAAGGCAGTTTAACTAGCCCAGCTGGTAAATTCTGTGTTTACCGACCTTGACAGTCATTCCCTTGTGCCAACTAATTTTTTCCTTAAAATCAGTAATAGTTTGGTCATTGATTTTAATAGCGCCTTCAGATAATAATCTTTTTACTTCTGAAGACGTATTAATAGCTTTTAATAATCTCAATAGATCAACGATCCAAATAGGGTTCTCAGTTTCTTCTGGTAAATGAACTACCTGAGCAGAAGAATAATCTTTTTTTTGAAAAAGAGCCTCAAAAGTTTCCTGTGCTTGATTTGCTTCAGATAAGGACCAAAATTTGGAAATTATTCCATGGGCCATATTTTTTTTGGCAACCATAGGATTTGTGATATTTTTTTGCATATCTAATATTTCATTATCATTTTTATGTAATAAAAGCTTAAAATATTTCCAAATTAAAAAATCAGGTATAGACATTAATTTTCCAAAAGCATCATTTGGTTTTTCAGTCAAACCTATATAGTTACCTAAAGATTTTGACATTTTAGCTGAACCATCCGTGCCTTCCAGCAATGGCATAGTAATAACAACTTGCGGAGTTTGGCCATATTTTTCTTGCAAATGCCTACCCATTATCAAATTAAAAGTCTGATCGGTCCCACCAAGTTCAACGTCTGCATTAAGAGCAACTGAATCATACCCTTGTAATAATGGATAAGTTAATTCATGCATACCAATAGGCTGATTATTTTTGATTCTGTTAGAAAAATCTTCTCTTTCAGTTAACTGAGATAATGTAGCTTTAGCACACAATTGCAACATTCCTTTGGTGCCAAGATTTTCCAACCATTGCGAATTGTAGCATACAGTAACTTTTTTCGGATCAAGAATTTTACTAACCTGATTAAAATATGTCATTGTATTGAATTCGATTTCTTTTTCAGTCAAAGGAGGTCTTGTTTTAGATTTGCCCGTTGGATCACCTATTAGTGCTGTAAAATTACCTATTAAAAAAATAACTTCGTGTCCAAGATCTTGAAACAACTTCATTTTTTCAAGAACTACTGCATGGCCCAGATGTAAATCTGGTGATGTAGGATCGGCACCAAGTTTAATTTTTAACTTTTTTCCAGTAGAAAGTTTTTTTAGAAGATCTTCTTTTGGTAAAATCTGTGCCGTACCAGAATTTATTTTTTCAAAAATTTCATTTACAGAATTCATTATGACCTTTTATAAAAATAATGAGTGTAAACATTTTAGTATGCTCATAGTGATAACATACACAAAACTATAAACAGAGTAAGTTATATAATTACCAAAAGCAATCATTATTACTATTGGCAGAGCAAAAATAAAAGTTTGAATCAAACCAGACTCTTCAGATAAATCCGGAACAAAATAATATACAAGAAATTCCACAAAAGAATTAATTAAATAAATTGCAGCAGAAACAAGATTTAGTAAAATAAATGAATTTAATATTAGTTGCACCATTTCAAGATGATGCTCTGTAAAAAAGAATTTTACTATTATCTGCATTATAAAACTAAATACCAATACCATCATATGGGCCATTGATTTTGAATTAAATAATAAAAAAATCTTAAGATTTTTTCTTGGCTCATGAATATTATGTAAATTAATAGGTAATTTTTTAGTAAGTATAAGTGGCAAAGATAAAATAAATGGCACAATAAAAAATATGTCTACATGCATATAAGGGTTAAGTGTCATGTAACCATGATCTTTACCTGTAGAATCTCCAAGCTTATTTGCGACCCACGCTTCGAACCAACCAACAAAAGATGCGCTTGGTATATATGCTAATATAAATGTTATACTTTTTTGTAAAAAATGAACCGTTTCTAATGTAACCATAATTTATTCTTTATTATTTAATATTATTATTTATTCTAATGGAAAAATAAAAATTGGTCAAATTGCTTAAGCTTCTCTTTTCCATTTTTTAAGTCTATTTTATGGTAATAACTTTATTTTAGGAAACCTAATCATGCTACTTATTAAAAATAAGAAAAATTTTTTATATTTTTTGGCTCCCCTAATTTTGATTTTAATCACTGGAATAGTATATTATCCATCATTAAAATATTCATTTCAATTTGATGATGGCCCAAATATAACTAAGTTTTTTAATATAAGACATTTTTCTTTTTGGGATTTATTTCTAACCGGTTCTAGATGGATAAGTTATTGGTTAAATACAATAAATTATAAAATTGGCGGCTTTAATCCATTAGTATACAGAGTAGTAAATTTAAGTTTTCATTTAATAACAGGATTACTTGTTTTTACTTTTATTTATTTAATTTTAAATAATTTAAAAACAAATAACTATTTAAAGCAGAATGCTTTTAAAATAGCAATATTAACAATGACAATATTTTTATTACATCCAGTTCAGACTCAAACGGTCTCATATATTATTCAGGGCCAACTAGAAGGTTTAGCCTCTCTTTTTGTCATGAGTATTTTAATTTTATTTATTTTCTGGTCACAGACCAAAAATTTTTTTATAAAATACTTATTATTTTGTTTAATAATCTTATTTTCAGCATTTTCTACAGGAACAAAGGAAATTGCTATAGTTTCTCCATTTTTATTAATGCTCACAGACTGGTTCTTTATTGCCCAAGGAAATTGGAAATCTTATAAAAAAAGAATCCCTATTCATTTAACAATTTTGATAACTGTTTTTGGATTTTATTTATATTTTTTAAAGCCAACATTTTTTATAAAACTTTTAGGCTTTCAACATTTAGCTAATAATAATATGGGTAATATAATAACTCAAAACCCAACTGAATATATTACTCCGGGATTATTTTTTATTTCACAATTCAAAGTTATCTTACATTATTTTTGGATCTTTATTTGGCCCTTTAATATAAGTGTTGAATATGATTGGAAATTAGTAAATGGGTTTTATGATATTAACTGTCTATTACCACTTTTACTATTATTATTAATTTTATTTTTTATTATTTATTTATTAAAAAAAGATAAAATTAATGCAATAGCTTTTGGATTTATCTGGTTCTTTATATGTATACTGCCAAGATCAAGTTTTATCCCAAGTGCTGAGCTACTTATGGATTATAAAACTTATTTGGCAAGCGTTGGTTATATTTTTTTTCTTTCTTTAATGATTATAAAACTATGTGAGCTGATCTCTAAAAAACTCAAAAAATCTCAAAATATAGTTTTTAGTTTTATACTCTTTCTTTTTATTTTTACATTAAGTTTTTTTACCTACACAAGAAATAAAGTTTGGCGTACAGCTTTAGAGTTTTGGGAAAATATAGTTCTTAATGCGCCAGGTAAAGCAAGAGGCTATAATAATTATGGTGTAGAACTATCTCTATTAAATAGGCATCAAGAAGCAATCCCATTCTTTAAAAAAGCTATAAAAATGGAGGGCAGAATATATTGGGACCCATACACTAATTTGGCATCATCTTATGCAATTCTAGACAAAATGGATATGGCAATTGCAACCCTAGAAAAAAGTTTGAGTATAAATCCCTATCAACCAGAAGCTTACAATAACTTAGGTACTTTCTTTTTACATCTTGAAGAATTTGATAAAGCAGAAAAAGCTTTCAAAAATGCAATGATTCTTAGAGCTAACTATGGTAGAGCCATGTGCAATATGGGCAGGCTCTACTTGATGAAAGGTGATATAGAATTAGCATGGCAATATTTTAGAAAATGTTGCGTAGAAGCTGATTTGGACCATGATATAATGGGCTTTATACCTTATGCTACTACAAGCATGAATCTAAAAAAATATGATGATGCAATTTTTGCTTGCAGTAAAGTTATATCAATTGCACCAGAAAGCCCTGAAGCTAGAGAAGCTATGTTTAATATGGGTAATTGCCTTTACTTAAAAAATGAATTTCTAGATTCTGCAAAAGTTTTTGGAGAGTTTATAAAAAAATATCCCAAAGACACAAGAGGCTGGTGCAATGTTATTGAATGTTATATCGCCCTTGAAAATCCACAAAAAGCACTTGATTATGTTGAACAAGCAAAAAGAAGCTCGTTAAATATTCCAGCTTTACAAGCTCAAGAAGCTCGTTGCTTGGCCATGCTTGGGTACATTGATGTTGCTATTGATATATTAAAAAATTTTATAAAAAGACCAGATGTATCTACTGATCTTAAAATAGCAGCAAGACAAGTTTTACAAAATCTATTGAGATAAAATCTCAATAATAACTCATAACTATATCTAACAATCCAGGTATATTATTTTGTCCCAATATTTCTGCGGCAACAACTTGTTTTCTTACTTCCTGTTTGAAGGTTGTTAAAAGCGTTAATATCTTTTCAATTACTGGATAATCATAATATTGAGCGAAACTTTCAAGAATTGAAATAGAATTAGAAACATCTGCACCTTCTTCAACTAATTTCTTACACACTTTATAGTCACAAGTATTGTCCATACAATGAATTACAGCAGCATCAAGAGCGTTATGCTCTGCTATTTCATCTCTTTCATTGATAAATGTATAAAACTTTTTTGAAGATTTTTGATTTGCTTCTTTTAATATTAATTCTATAAAATCGATTTTGTTACTATTAGCTGCATAATGCAGTATTGTCCGGCCTTTATAAGATTTTATATAAATATTTGCATTATGCTCCAATAAGTTTTTTGCTATTTCAAGAAACTCAGGTTTGTTCTCTGCAAGCGCTGTTCTTATTAAGGCAGTATGCCCATCATCATTTTGTGCATTAATGTTAATTCCAGGTTGTCCTAGCAAGAACCCTACTACATGTTTTAATCCCTTACGTGATGCTTCTATGAGAACTGTACCTGTTTTAACATTGGCCGCCCTTCTAACTCCTTCTCTGCTATAAAATCTAGAATTTATATCAGCGCCCTGTTTTAGTAATTTGCTTAAAATCTGTATTTTTTGCAACTCAGTAAGATTATTATCTGTTACAGTATCTATTAATTTTTTATTTAGATCCTGCACATTCATACTTTTTACTGAAAAACAAACTAATAACGATATTGTTAATAAACTATATAATATTGATTTTATCATGATTTCTTTCCCCTATGAAATTGGTATGTATGTAGGTAAGTGCTTCTTTGCTTCAGGCACCCTATAATACTTCAATTATTTAACTGGGCCACCTGGCGCCTTAGGCAACTCGCTACCTGGACCACCTGGCACAGTAGGCAATAAAATTTCATCTTTGTTAACACCATGTTGCTCTAAAATTTCCAAAATTTCTTTTTGATCGCTCAATCTTGCCCACTCAATAGCAGTTTTTCCGTCAAAAAGTTCATGTTCATCTGCACCGTCTGCTAATGCTTTTCTAACTTCAGCTACATCACCTGAAACTACTGCTACATAAAGGCGTTCAGCTAAGCTTGCTTTAGAAGCATCTTTTTTGTACACAACTTTTGGTACTTCTGGAATCTTTTGCCCTACTAATAATTCAAGAATCTCTTTATGCTCACCGGAATTCGCCCATGCAATAGCATTTTTTCCTTGAACAGGCTCTCTTATATCTGCACCTGCTGCTAATGCTCTTCTAACTCCATCTATATCATCTGAAACTACGGCCAAATAAAGGCGTTCAGCTAATCTTTCCTTAGAAGGAGCTGGCACATGAACAGGCAAACCTTTATTTGCTTCATCAAGGTATTTCTTAATGCGCCCTTTTACTTGAGTAGTCTTATTGGTAATGTTTATAAATCTTACTAAGTACTTTTTAAATATTTCTTTATTTCTAATTTCTATATTGTTTTTAAAATTATCACTATTTAAATACTGGTTAATATTGTCCCATTTTTTACCACTTTGGCTACTGAAAGAGTAATTTGGATTTGCGCCTAGTTGTAGCAATAATTTAAAAAGTTCAGGCTTGTCATAAATTATTGTAAAATATAGAGCATTTCCATAACTATAAGGTGAATTTAATAAGTAAGACTGATCACTTATTAAATTAACTAAATTATTAATGTTATTACCTTGAATATACTCCATTATATTTTTTGTATTTCTTTCATATGAATCCAGATAGCTTCTAGTAAGCTCTCTTTTTTGTTGTTGTTCGTTACCACCACCTATAGTAGCCCACCTTTTTGAGTTGTTGCTTAATTGGAATAGGTTTTCTCCTTGCTCATTCTTTTTATAAGGATTATAACCATAAAATAACAACTTGATTAAAGCAAGATTATTCCCAAACCTAAATAAATCACCTAAAGCCATAAAACCTACATTATTTACATTAGCGCCGTTTAATATAGCCTTATCTATCATTTCAGTATTATTAATGCTTATACCCTCATTTAGCATTTCATCTGCAGGTTTAATCTCTATCTCTATACCTTTTGTAATAAACTGAATCATTAAAAAAACTGTAAAAATAAATATATTTCTTTTCATAACACTCCAAAATTTTAAATAAGTTAAATTAAATATTCACAAACTATATCTGCAACACCAGGAATTGGTAAATGAGTAGGCAAATGCTTCTTTGCCTCAAGCGATTTAAAGTACCCCTCAACACGGTCTCTTACTTGAGTTGTGCTGTTGGTAATATTTGTAAACTTAGTTAAATATGTCTTAAATATTTCTTTATCTCTAATTTCTTTATTATTTTTAAAATTATCACTACTTAAATACTGGTTAATATTTTCCCATTTTTTACCACTTTGGCTCTTAAAAGAGTAATTTGGATTTGCACCTAATTTTAACAATAATTTAAAAAGCTCAGGTTTATCATGAAGTATTGTAAAATATAGAGCATTTCCATAATTATAAGGTGAATTTAACAGGTAGGGCTGATTGCTTATTAATTTAACTAAATTATTAATGTTATTACCTTGAATATACTCCATTATATTTTTTGTATTTTTTTCGTATGAATCTATATAGCTTCTAGTAAGCTCTCTTCTATTTTGTTGATCATTACCCATACTAGTCCATGTAAATGAATCTTTATTCCATTTAAATAGATTCTTACCCCATTCATCATCCTTGTAAGGACTATATCCATAAAACAACAATTTCATTAAAGCCAAATGATTTCCTATTGCAAATATGGACCATATTGCATTATGACTTACAGAATCTACATTAGCACCAGCTGTTATAGCCTGATCCATCATTTGGGTATTATTCATCATTATACCCTTATTTAACATTTCATCTGCAGATTTAACTTCTGCTTCTGCGCCTTTTGCAATAAACTGAGTCATTAAAAGAACTGTGAAAACACATATATTTTTTTTCATAACACTCCAAATAATATTTTAAATATAAGATTTTACTGCTTACAAGATTATATTATCACAAATTAGTACAACTTGTCAACAAAAGATTTTCGTGCTAGCCTATAGATTTGGGCTGATAAATAGAGTAAAATTTAGATATATTTAAAAAATTTAACCAGGTTAATTATGGATAAAAAATACAATCAAGAGCAATGGGAAAAAGAGGCTCAAAGTAAATGGCAACAGGAGCAAACTTACTCAATACAAAATAACCCCGGGCCATTATACACAATAGATACCCCACCTCCAACAGTATCAGGGACTTTACATATAGGACATATATTTTCCTATACTCAAACAGATATAATAGCCCGATATAAAAGAATGTCTGGGTTCTCTGTTTTTTATCCATTTGGCTTTGATGACAATGGGCTGCCTACAGAGAAATATGTAGAAAAAAAACGTAAAATCAGCGCAAGACAAGTTGGAAGATCTGAATTTATCAAACTTTGCTTACAAGAAACCCATGAAGTTGAAAAACAGTTTGAAGATCTCTGGAAAAAAATAGGTCTTTCTGTAGATTGGCAAAGCTGTTATTCTACAATTTCAGACTCAAGTAGAAAAATATCCCAAGAATCTTTTATAAGGCTTCTTGAAAAGGGGTATATTTACCGCAAAAATGAACCTGCTCTTTATTGTACAACATGTTTTACTTCAGTTGCTCAAGCTGAGTTGGATGACATGGAAGTTTCATCATTCTTTAATAATATTCAGTTTGTGTCTGACAAAGGTGAAAAATTAATTATAGGAACAACTCGTCCAGAGCTTTTAGCTTCTTGTGTAGCTTTACTTTATAACCCTGAAGATATACGTTATAAACATCTAAAAAATTCTAAAGCAATAGTACCAATTTATAATTTTGAAGTTCCAATTTTACAAGATGAGCTGGTAAAAGTAGATAAAGGAACGGGACTAGTAATGGTCTGTACATTTGGAGACAAAACAGATATAGAATGGTACAAAAAATTTAAACTTCCATATAAGCAGTCTATTGGGTTAAATGGCAAATTTTTAAGTATAGCTGGACCCTTAGAAGGTTTAAATGTACACGATGCTAGAAAAAAAGTTTTAGAAATATTAAAAGAACAAAATCTTCTTATAGACCAGAAGTCTATAACTCATGCAGTAAATGTGCATGAAAGGTGTAAAAAAGAAATCGAATATGTAGAACTTTCTCAATGGTTTATAAATATTCTTGATCATAAGAAAGAATTTTTAAAAATTGCAGATGACATAAGTTGGCATCCACAATTTATGAAATCTAGATATATTAACTGGGTAGAAAATATTAGTTGGGATTGGTGCATTTCTCGTCAAAGATTTTTTGGCATCCCATTTCCTGTTTGGCACTGTAAAGATTGCTCAGCTATTTTGGTAGCTGATATTAGAGATTTACCTATAGATCCACAAGAAACAAACTTTAAAAATGGCTCATGCCCAAAATGTTCAAGCAAAAATATTACTCCTGATACAGATGTTATGGATACTTGGAACACATCTTCTTTGACTCCTCAAATTTGTTATAATTTATTTAATAAACAATCTAAATCTGTCTTTGTTGATCCAGAAGTTAAAGAATTTATTCCTATGAGCATGCGACCTCAAGCGCATGATATTATAAGAACCTGGGCATTTGATACAATTGTAAAGTCTTGGATGCATTTTAAACAAAAGCCTTGGAAAGATATAATAATTTCCGGACACGTTTTAAGTTCGGCGCATGAAAAAATTTCTAAATCTAAAGGTAATGAATCAATTACACCCGAAAATTTGTTATCACGTTATCCTGCTGATGCAATACGTTTCTGGACAGCTTCAGGTTCTTTGGGACAAGATACAAGTTTTTCTGAAGAACAAATAAAAATTGGACAACGCCTAATAGTCAAACTCTGGAATGCTTTTAGATTTGGTTTTGAACATTTACAAAACTTTCATAGTAAAAATCAACCTGATAACTTAGGTGTAGTAAACGAGTGGATATTACATCAAGCAACAATAACTATGCAAAAGTATCAGGAGTATTTTGAAAAAAATGAAATAAGTTTAGCATTAGATTATGTCGAACATTTTTTCTGGAAAGATTTTTGTGATAACTATTTAGAATTAATCAAAGATCAACTTTTTAAACCTGAACTATATTCTCCTGAACAAGTTCATGCAACTAAATGGACCTTATATAACGTTGGAATACACATTTTACAACTGTATTCTCCATATTTACCGTATGTTACAGAAGCAATTTATTGTTCTATGTATAAAAATGATTTAAAAAAAGACTCAATTCACCAAACCAAATTTATTAAAATTAATAATAATTTTAAAGATAGTGCTGAACTCATGTATAAAATTAACGAATTAGTAAGTCAAATCAGAAAACTCAAAAGCGAGCATCAACTATCTTTAAAAGTAGAACTTAATACTCTGGAAATTTATTCTAATGACCAAAAGTTAATTAATAATATTAAAAATCAAGAACAATTAATCAAAGGTGTAACCCAAGCCAAAACAATAGAATATAAAAAATCTGATCTGGTATTATCTAAATTAGAAAATATAGATCAAACTTGGCTTGCAAAAGTTTCAATATGATTTATACCATTCGTATCCTTCGACAGGCTCAGGACGAATGGGTAGGAAAATATAAATGCGCTCGTGGTGAGCTTGTCGAACCATACAAGCAAATCCTATTAACAGGTCTAATATGATTGTAATAAGAAATAATCAACGTAAAGTTAAAATTGATCGTGATAAACTAAAAAGAGACGCCCAAACTATCTTAAGTATTCTTGAATACTCAGACTATGATCTGGGAATACTATTGACCCATCCCAAAAAAATACATGAATTAAACAAACTTTACAGAAACAAAGATAAACCAACAGATATTCTTTCTTTTTCTTATTATCCTGATCTTAAGCCAGGTCAACGAATAAAACCAAAATCCCCAGAAGATAAAAATTTAGGAGATCTAGTAATTTGCCCTGAATATGTTCTTGAAGATTTACCTAAATGGAACATGACATTTGATGAACGCTTAGAAGTTCTTCTTGTTCATGGCATTTGCCACTTACTTGGTTATGATCATATTAAAGATTCTGATTATAAAATTATGCACAAAAAAGAACAGTTTTTATTAAAGAAGTTAAGACTCACCCACCAGTCATCCTGCTTGCCCGGCGTAGCCTTGGCGAAGTCGGGAGTGAAGCGCGTAAGCGCGAAATCGAAGGATTAAAAAAAAAGATGAAAACTCATAAATCTGACTTTATGCTTCTTACTAACGCTTATCGGGATAGTAAGAAAATAGCTTCATTTCACTACCTTTTCATCCTCTAAAACTAAGAATACCAGAAACATTTTCTAAATGTCAATTATTTTATTGAAATTTATACTTTTAACCTGATAATTCACTTAAAAACACCCCAAAAAAATAATATTACTTGCAATTATATGCCAATTTGCTATGATAAATCTAATATATAATAGTTTTTCTCAAAATCTATAACTTGGAGGTTAATAATGTTTAAGAAATTAATTCAAATTTTAACAGTTCTATCATTTGCTGTTGTTTTTAATGTTAACAGTATAGGCAGAGACTGGAGAGACACTGGAGAAGCTCCTAAAAAACAGGTAAATCAATTACGTCAGGCAAATCAGTTGCTTATTGATTCTGCAGCTACAGGTGATCTCAAAGGAGTTCAAGAAGCTCTTGCTCAAGGCGCTAATATTAATTATGAAGGTCGTCATAATTTAGGGAATTGTTATATATACGGTGCTGCTGTCCTTCAAGCTACTTTTGGTGGACATTTAAATATTGTTAAATTTTTGATTGAAGAAAAAGAAGCAAATCCCAACATACTTTATAGTAGAGGAACATTTGAGGATGGCGGAATAGACCTCTTTAGAATGTCTATGATGCGTGGTCATTGCCATATAGCTGAATATCTTATGCAAAATGGCTTACGCCAAGATCTAATTAATGTTAATTATGGCAATACGGCAGATTTGGATATTCTTCAATTTTTAATCTGGAATGGGGTGCCTCATCGCAAAAAAGATCTTAAAGATCTTAAATATGCTATTAATAAAATAGAACGCCATTATTTAAATCCATCCCTTATGAAACAATATCTAGCAAGCATTGAAGAAGAAGAAGATAGAAAAGAGCAAGAAGAAGAAGCAATAGCAGAAATTGCAAAGAACAGAGAAGCTAAAAATCTATTAGAAAAATTTGCATTAAAAGTTGAAAACCTTAAAAATAAAAGCTACAAAGACATGGTTAAAAAGGTTAATCAATATAGACGTTCTGTACTTACAATACTTAAAGCTCAAGAAAATTTACCTGATGTTCTTAAAGATATAGTTGCAGGTTATGGTTTAACTTTATTCCCAGAAACTCCAGAAGAGTTTTTTAAAATATCAGAAGAAGACGTCAATGAGTTGATCAACTCATATATTGAAGTTTTTGGAACAGAAGAAGAACTGAAACAAAGAAGTGAATCTACTTACAAAGAAGAAGAATTTGCTGATCAAGGTCAAGACGCTTGCATTATTATGTAAAATATAAATACCAATTTATGGAGAAAGATAATGTTTAAGAAATTAATTCAAATTTTAATAGTTCTATCATTTGCTGTTGTTTTTAATGTTAACAGTATTGGCAGGGACTGGGGAGTAACAGAAGAAGCTCCAAAAAAACAGGTAAATCAATTACGTCAGGCAAATCAGTTACTTATTGATTCTGCAGCTACCGGTGATCTTAAAGGGGTTCAAGAAGCTCTTGCTCAAGGAGCTAATATTAATTATGAAGGTAAGCATGATTTAGGAAATTGTTATGTATGCGGCGCTGCTGTCTTTCAAGCTACTTTTGGTGGACATTTAAATATTGTTAAATTTTTGATTGAAGAAAAAGAAGTAAATCCCAATATACTTTATTGTAGAAGACCAGAACTGGGCAGTAATGGAATAGACCTCTTTAGAATGTCTATAATGAGAAGTCATTGTCATATAGCTGAATATCTTATGCACAATGGCTTAAGTAAAGATCTTATTAATTTTAATTATGGCAATAAAGAAGATTTGAATACTCTTAAATTTTTAATCTGGAATGGTGTGCCTCATCGCAAAAAAGGACACAAAGATCTTAAATACGCTATTAATAAAATAGAACGCATGTATTTAGAACCATCCTCTGTAGAACGAATTTTAGAGATGGAAGAAGAAATAGAGACTGAAGAAAAAGCAAGAGAAATGATTGCAACGCGAAGAGAAATCAAAAACCTATTAGAAAAGTTTGCATTAAAAGTTGATAATCTTAAAAATAAGAGCTACAAGGACATGGTTAAAAAGGTTAATCAATACAGACATGCTGCACTTAAAATATTTAAAGCCCAAAAAAGTTTACCAGATGTTCTTGAAAATATAGTTACAGATTATTGTTTAACTTTATTTCCAGAGACTCCAGAAGAGTTTTTTAAAATATCAGAAAAAGATCTCAATGATCTGATCAATTCATATATTGAAGTGTTGGAAACAGAAGAAGATTGGTATGATTATATCTAATATATAAAGTTTTTCTCAAAATCTATAACTTGGAGGTTAATAATGTTTAAAAATTTAATGAAACTTTTAATAGTTCTATCATTTGCTATTGTATTTAATATTAACAGCATAGGTAGAGATTGGAGAGATACAGGGGTAGTTCGAGAAAATCAAGCCAATCAGTTACTTATCGATTCTGCAGCTGCTGGTGACCTTAAAGGAGTCCAAGAGGCTCTTGAACAAGGAGCCGATATTAATTATTGTGGGAAATCTCGTTTATGTTCCGATTATTTTTCACCACGTTCAGCTATTTTTCATGCCACTAGATATAGTCATTTGAATATTGTTAAATTTTTAATTGAAAAAAAAGGTGTGAACCCTAATTGCGTTGACCAAGATGGATATAATCTTCTTACAGTAGCAAGCTTTATTGATAATTTAGAAGTCTGTGAATATTTGTTGCAAAAAGGATTGCATAAAAATTTACTTACAATTGATTATAGGGATATTGATAATTTAGATACTGTTAGATTTTTGATTTGGAATGGAATTTCTTGTATTAAAAAGAGAGATGAAGATCTTAACACTACAATACAAAGATTTGAACTTGTAGGCGCTCATATGGACAAAATAAGATTCAAGTCTGATACAATTTGTGCAGAAGATCGAGCTAAACTGAAACTACAATTCGATGAAAAAATAGAATTATTAAAAAAATTTGCTTTAAACGTTGAAAACCTTAAGAATAAAAGTTATAAAAATATAGTTAAAAGAGTTAATCAATATAGAAATAACAGGTTTAAATCATTGAGAGATCTTAAGATATTACCAGCGGAGCTTGAAGATTTAGTTATTGGTTACTGCGAATATTTATTTCCCGAAAATCCTGAAGAGTTCTTTAAAATATCGGATAAAGATCTTGGTATCTTAATTATGGAATATTCGGTACTTTCAGAAATAGATTCAAAAAAGAAAGAAGAATTTTCTCCTAAAAAACAAGAACAAATTAAGCGACGTTGTTTAATTATGTAAAACTACCCTCTATTTTTCATTAGGTCTCTTCTGAAACTTAAAATTAATTCCTTTCCCGTTCGCCCTGAGTGCTGCACGCAGTGCAGTGTATCGAAGGGTGAATATAAATTATGTTCATGGATTCGATACGTTTGCTACGCAAACACTCACCACGAACGGATTTCAAAGAAAAAATTATCTCTGGTTTCAAAAGAAGTCTATTGCTTTTTGCAATACCCATTTGCTAAAATTATAAAAAAAGGAGGAAAATATGCCATATAAAGTAGGTAAGAAAACAAAAACTAAAGGTTGGCCGATTTTAAGGTTTGAAAAAGGCAGATGGGAAGTTATTGCCCATTCTGATCAAAAGAATAAAGCTGAGGCTAGTATAAGAGCTCGTCGGGCCCATTTAGGTGCAAAAAAATAATATTACTCAGAATCAGCAAAATAATCTGTTCTTTCTCTTGTTGTAATACGATAATTCTTACCAGGTTTTTCAATTGTTAAGATCATCTCATCTGTTGTAAAACAAACTGTATTCTCATCTAGTATTAACATATTTGGATAATCGTTAATTATTTGCTCGGTAATATTCTTCTTTTTCAAGGCTGGCTTTACATTGGGAAAAATTGACAAAAGTTTTGTATAATTTGTTTGTTCTTTTGATTGTTTTGATTCTTGATCAAAGCCTTTTAACAATAAGTTAATGCTTGTTATACACAATAAAAAAAATATTAAATTTTTAGCGTTCATATACTCCTCAATCATTTTGCAACAAGATATCTTTTTTAGCTCTTGTTTTGATTTTATACTCTCTACCAATTTTCTCAACTGTTAAGATCATAGTATCTGTTGAGAAAAATATTATTGTTTTTCCCATGTTTGACATGCTTGGATAATCGTTAATTATTTTTTCAGTAATATTATTCGCTTCTAAAGCTGATTTTACATCTGGAAAAACTGCCAAAAGTTTTGAATAATTTGTTTGTTCTTTTTCTTGTTTTGATTCTTGCTCTAGTTCTGCGCTTTTTATTAGTGAGCTCAAGGTTATAAAGAAAACACAAAACAAATATTTATTAAAATTCATTTTTATCTTTAATTAAATATTATAAAAGAACTAGTCTTGCTCGTTTCTGTATCTTAATTATGTATTTCGTTGGATTTTCATAATCAATTCTAATACTTATTATCTGATCTCCTCTTTCAAAATATATCATTTCGGCACAAACATTAAATCCTTTAGAATTGTTGATATCTTCCTCACTAACGCCTTTAGAAATTAAATCTGTTCCAATGCCTGGAAATTTCGCCAAAATTTTTTCATATTTTGTTAATTTTTTTTCTTGTTTCTGTTTTGATTCTTCTTCTGGTTCTGCGCTTTTTATTACCAAATTAAAACTAGTTAGAAATAATAGAGAAAATATTAAATTTTTATTCATGCGTTCCTCTGTTTTTAATAATAGTGATTTTATTAAATTATCTAAGCAAAGTAAAATTTTAACTGTTGCATTTAAGTTAGCAATATTTTTAGCATAGTTTATTATGAATGATTTAAAAGCAATAGAACAATATGTCCGAGCTGCTAACTATTTAACAGTAGCTCAGATATTCTTGCAAAAAAATATACTTTTAACAGAACCACTAAATTTTGATGATATTAAGCCTAGACTTCTAGGACATTGGGGAACATGTCCAGGAATTAATTTTATTTACGCAAATTTAAATTATCTTATAAAAAAACATAAGATGTCCACCATGTTAGTTTTAGGACCAGGCCATGGATTTCCTGCATTACAATCAAATTTATTTATTGAAGGTACTTTAAAAAAATATTATCCGGAGGCTACAAAAAATTTGCAAGGTTTGGAATATCTATGCAAAAATTTTTGTTGGCCCTACGGATTTCCAAGCCATACAAATCCTGGAACACCTGGTGCTATCTTGGAAGGTGGAGAGTTAGGGTATTCGCTATCAACTTCTTATGGGGCGATATTAGATAACCCTGATTTATTAGTTGCATGTATAGTTGGTGATGGTGAAGCAGAAACAGGTCCTACAGCAACGGCCTGGCATTTAAGTAAATTTATAGATCCAGTTACCTGTGGAGCAGTCTTGCCTATATTGCACCTAAATGGATACAAAATTGGTGGCCCTACAATTTTCGGCCGAATGACAAACAAAGAATTAAAATCACTCTTTTATGGATATGGATATCATCCAATTATAGTTGGAGGTAGAGATGTTTATAAAAAAATGGTTACCAGCTTAGAATATGCTTATCAAATGATTCAAGATATTCAAAAAAAACATAGATCCGGTGAAGTAAAAGACTTTGCTCGATTTCCCATAATTATTCTGCAAACAAAAAAGGGATGGACTGGTCCAAAAAAACTAAATGGGAAAAAAATTGAAGGTAACAATCTTGCTCATCAAGTAATACTTACTGAAGCAAAAACTGACAAAAAGGAACTTAAAATTCTAGAAAAATGGTTAAAATCATATAAGTTCAATGAACTTTTTGATTCTAAAGATGGATTTTGCAAAGAAATTAAATCACTGATACCGGAATCTAATTTATGCATGGGGGAAAACAATAATGCTTATAGTGGTAGAATATATAAAGATTTAGTTTTACCCGATGCAAAAAAATTTGAAGAAGATGCAATTGTTCCCGGAACTGTTGGGTCAAGTAATATGCGAAGAGCCGGTTTATATTTGCAAGAAGTTTGTGAACTAAATAATAAAAAAAACAATATCTTTAGACTATTTTCTCCAGATGAAATTTATTCCAATAAACTTGATTCATTACTTGAATGCACAGCTCGAGAATTCGAGCTACCCATTAAAAAATGGGATCGCGATTTATCTCAAACTGGTAGTGTAATTGAAATGTTAAGCGAGCACTCTTTGCAAGGACTCGCTCAAGGATATGTATTAACAGGAAGACATGCAATATTTGCATCATACGAGGCTTTTGTTGAGATTATAAGTAGCATGGCTGAACAATATGCAAAGTTCTTAAAAATTGCGCAAGAATATCCTTGGCGAGGTGATTGTTCATCTTTAAACTATATTCTCACTTCATCAGGTTGGAGGCAAGAACACAACGGATTTTCGCATCAAAATCCAGGCTTCATTGGCACAATGCTAGAAAGATATTGCGGTTTTATTAAAGTATATTTTCCTCCAGATGGAAACAGTACTCTTGCTGTATTAGAAAATTGTCTATCTTCAAAAAATGGTATTAATATTATTGCTTCCGGCAAAACCCTTGAACCACGTTGGCTAACATTGGAATTGGCCCAACAAGAATTAAATGATGGATTAATGATTTGGGATTTTGCAAGTGATAGCAATCCTGATATTGTTTTTGCAGCAGTTGGTGAATATTTAACAAAAGAAGCATTAGCAGCTATTGATATTTTAAAAACCTTAATGCCTGAAATAAAAATTCGTTTTGTTAATATTATGGTTCTTAGTTGTTTTGGATCAGTTGGCAATAGAACATTATCAAATGAAGAATTTAATTATTATTTTACACCAAACAAACCAGTCATAATAAATTATCACGGTTATCCTGCGACTATAAAATCAATTCTTTTCGATCAGGGAGACACTAAAAGATTTAATGTTTTTGGATATATAGAAAATGGCTCAACTACTACCCCTTTTGATATGCAAGTAAGAAATCACACTAGTCGTTATCACCTTACTATAACTGCACTTGAATTATTATCTGAAAACAAATCTATTAGCTCTGAAACAGCTCATAAATTTATAAAAATTTATGAAAATAAGTTACAAGAACACTCAAAATATATAAAACAATATGGGGTAGATCCAAAAGAAATAGAAGAATGGCAATGGAAAAGAAATATATAATAATCAATTTAGGAAGTTCATCTAAAACATATTCTGTATTTTCCACCTCCCCGGTCACCCTGAGCGAAGCACGCAGTGCGAAGTCGAATGGGCAGCTAATGTCTATGTACTTTGAAGAAGCTGCTAATAAAAAGTCATATATTAATAGTACCCAAATATTTTTAAAAGAATTAAAAAAATTAAATCTTATAGATAATATAACTGCTTTAGGATTTCGTGTAGTCGCGCCAGGAAAATATTTTACTCAACATAGAAAAATAGATAATTTTTTTCTAAAAAAACTAAAAGCTATCACAAAAATTGATCCTTTACATACTCAAAATTTAATTCTTGAAATAAAAAAATGGCAAAAACTTCTACCCAATATCCCACTTTATGGAATATCTGATAGTGAATTTCATACAACACTCCCATCCCAAGCACAGATATATGCTCTACCAAAAAAAATAACTGAAAAATATGAAATTTACAGATTTGGTTATCATGGAATTTCAATTGCATCTGTTATTAAAAAAGTTGAAAAATTATATAAAAAGTTACCAGAAAATATTATAATATGTCATCTGAGTGGGGGCTCAAGTATTACTGCCATAAAAAATGGTTTCAGCGTTGACACTTCAATGGGCTTCAGTCCTCTTGAAGGCGTACCTATGGTTACTAGAATAGGCAATATAGACCCTGAAGCTGTTATTTATTTATCTAAAAAAATAAAATTAGATAATCTAAAAAATATATTATTTAATCATTCTGGCATGACAGGTTTAACAAATTATACTGATATGAGAAAAATTATTTCTTTGGCCCAAAAAAATAATAAAACCTGCTTAGACGCTCTTGAAATATTTGCCTATTCAGTTGCAAAATATATAGGATCTTATTGTGCAACTTTATCTGGAATTGATTTATTAGTATTTACTGGAGGAATTGGCGAAGGTTCACCTCTAATTCGATCTTTAATTTGTCAAAAACTTGAATTTTTTGGTATCTTTCTAGATAAAGAAATAAATAATAAAAGTATAGATATTGATACTTTTGTTAATAAAATAAACTCAACTAAAATCTTTATTTGCAAAACAGATGAAATGAATGAAATTTTTTTGCAAACAAAGAAACTCAACTCTTAAACAGTAATTTTTAAAAAAATAATGAAAATAATATTCTTATCTCTTTTAACAGTATTTTCAATTCAAAGTATAGATAAATCACTTGATAAATCCCTTTTTGATCTAGTCAAATTCGGTGATCATATTGATTTAGATAAAATGGACGAATTAATAAAAAAGGGAGCTAATATCAATGCCATGAATAGTAACGATATTAGTTTTATAATGTTATTAACATTGCATAAAAAACGAGAAGCCATTAATAGATTAATAAGACTTAAAATCAATTTAAATCATCCCAATTCTGAAGGTAATACTTTATTAATGCTTAATCCAAAAATGCCCGCTATATCATGGGAAAGATCATGGGAAAGACTTGCAATTTATGAAATTGATCCCAATATAATTTTACTATTAATAGAAGCCGGTGCAGATGTAAATGCACAAAATAATGACCTAGAAACTCCACTTATATTTGCTATTTATAGAAAAAGTTTAGTATTAATCAAATTATTCATCAAATATGGAGCATTAATAGATCATAAAAATAAAGAGGGTAAAACAGCTATCGATATAGCAAAGATACAAAACAAAGATGTATTTGAATTCTTGAAAAAAACTAGATCAGAGAATGTTGAAAAGCGTAAACGCAAAATTAAAGTGGAAGCTGGAAAATACATTTCTACAGGCTCATATGGTCCTTTACAGTATGTTTTGGAATACTCAGATGAATATGTTCCTGAACTCGAAAATCATGAAGAAGAAATTTGGTCCGTATAGAAATCTAAAAAATTTCAACTAGAACTTGATTTTTGTTTTTTATCTGATAAACTGATTAATAAGTAAGTATAATATTTTAATATGAGGTTATTATTATGAAGAAGTTATTATTTTTACCCATTTTCATGATATTTACGATTCAAGCCATGTCACCTGATAATAAAGTGATGTTTAATGGCAAAGAATATCACAGTATAGACCTGTCTCTTTTTGATCATGTTAATGATGATAATGTTGAATTAATCGACAAATTAATAAAAAATGGTGCCGATATTAATGCAATAGGAATGAATAGAATAAGTCTTGTAATGCAAATGACTATGCAGGGTCGCAAAAAAGTAGTTGATAGATTAATAGAGCTTGGAGTCCGTTTAAATGATCCTGATCCAGAAGGTAACACTTTATTAATGTTTAACCCTACTGGGCCAAATGCATTCTTGTTAACTTATGTAATGAAACTAGATATTAATACTGTTGAGAAGTTAATAAAAGCTGGCGCAAATGTAAATGCTCAAAATAAAGCAGGTAATACTCCATTAACACACGCAGTATTCAAAGTTAATTTAGAATTAGTTAAATTATTTGTTAAATATGGTGCAGATATAGATCATAAAAACCTCGATGGTAAATCGGCAATTGATATAACAAAAGAAAATCATTATAAAGAAATAGCAGAGTTTCTAGAAAAAACTAGATCAGAAAATGTTGAGAAGCGAAAACGTAGAATTCAAGAAGAAGTCAGAAAATACATTTCCACAGGATCCTATGGACCCTTGCAATATGTTTTAGAATACGCAGAAGAATATGTTCCTGAACTGCAGGTTATTTTATGAAGAAGTTATTATTTTTACCCATTTTCATGATATTTACGATTCAAGGTATGTCACCTGATGCTGATGTATGGATTTTAAATGGCATTAAATATCGCAAAGTTGATTTAGCTCTTTTTGATCATGTTACTGATGAAAATATAGAATTAATAGATGAATTAGTAAAAAAAGGCGCTGATATTAATGCCATAGGAACAAATCAAATAAGTCTTGTAATGCAAATGACTATGCTGGGACGCAAAAAAGTAGTTGATAGATTAATAGAACTTGGAGTTCGCTTAAATGATATTGATTCAGAAGGTAATAGCTTATTAATGTTTAACCCTACTGGACGAAGTGCAGGTCTGTTAATTTATTTGATGATACCCGACATCAACACCATAGAAAAGCTAATAAGAGCTGGTGCAAATGTAAATACACAAAATAAACGGGGAAGCACTCCATTAATATTTGCAGCATCAAGAGGTAAATTAGATCTGGTTAAATTATTTGTTAAATATGGCGCACTTATAGACCATAGAGATATAGAAGACAAAAATGCAATTGATATAGCACAAGAACAACTAAAACATGAAAATGACAAAGCTAAGGAATATCAGATCGAAGAAAAAATTTTATCATTAAAGCAAATAATTGATTTTCTAGAAAAAACCAGAGCAGAAAATATTGAAAAACGCAAACGTATAGTTCAAGAAGAAGCTGCAAAATACATCTCTACAGGATCTTATGGCCCATTACAATATGTTTTGGAATATGCTGAAGAATATGTTCCTGAACTAGAACTCTAAGAAATTAGGGCAATGTAACCCATATTAACAGTGCAGAGATAAGCAAAAGTGGGAGCACAATAGTAAAATAACCAATTTTTGAGCTTTTATAATTTTTTGCAAGAGTTAATTTGTTTCGGGTTTTATTATAATCTATTGATGAAAGGATAATAATTAAACAGCCCCATAAAATAAGAGTTTCGCCAATAATATAAGCAACTATTTTATGAAACTCAGTTCTAAAAACAATTAATCTTAAAATTGCAAGCCCACCGGCCATAGCAGCAAGAGCAGTTCTAAGCCAAGCTGAAAAAGTTCGTTCTGCAGCTAATAACGTACGCTCTTCTGCCAATAATTCACTGTTCATATAATTTAACCTCTGCTGCTATTTAGCAAAGTTTCAACTTCTAATAATCTATTATATTTTGAAGTTCTTTCTCCACGAGAAAGGCCACCACATTTGAGATATTCAGTACTAGCACCAATAGAAAGATCTACTATAAATGTATCATTTGTTTCCAAAGCGCTGTGTGCAGCAATAGTATTCCACCCTGCTTCTTTGCATAATTGAATAGCCTGCAATGATTCAGTAATAGTTCCAATTTGGCTAGGCTTAATGACAGCAGTATTGGCTGCTGCAATCTCTATTCCATAAGCAATACGTTCTGGATTTGTAGCAAATATATTATCACCTACAATATTCATGTTAGCAGATAATACTTGCGTTAATCTTTGCCAATTATCCCAATCAGCCTCAGCCAAGGGATCTTCAATCGAAAACAAATTATAGTTTTCAAAAAGTTTTGCATAAAATATTATTAACCCATCTGCTTGAAGTTCTTTACCGTTTAAAGTATAAGTTTTTTCTTTAGAATTATATAATTTACCCGCTGACACATCAATTGACAACATGAAAGCATCTAGATTAGAACCTTTATTTTGTTTTATAGTTTCTAAAATTAAGTCTAAAGGCTCAGTATCTTTTTTAAAGTTGGAAATAATTTCACCTTCTGATCCAATCGCAACTGGCTTGTTATTCTCTTTTAAAGTTTCCTGTAACTTGTAAAATAAAATAACAGAGCTTTCTAAAGCTTTTTTTATATTTTGAGAACCATAGGGTATTGCCAAAAACTCTCTGATAGCAAGATTGTGATCTTCTTCTATTCCTTGACCACCAATAAAATTAATCATAGGTAAAGGAAGAGAAACAGATTCAGAATCTGAAACCAATGCAATTAAATCAAAAAGTTCAAGCTGTTCTATATATGCATGCGCTCTATAAATTGCCATGCTAACTGCTAAAATTGCATTTGCACCTAAATTAGATTTATTTGTTGATCCATCCATTTGTATCATCTCTAGATCCATTTCTACAGCATTGGGATCTTTTCCAACAAATTTTGGTGCAATGATTTTATTAATATTTTCTATGGCTTTCGTAACACCCATTCCCATTAAACGTTTGCCACCATCACGCAATTGTGTAGCCACATATTTATTTTTTGAAAAATCAGATGGAACAGATGCTTGTAAAATAGCGCCATCTTTAAGCTGAACTTCACATAAAATTGTAGGCAAACCTTGACTATCTAAAATCTCTTTGGCATTAATACTTGTTATTTTCACTTACTTTCCTTTTTTTTTAAAAAAACTTCGCTCGTTTGGTTCGACAAGCTCACCACGAGCGCGTTTTTTATTCTCCTCCCCGTTCGTCCTGAGCTTGTCGAAGGATACGAATGGGTTAATAAAAAGTCTATCAAAAATCTATTATATTTTAGATTTTACACTAGGTCTGAAACACAATCCATAATCTTTTAATTTTATTTCATTAACCAGGCTAGGCGCCTTCATCATAGGATCATAACCACGAGCAGTTTTAGGAAACGCAATTACATCTCTGATAGATTCTAAGTTTAATAACATCATGATAAATCTGTCTAAGCCCAAAGCAATACCACCATGTGGGGGAAAACCCATTTCCTGAGCTTCTAGTAAAAAACCAAACATTTCTTGAGCTAATTCTAAATTAATCCCTAAAGTATTAAATATTTTTTCTTGAGTCTGTCTATTATAAATCCTTATAGAACCACCACCCAACTCAATGCCATTTAATACAATATCATATGCTCTAGCTTTTATATCAGCAGGATTTAAATTTTGCCAACCATCTTGCGGACTCGTAAATGGATGATGTTTGGCTACCCAACGCTTGTCTTCTTTATCATATTCAAACATAGGAAAATCTGTGACCCATAAAAATTTAAGATCCTGTTTATTTATAAGATCTAAGAGATTACCTAATTCTAATCTTAATCTTCCTAATAGTGGCCAAGCCTCATCATATTGACCAGCAATTAAAAACAATGTATCAGATACTTGAATATCAGGAATAAGTTTTTTTACTTGCTCAATAAAATCATCCGGTAAAAATTTAGCTACTGGAGATTCCGGTTTACCATCCTGCGTAAACCTTATCCACAATAATCCCTTGGCTCCAAACATAGTTGCTTTTTCTATTAATGAATCAAGCTCCGATCTAGTAAATGGCTTATTTTTTACCAAAAGAGAACCAATTTTGCCTGATTGGTCCAATATTGATCTTAAAAATTTAATTTCAGTGTTTGCAAACAAAGAACTTAAATCTTTTATTTTTAGCTCAAATCTCATATCAGGTTTATCTACACCATATTCATCAAATGCTTGTTGATAGGTCATGCGTAATAAGGGCAATTCTAAATTTTTGTTAAATATTTTTTTTAAAACCACACTTAATAGTTTTTCAATTAAGTTTTGTATATCAATCTCAGTAATAAAAGACATTTCAATGTCAAGTTGGGTAAACTCTGGTTGTCTATCTGCACGTAAATCTTCGTCTCTAAAACATCTAGCAACTTGATAATATTTTTCAAATCCACCGGCCATCAATAGTTGCTTATAAAGTTGTGGCGATTGGGGCAAAGAATAAAAAGATCCAGGATGGATCCTAGAAGGCACAATAAACTCACGCGCGCCTTCCATTGTATTTTTTGTTAATATAGGTGTCTCTACTTCATAGAAACCCTCAGATTGCAGTATTTCTCTCATTGCAAAAATTATATTATTGCGCAGCTCAAATCTTTTTCTGACCTCTGATCTGCGTAAATCTAGATAACGATATTTAAGTCTTAGTTCTTCTTCAACTTTATCAGCTTCTTCTAAAGTAAACGGGAGACTTTTTACTTTATTTAATATTTCTAAGTTTTTAATTTGTACTTCTATAGTTCCTGTAGAAATCTCTTTATTTAATGTTTGCTCAGATCTTTTTACAACAATACCTTCTATAGATATTACATCTTCAGATCTTAATGTATGAGCAGATTCTAAAGCATTTTTAGAAAAATCTGGATTAAAAACAAGCTGTACTATACCAGTACGATCACGCAGATCTATAAAAATTAACCCACCATGATCTCTTCTTCTGTTTACCCATCCAACGAGAGTTACTGTATTACCTAAGTGATTTTCGTTTAACAAGCCACAACAAATAGTACGTTTAAAACTTTTCATTTTCTTCCTAATTAAAATGCAAACTCAAATCCCCAGTTAAATACAAAAGCCGGAGAGGTTCCAAGTCTAAGAACATTAGGATCTATAAAACCTGTGTTATCAACACGATCCAATATATCTAACTGTTCTCTACTGATAGGTTTACCTTTAATATCTTCAAAATGATCCATGGGAACAAACACACCAGCAATTATAAATGCTTTTAATGCCTTATAAAGTTTCGCTTCCATAAATGTATTTACCTCAAATCCTAAAAATTTTCTAGCTAAAGAATTTGGTACAGCCTTTCCCGTTGCAATATTAAATTTGTCTCCTGGTTCTGGCTGCCAATACATTAAGTAATTTGATTCTAATTTAATCTCTTTATCATAACATCCAGGAGTAATATATTCAGTACCTATACCAGTATAAATAAGATTAGTAAAACCAGAAATAGTTGAAGCAATTCTACTATTTCTTGGTACATTTATCGAAGGCAAAGATAATGGACGAGTAATTCTATTTGGTCCAATTACAAAAAGAGATTCAACTCGAGTTCCTGAATAAATTTCTTGCAACCCAATAAAACCATCATAATCTGTATCTTGTTGGCTGTCATTTGGCAAAGCTAAATCTTTATTTGGATTTTCATCGCCTGAAGCATATGCGCCTGTTGCAGCTATTGTAAAATTATCTGTCATTTTATATTCTATGTCCCCTACAATCATAAACCCTTTAAAAAAATTTTTATACTCACTACGGAATCTATTTGGATCATTGCTTAAATTACTATTTATAGGTTGTCCATTATATTGTACGCCTTGAGGAGCATTGTTTACGGCTGTTCTATTATCTGGAGTTACTAGTGCATTTGTCTTGCTATTAACATCTATTACATGGCTATAATTAAATACAGCATCTCCATTCACATTTCTCAATTGAATAACATTTCTATCCAAACCTCTAACTTTTTGAGATCCAAAGTTTCCAGCAAATTCTACGCCCCACTCAACTTTTTTACCCTCGTAATCAAAATATAAACCCCACGTTGCTAAATCACTATGAGCATCTGCTGGAAAGTCCACTCGTTGCTCAGGATCTTTGTTATAAAGTATATAAGGCTCAATAGTTAAAGTACCATCACAACAAGGTTTAACTTTAAAATCTGATCTTAAAGCAAGCACAAAATCCAGGTGTCCAAAACCCCTTTCCGGAGTTAATCTATCTCCAGCTATATTTGCATAAATTTTCTCATTTACATTATCAAAACTATCAGATTTATTCCTTAAGATTCCAATATAAAAATCATAGGACCATTTATCTTTTAAAACTTCTCCATTCCATAGACATCCAGGAGCATACTGATCTATAACGTTATTTGCATAAAATCCTAATAAACCAGGAGAAGTTGCATAAGCATTACCCAATGATATACCACGACCTAATTCAAAAGGGAAAAAACCTATTTTAAAATAATGGTCGGTACAACTATCAACTGCAAAAGCTTTATTTATTAACATTTCCATCCACGCTTCTCTAACCCAAAGAAGCTGACGACCAATTGCATGCCTATGTTCACCCACAAGAGCATCATCTATTTTAACAGGTGAAGGAGTTGTTGCTACAATTGCTGTAGCATTACCCCATCTGGATTTGTTTCTTATATTAAACATCGCTTTTACAATTTTTTCAAAATCTGCATAAGCCTTTAAATCTAATGTGCTTTGTACATATATAGCTTGATCTAACGAACTAGGATTAAATAATCTACTGCTTTTTGAATACCACGCTTCTATACGATCTTTCAATGTGAAACCTATTTTTGTATCGCCAGATTTGTATTCAAAACATTTTTTGTCTTTACCTCCTTGTGCCATACAAGTAACTTCTTTGCTTTTTTCTTCTTTTTTGTCATCTTGCTCCTGTAATATTTTTTTTTCCTCTTTTTCTGCAAATATTGTAAAGTTAGGAACTACTAAAACAAAAAGCGCAAAACTGTATAAACCTAAAATTTTTCTTGTTTTTTTTGTATTCATAAATATAAAAATATTTTAATCGATTATTTTTAGACTGTTATACTTTGCAAAGTTAAAAGATTAAGATAGAGATGATAGATATTCTATTAAATCAAAAAACCTTTACTAGTAAGTAAAATAGTAATGTTATTTAATTTTTTGTCAAACTAACTTACAATAAAAATATGAAAAACAGATTATTACTTGGAACCCATATACCTATCTCTGATGGAAAAGTTAAAGCCTTTGAAAAAGCTGAATCTATTAATTGCACAACCATGCAAATATTTACCAAAAGCAATAGACAATGGAACTCGAAACCTATTACTTCAGAAGAAGCTAATTTATTTAAACAGGCCCACAAAAAATCGCTTGTAAAAGATGTCGTTGTTCATGCTTCCTACTTAATAAATTTAGGATCTTCTAGTGATGAAACTAGAGAAAAATCCTTAAATGCCCTTAGTGACGAACTTGCCAGATGTGAGCAACTGGGCTTAAAATATTTAGTTCTTCACCCAGGCAGTTCCAAAAATTCTATTAAAGATACTCTTGCACTAATAGCCGAAGGCATAAATCATGTCTTTTTACAACAAAATAACAATGTTGTTATTTTGTTAGAAAATATGGCCGGTCAAGGTAATACAGTAGGATATAAATTTGAACAATTAGCTGAAATATATAAAAATATTAAAAATAAAAAACGTATAGGTTTTTGCCTAGATTTATGCCACGCTTTTGCTGCAGGCTACGATTTCACAACCAAAGAT
>JABDFA010000003.1 GCA_013286795.1 Candidatus Babelota bacterium
TTTGACTAGAGATTAGACTAAAAATACAGATTCTGCTCTCTTTTTTGTTTTCTACACTAAAAACCAAATAATTGCCACATGGGGACCAGCTACAACTATCCTTATCCCCCTTATCAAAAGTCACTTGTTTATGATTCTGAGTATTTAAATCATATAAGAATAACTGCAGACAACCTTGAACTTTTTTACAATAAGCTATTTTACCATTTTTTAAACTATAGCAGGGGGATACACAGTATCCAGATTCAGTAATATATTCAATTTTATTTTTTTTATCCAAATGAAGAATTGCAATTTTAGGTTTATTTGCACTATCTATAGCACAAAAAACAATCCTATTTTCGTCAATAAAAGAAGGAGATATGGCATGCATAGAATTTGTAGTTAACGGTATAAAAACACCCTTTTTTCTTTTTGAATCAAATTTATACTTACAGACCCTACTTTTACCATTGCGAGTTAAAAGCAATATAATATTACCCAAAGGAGAAAAGGATGGGGTAAGGTTTAAACCCTCAAAATTTGCCACTATTTGTTTATTCCTAAACAAATCCACAGACATTAGACGGACATTATAATTAGTATGTTTAGAATAATAAACAGAAGGCCTTGAATTATGCCATCTAGTAGAGACAAAAATGGTAGGCTCACTAACCAAAGGACTTAAATTTTTTTCCAAATCATCTGTAGGATGAAATATATAAATGGAACTATGATAATTATTATTTTTTAAGTACACTTTTTTACAAGCGGCTATCATACTAGAAAAAGATCCTTCTTGACAAGTAATCTCTGGCCATAACTCATCTGCTAAACTATGGGCCATATCTTCAATCTTATTATTGCAAGAATAATTTATTTTCTTTCCTTTGAGCATATTAAATTGAGCTATATCATACAATCTCCATTCTATAAGGGTTTGTGAGATTCTATCAATAAATAAACCTAACGTATAACCTAAATCTTCTAAACGTTTCAAATCTTTTTTAGATTTTAATTCGTCTATATTTTCAATAATAACATCAAAATTAGTTTCTAAATCTTTTTTTAAAGTTTGAACAAAATCGGTTAATTCTTGATCAGGCTTTCCTACAATAGCAACCAAAAACTTCATTTTTTGATAATTTTTGGCACAAATATTAACTTCTAATGTATCTAGTTTTTCTTGAGCAAACATAGGTGAGAAAAACACAAAACTTAAAATACTTAAAAATAAATTTTTTAATATAAACATTTTTTAGCCCTGAATAAATTCTAAAGAAACTCTCTTGCCCCAAACCTGTTTTGGTAGTTTAATTTTTGATATAGAATTACGCACACTCAAATCATAAGCCAAAGCCTTAGAAGATTGATCTATTTTTATATCACTAATATTGCCACTTAAATCAACTTTAAAAGATGCTACACATTTTAAATCTTTTGATAACCCGGAAGGTGGAAACCAATGCAACAATATTTCTTGTTGAACATCTTGATAAAGTTCAATTATTTGTAAATCTTGCCTACCAATATAAAGCACATTATCAGACGTATCTTCATTTACGTTTATATTTTTTTCAAGGACAACTTTTTCAGGCAAAATTTCAGTTTCAACTAAGACAGGCTCCTCAGCCAATTCCATCTTTTGTGATTCTTTTTGTTGAGCTAATTTTTCTATCTCTAAACTCTTTTTATTTTTTATTATCTTTTTATTGTCTACAAATATTTTAGGACTTCTAGACTTTGTTATAGATTTCTTAACGACCAGCTTAGATCCATTTATACCTTTAGATCTTTCTGAACCTCTTTGTCCTAATTTTTCTAAAGCACCTGGAATAGTCTTTTCAAATGGCAACACTATTATATTTTTTGAGTAAAATTGATCTTTATTAACTTTCATATGAAGGCTAATAACTTGCTGCTTACTCAAAAACATTATAAAAATAATTAATAAATGTAACAATAATGAAAGTAAAATTAGTTGTGGGAAAAACAAATATACTTTAAGTTGCTTTTTTTGTAGCAAGGGCCACATATTTTTCGCCTTCAATTGAATTAATTAAATCTAAAACCTTTATTATTGATTCATATTCAACTGATTTATCCCCTTTTAATATAACAATCTTATTGGAAGATTTTTTTAGTTCTTTATCAATCAATTTTGCAACATTTTCAAGATCAACTAAAGTATCATTAACAAAATATACCAACTTATTTAACTTATTTTTATCTTTACCAATATATACTTCAATATAACGTTGACTTGCAGAAAACTTCTCAGATTGGGTTTTAGCCTCAGGCAAAGCAACCTTCAAAGAGTTCTGCATTATTGGAGTAGTAATCATAAAAATTACTAATAATGTTAATGTCGTATCAATTAAGGGAGTCAAGGTTATTTCTGGAGCCAATCCACGATTCCGCTTTCTTCGACTCAAATACATTATTTACTCCTGATTTATTAAATTGTTTTTCTACAACTATCAACAATCTATTTGATAAAGCAATAATAGATTGTTCTATAGATTCAGATTCACTCTTCAAATTATAATACATCACCAATGCAGGAATAGCTACAATCAATCCACCCAAAGTTGTAATAAGGGCCTCAGCTATGCCAGGAGCAACAGCTGCAATATCAGCTGATTGAGCTTTGCTTATATCTATAAAAGCATTTATCAAACCCCAAACCGTTCCAAACAAACCTATTAAAGTTGATGAGGACGCACAAACTGATAATGTTGATAAATAGGAATCCTCTTGATGCATAAAAGAATCTATAGAACTATTAGTAAGATCTCTAATAAAATCCAAATCACGCTCAGAAAGATCCGATTTAGTTCCATGTTCTGTTACAAGTAAAGTTTTGATAACATTTAAATTTTTAGATAAAAATAAACCCGGAAGTGTGTTAGAAAATTTACTTGTAATTTGTATTACATCTTCCAAATTTTTTGCATCCTTTAAATATGAAATAGAATCTTTTAACTGCTTTTTTTTAATTCGCCAAATAATCAACTTATAAAATAAAATTGACCAACAAATTACTGACATCCCAAAAAGCACTAACATGACTGCCCATGTTAATCTATCAGAATTATAAACCAACTGCCATAAGGAAGATCCCATAACCGGCGCCATAAAATTCCTTCTTTTCAAATTACTTTTTAATTTTTTTTAAAAAACCAGCTCGTATGGTTCGACAGGCTCACCACGAGCGCAAGAAAAACTCTCTTGATCCGCTCGTCCTTCCCTCCCCCGGTCATCCTGAGCGAAATGCGCAGCATGAAGTCGAAGGACGAGGGATACGACGGATCTAATTACGCACAAAATCTATTATACACCAAAAAATTAGTTAATTCATATTACTTTTAAAATTTTCCAAAACTTTATTTTTTAATTCATCTTTATTTTTTATTCCATCTTCAATTTGAATTTCATAAGCTTTCTTTAAAATTTTACCCATTTGAATTCCAGGTTCAACTATCCCGAGCAAATCCTTTCCACTTAAAACTGGAGCTTCTGGATGATGTAAAATGTCTAAATCTTGAGCTTTTTTTAAAAATTTTTCTACATCAAGGTTTTTTTCATTCAAAGGTTGTCCCTTAATTGGATTTCTGGCCAATCTATCGCTCAAAAATAACTTACTCAACATAGCCATATTAACATTATGACCCAGCTTATTGGCCAATCTTTTATATGCAGAAATTTTTGCATTCTGAGATACAAGCTGCCCAGGTTGCATATGATATTTAACAAGAACGCAAACTGAATCAATTAAATCTTTATTATAAGTAATTCTGCCCAATAATTCATAAGCTAATTTTGCACTTATAAGTTCATGTCCATAACTGGTATGTTTACCATCAACTAATTTTGTCGTCCCATTTTTGCCTAAATCATGGCACAATGCAGCCCAAATTAAAATTAAGCGTTCAAACTCTGAAGAATATTCAATGTTAGCAGCTGCATCAATAGATTGCATGGTATGCTCATAAACATCTCCTTCAGGATGCCACTTGGGCTCCTGAGGAATACCTATACATAAATAAAGCTCAGGTAAAATTTCTTCTAATCTGCCAATTTTTCTTAACCAATTTATAGCTAAAGATGGTTTTTGGGATTTCAAAAATAATTTTTTAAATTCTTCTTCAATACGTTCTCTTGAAACTCCTGAAATATCCATTCTGGCACAAATTTCATTTAATTCATTATCAGGCTCCATGCAAAACCTTCCAATAAATTGCATAACCCGATAAAACCTTAAAGGATCCTCTACAAATAAATTTTTGTCGGTTGCTCTTAAAATTTTATTTTGCAAATCATGCAAACCATTAAATGGATCAACTAATTCAAAATTTGCAAGATCTATGCCCATAGAATTGATTGTAACATCGCGTCTTCTAAATGCTTCTTTAAGATCCATTAAAGGATCTATTAAAACTTTTGGTTTTCTACCAGAACTATCAGCACGAGGCAACGACCAATCAATATCTAAACCGTGTAATCTAAAAACACCAAAAAATTTACCTACCAAACTTACAGGTCCAAATGATTTTAATATTGTTTCTAATTGTTCACTGCTTAAATTATGCACCTCTATATCTAAGTCCTTTATTGGTAACTCTAAAAATAGATCCCTAACACCACCACCAACTAAAAATGCCTGTCCATTTTGTTGGAATATTTTTTTTAATATTTGAGTAACTAAATTATTATGTAACAAAATTTCGTTTAAAGTATCTAAATGTTTCTTAGAAATTTTCATAACTATGACCACAAAATAAATATAATAAAAACTGTTCCATTTTATAGCATACAAAACTTATATTAAAAATATAAAGTCTAAAAAAAGGAGAGTTAAATGAATTTAAAAATATCAGCTTTCATCCTAATAATAACTACCCCCTCCTATAATATGAATCTAAAAAGAAAATATCCCAAACTTCCACTGGAAATACGACTAGTATTTGATAAAAAAAATACAACTGAAAACTTAATAAAAAGAGTTATTGAAAAATTTTTACAAAATGGTGGAAATATAGAGGCCCGAGATTCATATGGCAGAAGCATGTTGGCTTATGCTTGCCAATATGGGCATACAGATGTAATAAAATTTCTACATTCCAATGGCGCTAATATTGAATCTGAAGATTATAATCAAGTAGGATTAGCCCCTTTAGAAAGATCTATCTTATATGAACAAGAAAAATCAATAGAAACTTTGACCAGTTTAGGTGCAGATTTAATATCAAAAGATTCTTTAAATTTAGCAATTCACTATGGAAAATTAAAGATTGTGGTATCAATTATCAAAGCTTTAATAAAAAGAGATCCTAATTTTTTTATAACAAAAAATATAATTGAAATGGCAATAGTTGCTGCAAAAGAGAACCCTTATAAAAGAGATGAAAAAGAGTTCCAAGAAATAATAGATTTTCTTGAATATCAAATAAAACTGGAACTAACTGTAAGAATAATACATAAACATAAAACTACTCTAAGCAAACTACCAACAGAACTACTTCCTACCATAATTCAATTTGCCTACGGTCCATTAACCCAAAAATAATTTTTTATACCTGTTTGTATTTAATATTGGTTACAGGCTTACGTATTTCTTTCATCGAGGCTTCGCCATCATCATCTTCATCTGATACTACAACACCTACAATTGCTGTATAAGCATAACGTTTTAAATATGTGATATATGATCCAAGAGATTGAACATCTGTTTTTAGAGGATTAATTTTGATTATGGATTCAATATATTGACCAGATGAATGCCCTAAAGTTGTGCATAACTCCATGCCAGTTTCATTATTTATAACGCGCTGAATTACACATAAACCATTTTTAGTTAATGCTGGCCTGGATACCTTTACTATTTCACTGAAATCTGCATATTTACTTTTAAAAAATGGATTTGTGCTAGTAGGTTCAGCGGTATTCATTTCTGCTTGTGATTTTGCTAAAGCAGCAAAAAGCTCGTTGTATTGATTCATGTATTTCCAAAAAAATTGTTTTTTTGTTTATTGGTGGAGCTGATCGGGATCGAACCGATGACCTCATGAATGCCATCCATGCGCTCTACCAACTGAGCTACAGCCCCAGAATTTATTTGCTTCAATAAATATAACAAAAAATTGTAAAAAAATATACTTATGCAAACGTCCTACTACACTCTTTCAATTATCTACCCCTTTGGATTGCTGCAGCATAGGCAAAATCATAAAAATATTTTTGCCAGTATTCATCAGTAAAAGAAAATTCATTGATACCCATATAGTGGTCAGCAAACATATTACGAACACGCAATATCTCTTTTAGTCGTTTTCGATTTTTAGGATCAGCGATAGTTAAGTCTAGGAGCTCTAAAGCTCTTTCAAATGCCTGCTTGCTATATTCAGCATTTCCCTTTTTTTTCCATTGTATTGTTCGTTCAACATCACTTCCTACATTTGCAAACTGTTCAATAAATGAAAATTTAAACCAGCGTCCAGCTGCAAGATCTTTGTGAATTATTTTTTTTTCCATTATCTTTGAACCAATTTAGTAACTATATTTATAATTTTTTTTCTAATTTGAGGATTCTCAACATATCGACTATTATTTCCCATTGCTGAACGTATATTAATCATTGAATCAAATTCAATAAATTCCTGATCAAATTGATTTGGATGTAAATTTATTCCCCAAAGATTATCTTGCTCTGATTCATTTTCCAAAAGTAGCATTTCTAGATCAACATGTAATTCAGCATCAACTGCCATAATTTCACGTTCAATATCTACCACAGCTTTAACAAATTTACCAAACATTTTTTCTGACATTATTTTGAGTTCATCAAGAGAAATTTGTTTATCTACAATTGTCATCTTTGACCCCACAATAATTTACAGAATCTTAAATAAGTTATATTATATAATTATATATAAATATATTAATAATAAAATGATTTTAAAGGCTAAAATGAAAAAGTTTTTATTAATTTTACTTTTAACAAGTACAATCTCAACTTACACTTCTAATAATAATGACCAGAATAGCCAGTTAACATTCAAATCTGAAACTTTAGATCAAAATAATAAGAAAATTAAGATTAATATCAAATTAGAAAATGAGTCTATTTATCTAAAATCTATAAATATATCAACAAATAACCCAAATATAGAGCTATCTAAATTAGAATTTGATCAAGTTCCAAACAAAGTTTATGATCCAATATTTAAAGAAACTGAAGTATTTAATAAAGATTTCTCTATTAATTTTGTAGCAACAAAAATCAATGATATTGAAATAAATAATTTTGAACTTTTTATTTCTTATCTAAGTAACAAAAGTAAAAATCCAACAGAAACTTTATTAACTATAGAATTTGACAAATCTAAAGATGGTAATGAAAATATTGCTCTAGAAAAATCTAATAATAATCAAGATTTAAACTGTCCTGTCACGACAAAAAAAACAGAAAATAAATCATATTTTTGGTCACATATACAAAAATTTTCAAATTTCAGCCAAAACCTTATAACCAAAAGCTCTTCGACACCAATTCGCTTAATATTTATTTTTATCTTGGGAATATTAATGAGTCTAACTCCATGCATATACCCTATGGTTCCAATTACTGTAGGAATTTTACAATCACAAGGAAGTAAATCCTTTTGGCGAAATTTATTAATTTCAACTTCTTATACACTTGGCATTGCTTTAACATTTGCAACATTTGGGCTTACTGCAGCCCTCACAGGAAATATTTTTGGCAAAATTTTAATCCAACCATGGTTTATAATACCCATGGTAATATTATTAGGTTACTTAGCTCTATCAATGTTTGGATTGTATGATATGTACGTACCAAAATTTTTAAACAACTCAAATAGCACAAGGGCTAATCAAGGCTCTATAGCTGGCGCATTTATTTTTGGCGCAATTAGTGGAAGCGTAGCTTCCCCCTGCCTTTCACCAGGACTTGCTTTGCTTTTAAGTATAGTCGCAACATTAGGTAGCAAACTATTAGGCTTTATATTCTTATTCACGTTTGGTATTGGACTAAGTGTTCCATTATTAATAATTGGATTGTTTTCAAGTTCAATAAACTTTTTACCTAAATCAGGTATGTGGATGATAGAAATAAAAAAACTTTTTGGATTTATGTTATTCGGAATGTGCTTTTATTTTCTTAATAACATACTTCCATATAGCGTAATCCTTTGGATGGCAAGCATATTCCTTTTAGGATCAGGGATATATTATCTAAAAAGTATTAATACATACGATTCTAGATTCTGGAAAGCCACAAAAAATATATTAAGTATTTTTATGATTTCATTTTCTATATTTGTTTTTTCCAAAGCTATACAAGAAACATTTTATCCTGAAAATCAAATAACAGCTTCACCTTGGTTAAAAAATTATGAAGAAGCTATATCATGCGCTAATCAACAAAACAAGAAATTAATTATAGATATAGGGGCAAGTTTTTGTACTCTATGCCATGCAATTGACAAAAAAATATTTGGTAACACAGAAATACAAAAAAGCCTAGAAAATTTTGTTCTTTTAAAAGTTGACGCTACTGATACCAACAGTCAACCATATAAAGAACTCAAAGAAAAATATAAAGATTGTATACAAGGAGTACCAACAATTTTAATAATTAATACACAAAATGATCAATTGTTAAAGTGCTGGAGAGGTGAGCTTTATGACCTATCCCAAGAACAGGTTATTGAAGAACTAGATAATTTGAACTCCAAAAGTTAATCGAATTCAAATTATTTATTTAATTTTAAATCTGATTCTTCTAACAACTGAAGAATGAATTAACAACTCTTTTCTTTTTCTGATCTTTTAAACCCAGTGTATTCCTCAACTAAATCTATTAATACTGGTGGAAAATTAGTTTCTTCAAGCATTTTTTGCCTGTTTCGCTTGTAGTTTTGTATATAATTAGCTATTTCAAAATTGCCGTAAGTTTTAGCAATTTCTGCTGCATCATATATTTTATCTACGAGCCTATATGTTAAATCTGCATCTGCAACGTTTTTTAATAAGAATTCGACAGAATCTAAATTTCCATTTGCAGCTTCTTCCATAAGCAATGTAAAACCTGCTCCAAATCTGCGATTAATATTTGCACCATTATCTATTAATAGTTGGGCTATATTAAAATGTTTATTTCTTATTGCTTCAGAAAGTGGAGTTTCGTTATATTCTGATACAAAATTTACATTAGCTCTTTCGGCAATTGCTTTTTGTACTTCTTCATAATTACCATTTTTCGCTGCATTGATAAGTCCTTTATTTAGGTTCATTAAAGCATATCGACCCGCTTTTCGAAGTCGCTTTTCTCTTCGTTCTTCTCTTCCACCGCCAATAGAATAAATTAATTTAGTTGAAAAAAGGACTATTATTATTAAAACACTAATTTTATTAAAATTCATAAATTACCTCCAATACAAAAATAATATAAATAAATCAACTGATTTAAGTATACCACCCCCCCCCCGCTCAATGTCAAGTAGAAATTTAAAAAAGGCAGGGCATACGCATACTTTAACCTGTAAAAATAGGGGCGAACTTTATGATTTATCTCAAGAACAGGTTATTGAAGAACTTAATAGTTTAAACAAGTGAGGCGCTCAACGGCTTAAAAGCCGTTGTTTCGCGCGAAATTCTTCGAAGCCATTCATCTCCAGCTTAAAAGCTTGGGTTTTCTGGCGTAGTAGAATAAAAATATGAATAAATTCGTTTATTTTTCAGGGCGATTGCATGAGTTACCCTGATAAATAGGGCATTTTTAAATTTATTTTTTGTCAAAATTTGTAATTTTTTTAATCAAAATGCATCAAAAGATAACCAAAAATTAAAAAATCTAATATCACAAGAATTACTCAAAAAAAGGGTTACTCCACCAGGAGGAATAGCTGTTTATTCAACTTTGGATGAATCACTTTTATAAAAAGAAAAACAAGAGTTTAATAGCTGCTGATCAAAACAATATTAATTTAATCGCTCTTATAGCGATCAGCAGTTCTTCTTAAAGAAATCATTTCTTTTTTATGCTCGGTAAGCTTATGACAAATTATATCAAAACCTTCATCAATAGATAAATATAATTCAGGGCTTTCTTTTTTGACTATTATTTCAAAATGTGGTCCGTGGAGCCTAAAATCAAAACAATGATGAGGATGAGGTTTAGCCATGGTTACTGTAATATCTATAAATACAGGATCTTTTACGTGATCCAAAAGATACCCAATTTTAGCTAAATTTTCATCAATATAATTTCTTATTGCTCGAGAATCATCTGACTCTTTATGAGTTGATCCTCTAATAGTTATATTCTTTTTCATTTAAACAAACTCCTTTTTATTTAAGTATATATGCAATTAAAGGCAAAATTCTATGCTTATTATAAAGAACCAAAAAGATTCCGCAAAAAACAGTATTTATGGCATATTATGGTCCAAAAATCAAAAATTAAAAACCCTTGCATTTAAGTTTTAATTTGTGCTATTTTTAATTCAGATAGAGTAATTTAAATGATTTGTATTAAAATATGGAGGTATATATGTTTTCTTATAAATTTACTAAAATCAAGCTAAATGTATTAATATTAATTTCCTTAATGGTATTTCCTATAAAAAGTTCTAATGGTCCTACTGAAATAATAGCTCATCCTATAGAAAATATCTTTAATTCTACTTCAAAAGATTTGGTCATCAGTTCTACTAATATTCAAGGACAATTTAATCTTATTGAACCTACCACAAAAGGTACTCAATCAATATTAAATTCTATAGTTCCTGGTTTTGCAAGCTCATTTATTAAAGATATTGATACAAAAACCTTATTACTCGCAACATCAGGAACCTTGGCTGTAGGTACAATCTTAGTCCTAGGTCTAGGTGGTGATATATCAACATTTATCTCTCCCGAAATAATTGGTATGGGAATTAATCAATTTTTAGCCACTGCAAAAACAACAGCTTTAACCAATATATCAACTCAATTAGTAAAAAGTGGTTTAGGCGGAGCTGTTGGAGCAACTATAGCATTAACAATGGTAGACCCACAAAACGAATTTGTTTCTAATTTTATAACAACATCTGGTCTTGAAGCATTATCAATCATAGCATCCACCCAAACGGTACAAAAAAGATTAATAGGCCCTGCAACAGAAAAAGCAAAATCTACCTTTGAAGAAATAAAACAAGCCTTTAAAAGCCCCAAAGTAATCATTGGATCTTTAATTGTTGGAGGCATAGTATTGGCAAGCACATATTTCCTATGTCCGGACGTATCTCAGGCTGCTCCATATGTTGCTAGCACTGTATCAACATTAATGAATACAGCTATATTAACAGCTGCAAACACACTTGGGCAGAAAATATTTATGTTTGGTAAAAAATAAGGCCCTAGAACTATTTTAAAATATTTTTCTTTTTAAGAACAAAAACAATAGGAACGCCTTTTAAATCATATTTTTGTCGAAGCAACTTCTCAAAAAAAGCAAGTTGGCTTTCCCCGAACCATTTTGGTTCATTTACCATAAGCAAAATAGTTATAGGGGAAGATTGAACTTGAGATGCAGAATAAACTATTAAAGGTAGGGTTTTATGATGAAGAGGCTTGTTTTGCAAAGCTTTCTTAAACAAACTATTAAGTTCTACATCAGAAAACTTCTGACTATATTTTTTCCATACTTGATCAATTAAAGGTATTATATGCCCAATGTTTTTACCTGTTTGGCAAGAAATATTAAGAGTCTCAATTTTATCAAATAAATAGTTATATGGCTCCAAACTAAAATCAAGCTCTTTTTTCTTCTGTTCTGTAAGTAAATCTTGTTTGTTAAATAAAATTATTAGGGCCTTACCTTGTTCAAAAACATAAAAAGCTAATTTTAACTCTTGATCCGAAATTGAGGCCTGAGAAACATCAACTAATAAAAGAACTATTTCAGAATGCCTAACAGCATCAAAAGTGCTTTTAACCATTAAATTTTCTATATTTTCTTTTATAGATCTTTTACGCCTAACTCCAGCAGTATCTGTGATTTGAATAGTTTCTTTATAAAACTTAATTTTTTCACTTAATGCTTCTCTAGTTGTTCCAGGTATGTCTGAAACAATTGCTCGTTCATTTTTTACAAGCAAATTCAGAAGTGAAGATTTGCCTACATTTGGCTTGCCTAATAAAGAAACTTTAAAAAGAGGTTCCTCTTTTTTTGATATTTTTAATGGTCTAATAATATCAACAATAAATGACAATAAATCACCAATTCCTATACTATGCTGAGCTGAAATATTTATAAAATTTTTAAATCCAAGTTGCTCAAATTCATATTGATTTTCTTGGGCCTTTTTTGTATCAATTTTATTAGATACAAGTATTACTTTCTTATTAAGTTTGTGTAATAAATTAGAAATTTCCCTATCTTCCGGAAGAACCCCAATTGTACCATCGCATACAAAAATTATTAAATCAGCCTCCTTTACTAATTCTAATCCTACTTCCCTCACCTTCTTTAAAATAGGATCTTGTGTTTTACCAAACTCTAAACCGCCAGTATCTATAAGCTCAAACTCAACACCATCCCATTCAACAATATCTCTAACAAAATCCCTAGTAACCCCTGCATAATCTAATGTTATAGATTTGACTTCATTAGAAAGTCTATTAAATAACGTTGATTTTCCAACATTTGTTCTGCCCACAATAACAACTTTACTCATCTGTCTTAACCTCTTTGATAACTCCTGAAAAGTTTTTTAAAAGCATATTAGCGATTTGCCACTTATTTGTATCTGAAACATCAATAGAACTCTCTTTATTCAATTTGTTGGGCTCTTTTTTAGCTATTAAAGTTTTTTCTTCAACTTTTTGTTCTTGGAAATTAATATTTAGCTTTGCTCCATCATTAAATACTTGATTTAATATAGGCACCCATAAACGTGATGAATCATTTAACATTTCTTGAAAAAATTGAGATTTTTTATCAAAAGATATTTTAACTTCATTGGTAGCTGAATCATATCCAATATAAATAGCTTGAGAAAAAATTGAGCTTATCATTGGTTCATTTATTTGATTCATCTTTTGTATAAAATTACTCCAATCAATATCTTGCACTCTTACAATTTCATTTTTTTCGTCCACTTCTGTATATTTAATATCTTTAAAACTATTAGCTTCTCTTTTTAAAATCCGCAAGAAAAGCATTTCAAGAAAAGAATGCTTATTAATAGTCTTTAAAAATACAGGTTCTATCAAACTAATTTCTTCCATCACAAACAAAATATCATTTAAAGAATAAGGTTTAATAATATCTTCTATTTTTAAATGCCGCAAAAAAGTAGGGTCAATACCTTGTTTAATTCTAATAGAGGCCCTAAAACATTCTATTAAAATTTCCCATGTATGTTGTGCAGAAAAATTATTAAAGTCTATCTCATCTAGAAATTGTAATAGCTCTTTAATAGAAGATTTTTTAATTAGTATATTAAAAATATTTAATATACTTTCATCCGATAAATATCCAAGAGCATTAAGAACAGTCTTATACGAAACTATAGGGGCAGAAAATCTAACCTGTTCTAATAAATTTATAGCATCCCTTGCTGATCCCTTAGATTCTCTTGCAATAATTTTAAGACCCTCATCATCAAAATTAACTGATTCTTTCACACAGATATCTTTTAAATGTTCAACAAGAGTATCTTGGTTAATATTAGTAAAAAAAACCTGAAAACATCTAGAACGCACAGTATCAATTATTTTATGTATATCTGTAGTAGCTAAAATAAAGATAGTATTTATAGGCGGCTCTTCCATTATCTTTAAAAACGCATTAAAAGCAGCTTTACTTAACATATGCGCTTCATCAATTAAATATATTTTCTTATTACCCATTAATGGCAAAAAAGTAGATGCCTCGATAATTTGTCTAACATTATCGACTCCTGTATAAGAAGCTGCATCAATTTCTACAAAATCAGGATGCTTCCCATTTTGCATAGCAACACAAGACACACATTCAATACAAGGAACAGAAACAGATTTAGGATTGTTTTGAAATTCGAAAAGCTTGTGACAATTAGCAGCCGCAGCAAATATACGTGCAGTAGATGTCTTTCCACAACCTCTTTGTCCAGCAAATAAATATACAGGAAAAAATGAATTTAAATAAAGAGCATTTTTTAAAATTCTTACAGAAAGATCTTGACCCACTACTAGATCAAATGTAGCAGGTCGCCATTTTCTTGCAAGATTAAGGTTTTGGTTAGACATATTTTTACAAATCTTATTAAAAATAAGGCGAGGAAATTTGTACAGAAATTAAATTACCCTTGCTGCTTCCTTCCGGACCTGACAAATTAAATAACCATCTCTTACAAACTCCCTCATAATTTTAGAAGAGCTCATTGCCCTACCCTACTTCGCCACTTCGTAGCTACGAGGTAGAAGCAAAGTCATATTTTTATTGCTATAGCCCTACTTCGCTCCTTATGGAGCTTCGAAGGGCATACTTCGCTTTTAAAAACAATGTCAATTGAATTAATAAAATTAACTCCTTGAAGAAAATGGCCTGCCATACGAAGCTTTAGCGAAGTATGGTGGAGAGAGAGGGATTCGAACCCTCGATGCCCCTTTCGAAGCATACATGATTTCCAATCATGCTCCTTCGGCCACTCAGACATCTCTCCATTTATTTATTGACTCTTAAGCTTTCTCTTAGATTTAGACTTATCAGCCTCATCCTCTTCAGCTTCAAGTTGTGCAACCTTAGCAAGTAACTCTTCAGATTCAATGACAGCTTTTTGTTTTTGTTTAACATGCGTCATAGAAGATTTATCGGCTGCTGCTCTATCTTTACCTTTTTGAGCTGCTTGACTAAGAAACTCTAAAATAACTGCTATACTTTTTGGAGAATCATCGTTTCCAGGAATAACATAATCAATAAATGAAGGGTCCGAATTTGTATCAACCAATGCAACTACAGGTATTCCAGCTTTTTTAGCTTCTCTAATAGCTGTATCTTCTTTTTTTGCATCAATTACAACTATAGCTCCAATTGGCCAATTTAATTTAACAATTCCACCAATACTTTTTTCTAATTTATCAGCATATTTGCCCAATAAATTTAATTCTTTCTTTGTATAGTTATAATCTTCAGATTTTTCCAAGATATCTCTATAATGCAATAATTTTGTAACTGATTTTTTTACTTGTGGAAAATTAGTTATGGAACCACCAACCCAATGATGATTAACATAAGGCATATTAAGTTTTTTTGCAGACTCAGTCAACAAGCCTTGCGCACTTCGTTTTGTTCCAATCCATAATATAGTTTTATTTTGGGCAGCAAGCTCTTCAATAAATTTAGCAGCCCTTTCAAGACCATAAGCAGTTTTAGAAACATCTATAAGATTAACACCATTTGTATGACCCCAAATATAAGGCGCCATTTTTGGATTACATTTAGTCCTTTGATGACCAAAATGTACACCAGCTTTAATTAATTCTTTTAAATCAATTGACATATAAAATACTCCTAGGGTTACAATTATTGCTTTTAAGGCCTAGTTTGTATAAACTATCAGCCACCCATAAATTTAAAAGCAAAGACATATAAATATTATTAAAAGTTTACCTAAAAACTCTAAAATTGCAATTCAATAACCAACTTTTCTAAGAAAAACCTATAACCTCATTATTATCAATAGATTTCTGGTATTTTTTACCCAAATAATAAGATGTGGCAAACCACATTCCAATTATTAATCCAAAAAATATATAATGAATGCCAACAAATGCTATCATGCCAAAATTTCCCAGAACAACATTTTTAGCAAAAATGTTAAAGCTAGAACCAAAGCCCTTAGCCAACTTAGATCCAAACGAATCTATCCAAGACTTTGATTTAAATTTAATTTCCTTAATCGTAGGAATATACAAGCTCTCTCTTAATGGATAACTAATAGCGTAATTCAAAACTCTAAGACCAATAAATACTGTAGTTATTGCATCAAGGGTGCCATTCATCATAAAAAAGAACAAAAGTAAAGCAACCAATAATGGCAGTAAAAGCAAACAGCGCCTTTCACCCAATAATCTCAACAAAGTATTGGTACCTAAAAATGAAAGTAAGAAACCAAAAAAATGTATCAACAAAACTTGTTTGAATAATACACAATTAAGTTCTGAAATGTCAGCACTCGCTCCCTTTGCTAATAATAATCTTTGGTAACCCAAAACAACATTAATAAGTTCATAAAAAAATATTATACCAAAAATAGCAAATACATACGGTTGGCGAATAATCATCTTCAAACCAGAAGACCCAAAATGTAATGATCTAAAACATTTAGTAAAAAAAGTTTTAATTTTATTTACAATAGAGTTATTTATAATATTTTTATTAAAACTTGAAGAATTTTCCAGCTCCTCTTTAGATTTTTCTTTTTCTACTTTATAAACAGCCTCATATCCATGTAAATACTGACCAGGAACTTTTTTAATCAAAAATAAAATAATAAAAGGAACAAATAACAATAAAAAAGATGAGGTACCCAATAATATCTGATGTTTAACAATTGTAGATAATCCAAAAAAAGAAGTAGGCTTGCAACTAAATAAATACCATGCAAAAGCAGCTGTAAACATACCACCAATTTTTGACCCGGAAACCATTAACCCATAATTAGTTTTGGCAGCTTCAGGTGATGTTATTGAGTTAGCAAATGCCCAAAAAACACTAACTACAAAAGGCGAATACCCTTCTACAAAAAAATAAAACAACCAACCAAAAATTCTATAGGGACTAGTATCAGTATTTGCAATACCAATTGAAGGATGCGCAATAAAATATGCGAATATTAATCCTAAAATCGCATAAGCTAAACTATAAAAATACAAAAGCTGATACCGCCTTAATCTATCCACAAGATAAGAATAGAAAATAATAGCTGGCACTAGAACTATCATTGAAATTACTTTAGCAATAGGCTGATAATCTATACCAACCGTTGACATAAAGACTGAATCCTTTAGCTCTTTGATAATTGTATAACCACCAATTACAAAGAAAAAAGAAGTAGTTAACAAGAGCAACTTTAATCGTTCTCTACGTTCAATTTTGAATAAAAACTCAAAAACTCGCAATAATCTGGAACTCATAAAATTTCGCTTAACCTTTCTTAACTACTTCTTAAAAAATTAAACTAAAAAAAATACTATATATATAAATTAACAAACAACTTTATTTTCAGTAACAGCTTTCTTATGCGTTTTTCCAAGGTAAAACGCAACAGCTATCCAAATACCAATTAAGCCCAACGAAAATAAAGAACTTACAATAACAAACATATCTGGTGTAACATATTTTTTTATTACATTAACAACAGAACCTGCTGCTTTAGATGAACGAGAGCCAAACATTTCTGTCCAAGCCTTAGCCTTATATTTTGTATCACGTGTTGTAGGAATATATAATTGCTCTTTTGTTGGTTGGTTAAGAGCATAATTTATACTCTTTGAAAGTACCATCACCCAGAATGCCACAGTTAATGCAATTTCAGGCTCCAATGTTGAGCTTAAGAATAATGCACCTACACCAAGAGCAACTAATATTGGCATTAAAACAAGAGCTGTGGTTAGTCCTAATTTGCGGGCAATAACGTTAATGCCTAACAACATACAAACAAGCGCTATACCGTTTGTCCAGACGCCATATTCGCCCAGATAAGCAGATAATTCACCTGCAGAAGCGAATTTAGAAGCAGATAATGATTTTAATTGGAAATCAAAAATTGTTACAACAACTTCATATAAAGAAATTACTGCAAAAATTCCCAAAAGATAAGGCTTTGACAACATTAGCTTCAAGCCTTCAGTAAAGCCTGTTTCTTCTTTTTTGACTTTAGGTGAATTAGCTTCTTCAGCTGATTGATAACCAACCAACTGTTCTTTGGGAGTAATAGTGACAAATATTTTAATCATCAATGCAATACAGAAAATCCAAATTCCTGCTATGAAAGCCATAGTGTGCGCGCCAAGATTTTTAGCCTGTGTAGCAATAAGCAATGGGCCCATGACACCTCCCAATTGACCACCCATACCTATAATTGGATATCCTTTTTTTGCAGAATCTGGAGATGTAATATCAGCATTAAATGACCAAAAGAGAGCTACTATTATTGAGCCAAAACTTTCTATAAATATATACCATGCCCAGCCAATCATTCTTCCAAGAAGAAGTACATGCTGTGTGTCTGTTTTTCCGCCAACCAATGTAATAACTTCTGTATTGGCAAGACCTAAAGTTGAACTAGAGAAAAAGTATGCAAACATTAAAGCTAAAGTACCATAAATAGCACATAATGCATAAAAAACTCTATGACGTGGAAATTTGTCAACAAGCTTTGAATAAATCATAACTAAGGGAAAAACTATAACCAAAGAAAGCATTTTCGCATAGGGAATATTGAGAGAACCGGACATTTTACAGAATATTCCATCTTTGATAGGTCTTAATAACCAATAAACTCCTATAACAAAACCAAAAATAATAGCTAATAACAGGAATTTCTTTAATTCATCTCTAGAAAACTTACCATAAAATTTAGTGATGAGCTTATCAGCAAAATCAACTCTCAAAAACCATAAAACGAGAACACCTAAAAAACTTGCGATTAAACCGCAAAAACCATATTTAACTAAAGTTAATAATAATCCAATATCCATAACTTAATTATCTCCGACAAGTTAAAAAACTATACAATGTGTCAATTATTCATTTGTTTAAATATTACCATTTAATAGTGAATTTGTAAAAATAATTTAATTTTACCTATTTTTTATACATAACTAATTAACCCTTTCAATTAACTTAAATAAAAAGTTTTATTTTAAGTTTACTAATCCTAAGCTCTTTGGTAAACTGATTTTTATTAAGAAACTAATTTTATGCATATTAATTTTCTATTAGACAATTTGGATGGTTTTGATGAAAGAAGTTAAAGATAAATCTAAAAATGAAAATCCGTTTGTTATTTCTCTGTTGCCTTTAAAAAATGTTGTCATCCTGCCCAAAGGAATAATCCCAATTATTGTGGGCAGAGAACAATCTTTAAAAGCGACAGAATATGCCTTACAAGAAAATAAAACTATATTTATAACTACTCAAAAACATCCTGATATAGATTATCCTAAAAGAGAGGATGTATTTGATACAGGCGTTAGAGCAAAAATATTACAAGTAATGAAAATGCCAAACAATTCCTTAAAAATTTTGGTGGAAGGAATTTGTAGATCTCGAATATTAAGCTCTGAAGATAATGGCCAATTCTTGACAGTATGCTGTCAGGATCTTGAAACTACTAGTCTAGAAAAAAGCGTAGAAAATGAAGCCATTTGGAGACAAATACAAGTACTATACACTAACTATGCAAAATCAAATCCTAATATTCCACATGATCTTTCATTAGTCACACAAACAGCTGATGACATGGATCATCTAACTGATACAATAGCGATACATTTAACAAATCTTTCAATGAATGAAAGACAGCAAATCTTAGAAACTGCTGATTTAAATGAAAGAATGTTAAAGGTAGCATCATTATTAAAAAAAGAATTAGAAATACAAAAAACAGAACAAAAAATTAAAAGTCACATTCAAACTCAAGTAGAAAAAAACCAAAAAGAATATTATTTAACTGAACAGATGAAAGCTATTCAAAAAGAATTAGGCCGAGATGATCAACTGACAGAAATAGCTCATCTTAAGGAAAAAGTTAAAAATTTAAAACTTCCAAAAGAAGCTTTAGAAAAAGTTGAAAAAGAAATAAATAGACTAGAACAAATGCCTCCTCTTTCAGCGGAAGCAGTTGTAAGCAGAAATTATATTGACTGGGTAATCTCAATTCCTTGGGTAAATAAAAGTAAAGATAATATAAGTCTTGAAGAAGCTGAAGATATCTTAGAAAAAAGCCATGCTAAATTATCAAAAGCAAAAGAAAGAATCATAGAGTTCTTAGCCGCAAAGAAATATTCAGGAAACACTGAACGCGCAACTATTATATGTTTATCTGGCCCACCTGGTGTAGGAAAAACTTCTTTAGCTCAAGCTATTGCAAAGAGTTTAGGTAGAGAATTTGTAAGAATATCTTTAGGCGGGGTAAGAGATGAGGCTGAAATCAGGGGACATAGAAGGACATATATAGGAGCATTGCCAGGAAAAATAATTCAGGCAATGAGAAAGACTAATATAATAAATCCTGTCATATTGCTTGATGAAATTGACAAAATTTCCAGAGATATGCATGGTGATCCGTCCTCTGCATTACTTGAAGTTTTAGATCCGGAACAAAATAAAGGTTTTTCAGACCATTTTTTAGATATAGAATATGATCTTTCTAACGTAATATTTATTACTACAGCAAATCACATGGAAGGCATTGCATACCCATTACTTGATAGAATGGAAGTAATACATTTATCTGGTTACACAGAAAAAGATAAAATTGAAATTGTTAATAGATTTTTAATTCCAAAAAAACTAAAAGAGTATGGACTAAAATCTCAACAATTTAATTTACCAGAGGCTGTTTTAAGTACAATAATCTCTGAATACACAAAAGAAGCTGGCGTCAGACAAATAGAACGCATAATTGCAAAATTAATGCGTAAAGTTATACAACAAATTCTAAAAAACAGTAAATTAAAAAAATTTACTATAACCCATGAAATAATAAAAGAATGGTTGGGTCATCCAAAATATAGAAAAACTTCTTTAGATACACAAAAAAACAATATTGGTCTAGCTACAGGATTAGCTTGGACAGAATTTGGTGGCGATGTTCTAGAAATAGAATCTAGCATAGTTCCAGGCAAAGGCGGTGTAACACTTACAGGTCAGCTTGGTGAAGTTATGCAAGAATCAGCGCAAGCTGCATTAAGTTACATTAGATCTAGGGCAATAGAATTTGGTTTAAAAAACTCATTTAATTCATCAAAAGATATTCATATCCATATACCTGAAGGAGCGACACCAAAAGATGGTCCTTCCGCTGGCATATCTATGTGTCTAGCTTTAATATCCGCCTTAACCAAAATACCTGTAAAAAATGCAATTGCTATGACTGGTGAAATTACTCTTCGTGGTAGAGTATTAGCTGTTGGTGGCTTAAAAGAAAAGATCTTAGCAGCTAAACAATACAAAATGGAAACAGTAATTTTACCAAGGGACAATTATGACGATGTACAAGAATTTATCAAAGAAATAGATGATATAAATTTAGTATTTGTAGAAACTATGGATGAAGTGATTAAGCATGCATTAACAAAAAATCCATTAGAAAAATCTGAAAATAGTAAAAAAAATAAATCACTTAAAAAGATAATACCCGCTTCAGCTATAAAAGAAAATAACATTAACCTGGGCTAGCTTATTAACTTGGGTAATTCTTTTAAAGCATCTTCAATTGGTATTGCAGAAATATCGCCATAATATTCTTTATGTTTGCCAAGATGTAAAATATAAAGTTTAGCTTCCGGATAATCTTCTTTAAAATCCTTTAAGCCCTTTAAAAGCTTGCTGGTAATATTTGAAGAACGTTTAATTTCAAATGCATGCAACCCTTTAGGTCCATATATAACAAAATCAACTTCCTGCCCTGAAGATGTTCTCCAGAAATATACCTTATAACCTAGTTCTAAATAATCATTTATAGCCAAAAGAGATTGAAGAAAAATAGTTTCTAGAGCTGGACCATCAGCTTCTTCTTGTGTATCCAACGGACCCATCGGACGCAGTGTTCTAAAAACACCTGTATCAAAAAAATAAAATTTTTGATGCGCAACAATTTTTCTTTTAGCTCTATAGCTAAACGCAGAAATCCTAACAGACAGAAGAAGATCTTCTAATATTTCAAAGTAGTTTGAAACTATGATTCTATTTAATCCAACTTCTCTAGCTATCTCTGATACATTCAAAACTTGAGCCTGAGAAAAACTAGCAACTTCTAAGAACTTAGCAAAAATACCTATATTTCTTGTTAATCCCTCTTGTAAAACTTCTTCACGTAAGTATGTCTGAACATAGGTTTCTAAATATTTTTTTGGATCTTCATGATTAATTACAGAAGGAAGTAGGCCATATTTAAGGGCATAAAGTAAATTAAAAGAATCCCCCATTTCTTGCGCTACTAATGGATGCATATTATATCTTAATGCTCTTCCGGCTAAAAGGTTAGTACCTTTTCTTTTTAAAGTCCTAGCACTTGAACCTGTTAATAAAAAACGAAATTTTTTACTTTCTATTAATCTATGCACTTCATTTAAAAGTTCAGGAATTCTTTGAACTTCATCAATTACTATCCAATTTTCAAAATTTGGTGGTATTAAATTCTCTAATCTATTAGGATCTGCCAAAAGTGAATTATAAAGAGAAAAATCTAGCAAATCTAAATAAAGTTCATTTTTTAAATGAGTTTTAATCCAAGAAGTTTTCCCTGTTCCTCTTGGACCAAATAGAAAAATACTACTTTTGCCATCTAAGGGCAATTTTAAAATCCTGTTAAACATTTTATCATTTTTCCTTAAAATATGATAACTTATATATCAAAAATATAATATTTTTCACGATTTTAGTCAATAATTTCTAGATTTTCACGTTTTTTGATATCCAAATCATCATTTTTCAACGATTTTTGATAAACCTTACACCACCTTTAATAAATTCAACCCCCCTTTGCGCTTTATTTTAATATGGGTAATCTAGCTAGTAATATAGGTAATTTAATTCAAGTTAGGGGTCTTATGAAAATTATAAGAACATTTATTATAACTATTTTTTTTGTAATATCAGCTTCAAGTTACTGCTCTGAGAAATTTAAGCTAGAACAAGAAAAATTAACCTTTAATAAAAATCAGGTAATTGTAACTTACTATAAAGAATCAGATAGCACGACACTTGTGTTTAAAGAAAATATAGCTAATGGTGCAGTTATAGGTGAAATATGCTACATAAAAATCAAAACTGATCCTAATTGGTTCTACATATGCAATGTATATATAGAACCAACACATAGAGGCCAAGGATATGCTCAGTGTATGTTAAAACATGTAATCAATTTGTTAAAACAGCAAAAATCCAATGCCATTTTCCTTGAAGTCGGTCCCTTTGAAAAAATATATGGTCAATATATAGAATTACCAACAAATGATCCAAATTATTTTTTAAAAATAAAACTCTTAAAAAAACTTTATAGTAAATGCGGCTTCAAAGAAGAAAGAAATGAGCAAGTTATTAAATGTCTAGAAAGTATTTATAAATCCTTATTCAATGTAAAAATGGATAAACAGAATGTAATGACACTTTGCCTTGAACAAAAACAAGAAACTACAGAAGATCAAGAAGATTTATTTGATCCAGTATGTCTTGTTTTAGCTTTTGCTGGTTTTTTTAATTAAAATTTATTAATCTAAGAATTAATTAAATCATTTTAACAATATTAACAAATAGGGAAATATTTCATGAAAAATACTATTATAAAAATATCAATCTTGACAGGAACTATCGCAATTAATTTATCTGCCCAAGATTTTGAAGATTATCAAGAAAAATATGATCGTGAAAATTCTATTGAATGCTTAAATCCTACTATAGAACCAGAATACCCACTAACACTTGGAACCACTATAGGTTACAGCAGTATTAAATCTGAAGTTGATGAATTGGATGAAAATTATATACCATTTCATGGTACTCCTTCTCATAAAAATATTGAAAGTTATATTCAAAATATAGACAAAGAAGAAGAACGCGAAAAACAAGAAAGATTGCAAAGTGAGCAAATAGATAAACTACAATCATGCTTAGAACTACTATATTTAATAAATCCTTATATAAAATCATCTATATATATTAGAGAATTACTAAAAAAATATACTAAAGTTTAATTTTCTCTAAAACAGTTTTTAGAGTTTTTTCTTGGGTTAAGTTAGAGTTATCAATTACAATAGCATCTTTGGGAACAACAGACAAAGATGCTATTACTTTTTTATCACGATCATCACGCTCCATAACTTTTGACTTACATTCTTCAAATGATAAATCTTGCCCTTGTTCTGCAAGATATTTTTGCCAACGTTTTGCTCTAATATCTATAGAAGCCGTAAGAAAGAATTTTAAATCAGCGTTAGGGAATATAATAGAACCACAATCTCTTCCATCACAAACTAATTTTTTTTTAAAGCTAAAACTTTTTTGATAATCTTGTAATATTTCTCTGGCTCTCAAATTAGAACTTAAAATGGATGCATATTTACTTACTTGGCTAGAATGTAAAAATTCAGTTATATCTATATTATTATAAATAACATGTGAATCGTTATTTAGATAAATATAATTAAATTTATCTTGATTAAGAATTTTTGTAATATCTTCATATTTAGCGTTTGTTAGATCTTGTTCAGAATAATTAAAATTATTTACCAAAATATATGCAACCGCACGATAAATAAGACCTGTATTTAAATAGAATATATTTAAAGTTTTTGCAATATTGCGAGCCAGTGAAGATTTTCCACTAACAGATGGGCCATCTATTGTTATAATCATAAATTTCCTTAATTGTGTTAATGCTTAAAATAAACATCTAGCCCTAAAAGCTCCACATTAGTTTTTCCATTCCAATGATTTTCTGTAACCTGAGCAGCCAAATCAAATGATTCTTCACCAATAGAAGAAAGTTTTTCAAATAGATCCAAACTATTAAAGAACATCACAGGCTTAATAATTCCATCAGCAAAAATATAACATTTGATATGCACATCTTTTAACAAGAGTGGTTTTTGCACCAATACTACATCCTTGATATAAAAATATGGTCGCTCATTTTTATGGCCAAAAGGCTCAAGATGCTCTAAATCAGATATAAATTTATTATTTAAATCCATTAATTTAATTTCTGCTTCCAAATTTAATTTTTGCTTTAAATCAAAATCTGACAACTTAGTTGATATAGATTGTTCTAATCTTTCTTTCAATATAGGTAAATTTTCAGCCTTCAAAGAAAGTCCAGCAGCTTGAGAATGGCCCCCAAATTTTTCTAATAAATCCTTAGATTCATTCAACGCATCAAAAATATTAAAACCACCAATAGATCTACAAGAACCTTTTGCCATCCCATCTTTTGTCAAATGAAATAAAAGAGTTGGTAATCCATATTCACCAACAAATCTAGAAGCTACTAAACCAATAACTCCTGTGGGCCAATTATCACTAGCAGCCATAATAATTTTTTCTTTTGACAAATCAATTTGGTTAGATTTAATTTGCAAATCTATTTCTTGAAAAATAGATTTTTCTATCTGTTTTCGCGCATTATTAAGTTCCAGCAAAACTGTCCCTACATGTTCCACTTCTTTATTGTCAGAACCTATTAAAAATTTAACGCCTTGTCTTGGATCTTCTAATCTGCCTAGAGCATTAATTTGAGGAGCAATAGAAAAACCTACATCAAGAGAGCCAATCTTTGTTTTAGAAATCTTACCATTTTGTTTCAAAACTTTTAAAGACAAACTTTCTACTTTATTAACATAATGTAAACCATGCCTAACCCAAAATCTATTTTCCCCAACAAGAGGCACCACATCTGCAATTGTACCAAGTAATAAAAGTTCATAAACTTTTGAAGGCAATTTTCTATCCAATTTTTCATACAATAAAGAAAGTAATTTAAATGTAACACCCACTCCAGCTAGATGCTTAAATGGATAAGAACAATCTAATTGATTGGGATTAACAATAGCGAATGCATCTGGTATTAAATCTTGTTGCCTATGATGATCTGTGATTATTAAATCTATGTCTAATTTTTTAGCCTCTTTTGCAGGTTCAAAGGCAGTTATTCCATTGTCTACAGTAATAATAAGATTATAACCATTTTCTGCTGCTTTACGTACAATTTTTGTAGATAACCCATATCCATCACGTGCACGATTAGGTAAAAAGAAATTTACTTTTGCCCCAATTTCAGGCAAACAAATCATCATCATTGCAGAAGAAGTGATCCCATCAACATCATAATCACCAAAAATTAAAATTTTTTCTTCCTTTTCAACTGATCTTAAAATTCGCTCAACTGCTTTTGAACAATCTTTCATCTGAGATGAATGTGCCACATCTTTTTCATACGAACTAAACAAAAATGAATTCACTTGCTCTGCAGTTGATATGCCACGCATAAATAATGCCTGACAAATTGGCAAAGATAGATTATAGGAAGATGCAATCTTTAAAACAGAACTTTGATCATAATTTGGCAATAACCAAAGATATCGTTCACCTTGAAGAATATTTAACATTTATTTTACTTATACAATGCTTTCAGAATAGCCATACCAAAATCTTGAGCATGATCTGGACCATCTGCTGTTATTAAATTTCTGTCAACAACTACGCCTGTTTCTATTACAGTTGCATTAAAACTACTCATTATACCTTTTAGTTTATTATCTTTATCCCATCCAGTAATTCTTCTTCCATCAAGAACACCTGCGTTACCTAAAATTCTTGGTGCAATACAGATGGCTCCAAAGAGCTTATCTAATTGCTTATCAGCAGCTCTAATTATTCTATAAGTTTTTTCATTATCTAAATGTTCCATCGCATTTGGACCACCTATAAGAAAAACTCCATCATAATTATCAACATTTACATCATCCAATAAAAGATCTACCTTAACAGCTGATCCATCAGACGAAATAGCATGTCCCTCTTCATTTTTACTATTACTTGCTGTAAAAACTTTTACATCTTCATCTTCAAGTATCTGTCTTGGCACACCATACTCAATAGGCTGAAATCCCTTGCTAGCTATTATAAACAAAACTTTTTTCATGCACAATCTCTCTTTATTATAAAAAAATTAATTATAAATAAATATGATCAACTACATAGTCCAAGTCAACAAATCTGAAAAAATTACTATTTATATTCAAATTTTAATATTTCAAATATAAATTACACTCTTGATTCTGTCAGTTTATTTCTGTATAATTAAGATATAGCTATAATTACTAACAGCTTAAATTGGAGGTATTTTATGAACAAGTTATTATTTTTACTAATTCTAGGGTCATTTTCAATCCAAATAAGTGCCATGGATGAACGCCCTTCCAAAAGACAAAAAAAATCTGAAGAAACATCTAACTTCACTTTTTTTGAAGAACAACAATCTGATTTTGATAACTCAGAAGAAGACAATTTTTCAGATGATGAGCCAGAGTCAGATCTAGAGGATGAAAGATATAAAACAGAGAAATCAGCTGATTTAACATTTTTGGCTTATGAAAATTCAAATCCAAATATAGTAGATCACCAACTTTTTAATGCTGTGCAAAATACAGATGAAGAAGCTGTAAAAGAAGCTTTAGATAAAGGCGCAAATCCTAATATTAAAGATAATAATGGTTTTGAAATATTAATAAGTGCAGCAAACAAGGGGAATAAAGAAATAGTACAATTGCTATTATCTAATGCTAAAATACAGCTTGATTATGATATTTTAGGCTGGGCTTTATGTTATGCTGCAAGAAATTACAACTACAATATTCTTGATTTATTCATACAACGTGGAGCTAATATAAATTATCAAAATATATATTTTACTTCTCCTTTAATAGCTGTTACCTCGCAAATACCTAATGATAGTGATAGCAATTTCATAGAACGCTATTTAAAAACAACAAAATTTTTAATAAAAAATGGAGCTAATTTAAACATTCAAAGCGAGAACGGAGTTACAGCTTTAATGAATGTTGTTATAGTTGAAAGTTATTGTCCGAAGATATTTAAAGACTCAGATCTAATTCCCTATCTTCTTAAACATGGTGCATTAATAAATATCAAAAATTATAAAGGTGACACTGCTTTAGATATTGCTAAACGTCTAGGCGATAAAAGAATAGTCGAACTTTTAGAAAACAAAATCAAAGAAAGAGCCAAAGCTTTTCAACAACAAATAAAACAAAAAATTTTAGAAACCACACCTCTGCCCGAAGCATTAACCTCTCTTACCAGTGAATATTTAGAGGGAGTTTATTAAAATGAAAAAACTATTATTTTTACTGCTTCTATGGTCATTTTCAATCCAAATAAGTGCCATGGATGAACGACCTCCGAAGAGATTCAAAAAAGATGAATCTTCAGATATAGATTCAAAAAAAGAAAAAGAAGATTTAAGTGATTTAGACAAAGAACTAATTTATGTTTTAAATAGAAATTATTTCGATCTATCAGATGAGGATGCACAAATAGCAAAAAATCTTTTGGCAAGAGGGGCAAACCCAAACATTAAAAACAAAGACGGCTCCTCCATTCTTACTAGGGCAATTGTTTTCAATAATGAAAAGATGGTATCCTTACTTTTATCTAGTCCTAAATTATCAATAAATATTAATGATGATGGCGGGTATACAGTTTTACACTTAGCAACAGTCAATCATAATTTAAATATTATTAATTTGCTACTAAAACATAATGCAAATATAAACGCCCAAGATAATCTAGGCAACACCATTCTGATGTTAGTTATAAAAATGGAATCCTGCAAAACCCACAAAAAATCAGATTTAATTCTATACCTCATCGAACATAATGCCTTAATATATATCAAAAATAATATCGGTGAAACAGCCCTAGATATTGCAAAAAAATATAACAATAAAAAAGTAGTAGAACTGTTAGAAAATAAAATTAAAAAAATTAAAATTTTTCAAGAACAAGTAAAGCAAAAAATTTTAGAAACCACACCTCTACTTCCAGAGTTAGCTTCACTTACCAATGAATATTTAGAGGGGGTTTATTAATACCAATCCCTAATAAGATTTAGAAAATCCATTCGACTCATTCTTCGACTCGCCTTTGGCTCGCTCAGAATTCGCTCAGGACGAACGGGAGAGGGAATTAATTCTCAAATTTGTAATAATATAAGGTGACACCTAAACTTACTTCTTTTTAAGTGTAGGAAATAAGATTACATCTTTAATTGATGTAGTATTAGTTAACAACATAGTAAGGCGGTCGATTCCAATGCCAACACCAGCAGTTGGAGGTAAAGCATATTCAAGAGCATGAACATACTCCGCATCATATTGATGAGCTTCCTCATCTCCAGATTCACGAGCATCAACTTGATCCTTAAATCTTTGAGCCTGGTCAAATGGATCATTCAACTCATTAAATCCATTACTGATTTCGATTCCACCAACATAAAGTTCAAATCTAGCAGCTATATCAGAATTATCCGGATCTCGTTTTGCAAGAGGAGATATTTCTATAGGAAAATCTGTAACAAATGTAGGTTGTATTAAATGGGCCTCAACTAAATGCTCAAATAGCGCATAAATTTTCTCATTAATTGATCCATTTTTCTTATCAAATTTAACTTTCTTATTCTCTAAAACTTGATCAATTTTATCATCATATAAGTCTTGTTCTGTTAAATTACCAAACTTCAAAACTGCATTTTTTATGCTAATTCTTGTAAATGGTTTTTCAAAATCCAATACATGATTCCCATAAGGTAATTGTAATTTACCATCAACTTGCTTAGCTACAGATCGAATTAAATCTTCCACTAGATTCATAGCAAAATGGTAATCCTTATTAGCAATATAAAACTCAAGCATGGTAAATTCAGGGTTATGTCTAGTAGAAATACCTTCATTTCTAAAGTTTCTGTTGATTTCAAAAACTCTTTCAAATCCACCAACAACAAGTCGTTTTAAGAACAATTCCGGAGCAATACGCAAATAAAAATCATTATTTAAAGCATTATGATGTGTAACAAAAGGCTTAGCTGCTGCACCGCCAGGAATAGAATGTAACATTGGAGTTTCAACTTCCATAAAATCTTGATTTTCTAAATAATGACGAACAGAGGAAACTATAGCAGAACGTTTTTTAAATTTCTCTCTACTTTCTTCATTAGAAATAAGGTCAAGATATCTTTGCCTATAACGAGTTTCTACATCTTCAAGACCATGAAATTTATCTGGTAACGGGTACAAACATTTACTTATTAAACTAAAATCTTGAACCTTTAAAGTGATTTCACCTGCTTTTGTTTTAAAAGACATACCCTTTATCCAAAGAATATCTCCTATATCAACATAGTCAGTAAATTGTTTAAATTTTTCATCGCCCAAAATATCCTGACGAAAATATAATTGTAATTTACCAGCTGGATCTTGAATGGTAACAAAGGCTGTCTTACCATGTCCTCTAAGGCTCATAACTCTACCGGAAACTATATATTTTTTTTCTTCTTCGTCAGATTTGTATTCACTTAACACTTCTTGAGAATTATTTGTAACTTCTTTAGCAGCTGGCCACGGCTCTAAACCATGCTGACGCATTTGATTTATCTTTTGTACTCTAATTTCATGCTCTTGCGCTGTAGGAATTTCACCATTAATTGATGTATCGCGTTCAGAATTATTATTATTCATGATCTTTTCTAAATAAGAAATATTTAAATTATATATATTAAGTATAAACAATTTTAGATGTTTTGAAAATCTTATTAAACATGATAAACATGCTCATATACACCTTGTTGTTGTTTTTCATGACTCAAAGCTTTAGAAGCTTTTGGAAAATTCAATAACTTTTCAATAATGGTACTAGCAAAAATCTTGCTTATTTCAGGATCATTAAGATAATCATAAATTCCTTCAAAATCATCAGCAACAAGTCCATTATTATTAATTAAGTCTTTTAAGCTTTTTACACCAGATAAGGATCTAGATAAATTTCCATCAAAATAAACCTTACATCCATTTATAAAAGCTGCACTTAAAGAGCCTGATTGAACCTTAATAAAAACATTAGATAAAGTTAATTTGGCAGAAGAATCTTCAAGAATAAGCTTTTTAAAATAAAAATATTTTGGAAATGCAGGTTTAATCGAAAACATAGCCTTATGAAAAAAATCTAAAAATTTAATCTTTTCAGCTTCTACTTGACCAAACTTGTGTAATGACACTCCTGGTATGATAGAAATTATCATGGGAACTTGCTCTGAAGCTTTTCTTGTTCCAGAACCAGATAATATTTTAAGCTTATTTATAATGTCAGTAGATCGAACTAAAACAGCACCTTTATCTCTAACTTCAAGAGATTTTCCAAGATTTTTATCTATGAATTCATCAGTAATTTCTTGAATTTTCTCATGAGATAAAACTTTAAAGATACCTGTACCAGGCAACATTATTTGTGGGTAAGATGAAATTGTAATAGGATCAATATCTTTTGAAACAACACAAAATAAAATATCTTCTATTGACTTGTCATTATACAAAGTAGGGTTTACTGAGCCACGATTCAAATTATTTTTTAATGCATTAAAAAAACAATCAAAATCTATTTTTTTAAGTTTGCTAATTTCTCCAGTAGAAAACAGTTTCTGAGTTTTTGCAACTGCATCTGTTATAGAAGCTACAACAACCGTAAATTTAGGAAACTGCTGTTTAACTACCTTAGTAGATTCTCTATACAAATAGGGTAACATAATATTATAACCACCAGCATAACACGATAAATAATATAAGAAATTAACATTAATGCTTAAATCAAAAAATCTGATTAACTCTTTAAACTGATCAATATCTAATCCAGTTATAACGACACCTTCTTCATTCTGCTCTAAACCTGATTCAAAACTTTTCAGATAATCCTTAGAATATGAGCCATGACCAACCAAATATATATTCCACGCACCAATTAAATTATTTAGAATTTTGTTTTTCTGAAATGGTATACTCTCTTTAACTATTTTACTTAGGTATTCTCTGTTAACAAAAATTGATTTTAAATCATCAATATTTATTTTATTGTTTTTAACAACCTCAGAACCCAAAGATGTTTTTTTGATAGTTTCAATACCAACTTTCTCTAGAATATCCGTATTATTTATTAGAAACCCTGTAACAACTTCTTCTTTTGACAAGCTTTTTGGTAAAGTTTTTGTAAATTCGCAAGAGTCACATTGTTCTAAAGCAATTTTTAGATAATCTTTTGGTATGAGTAAATAAATATCATCTTTTTTTACTTTATAGAAATACCATTCACTATCACTAAGTTCAGCAATATGAAAAAGTCCTTTTAAATCATCATCATTAATATTACCTTTTTTAAACTCAGATAAAATTTTAATACTTAATCTCAATGTATTGCCAGACAATACTATAGGACAAACTTTTTGATACTGCGCTATAAAGAACTGATTCACCACTGGAGTATTGATTTTTTTTGAAAAAACTTCGCTATTGTCAAATAACATAATTAGATTATGTATCGGAAAATTAAATTCAGATTTTATAGTTTTTTTAAATTCGACATTACTACCTAAGGATTTATCTATTTTAGCACCTTTGGCACTTAAAAACCTTACTATATCAAATAAATGTTTATCCATTGCTAGCTTTATAGCAGGCTTTCCGGAATTACTTTTTGAGTTTACATCTGCGCCTTTATTAATAGCTTGAATAACTCCATTTGTATCTCCAGCATTAATCAATTTTATTAATTCTGGCTCTTCAGGCACTTTTTTGGGACAATTCTCTAAATCCTCAAAACTCATATTAAATTCTGATTCTAAGCCAGTTTCTGAATCTACTTCAGTAGAATATAGGCATACAGGAACAGCTGCCCCAAAAATCAAAAAATTAAAAATAAATATTAATTTTTTTATGTTTTCCATATTAACCCCTCTATTTAAAGAGATACCTTATATTACCTGGCTCTTTGCTGGATTTAACCAAACTTTAATGGACCCATCCCATGAACCAGAAGCTACTCTTCCATCTTTCAAAGTATGTACCGAAACAACATCTTTAGAATGCCGCTCATCAATAATTTTCTTATCTAGTTTCTTAAAACCTAGATCATCTTCTATACATTTACCTGAATTCGCATCCCATAACTTAACTGAGTCACCAGAAGCAGAAACCAATGTCATACTATCCAACAACTTGTCTATGCTTACAGTTGGAGCTTTATTATCTAAGGTCCTTATACATTCACCTTTTGATAAATCCCAAATTTTTATGGTTCCATCCTGAGAACATGAAGCCAAAATATTATCTGATAAAATAATAACTCCATGAATCGAATTTCTATGAGAATTAAGTGTTTTTATGGATTTGGTGCCACATCTTAAATCCCAAACTTTAATTGTATTATCAGCAGAGCCTGAAATTAATACATTTTTAGATAAATGTTGTATTGCTCCTACTCCACCTGTATGCTCATCAAAAGTATTAATACTTTTCTTTTTATTTATATCCCATATTTTTAATGTGTTATCAAAAGATCCTGAAGCCAATTTCGAATCATCTAAAAAATGTAATTCTTTCACAGCATTATTGTGTTCTGAGGGCAAATCTTCTACAGATCCAGATTTTAAATTTAAGGTCTTCACTATTGGCCCAGAATGAAATGCAAATTGATCTTTATAAAAATCACACTCTGCGCAATACTCATCTTGTTGCTCAATGAATTCGGTTGCTTCCCCACAATTAGGATCCCATATTTTAAAACCAGAGCCACTCAAAGAAGAATAGATTAATCTACCATCAGGTAACTGTTTAACTTTATGTATTTCTTCACCATTATATATTTCTTTTGAACAGGACCAGTCATTTGCATACTCTGCAATAATATTTCTTAGATCTTTAATTTTTAAGTAATCCTCTAAAGAATGATCCAACAACATTTTACCAGATGACTCTCTTGTTTTTTTAATATTCTCTTGTGCTATCAACAAAGAACAAGAATTCAACAATAATAAAACAATAAATCTAAAAAAAATAGTTTTCATCATGAATATCCCTTAAAAATCCCTATACTGCTACTTCAATAATTAAATTATATCAAAAAAATTTCAGAATGTAAATACATTTTTTAATATTTATTACCCTAAAAATTTCTTAAAAAATCCCGTAATAGTTCCAGATCCATTTTCATCCGCATTATGACCAATTATTTCAGAATATTGTTTTAAAACATCTTTAGCTTCAGAAGAAAGTTTTTTGGGTATATCACACTTAGTTATAATTATTAAATTACCCTTTCTACCTCTCAATGAAGGAAATCCCTTGCCTGAAATAATTATACGTTCACCCGAAGGACAACCTTTTGGTATTTTTACAGATTCTCTACTTAAATCTATATTTTCTATATCTATTTGAGCACCAAAAACTAATTGTGGATAGGTTAATACAACAGTACACTCTATATCGTCACCATTTCTAATAAATTTTTTGTCAGGTAAAACCTTAACTTTAATATACAAATCCCCTGAAGGTCCGCCATAAATTCCAGCATCTCCCTTTTGGGGAACCCTCAATTCTGCTCCATCATAAATACCTGCAGGAATATTCACACTAAACTTATCATAGGATTGTTTACGGGATTGACCAGAACAGTTAGTACATGGTGAGGGGATTATAAACCCTTGACCCGCACATTTGCCGCAAGTCTGAGAATACATAAAGAAGCCTTGTCTATACTGGATTTCGCCAGCTCCTGAACACTGAGTACAAGTAGTAACTTTTGTTCCAGGGGCAGTTCCTTGACCTTTACAGACTTCGCAAACAAAAAGATGATTATATCCTATTTCTTTTTTTGTACCCTCAAAAGCTTCTTTTAAGCTAATTTCTAAATCTTTATGCCTATCATGTCCTCTTTGAGGTACAGGTCCGGATGGTTTACGGGCTCTTCGGCTAAAACCACTCCCTTGTGCACCTGCACCAAACATAGATTCAAATATATCTCCAAAATTAGAGAATATATCATCCATATTCATGCCATGAGTATCAAAGCCTTGTCCTTCTACTGCAGCATGTCCAAATTGATCATATTGTTTACGTTTTTGCTCATCAGAAAGAATTTCATAAGCCTGAGCAGCTTCTTTAAATTTTTCTTCAGCTTCTTTATTATTAGGATTTTTATCTGGATGATATTTCATAGCAAGCTTACGATAAGCTGCTTTTATATCTGCCTGAGTACCATTCTTTGCAACGCCTAAAACCTCGTAATAATCTCTTTTATGTTTAGCCATAGTTAGACTTTATATCCCTTAAAATTTGCTTATTTCTAATATTATAACAAAAAAATAAGGTATATAAAGCTAAAATATCCAAATTAAATTATAAAATAACACATTCTTTGCACACATCAAAATAATAAATCTGATTAAGGATTGCCTGTTCTTGCTCATTGGCCAAACCAAAAGCAGTTTCTCTTTTTTTATTGCTCAAATTCTTATCCGGCTTAAAATCACATACTATTCTTATAAGTTTATTATCTTTAGGATGATTTTTGATAACTTTTATCAACAACGTATCCCCTTCATTATCACATGCATCAATATTTAAACCGGCTAAAATTAACCTTCTAATTATATTTTCTATTTTATAATAATAGTGCTCGGATTCCATACCAGACTTACTCTGCGCTGCCGGCACAAAAATAGGAAGGTAATGTAAAGCGTTTTTACCTTCCAAATCAATATGATGTACACTTGCATTATTTTCTAAAAAGAGTTTTAACATATCTAAATTAAGCTTTTGTACGGCTAACATTAAAGCAGTTTGGCCTTCTTCATTTTTTGCATTAATATCACCTATTTTATTTTCAAAACAAAATTGAGCCAATGCTAAATTATTTTTTTCAACTGCCTGAAAAAAACATTGTGTAGGTGACATATTACCAAAAATGCGCGATAGCTTTATTCTGCTTTCAAGCTCTATTTTTAATTCTCTTTCATCCAAATCTGTACTTGAGCCAGGTTGGGATGAGATTAATGGCTCATCCTGCGTATCCATACAATCCATACAATTTACAAAATTCACAGATAATATGGCTACTAACAAAATTCTTTTTAACACTTAATTATCCCTTCTTTTTTCACTAAATCATATAATATATTAAAAATAATCTTATAAAATTTTATAAAACTAAACAAGTATCACGAGTCTGATCAAAAATCTTTCTGTGTTCCTCTGTAGAATAATTTATGGCAGTTTTTTGATCCTTATTCATCAAGTTAATATCAGCTCCATTTTTACATAAAAATTTAATTAATTTGATAGATTTATTTAAAATAATAGCCCTAATTAATATGTTATTTCCCTTTGCATCTCGTGAATCTATACCAACACCTGCTTTAACCAATAATTTCATAATCCCTTTTAGCTTGGTCCAAACCTCTGAATGAAACCACATCATATCATCCTGCTTATAATCTTCATCTTTATATTTGGGACTATCTCCTGATGCTTTATCATTTATAGGTACAATTGGCATTATGTAATGCAAAGCATTATTACCTTCCGAATCAACGTAATGAACCTTTGCGCCATTTTCAAGAAATAATTTTACAAGATCTAAATTTAAATTCTTAACTGCCAACATCAGTGGGGTTTGTTCATTGCTATTTCTTAAATTAATGTTACCTATCTTATTCTTAAAACAAAATTTAGCCAATGAGATATTATTAGTTTCAACAGCCTTAAAAAAACAATCTTCAGGTTTAATATCACCAAACTCTTGTGACAACTCGTCTCTTGTTTTACTTTCATCTTCAGCTTGCTCAATATCTGAATAACTATCAAATGTAGAATGAGCAAGCGGCTCTTGCTCTTGATCCATACCGTATACAAAAAAATTTGAAATTAATAATAAACCAGAAAAAACTTTTTTCATTTTCTACCCCTATATTTATAACAATCACTTATCGACTAATAATAATTATCCCCTCCCCCCGTTCACCCTGCCTGTCCGTCGAAGCCTTGGCGAAGACGGAAGTGAAGCATCCTTCACATTAGTTCAGGATAAACTCCGTGCGAAATCGAAGGACGAACCATACGAGCAATTTAGTAACAATTTTAATAAAATCTAAATTTATATTTCAAGAGATATTTTACAAAATTGCGCAACTGGGCTTATAGTTATTTGCATTCAATAACTTTTTTATTTGTTGATCTCTGGTATAATCTATCGCCATCCTAGATTCTTTATCTCTTAAAAATGGATCTGCTCCATATTCAAGCAAAATTGCAATAACATCAGCGGGTAACTCCTTTTTTACAGCTCTAATTAATATAGTTTCCCCAAATCTATTACCATCATTAATATTTATTTTTTTATCTAAAAATAACAAAACTATTTTTTTTATCTTTAACATAAAACCCTCTATATTATTTGACTTTTCATACTTCGATTTTAAGTTCCATAAAATATAATATAATGCATGTTCACCGAAAAAATTCACAAACTCTACAGATGCTCCATTATCCAGAAATAATTTTATTAATTTTAAGTTTAGATTTTTACAAGCAACCATCAATGGAGTAGGTGAATAGCTACAATGCTGAATATAGTTTACATCACCAATTCCATTATCAATACAATATTTTGCTAATTTGAAGTCATTTTTTTTTGCAGCATAAAATATCAAATCTTCTTTAACTCTTTTTATTATCTCAGAACCATCCAATTTTATAAGAAATATTAGTAAAAATATTGTCCAATAACTTCTCACCATTACACCCCTTTATTTAAGTACACGATATTTGTATTATTTTAACAAGTTAAAAGATAGTTTTTCTATGATATTTTATACTGGCTTATTACATAATTAAACAACTAGATCTTTTAACAGTCGCAGTAGTTTTTGCCGGTTTTGCCACCTTTGGCTTTCTAAATTTACGTATTATCTCAATAAACCACAAAGGATACTCAGTTCTCATTGCTTTAATTAATATACTATCTCCATTTTTATCCAGTGAATCAATATTAAGACCATTATTAAGGAGTATTTTTATAATATCTGAAACATAACTACGACATATCTCTTTGCCCTTATAAGTCCAATTATAACCATCTATCCCATCTTTATTCCATACCATTGTTACTATATAATGCAAAACATTATTTCCATTGGAATCGACTTCATTCACATTTGCTTTGTTTTCAATAAACAATTTTACTAAGTCATAATTTAAATTTCCCACTGCCAACATTAAAGCTGTTTGGCCCTTGCTATTTTTTAAATTAATATCGCCTATTTTATTTTCAAAATAGAATTCAGCCCGCTTAAAGTCTCCACTTTCAACAACTTTGAAAAAACAATCTTTAAGTTTGTCGTTTATATCAGCATGACCAAAATTTTCTAATGCATCAGCTCTTGTTTTAATTTCATCACTATCAACTGCACTTGCTCCAGAAGTTTCAGTAGAACAAGAAAGAGCTAGAGCTATAGTACCAGGGTCTACTGGCGCATTAGATGTATCACCTGAATCCATAGAAAATACATGTGAATTTAGAACAAACAAAGAGACTAATAAACTTTTTTTCAACATTTTCAGAACCTTTCATTCAATAAATTTTGATACTTACAAAATTATACATTTTGACCTTTTATCAGGAATCGTAGCTGGTTCTTCAACAAGTCGTCCTTGTGCTGATTTTATTAATTTTCTTAGAATGAGTTTTTGCTCTGGGGTGGCATAATTCCAACAAGATTCTCTTGATTTATTAACAAAACTGCAATCAGGTTTGAATTTACATAATAAATCAATTACCCAGTTAGCAACTTTATATTTTAAAGCTTTAAATAATAGAGTATTACCTTCATAATCACATGAATTAATACTAACACCATATTTGATTAATAATTCGATAATTTGTTCCATTTTTGGTTCGACAATCCATTGTTTCACAAGTGCCGTCCTCTTTTTTGGCTCTAAATGCCAAAAGAATATAAAATAATGCAATGAATTATTCCCTTTTGAATCTACAAGATGCACACTTGCCCCATTTGTAACAAATAATATAACAAGTTCTAAATTTATTTTTTGTACGGCTAACATCAATGCTGTTTGATCTTCGTTATTTCTTGAATTAATTTCACCTATTCTGTTTTTTAAGCAAAATTCAGCTAATGCTAAATTATTAGTTTCAACAGCTCGAAAAAAACAATCCTTAACTTTAATTTCACCAAAATTTTTTAATAAATCTTCTGGAATATTAGATTGTCCCTCTATCTCACCTTCCATTTCGCCTGACTCATTAGAACTATTTCCATTATAAAAAGAATCAGCATCTACTACATCTGATGTATCAAATGTCTCCATAGCCAACGTTGGAACATTAAAAACAAACAAAAAAATTAACAATTTCTTTTTAAACATTTTCAGAACCTTTCATTCAATAAATTTTGATACTTACTACAATTTGCAGAAGAATATTTAACGTCACCTAGCCTAGCAGGTTTAAAGACAATTTCACCACTATAATTTCTAAATTCCTGTTTTAAGTTTTTGATAAGTTCTAATAAATTTATACTTTTGCCGGTAGCAATGTTGAGAGATTGACCATTTAATTTTTCTGGAGATAATTTTGCAAGATTTAAGTTAGCAGCTATTATTTGCTCAACTGATATAAAATCTCTTGTCTGTAAACCATCACCAAAAATTATAATTGGCTGGTTGTTTTTCATGCAATCTTTAAATTTTGCAACTACAGCAGCATAAGGGCCATTACTGCTTTGTCGTAAGCCATAAACATTAAAATATCGCAAGCATATTGTATTTAAAGAAAATAAATCATTATACATTTTGCAGTAATATTCACCCATTAATTTTGAAAATCCATAAACAGATGTAGGGGTTAATTGCATATCTTCTTTACATTCCCCTTCATAATTGCCATAAACAGCAGAAGAGGATGAAAAAATAAATTTAGTAACTTTATTAGTTTTTGAAGCTTGTAACATATTAAAAGTACCTTGAACATTAATATTGTTACAGGTTAATGGATCTGTCATAGATTCAGGTACTGAAATAAATGCTGCTAAGTGAAAAATTATCTCCTGATTTTTTGTTGTTTTTAAACATGTATCAAAATCTCGTATATCACCGAAAATAAAATTTATGTGATTTCGAACACTAAGCAAGTTGTCTAAGTTACCTGTAGATAGGTTATCAAGAACTGTAACATTTGCACCTAGCTCAACAAACTTTTCAACTAGGTGAGAACCTATAAACCCAGCCCCTCCTGTTACTAAAACATTTTTATTTTTATACAAATTTTTAACATTTGAAGACAATTCCATAGCTCCTACCACCTTTGATACAAAAACTAAAAATAAAATAAGTCTTTTCATACTTATATTCCTTTAATTTGCAAAATAAATCTCTTCTGAAATTTAAAGTTAATCCCCCTCCCGTTCGCCCTGAGCGACCTCTGAGCGAGCGTTTAGCGAGTCGAATGAGGGAGTCGAATGGATAAAAATTTTTAAGAATTTTATATTTTTTGTATACAATATTTTTTTAAATTATTCAATTGAGATGATATTTAAGAAATCCATTCGACTCGGTCATCGACTCCTTGCGTCGCTCAGACCTCGCTCAGGACGAACGGATTGGGTAAAATTTTTCTATAAATAACGTATGACTTTATATAAAAAAATGCTAAGTCAGGGCGAACGAAATCAATACTTTCTCATTTCAAAATATGTCTATTATCTTATCAACAATATCCCTTCCATCTAAAACTGCCTCTTGCATACTAGAGTATTTCCATTGCCCATATCTGCCAATAGAAAAAATAGAATTTTCTTGCAGGCTATTATGTAATGATACTAAATTTTTCTCTCTCCAAAAATTATAAATTACATAAGCTCTAGGAATATATATTATTTTTTGAGTTAAAATTTCTGAGTCAGAGATTTTAAAAAGCTGTTTAGCTTGCGATATAGATTTTTGTAGGATCCACTCAACTTCTTGAGAGCTTTTTTTTGTATATCCAAATTCACCATATAACGAACTACAACCTGCAGGTACACTATGTGAAGAAAAGTTATGGTTGAAACCTATACGATAAAAGGGATATTTTTCTTCCGGAAAATAAATCCAATGTTTTTCTGAAAGATCTGGACGAGCCAAACCTAAATTAAAATTAACAACAGAATTACAAACTAATTTTTTTGATATTTTTGAAAAATCTGTTGTTGAGCTATCCTGAATTTTACTTAACATCAAATCAAGTGGCATAGTGGTTATTAATTTGTCAAAACTTTCTTGATGACCATTTTCAAAAATAATATTTTTATTTTTTAAGTTTATAGACTTGACTGAAAAATTTGTTTGTATTGGGTTTTTAATATTTTCAGCAAGTTTTTTTACCCAGAAAAATATTCCGCCTTTTTGTGGATAAAAAAATTGTGAATTATAGCCAACTTTAACAGATACATTCGCAGACATGGCTCCAGAAATTATTTGATTTAAAGATGTTTGTGGAACAAATCTACCTGTCCAATCTGCAGAAATCTTTTTTAGGTTATAATCAAAAAGTTTACTTTGAAATGGAAAGAAAAAGTTTTTACCAAAACCTAAACCAAAGTTTTTAATTACCCATTGGTAAAAAGTTTTTGGATCTTTTTTACCTTTTTTTCTTGCAACAAAACCTTCTATGCATTCAACAATTACTTCTTGGGGAAGTCCAAATAAGTTCATTTGATAAGGGTATGGTGTATATGTTTCACGTGAATACACAAAAGATTTTCGATCAATAGAATTTAGATTTTCTTTGCCTACAATATTATTAAGCAATTGATCAAAATAATCATCACTTATATGTAACAAATGCCCTGTATAATCAAATGTAAATCCATCCTGATAAATAGATCTACATAGACCACCAATTTCATTTTCTTTTTCAAATAATTTGTAATCAAAAAAACCTTTTTTTTCAAGATGATAAGCTGTAGAAAGCCCTGTAAGTCCGGCACCTATAATTATAATTTTAGCCACAACCCTCCTTAAACTTTTTGGTAAACCTAATTATAAATGTACATAATAGGGTTATATTCAAAAACTTCAAGATTTAAATGTTTTGGAATTGGTGGAAATGGTCCGGCATAAGGAATAACTTTATCTATAACAAAATCATCAATTTCTTCAGACCCGGAAGAAAGTAGTTTTTTAGCAGATATTATTTTACCATTTTTGTCTATTTTAATACTAATCTGCATAGTTAATGGAGGATTGGCTATGTGAAAATGCACTGATGGATATTTAACAATATAAGCAGTTTGCATAAATTGATGTATTTTTTGAATATACGAAGCTTGTCGCATTTGTTCCAAATCAGGAATTAAACTATCATTACCTTTCCAGTTAATAGGGTCATTTCCAAGAGATTCACCTAATAAACCACTAGTAACTGTAGGCAAAATAGCTTTGTGTTCTTTGGCCAAAATCCATCTACGTGTCGGTCTTTTGGGACGCGTTTTATTTTTTAAATTTTTATCTATTTGTGTACTTGTATTACTTACAAAATCATTTTTTGGTTTTATTTTTTGTTTTTCAGAAATTTTAAATTCCTCTAATTGCATAAACTGCTTATCACCATCCGGTTCATCTGTTTGCGTTATAATTCCAAGCTCAGCTTTTTTTTCTATTTCTGCTGCTTTTTTTATAGACTCAATTTCTGGTTTTGTCCCAATATTTGGCTCGCTCTCTGAATTAGTTTCTTCTTCTATTCCAACACCATCTTCAAAAAATTTAGTTTTATCTTCTATAGGATTTCCTGCCTGAGTAGGATCAATAATAATTGGCTTTGGTATTACAGATTCATCATCAATTGGTACGGGCATTCCACCCCGTTGTCTCATAGTAGCGATCTCTTTCTGAGGAGGTAATGGTTCATGAGCTATTTGTGATATTTTTTGCATTAAATCTTCTTCCTGTTGTTTATTTAAGATATTTGGCTTGGGTTCTTCTGGTTCTTGAATATAATTTAAAATAGGTAGAATATCACGATTTATTTCGCTACGAGCCTGTTTTACTTGATCTATTTGATTAAAAAAAATATAAAGTAATAACCAATGAATTAATAAAAAAATAAGAATTAATAAATATAAATTTCTTTTTCTTTCATAATCTATGTTTACTTCATCATTCATTTTTCCTCCTCATCAAGTATCAATAACAATACCAAAACAAAGAAATTTTTGATATAGTATGTAACATTAAAATCGAAAACCCAATATTATGAAATACTTATTAATCACGTTTTTACTCTTATTTATTCACTCTTTTATACGCCCAGCGCAACCTACAGAAATATTTTATGCAATAAAAAATAATAAAAGCTTTGAAGAAATAGAAGCGCTATTACAAAAAAAAGAAAACTACAGGTTAGGCCCAGAATATATAGACAGTTTATCTCGCAAAGAAAAAGAGTTCCAAAAAATTTTCAAAAAAAATGACCATAAAGCTTTATATAAATTCCTAGAACAATACAGATCATCAAAAGTTTTATATCTTACTACATTGTTTAGGATTAAATATCATGTAGAATGCATATATAACTCAATTGATACTTACAAAGGACAGTATCCTAATTATCGTAGTTTTCAGGAGAAATCAGAGCTAAAAGAAGTTATCAAAAGATTCAACTCAATAATACCTCCACAATTAAAAATTATTTTAGAAAACACGGAAATAAAAACACAAAAAATATTTGATCTTATTATAAAAATAATAGATGAAGAAATAATTGGTTTTATAAATTCTAATGCTCATTTAATGACTCATGAAGATGCAGTTTATCTATTTAATGAATGTTTAAATAAAAGAAACATACATATACTAAAGATTTTAATTAAAAAATTTAAACTTAAAGAAACTACTGTTGCTATAAACATGAATACTTTACGCGATGCAGCCTTTAAATGTATTGAACAAGAAAATAGATACAAATGCCTTAAAGTTTTGATGGAATTTGGCGTAAAGGATACTACAGATTATCCTACAATATTATATGAACTAGCAAGAATAGGTAATGTTAAAGAATTAAAATTAGCTTTAAAACATGGATTTGATCCAAATTTTATAGTTGAAACATCGTCCATTTATAATACAGCAATATGTATAGCTGTTTCTAATGGACATTTTGAATGCGTAGAAACTCTTATTGAATATGGAGCAAATATAAAGGAAAACTTAAAGGAAAGAGCTACGTTTGTAAAAGCTAAAGATAACTTAAAAAATAAAAGAAGAGCTCTTTTAATAAACTTTATATTACCTGATTTAGCTAATATTGTTTTAGAGTATGCGATAGATGATAAATAAAAAAATTTTACCAAGAAAATTTTATCAAAGAAACACTGTAACTGTAGCCAAAGATTTAATTGGCAAAATATTAGTAAGAAACATCAATGGAAAAATATTATCAGGGATGATAACTGAAACAGAAGCTTATTGTGGTGAAGTTGATCCGGCTAGCCATTCATACAGAAATAAAACAATAAGAAATAAAGCTCTGTTTGAAGTTGAAGGACATGCTTATATTTATTTTACCTATGGAAATCATTTTTGTTTAAATGCGGTAGCAAAAGATAAAAACCATATGTCCGGAGGGGTTTTAATTAGAGCTATTTATCCATTAGAGGCCATAGCAGAAATGCAAAAAAACAGGCATATAAAAAATTTAAAAACTCTTACTAATGGCCCCGGTAAATTAACACAGGCTCTTAAGATTACAAAAGAGCTTTATGGTATAGATCTTACAAAACAAGGCGAATTATTTATTTGTGATTCCGTCAACAAAAACAATTATCAAATTTTAGTCAGTCCAAGGATAGGTATAAAACAAGCAGTAGATTACCCTTGGAGATTTCATATAAAAATTTAATTTCAGAGTATTAAATCATTTTAAAATTAAATTGCAAACTTTTAAAACTCATCAAAACGATTGAAATTTATCAACTGGACCGCCTGGAGCTTTAGGCAACACATCAACAGGATTACCTTCTAAAACTTCAAGAATCTCTTTAAGATCATTGTCTCTTGCCCATTCAACAGCAGTCTTTCCGTGAACTCTTTCATTCACATCTGCACCAGCTGCTAATGCCTCTTTAACTCCATTTAAATCATCTGTAATCACATTTGCATAAAGAAGCTCCGCCAAAGGTGAATTTTTAGATACAGGTCCTTTAACTTTAGCTTTTGCAGGAGCTGCCGACACTTTTTTTGGACCTATACCAAACAATTCTTGAATCTCAGGATTACGGCTTCTTTCAGCCCATCCAAATGCATTTGTTCCTCCTACTACTCTCTTTGTGTCTGCTCCACCTGCCAATGCTTCCTTAGCTCCTTTTACATCATCCATAATTATAGCATCCCTTAGGCGTCGAGCTAATACTATCGATAATTCTTCTCCAGACTCATCATCATATGACATAGATAAAACTTGCATAGCAACTGCCAATAATCCCACAAATAATAAAGTATTAATTCTAAAATTCATAAATCCTCCCTGAAATAATATTAAACATATTTTTATTATACTTTAAAAATATCAAGAAATCAATAATATTTCTATTTTTCAATGAATTTTAATTACTATGGCCAAATTCTTATTTTTCTGAATTTTCCACTGAAAATGAATGTTATGAGTAGAATTTCCGGGTTTTTGCAAAAAACGAATAATTTCCTCTATAAATCTTTCAGTTAATTCAAAAGATACGCCGGATTTATAAAGCCAATAAAATATAACTTTTTTTTGTAAGAATTTATCTAAAGCAAGAAGCTGCTCTAAATTTAGCTCAAAATCATTGTCAGTTTTTTTTGCAATTTCATTAAACTTTTCTTCTACAAGCTTTTGTAGAAAATTTTCAGTATCTTTTAGATGGTTTAAGGTTCTTAAAAAATTTGAATCAAATCTGTTATCACATGCCTGTAAAGCTGTAAGAACGTTGCTTCTAATTCTATTTCTTAAAAATTCTTGAGAAAAATTTGTAGGATCAACTAAATAACTAATTTTATTTTCCTGAAGATATTGCAAAATATCTGATTTATTTATTTCCAATAAAGGACGAATATATATTCCATCTATTGGTTTCATTGATACTAAGCCACTTAAAGTAGTACCACGAATTAAGCGAATGAAAAAAGTTTCCTGTTGATCTTGAAGATGATGAGCAAGAGTTATGGATTTAGCATTATATTCTTGGGCCACTTTAGCAAAGAAATATCTACGCATTTGTCTACCCAGATCTTCTTTTGAACCCTTATTTTTAGGTTTAAAATCAAGCTCTTTGGCTTTAGCATAAACAAACTTTACATTAAGTTTATTAGTGAGCTCTTTACAAAAATCTATATCTAAATAAGAGTTTTCTCTCCAACCATGGTCCAGGTGGGCGGCAATTAAATCCAAAGCGAACTCTTCTTGCAATTCTTTTAGTATATAAAGCAAAAAAGTAGAATCTGGACCTCCAGAAAGACCTACAATTATTCTTGAACCAGGAATTATTAAATTATTTTTTTTAATAAAAGATAAAATTTCAGCTTTTAAATCAAATTCTTTAATATTGGAAGAACTTTCTCTGACCTCTTTAGCTATAAATTCATCCCCACCCCGTTCGTCCTGAGCGACTTCTGAGCGAACCGTAGGTGAGTCGAAGAAGGAGTCGAAGGAAGTCGAATGGGTCAATTTTTTACGTTTCTTAAAACTCTTTAATCCTTCCCAGCCTTCTTTAATAAGAATTTCTTTCTTTTCGCGCGTCCATTTCTTTAACTTGCGTTCAGCTTCTAAGGCATCTACTCTAGAAGCAAATTGTTCTATATATACAACCTCTACGGGCAATAGATTGGAAGTATAGGAGTTGCCTATTCCTTGGTTATGCTCAGACATTCTTTTTTCTATATTATCAGTATGTCCAATATAATATGATCCATCTCTACATTTTAATATGTATAAAAAAAAAGGTAGCATTAAAATCCTTTATCAATACTACCCATTCGACTCCTTCTTCGACTACGCTCAGAAGTCGCTCAGGGCGAACGGACGGGGGTAAAAATTTAGCGATACAATTCTATTATGAATTATTCTAAACAATATTATTGATTTTTAACTACAAATTAGTTTATCATAAAATTAACTAATTTATTACTAAAGAGGAGGTTACTATGAAAAAACTAATAGTATTGTTCACATTTTTTATTTTTAATGCAACAAACATCTGTCTGGCAGTAGGAAATTGCATAATACCAGACCAATGCCAAGATGATTCTGACTGCCTAGATGGCAAAGTCTGCAAATCAGTATGGAATAATCAAGCAGCATGTAATTATAAAAAATGTTTACCTAAAAACGCATACATAACATATTAGACAATTTAAACGTCCAAATTTTTAACAAATTGGCCATTGTCTTCAATAAATTGTCTTCTGCCTGAAATATCATCGCCCATTAAGCTAGCAAACCAAGAATCAGCAGCTAATGCATCCTCAACCTTAACTTGAAGCAACAGTCGACTATCTTTGTCCATAGAAGTTTCCCAAAGTTGTTCAGGATTCATTTCTCCAAGACCTTTATATCTTTGAATAGACATGTATGGTTTACTAATAGATTCAATTCCTTGGAGTAGCTCCATAGATCCATGCACAGAAATTTGGCGATCCTTTTCTTTAATTCGTAAAACCAATTCATTGTCTTCAATTAAAGCTAATTTTTCAAGCTCTGAAAGCAAAATTCCTGTCTCTTCTGAATCAAAAAAAGTCAATGGAGCTTCCCACTGCTTAGTTAAAACTTGAAACACAAAAGCAGATTGTTCAAGATTACCCATTCCATCTTGATCTTGGCTAGAAACATTATCTTTAAAACTAATAGAATATTTTGAAAAATAATCACGTAAAGTCTTAAGTAATTTTTCGGTCCCATCAGATTTTTTCCAAGGGTTTTTTCTTAAAAATGCCAAAAGTTTATGACCAAATTCAGGAGAAACCTTAAATCCTTTTAGCACAACATTATTCAAACTAGATTCATATACAAGTAATTCGTCTAAAATTTTATTCCATTGAGCCTGAGAAAGCTCCTTTCCAGAAACTGTAATTTCAAGATTTTCTCTCGTCCAGTCAAAAATAAATCGCCTTAAAGCCAAATCATCTTTTAGATATTGTTCTTTGCGTCCAATTTTTGCTTTATAAAGTGGAGGCTGAGCGATATACAAATATCCTTTTTCTATTAAAGGAGCCATGTACCTAAAGAAAAATGTTAAAAGTAATGTACGAATATGGGAACCATCAACATCAGCATCGGTCATTAAAATAATCTTATGGTAGCGTGCTTTATCTATGCTAAAATCTTCACCAATTCCACAACCAATAGCTGCTATCATAGCTTTAATTTCCTCGTTTGATAACATTTTATCAAGACGAGCTTTTTCTACATTAAGAATTTTACCCTTTAACGGAAGAATAGCTTGAGTTTCTCTATCTCTTCCCTGTTTTGCCGATCCACCCGCAGAATCACCCTCAACTATAAACAATTCTGTTCTTGAAGGATCCTCGCTTGAACAATCGGCCAACTTACCAGGTAAAATAGTTGATTCTAAAACTGTTTTTCTTCTTGCCAGATCACGCGCCTTTCTTGCAGCTTCTCGGGCATGTTTTGCTATTTCTGCTTTTTGTAAAATTTTCTTTGCAAGTACAGGATTCTCTTCAAAAAGTGTATCTAAATAAGCGAATGTATAAGAATCGACAACTCCTTTAACTTCACTGTTACCTAATTTACCTTTTGTTTGTCCTTCAAATTGTGGCTCTGGTACTTTTATATTAATAACAGCAACAAGACCTTCTCTGACATCTTCGCTAGAAAAACCTTCAGGATCATTTTTTAACATTCCTAAGGCTTGGGCTCTTTTATTACATACTTTAGTTAATGCACCTTTAAAACCAGCTACATGGGTTCCACCATCGACAGTATTTATATTGTTTACAAAAGAAAATAACTGTTCTCCAAAGCCGTCGTTATATTGCATTGCAACTTCAAGCACATAATTTTCATCTTCTTGATGAAAATATATAACATCAGGAAAAAGTGGTGTTTTTTTTGAATTGATATGCTCAATAAATGAAACAATACCTCCTTCAAACAAAAACTCATTATGTTTATTTGCGGATTCATCAAAAATGCTTATCTTTAACCCTTTGGTTAAAAAAGCCATTTCACGCAACCTAGATGACAATGTATCAAAACTAAATTTTGTTGTTTCTGTAAATGTTTCAGGATCTGGTTTAAAACGTATATAAGTTCCGCGTTTATCCGTTGTGCCGGTAACCTTTAAAGACGCCTCAGGTTTTCCATGCTTATAATGTTGTGAATAAATTTTACCATCACGATAAATTTCAAGATACAATGTTTCAGAAAGAGCATTCACTACCGAAACACCCACACCATGTAATCCACCAGAATATTTATAGGCTCCTTTATCAAACTTGCCACCAGCATGAAGCTTGGTTAACACAACTTCAGCTGCTGAAACCCCTTCTGTAGAATGAATATCTGTAGGTATACCGCGTCCGTTATCTTCAACTGAACAGGAGCCATCTACGTGAAGCTTAACAACTATATCATTACAATAACCAGCTAGAGCTTCATCTACTGAGTTATCAACTACTTCATAGACTAAATGATGTAATCCTTGAGGACCAGTAGATCCTATATACATCCCTGGACGCTTACGTACAGCCTCCAACCCCTCCATAACTTTTATAGACTCAGCACCATATTCAGTATTCTTTTTATTTTTTGTTTCATCTGCCATGAAAAACCCTTTAATTCTTCAAATTACTACTTTTTTTAAAACTATTTTATTATTATCAATTTTTGTTTATTCTAATTATTAATATTACAAGAATTAACTATTTTTGACTATTTTTTAAAGATTTTTAATTATGGAATGATAATGTCCTCTTGGCAAGATCAAATAGAACAAGAATTGATGAAAAAAGCTTTAAATCAAGCTAAAAAAGCATTCAATAAAAATGAAGTTCCTATAGGTGCGATAGTCGTTGATAAAAATAATAAAATTATAGGCAAGGGATATAATCAAGTAGAAAGCAAAATGTGCCAATCTGAACATGCTGAAATTATTGCTATAAAAAATGCCTGCAAAAAAATAGGAGACTGGAGACTTGAAGATTGCACGTTATATGTTACACTAGAACCTTGTTCTATGTGTATAAGTCTAATTATATTAAGCAGAATAAGCAGATGTATTTATGCCACAAAATCTAACATCTTTGGGTTTAGTGTTGACAAACATATTAATTTTGAGTTATATAGATCCCCAATCTTAATAAAAGAAGGGGCTTGTAAAGTTGAAGCTCAAAATTTGTTAGGAACATTTTTTAAAAATCAGAGGAAAATCAAAAAGTTATGAATAGAAAGAAATACCTAGAAGAGGTAAAGAAATTATTATTAAAACGAAAGTCAGAACTGGAGGATATATTAACCACTTTATCCAAAGAATCTGTTTCTGACGATCAAGTCAAGGACCTAGGAGATCAGGCTATCAGCTCAATAATGGAATCAATACGGGGTTCATACCAAAACACTGAGTATGAAGAATATACAAGAATTATAACAGCCTTGAAGGCCGTAGATGAAGGAACATACGGTATATGTATTGATTGCGAGCAACCCATTTCAGAAAAAAGACTAAAATTCTACCCTGATGCTTGCAGATGCCTTGCCTGTCAAGAAGCCTTGGAAGAATTCAAACAGTAAACTTTTGCCGATGTAGCTCAGTTGGTAGAGCAACTGATTCGTAATCAGTAGGTCGTCGGTTCAAATCCGATCATCGGCTCCAGTAAAAAAATAGAATTTTTTGACATTTTTTAAGTTAGAAAGTATTATAAAGATAGTCTTAGTTTATTCAAAATCACCCCCGGTCATCCTGAGTGAAGCGCGCAGCGCGAAATCGAAGGAAAACCAGTTAAATTTAAGGTCTTTGTATCAATATGAAAAGTTCAAAAGAAACAAAAGCTGAAACTAAAAAAGTAACTATAGCTCCAAGTGAGACAAAAGCAGTAAAACCAAAAACTGCAAAAAAACCTGCAAAAACTTCTCTTACTCCTGTTGCGCATGGCATTGGAAGAAGAAAGAGTTGTTCTGCAAGGGTCTGGTTAAGAAAAGGTAAAGGCAACATGTCAGTAAATGGTCTTCCTTATGATCAATACTTCGATACAGAAATCTCGTGCCTAGAAGCAACAAAGCCATTTCAAATATGCAAAGAAGCCTCTAATTATGATGTAGAAGTTAATATTATTGGTGGTGGCAAAAGAGCTCAAGCTGATGCTATTAAATTAGGATTTGCTCGCGCATTAGTTACTATATATGAAAATCTTCGTCCTGTACTTAGGGATCATAAACTTTTGACTGTAGATTCCCGAGTCAAAGAACGCAAAAAGTATGGGCAAAAAGCAGCTCGTCGCAAATTCCAATTTGTTAAGAGATAATATTGTTTTACTCGTCTAGGCTGAGTTAGTAAATGTGCAGTGTCGTTGGATATATTGGAAAATCTCTTTGTAAAGGCTTTATTCTTGAAGGATTAAAGCGTTTAGAATACAGAGGATACGATTCAGCTGGATTTGCATGTTTAGATTCAGAAAGCAAGCGTCTTTTATATGCCAAAAGTGAAGGTAAGATTGATGTTTTATATCAAAAAATATCTTCGCAAGCTTTAGATGGTTATATTGGAATGGGACATACGCGATGGTCAACCCATGGAGTTCCTTCCATAGAAAACGCTCACCCTCAATTTGATTGCCAAAAGAATATATCTATTGTCCATAACGGAATTATAGAAAATCATACAGAATTAAAAAATATACTTGAATCATCTGGGCATACATTTCACTCAGATACTGACACAGAAATTATAGCCCATCTTCTAGAAAATCTTCTCCTTTCTCATCAAACCTTTAAAGCTGCTTTAATAGATCTTGTAAATAAACTTGAAGGCGCTTATGCATTTATTTGTATGATACAAAATTTCCCTAATGAAATGGTAGTCGTTCGCAAAAGATCTCCTATATGCATAGGAATAGGCGATAATGAAATGTTTATAGCTTCTGATCTTTTGGCATTTGCAAATAAAACCAATAAAGTACTATTTCTACCAGATGAAAGTTTTACAATAATTAAAAAAGATTCAATCCAGCTTTATGATTTTTCAGGAAAACCTTTAATTGTAGAAGCCCAAGAAATCAACGCATATTGGCAAAATATAGAAAAAAATGATCATGAATCTTTTATGATAAAAGAGATTTATGAACAAAAAAATGCTATTTCAAAAACAGTAAATTTTTATAAAGATCTATCGACTACAATTTGGGATAACTTAGGACTCTCTCCAGAATTTATTAAAAACCTAAATAATATAAATATTTTTGGATGTGGAACCTCATGGCATGCTGCTAAAATTGCACAATTCTTTTTTGAAAAAATATGTTTAATTCCAACTAATATACATTTAGCATCAGAATTCAGATACATGCCATTTTTTCCTGATAAAAATAGCCTTTACTTATCTGTTTCCCAATCAGGAGAGACTGCAGATACCCTAGAAGCTTTACGTATGGTAACTTCTTTAAATTGTCATGTTATAACAATTACAAATATCGCTTCTAGCACTATGGTTAGAGAAGCCAATGGATTTTTGCTTACTCAAGCCGGTCCGGAAATTGCTGTTGCTTCCACTAAATCTTTTTCTGCCCAACTTACTGCTTTATATTGGCTTTCAAATCGTTTAGCTTTTGAAAAAAATATAATAAATCTTAACCAAATGCATGTAGCAGAAAGTGATTTATTAATTTGTGCCGAAGCGTTAGAAAATACTATAGAAAATTATAAATTATTAATTATTAATGAATTAGCAAAAAAATATTCCCTATACAGAAAATTTATTTTTATAGGAAGAAACATAAGTTACCCTTTTGCCATGGAAGCTGCTCTAAAATTAAAAGAGATTTCTTATATTTTTGCGCAATCTTATCCTGCTGGTGAATTAAAACATGGTTCAATAGCATTAATTGACGAAAATACCCCTATAGTAATATTTTCTGTACTTGATGATATAATTTACCAAAAACTTCTCTCTAATGCCCATGAAATAAAAGCGAGAAAAGGTCATTTAATAGCTTTTGCTTTTGAACATCAAAAAGAATTAATTAACTTAGCCGACCAAACTTTTATAATCCCTAAAGTTAACCCGCTATTAGCCCCCTTGGCTATGACTGGACTTATGCAATTCTTTGCATACCAAATTGCCAAAACTCTTGGTAGAAATATTGATCAACCAAGAAATCTAGCTAAATCTGTTACCGTCGAGTAAAAATTACCGGTCCATACACCCAACACAAGCTAGACTATATATTATAAAATAACAAGATGGGATCTTAACATACGGATGATCCCATAATACACATACTGTTTCCTTTAATTCTTTTAATACTTTTAATTTCTCTTTTTTAGAATCTTTAGCTATTGACATTAAACGTTTTAATAAAGCTCTTCTCATTAAGAGTTGGCTATTTTGTGCGACAGGTCTGGTAACCCTAAACATTGAATATGTTTGTGCAGTTGTAATTAGCGAAAAAGCTAAAATTGTTTTCGTAAAATTGTTCATTAATAGTTCCTATACTTTTAATTTTTTGAAGAAATATTGACCACTCAAGAAATCTGGCTAAATCAGTTATGATAAAATAAATTCTAGAATATAGGGGATTTATACAGTAAATAAACATATGCCAGAGTACCACCACCCAATGTTGTATATGCGATAATAAATTGTCTTTTAAATTGACGTGAACTTATTTTACTTATATCTTTCACCTTTTCTTGAAGTTGTTTCCCTTGAGAATCTTGAGTTGTTGACATTAAGCGTTTTAACAGAGCTCTTTTCACTACGTGTTGGCTGTTTTGTATAACAGGTCGAGTTAATCTTATCATTGAGTATGTTTGTGAAGTTGCAATTAGTAAAAAAGCTAAAATTATTTTTGTGAAATTGTTCATTTAAATCCTATTTTATATATAAATTTATTAGCAGAAAAATAGCATAATTTTTACATAAGACCTAATTTTGAAGTATGCCCAAAAAATATACTAATCCGACTGAACCCCATCCTCCTATTAAGCAGGCTAATGCATTTACTTTGTATTTTTCTGTATTTATTCTGTCTTCTTCTTTTATTTTATTGTTAAGTTTCTCGAGTTCTTGTCTTGCTAATTTAAGTTCTTCTTGTAGTTCTGCATTCGAAAGTTGTTTTACTTGAGAATCTTTAGCTGTTGACATTAAACGTTTTAATAAAGCTCTTCTCATTAAATGCTGACTATTTTGTGTAACAGGTCTAGCAACCCTAAACATTGAATATGTTTGTGAAGATGCAACTAGTGAAAAAGCTAAAATTGTTTTCGTGAAATTGTTCATAGTAACTCCAAATCTGTAGCAGTTGAGTAGTATTAGACCTTATGCGTAATTAAATCCGTATATTTTGCGCTTATTACGCATAAAGTCTATTAATTCTTGTGATAAAAATTATTTTTTTTTGGTCACTTCTATTTCAATACGTGATCCTATTACATATAATGTAATTGCAGTAACTCCAAAAAGTAATCTCCTGTTAGCTTTCGTAAGTTCTTGTTTTATTAGTTTAAGTTCTTCTTGTAATTCTGCATTTGTAAATTCTTTTGTTTGGGAATCCTTAGCTGTTGACATTAAACGTCTAAGCAAAGTTCTTTTAGTTACCTGCGAAACAGGTCTAGCAAGTTGCATTGAATATGTTTGTGAAGATGCAATTAGTGAAAAAGCTAGAATTGTTTTTGAAAAATTGTTCATTATTAGTTCCTGTATTTTTAATTTTTAGATTTATACTGCTCAGAAAATAACACAATTTCTGCATGTTTTCTAGAAAAAATTATTAATTAGATCTCTTCTGAAACTTAAAATTAATCCCTTTATCCGTTCGCCCCGAGCGACCTCTGAGAGAGCGTTTACGCGAGTCGAAGAGGGAGTCGAATGGGTAAAAAATTTTATATTTTTTTGTATACAATATTTTTTTAAAATATTCAATTAAGATAATATTTAAAAATTTATGGTCTTATTTTTTTCATGTAAGAACCCATTCGACTCTGTCTTCGGCTCCTTCGTCGCTCAGACATCGCTCAGGGCGAACGGATTGAATGATTTTTCCCTATAAACAGTTTATACTTTATTAAAAAAAGATGTGTATAATGGATAGTCAGGACGAACGGGGAAGAGATTAATTTTTAAAGTTCTGGAAGAAGTATATTATTGAAAAAAAATAATTTTTTAAATTTTTATTTCTTTTAAAGCATCAAGACCACAAGCAGTTACTTTTTCATTTATATCAAAGCTAAGTTTTCCCGGAAAAATTATATATAGATGATCAAGTTTTAAATCCTCGATAGCTATATTCATAGATTTTGTAATTTTAGGACTATCACTATATTTGAATTCAAAGCCAATTCGTTTTCCATTTTTAAATGTAAGCAAATCAAGTCCTGCCCCATTATGGGTAGACCAAAAATAACAATCTCCAGATTTTATTTGTAAGCAATTAATCACTTCTTCTAAAGCAAAACCTTCCCACAAAGGTCCAATTTTTGGTGTTTTAGCCAATTCAGTTATGGAACGAATAGATGATAACGTGTTATAAATTCCACTATCTCTAAAATAAATTTTTGGTGTTTTTGTTTGTCTTTTTTTAATATTCTCAAACCATGGTTGCAATACTCGAATCATGAAAGTTCCTGCAAGAACATCTAAATATTTTGTTACAGTTTTATCTGACAACATTAAAGAGTTAGCAATCTCACTTGCATTAAAAGTTTGGCCATGATAAAAACAAAGCATCATCCAAAATCTATACATTAATCTTGCAGGTATATCAAATCCAAAACTTGGCAAATCTCTTTCTAAAAATGTATTTATATATCCTTCTCTCCATAAAAAACTATCATCTTCTGATTCTGCCAAATATGATCTTGGAAATCCTCCACGGATAAGTAATTTATCTGAATTGTCTACTTCAAAAAGTGTAAATGGTGGTAATTCTATGTATCCAATTCTTCCTGCTAAAGTTTCTGATGATTGATGTATTAAATCTCGAGAAGCGCTTCCAAGTATTAAAAAGGTATATTTTTTTTCAGGGTCATCAACTAAAACTCTTAATATTGGAAATAGATCTGGTCTAAATTGAATTTCATCTATAACAATTAAATAATCTACAAATTTACTTAATGTAAGCATTGGTGTTTCTAAACTTGCTAAATGTATTGGATTTTCTAAATCAAAAAACTCAACCTTACCATTATATTCTTTAGCAAATTGTCGAGCCAAAGTGGTTTTACCAACCTGTCTTGGACCCAAAATGGCACAAATTGGCTGTACTCTTAAATGTCTTTTTATTTGTTCTAAATAAGCAGTTCTTTCCATTAAATTCTCCATGTAATTTCGGATTCATATTCCTAGATTACATGAAAGACGGGGTTAAAGTCAAGAGTATTACAAAAAATTTAGCGAGAACTGTTGTTATTTTGTATATTTAAAATATATAAAATTTTATAACACTTATTTAAGGGTAAAAAATGAATCCGTGGCATGATATAAAAGTTGGTGAAAATGCTCCTGAAAAAGTAACCGCAGTAATAGAAATCCCAAGAGGTTCCCATACAAAATATGAAATTGACAAAGATTATGGAATGTTAAGGTTAGACAGGGTATTATATTCACCATTTTATTATCCATTAAATTATGGTTTCATACCACAAACATTAAGCGAAGATGGCGATCCGGCAGATGTTTTAGTTTTATGCCAAGAAATTATCACTCCTCTATGTCTAGTTGACGTAAAACCCATTGGCGTTATAAAGATGGTAGATTCAGGTGAACAGGATGACAAAATCGTTGCTGTTGTAACAAAAGATATGAGTGTTAACTATCTTAATGATATTTCTGATCTTCCCGCTCACTTTTTTGCTGAATTAAAGCACTTTTTTGAACAGTATAAAAAATTGGAAAATAAGACCGTAACAGTTAAAGAAATGTTGGGCAAGCAAGCAGCATTAGACATAATAAAGTCATCTATAAAAAAATATAATGAGACATATAAGAAATAAAAAATATAACTTATAACTTGAATTAAGAAGATTTTCTCAAATTCTCCAGTTAGATATGATGAAGCAGAAAAAATATTACTTAAGTTAGGCTTTGATTTGGAGATTATGAGTTCTCATCATGTTTTTAGAAAACCTAACTATAAAAGTATATCTATTAAAAAAAGAAAAGAACTGTTGTCATATCAAATAAAAGAATTAAAACAGGTATTATTAGATCATGGTTATGAAAAATAAAAAAATAGATTTTGATTATTATCTTAATCTCCCTTGGACCTATACCATAGAAATAGATAAGGATAATCAAGATAATAAAATTTATATTGTAAGTGTAAATGAATTGCCAGGAATAAAAACTGATGCAGAATCAGTCGAAGAAGCTCTTGAATCAATAAAGGATGCAATGTTAGGCGCATTCAAATTATATATAAAACATGGAGAAGAAATACCTGAACCTATCAATGAAGCAGAATACCAAGGCAATATATCTTACAGAACTACTAGCAGAAGACATTATTTATTAGCAAGAGAAGCACAAAGACAAAAATTATCTTTAAGTAAATTAATTGATAATGTAGTAGATTCCACACTTATAAACAAAAAATAGCAAGTATTGACAATTGGAATATAAAGAAGATATAATTGTATATATAATTAAAAAAGAACTTAAATGGAGGAAATCATGCAATTAAATAAAATTAATATTTTACTATTTATTTTAGCTTTTTGTTCATATAAAACTACAATTACATCAGAAGAAACAAAAATTAATACAGAAAAACAATGGGAGCTAAATTACGATCTAACTCAAGGTAATTACGATCTAATTCAAGGTATAAGACATGCAAATTATGAACAGGTTCAAAAAGCAATTTCTGAAGGGGCAGATGTCAATCATTTTAGCAAAGACCGGTCAATATTGAGTGGTATATCTTATTATGGCAATACCCCTCTTCAACAATCACCAAATAATATTGAATTAATTAAGTTATTAATAGATAGTGGTGCAGATGTAAATTCAAAATCAATAAATGATGGTGAAACTGCTCTTATGATATTTTCAGAAAGGTTCCAAAAAGGGGACCTTATGGAAATAATCAAACTATTAATGGAAAAAGGGGCAGATATAAACGTAAAATCTTTCAATGATGACACAGCTCTTTCAATATTAGCAGGTAGAGGATTTGCAAATGAAGTTAATTTGTTATTAAGTCATGGAGCAGATATAGATACCATAATAGATGCAATTAAATCGGCAGAATCCAATGGGCACAAGGAAATAGCCGATTCTCTAAAAGAGTATGTAAAAAAATTTGAAAAAGAGATTGGAGAAGTTCCTTTAATTTCTGATTTAATTAATATTGTTAAGGGATATTCTATACCCAAAGAAACTAGTAGCGCAGAACCAAAATCTGCTAAAAAAAGAGGGCAAATTTTAGCAGACGCTGAAATGGAAAGACAATTTAGTTATCTAAGAAATGAAGAAGATGAGTATAATAGACTCTATGAACAAAATGAAGACTAAATAGATCTCGTTTACTTCAAATTCTTAATAGCCTCATGGATTTTTTCAATAGCATCAGAATAAGAATCTGATCTTGCAAATTTTATAGGTTTGCCAAAAATTATAGTTACAGTACCACGTTTAACAGGAATAATTTTATCATAAGGCTCTATATCAGCAGCGCCTATGATTTTAACTGGAACAATATAAGTTCCCATTTCAACAGCAATTAATCCGGCGCCTAAGCGTAATTCCTGAAGTTGAGCATCTTTACTAATTTTACCTTCAGGGAATAAGACAACAGAAAAATCTTTATCAAGCATTTGGCCTATATAATCTAAGCCTTTTTTAATATTTTCTTGATCGCCACGTTGAATTGGAAAAGAATTAAATATAAGTTCCATAGAAAGTGCAAAAAACTTATATTCCCCATATAGAACATCTTGGGCCGCTGCAAATGATAATTTTTTTCTTATCTTCCAAGGTATAGCTTTTGCAACTAATAAAGAATCCATAAAACTTGTATGATTAGGCATAAATACAACAGGTAAATCTAAATTTTCTAAGTTCTCTTTACCTTTAATTTCAAGTTTTACAAAAATTCTTATAAAAATAAAAAATATCTGTTGTCCAATAAATCTAAATGGCAACACCCACTTGCTTCTTGGCCATTTTTTTAGTCCTTGAATTTCTGTAATTGGTTTTTGTGTTTTTATAAGCTCTTCAAGTTCTGCAACAGTAGTTTTATTATTTATCGAAGATTCTTCTATTGCAATACCCATATCCTCTTCTATCCAAGCAACAAGCTCAACACGTTTTAATGAATCAACATTTAAATCTTTAACAATTAGAGTGTTATCAGAGATTTTATTTAAACTTGTACCTGTAATTTGGGATAAAATTTGTTTTAATCTACTTTTTTTATCAGAAAGAACTGTCTGTGAATCTTGATCAACATTTTTTAAGAATTGCCTTACTTCTTCTTTTTTTATTTTTCTAGTAACAGTTCTTGGAAAATCAATATCATGCCAAACGGTCCAAGCTGTTATTTGTTGATAAGAAGCCAAGTTAGAGTTTGCCTCTTGTATAGTCTTTTCAACATCTATTTCTTTTTGTGGGTTTAAAAGCAAAACTGCATGAATTTCTACAGCTCTATTAGATTTTTCAATTCCTAAAACGCAACTATCTTGTATACCATCAATTTTATTAATTTCTATTTCTATATCTTCTGGATAAACATTTTGCCCTCCAGGGCCTTTGATCATATATTTCTTACGACCCTTAATAAACAGAAATCCATCTTGATCAAATTCACCCATATCTCCAGTTTTGAACCAACCATCCTCAGTGAATGCTTCCTTAGTTTTTTCCTCATTTTTGTAATAGCCCACAAAAACATTTGGTCCCTTAACTAAAATTTCTTTATCTTCAGAAAGCTTTACTTTTACACCAGGAACAACTTTGCCTACAGATCCCAATCTGTTATTCTCAAATGTATTTGAAGAGATTACCGGTGATGTTTCTGTAAGTCCATAACCCTGTAAAATAATAATCCCCATAGACTTCCATTTTTTTTCAATTTCTGGATCTAAAGGGGCTCCTCCTGAAGCTATTGTATCTAATTTGCCACCAAATCTTTTAAGAATAGGATAGAATAATAATCTAGCAATCCATATTGAGTTTAATGTTGAAGATATTTTTATAAAGTTATCAAATAACTTCTTTTTTCCTCTATTTTCAACTTCATTGTCAATTCGGGCAGTTATAAGTTGCAAAAATTCTGGAACAGCTATCATTTTTGTTATACGATATTCTTTCATTAATGGTCTTATTGCAGCATAAGTATGAGCATAAATTATTTCTACCCCTTTATAAAATGGCATTAAAAAGCCTATCGTTTGCTCGTAAATGTGACTTAATGGTAAGATTGAAAGAAGTCTGTCATTTTCAAAGGAAACTTTTATTACATTAGAGACTTCGACTATATTGGAATACATATTTTTATGGGTGAGCATTACACCTTTGGGTTCTCCAGTCGTACCAGAAGTGTACATTATTTGAACAAGATCATCTTCATTAATTTGTATCTCCTGAAAATCTTCAGACTTTAAATTTTTTACGGTCTCTTCTATAAGTTCTATATCTATTTGCTTAATACCCTGCATAAATTCATGTTTAAAAAACATATGCTTAAAAATCATTTTTGCTTCTGTTTGTTTTAAAATATTCTCAATGTAATTTTTAGGACTTTGAATATTTATAGGCACTATTATTACACCCCTTAATATGCATGCCCAAAAAACAGATGCCCAGTATGGAGAATTTGGAGCGCAAATAAGTATCCTATCACCTTTTTTTATATTATTTTCCTGCAAAAACACAGCTATCTTTTTTGAAAGTTCATAAACTTCTGCATAAGTAAGATTTAAAATTCTATAGCCCATTTTCATCTTTAAAGCTTCTTTTTGAGGATATTTCTTGTAACTATGAAGAAGAATTTTACTTAAAACATTTTGATTATTCATAAATTAAAAAACAGCTTACTGCACAAACATATTCACCATCATGACTAATACTGATATCTTGACTGATTATATTTTTATTATAATTATCAAGTTTAGCTATTGGTTTGCCATTAGTTTGTTTTATAATTTCAATCATATGCCAACTTCCCCCTTTTATTTCTAACGCCTTAATTATAGATTCTTTAACTGCAAATATTCCTGCTAAACTTTCAATCGATTGCGCATTTAATAGCTCATGTGATAAAAATATTTTACCTAAACTATTTTTCTGCTTATCACAAATTTCTTTAAAACGTAAAATATTTGCTATATCGCAACCAATTTTTACTTTTAAATTCATTTGTATTTATATTTCTTGTTATTAGATCCCCTTATTTTTAACTTTATTGTCTTTTAAGAAACATAATAAATATAATTATTAAAATGCAATAGTCATAAAATAATTGGGTAATTATTATGAATGAAATTAAAAAGAATCTTTGGCAAATTCCAATAACTGAGGTGTATAAAACCTTAGATACTGATCAAAAAGGTTTAAGTTCTGAAACTGCGCAAAAGTTATTAGATAAATTTGGACAAAACAAAATAAAAAAAGAAAAATCTAGCTCTGCTTTTGAAATATTTTTAAATCAATTTAAAAGCCCACTTATTTTACTTTTAATTTTTGCGACAATAATAGCCTATTTTATAGGTGACATAATTGAAGCATCGATAATATTAACTATTTTACTTTTAAATGCATGTCTAAGCTTTTTTCAAGAATATAAAGCAGAAAAAGCATTTCAACTTTTAAGAGAATATACTATTACAAAATCAAAAGTTTTGCGAGACAATAAATTAATAGACATAGATTCAAAAAATATAGTAGTTGGTGATATTGTATACTTAAATCCAGGTGATTTAGTACCTGCAGATTTGAGAATTATAAATTCTAAAAATCTCTTGGTAAACGAAGCAGCTCTTACCGGAGAATCCAATCCTGCACAAAAAGTAAATTTAGATACAGAATTTAAAGAGGAATTCAATCCTACTCAAGCTAAACATATTTTATTTATGGGAACCTCTATTTTTTCCGGAACCGCATCTGCCATTGTGATTTCAACTGGTCAGGAAACATATTTTGGCCAAATAGCTCAATACATACAACAATCGACACCTCCTACAGATTTTCAAAAAAATATGGCCAAATTCAGTATGTTATTAATGAAGGTTACTATATTAATGACATTACTAATTTTTATTGTTAATACATTACAACATAAAAGCTTAATGGAGTCAGTTCTTTTTGCTTTGGCTTTGGCTATTGGTATTACACCTGAGCTTCTTCCTGTAATTATAACAATTACTTTAGCCAAAGGAGCTCTACATATGGCAAGCAAAAAGGTAATTGTAAAAAAGCTTTCTAGCGTAGAAAATTTAGGCAATATGGATATTCTTTGCTCAGATAAAACCGGAACTATAACTGAGGGTATTTTTAACTTACAAGAAAGTAAAAATTTTGATGATGCTACAGATAATAAACTAATAATATATGGGTTATTATGTAGCCAAGAGGATTCACATAATAACCATAATGGTATTGTTCAGCCATCCAATCCAATGGACAAAGCTATTTGGGATCAACTAAAAATCAATAAATTAGAATCTGAAATAACAAAATATAAAATTTTAGACACAGCTGAATTTGATTTTAATAGAAGAAGAGCAAGCTGCTTAGTTCAATATAATGATCAAAAAATTATAATTTTAAAAGGTTCACCTGATAAAACAATTCCGGTATCAACTAAAATATTAATGAATGGCCAAACCCAAGATTTAACTGGTGATATTTTAAATAAAATAAATACAAAAATTGAAAACTATGAAAAAGATGGCGTAAGAATAATTCTGATTGCTGCTAAAAGAACTGATATCACAAAACTAACTATCAAAGATGAAACAGATCTAACAATTTTAGGTTACTTAACATTTATTGATCCTCCAAAAAAAACGGCCAAAGATTCATTACAAAAAATAAAGAATCTTGGGGTACAAATAAAAATTATTACAGGAGATAGCCCAATAATTACTCGTAAAGTATGCAAAGATATAAACCTAGAAATAATAGAAGATAAAATAATAACTGGTGATATTTTAGAAAAACTTAGCCCTGAAGAATCTAGTCAATATTTTTTAAAATATAATATATTTGCCAGAATTACACCTGAACAAAAGTATAATATAGTAAAATCATTAAATAAAAGTGATCATATAGTAGGTTTTTTGGGAGATGGAATTAATGATTCTCCTGCATTAAAAATTTCTGATGTGGGAATCTCTGTAGATTCAGCAGCAGAAATTGCAAAAAGTTCAGCTGATATAATTTTACTGCATAAAAGCTTACGTGTTTTAATCGATGGAATTATTTATGGAAGAAAAGCCTTTGGTAATACAACTAAATATATTCTAAATACTATAAGTTCCAATTTTGGTAATATGGTTACAATAACACTAGTCTCCTTTTTTATTCCATTTTTACCAATGTTACCATCACAAATTTTACTTTCCAATTTTATAACTGATTTAACCCTAATAACTATCTCAACCGACAGTGTAGATCCTGAATTTACTGTAAAACCAAAAAAATGGAATATGTCTTTAATATCTAAATTTATGATTATTTTTGGAGTATTAAGTTCTTTTTTTGATTTATTTTATATTATACCAATGTTATACATTATCAAAGCATCACCTGAGCAATTCAGAACAGGACTATTTATTTTATCCTGCCTTATGGAAATTTTCGTTACCTTTATAATAAGAACTGTTCATCCATTTTATAAAAGCCGACCAAGTAACCAATTATTTATGACAGCTTTAATTATGTTAATTGTTACATTAGTCATACCATTTACATCCTTGGGACATAAGCTTTTTGAATTTACAACCATACCTGCTGTTATTTTTATTTTGATTGCTGGTATAGTTTTTGTATCCTGTATCTCATTTGAAATTTGTAAACGATACTTTTTTAGAAAAATTTATAATACCCCCCCCCGGTCATACTGAGTGAAGCGCGCAGCGCGGAATCGAAGTACGAATGGGCTCACTAAATATTTTGTTAGTGATTATTCAAAATAATCTTCTATTAAGCCATCGTTTGTTTTCTCAGATTCTTCTTTCATTTTTTTATATTTTTGCAAAATATCAACAATCTTAGATCTACCACCTATACCCGCCAACCCTCTTTTTCCATCAATTGCCCAACTTGTGTTTGCTTCAATTGCTTGGTCAAAAATATCTTTTTCTAAGCACGCTTTCAGATAAGGGTTCGCTCCTAACTCTAAAAGCAATTCAAAAGCTTGCCAATACCCACCGGCCAAACAACAAGCTAAAGGTCTTCCATCACCATTAACATATTTATTAACTTGTGCCCCGCAATTCACCAACTTTTTAATATTTTCAATATTACCTAAACTAGCTTCCCTACATAAGTCAGAATTTAATCTACTTTGTCTTTCAAGCGTAGGCTCTTTACTATATTGGAATATTATATCAATTAAAACAGCAGGAATATTTTTTACTTTTAAGCTTTTTTTAATCTCATTTGATTTTAATATTTCTAAAATCTTTTTTATTACAACAAAATTACCAAATGTTTCAACATGGTAAGTGTCATAAACCAACTCAAAAACAGTTTTATAATTTCCTGAAATAGTTATATGAGTTCCCAATGGTTTTTTATGTGGATCTGCTCCTAAATTTAGCAAAATCCCAAAAATCTTTGGTTTTCCTGCACGCATAGCAAGAATTAAGGGTAACTCTTTTGCTCTGCTATCCACTGCAAAACTACCAGGCACATCTGCTTTATAAACAAAAACTATATATTTATTTATATCTGCACCATCTGCAACTAATTTCTTGATTTTTTCACTATTACCTTGATTAATAGCCCTCAATAACTCTGCGTCACTACTCATCGAATTTAAACAACTAAAACTCACTAATAATATGAGTAAAATATAAAATTTATTATTCTGTATATTCACAAATTAAACCTATAATATCTCTGGGTACTGATTCTAATTCAAGAATCTTTTTTGTTAAATCCTGTTTCTTTTTTAAATACATTTGCAAAATTTTAACAATTTCAGATCTTCCATTGTCTATACTTTGAAACTCTTCAGCAGTTTCTGCACAAATACTCCATTTGTTTTTTACCTCTTTAGCTTTACTAAACATATCTCCAATATATGGATCAGCACCCAAATCTAACATACACTGAAACATTTCAGATGCACCAGCTATAATTGCAAGATCTAAAGGGTGATTACGCTTAATAATATACTTGTTTAAGTCTAGACCATCTTTAACTAATTGTTTAATTTTTTCACAATCATTATTTTTAATAGCAGTTTCTACTTCTTGACTTAAACTATATTTTCGTTTTTTTGACACATGATCCATACTTTTAATGTCTATAGATATCAAAATACTGGCTATCAAAAATAAGTAAAAATTTATTTTAATCATAACATTATCCCCAAATATGCTCGTATGGTTCGACAAGCTCACCACGAGCGAACTATCTCTGATCCGCTCGTCCCGATGCTTCGACTTCGCTCAGCATGACAGGCCTTATTTTGCTTGCCTGGGCGCCGAAGTTTTAACGAAGGCGGCTCGAGGGATACGACGGATCATAAAGTCTATTATAACTTAGAAATAATTTTTTTTACCCCAGAAGTTTCCTCGTTTTCAATATCTCTCTTAATTCTTGCAAAGATCTCATCACGATAATCTTCATACTCTTTTTGTGACTTTTCATCCATAAAGTAAAAACTATAAAATCTAGGCCCATTAATTGGATCAAGAGCATAAGAGTCTTCTAATGGCAACTTCCATTCAAGATAGTCAGCACTTTTGCCATCTTGCAACCTGACATTATTTGCATCATAACTTAGTGCATCTAAAATAGTCTTTGCATCAGTAGTGATCTCTCCGGTGTCTCCATTTATTACATTAACATGCACTATACGACCACCTGGTCCACAGGGTTGAACCAAATGTAACTTGTCTGGTGTAATTGATACTGCTACAATTTCACCATGCTCAGATGCTTTATCATGTAACTCTTGTAATTTATCCAATTCATTTAGATACTTTTTCAGTGAAAATAAATTCTTTGTAGAAATAAGATCAGTTGGTCTAAAATGTGCACTATGATTCCTTAACCAATAACCTGTTAAAGTAGAAGCGCCTGTAGTTTCATGTGCATTACCAAAAAGAGAGTGATTCATAAAGAAATAATCATTTCTTTGATCCACAGCTTTATCTTTAGATCCAAAGCGCATAAATATAAAGTTATCTAATTTTTCAACATATTCCTTGTGTTGTTCTGATGTTGATGTAAATGATGATATCAGCTTCAAAATTTGTTTATGAATTTCTCCAGCAAATCTAATATCTTTACTACGACCATGGTAAAATAAATAGTTACCTTTAGCATGCTCTTCCTTTTCCACTTTATAAATATTAAGAAGAAAATTTTGAACTTCCGGATCTTTAAATTTTTCTTTATTTATAACTTGACCGTTAAACATAGTAGAATCAGTATTTAACATTTTACTTACTTTTGCCAAGTTACTAAATGCATGGTGCTTGGTAAGAGTATGTTTACCAACAAATTTTATATCTTTCATCAAATGTTCAATTAAAAATGGTGGTAGATTAAATTTTGTTAAATTTTTTAATAAATCAGCTACTGTAAGCTTAAAATCTATATTTTCTAATTCTTGTTTTTTTGCTTGCAATAACAGTGTTAAGATTTTATTTTTTTCTGTTTCTTCACTATGTTCATATATTATATCCAAAACTTGAGTGTTAATTTTATCTAAATGCTGCATAGCTAATTCCGAAAAATCTTTTATATAACCTGGATTTCGACTTAGAAAAATAAAAAATCTATAATTTGAGCAATGCTTTGAAAAGTCATCTTTAAATTTTTTTGCTACTAGCTTACTCGCGTCTTTGACAGTGTATATAAATGTATCTAAGTTAATTGCATCTAAATTATCTATAATTAACTCCACAAACTCTTCTATACAAGAATTATTATAATATAGAAAAACATCAAATGCCCTCTTAGAACAAAGTTGGTTAAAGTTATTTTTAAATTTTTGAGTTAATAGATTCATATTACGACTATCAGTAAGAATCATATACAATGCATAATGGTCAACTTTATCAGAATGTTCTATAGACAATTGAATAAATTCTTTATCTAATGAATATTTTGGATTTTTGCTTAAAAAAACCCTAAAGATCTTTGTAGAACAAAGCTCTGCAAATCTAGATTTAATCTCTTTAGCAAATTGTTCTTTAAATTGTGGGTATTTTTCAATATTTTCAAAAGTAAGTTCAGGAACTGTTTGAGAATTATTAGAGCCAATAGATTGTCTAAGAATGTTTTTGATTCTCTGCATGCCAAAAGCTTGAGTGCTTAAGACTACAAAGAAAATTAAAATAATTTTATTAAATATATTCATCTTACCCCTAAAAATTTAACTTATAACTTAGAAATAATTTTTTTTACCCCAGAAGTTTTATCATTTTCAATATCTTGTTTAATCTTTGCAAAGATTTCATCACGATAATCTTCATACTCTTTTTGTGATTTTTCATCCATAAAGTAAAAACTATAAAATCTAGGTCCATTAATTGGATCAAGAGCATAAGAATCTTCTAATGGCAACTTCCATTCAAGATAATCAGAACTTTTGCCATCTTTTAACTTGATGTTATTTGCATCATAACTTAATGCATCTAAAATAGTTTTTGCATCAGTAGTAAACTCTCCAGTGTCTCCATTTATTACATTAACGTGCACTATACGACCCCCTGGTCCACATGGTTTAACCAAATGTAGTTTATCTGGTGCAATTGATACTGCTACAATTTCACCATGCTCAGTTGCTTTATCATGTAGATCTTGTAATTTATCCAGCTCATTTTTATATTTTTCAAAATATTTGGCTAATTTAAATTCGGGTTTTGAAAATAAACTTTTTGTAGAGAAAGGGTCAGTTGGTCTGAAATGTGCACTATGATCCCTCAACCAATAACCTGTTAAAGTTGAAGCTCCTGTCGTTTCATGGGCATTTCCAAAAAGAGAGTGATTCATAAAGAAATAATCATCTCTTTGATCTTTAGCTTGAACCTTAGATTCAAAACGCATAAATATAAAATTATCCAGCTTTTGATCTAATTTTTTTTGCTGATCAGGAGTCAACTCGAAACCATTTTTTAATTTCCAAAGTTGCTTATAAATTTCTCCAGCAAACCTAATATTTTTATTTCGTCCATGATAGAAAAAATAATTGCCTTTAGCATGTTCTTCTTTTTCTATTTTATAAATATTAAGAAGAAATTCCTTAACTTTAGGATCCTTAAATTTTTCTTTGTTTTGTATATAATCTTTGTCTTTTGTTAACATTATATGAATCGTAGATAAATTACTGAATACATGATGTTTAGTTGCTGTTTCCTTTCCTTTGATATATAAATTATCCTTAATAGTTTGTATCGATTCAGTAGAGCTAAACTTATTTAAATATTTTAATTGCGCTTTATCATTTTTAAAATCAAAATTTGGAATATTCTTAATAATCCAGGCAATACTAGGTTTAAATTCTTTAGGCTCCAAACTTTCTTTTAATTTTTCTTGTTCCTCTTTACTTAAGTATGGATAAAGATGATCCAAATTTATTAAGGGATATTTTGTAGGATTTTCTAAAGCTTTTATTTTAATTAACTCCAATAATTTAAGATAAACCTTATAATTTTTATCAAAATCTTTTTTTTCACCAAAAACATGTACAGTATGCCAAACTGACCATTCAATGCCATTTGAATCTGGTTTAGAAATAGATACCGGAACAGGATAATCTTTGCCTTTTGAAAAAACCAATAATGCGTTAAGAAATAATTTAAGGCTAACCTCTGTTACAAACATATCTAAAACTTTACTTCTATGATTAGCATTCAAAATTTTTTCAGCAAGATCACTGTAATATTCATCTCCACAAATTAACAACAAACGATGAAGAGTATCAAAATCTACTAAATCAAAATGCTTCAATAGCTTTGGAATTAATAAATATTTATTACTTTCTTTACTGTCTAATAAATCACGCATTAAACCATTTAATGCAAAACCGTCTGAGTGAATTTTAAATTCAAAGTTATCTAATAAAGGTTGCATAAATAGATCACAAAAATCCGGACAATTTCGCACTATATCCCTGATAATCAGCAAACTAGTATTTTTAAAATTTTTTAATGCTGGCTCAACAAATAATTTAGCTGATTCTTCATAATAAGACATTATATAAATCAGCAATATTCCAGGCATCTTATCAAAGTAACTAGCAGCCAATGGAGCCAAGCGCATAGCTGCATCCCTTTTAAATGCACCAACAAGTTGCACTAAGACTTCACATTTGTCTACAGTATATTTTAAAAAGTTTTCTTCTGCTTCTTTTATAAATTGTTCTTTAAACTGTGGATACCTTCTAATATTTTCTACATTAAGTTCAGGTACAACTTGCACCCGAGAATTATTAGAGCCAATAGATTGTCTAAGAATGTTTCTGATTCTTTGCAGACCAAAAACATGGGTGCTTGATATTACAAAAAATATTAAAATTATTTTATTAAATATATTCATCTTACCCCTAAGATTTTATTTATTTTTAACTAACTTTTACATCCATGATTACAGGAATATGATCGCTTTCAGACGTATACATCACATAACAACCAGAAATTGGTAGGTTCCAATTTTTATTCAAGAAAATAAAATCAACAACTGTACCGGACCAGACTGTAAATTTTGGTCCAGGAATAGTTGATTTTGTAAAGGAATCTACAAACGATTCACTTGCAAGTTCATCCAATGCTTTTGTTGGTGTATTAATTCCAAAACGAGATTTATTGGATTTGTTTACTAGATCCCAAACTAACTTATCATTAATTTTATATTGATAATCTTGTTTACGAACAGCGTTAAAATCTGCTGTAACTATTATATTTTGATTTTTATCTTGTTTTGTAAATTCAATCAATTCTTGAATTTCAGCAAGACGAGTATTTTCTGATTCATCATAAACATCTAAATGAGTACCATAGACAGATACAGCTTTATTATTAGGCAGCTGAATCCTCATATTAACAAACCCACGTTGTTGTTTTTTTATTTTTTTATCAGCATCAAAAAGTTTAGTGATTACACTCTTTATAATTGGATATTTAGAAAGTAGCATATTTCCAAAACTTCCATGATTCACTGTTTTACAAAAGGCCCAATATTTGTAGCCCATTTTTTCAAAAAGTTTTATTGTGTCAAATTTATCTGACAAAACTACTTCTTGTAGCACAATAACATCAGCATTAATTTTTTTAATTACTTTGATTATGTTTTCAAAATTTCCTTGTTTACTTTTACCATGCCCTGCTCCATGCCAAAAATGAACATTATAAGTTGCAAATCTCACTGTATTTTGATTCATTTGGTGAAATGGTATAGCTGAATTTTCATGGGTCAATTTTTTACAATCTTGTATATAACATGCAATCTTTTGATCAAGATTTATATCATCTTTACCACTTCTTAAAATCTCTTGCCATATAGAGGATGGCTGATGATTTTGTACAGTTGAATTATGAATATCAAGATGCTTAACGATTTTGTTAAGTCTATTCATTGAAAATAGAGATTTATTTACAATTACAAGTAGTGTAAATAATAGTTTATTAAATAGATTTTTCACTTAATTCCCCTAAGTATAAATTACAAAAAACCATATATTTTCTATCTTATATCAAATTCTATAATTGTCAATTTAAAACCCTTGTTTAATATATAATTTTTGTGTTATATTGAATACTAAAGAATAAATAGCACAAATTAACAGGGTAAGAATATGAGATTTTTTAAAAGAGATATATCTGGACAATTAAAAGAATTTTCTAAATTTCCAGTAGTTGGGATTTTGGGTCCAAGGCAATCTGGAAAAACAACATTAGCAAAACATTATTTCAAGAATCACACATTTGTAAACCTAGAAGATTTGGAACTAAGAGCTTTTGCAAAAGAAGACCCAAAAAAATTCTTGTCAAATTATGAAAATAAAAATGGTCTAATAATAGATGAGTTTCAGTATGTTCCAAGTCTACTCTCTTATATACAAATAGAAGTAGATGAAAAAAGAAGGCCTGGTTATTTTGTTTTAACAGGCTCACAAAATTTCTTAATGAACCAAGCTATAACACAATCACTTGCTGGAAGAATTGGGATACTAACTTTACTACCACTTTCTATTAATGAAATGGAAAAAAATAAATTATTAAGTGATGTTGATTCTACAATTGTCCAAGGAAGTTATCCAAGATTATATTTAGAATCAATAATTCCCTCATCTTTTTATCCTTCATATATACAAACTTATATAGAAAGAGATGTTCGACAAATTACCAATGTAACTGACTTACTTGTATTTCAGAAATTTATGAAACTTTGTGCTGCAAGAACAGGACAACTTCTTAATTTATCAGAAATTGCTATGCAATGTGGGATATCAAATAAAGTTGCGACTAATTGGATATCAGTTTTAACTTCCAGTTATATAGTTTTTTTACTTCGTCCCCATTTTACGAACTTTAATAAACGAATTGTTAAAGCCCCCAAATTATACTTCTATGATACTGGCTTAGCCTCTTCTTTACTCGAACTAAGATCTGAAAAAGATATAGCTTTTAGCCAATTTAGAGGTCATCTATTTGAAAATCTGATAATATCTGATTTTTATAAACAATATTTTAATATTGCAATTGAACCACCTTTATATTTTTGGAGAGATCAAAATGATCGTGTAGAAGTTGATTGTATAATTAGCACACATAATCAACTTATTCCTGTAGAAATTAAATCAGGACATACTGCTACAAGCGATTTTTTCGAGCCTTTAAAAAATTGGAGCAAAATATCTGGTGTCGATCCATCTCTTGGATATATTGTTTATGCAGGAGACCTAAGTCAAGATAGAGCTTATGGTAAATTGATTTCTTGGAAAAAAGCAGGTAATTTAATTCAGAAAATTGAAGAATAGTTATACTGATATGATTTATTGGAAAAATTATTATACAATATCATTAATTTTATTAATTATTTTTGTTTTTTTGTATAAACAAATATCAGGTCCAAAAAAATTTGTTATTGTAATAGCTTCTTATAATAATAGTAAATGGTATAAATATAATTTAAATTCAGTTTTTTCCCAGACTTATCCTAATTATAGAATTATTTATATAGATGATTGCTCTCCTGATCATACGTATAATTTGGTTAAAAAATATGTTGAAGATAAAAATTTTTTTGACAAAATAATTTTAATTCAGAATCAAAAAAGAGTTGGTGCCTTAGCTAATCATTATAAAGCTATTGAGATGTGTGATAATAATGAAATTATAGTATGCCTGGATGGTGATGATTGGTTTGCAAATGATGATGTATTAGAATATTTAGCAAAAGTTTATAATGACCCATCTATATGGCTTACATACAGCCAATTTAGAAATTGGCCCTCAGGTCAGCTAGGATGGAGCGAGGATATTCCCAAAGAAGTTATTGAAAAAAATGAATTTAGAAAATTTGGATTTATTTCTCCACAATTACGTACATATTATGCATGGTTAGCCAAATTAGTTAAACTAGAAGATTTAAAATGGGAAAAAACTAATGACTTTTTTCCTGTAGCTGGCGATGTTGCTCTTATGTTTCCTATGCTGGAAATGGCTGGAAAACATTTTAAGTTTATTCCTAGAGTATTATGCCAAAGAAATGTTGCAACTCAAATAAATGATTTTAAAATTAATCCGGATCTTCAAATTTTAATTACAGAACATATAGCATCTAAAAAACCCTACTTGCCATTATAAATTAGGGCCATGTTTTGACATGGCCCATAAAAAAATTATTTTTTAACGAGCTTCTCCTGCTTCTCCAGCTTCCATATCTCTAGGTCGCTCATCTTCTTGTCTTTCTCTTGGATACTCATATCCTCCTCTTCTATTATGACGTCTGGCTCTTTCAGCGCCTCTCTTAGTTTTAGCTTCATATGGATCTTGATAAGCTTTCAACATTAATGAACTAGAGACAATTAACAAAGTGAGTAAACATTTTAGCATGTTTGTTATCCTTTTTTTAAAATATTAAAAATACTTTTTAAATATTAAATTATTAAATTTGAAAAACTCAAGAATTTTACTCTTCCCTTAACCATTCATGACAGGATACATAATCATAACCATCTTCTTTATACTTTTCTAACTTGCTTAAATAGGGAGTATTTTTCCATTTTAAATGACGAATTTTCACCTGTTCTGTTTTAGAAAAAACATAATTAAAATATAGTTCATAATCTATACACATACAGGAATCAAACAATTCTGCTTTATCTATTTTTGAACAAAAAACTTTAAAAGGATCTTCTTTATGAATATTCTTAATTAATGTAAAAATTTCTTCTAATACACATTTTTGAAAAAGCATGTGGTGTGATATACCGGAATAATTAGGATATACTTTTTTAAAATTTGGAATTACTCTTTTTAAATGAGTAAAATAAGGTTCATGAAATTCAGTTCCTGGGTTATATAATCCAGCACCTTCTGGAGTTAAAAATTCTACAGGCTTTAAAAAAATTGTATCTGCATCAACTATAAGTAGATTTGATGAAATATTAGGTATAACGAAAACACTATATATTTTTATAAACTGCTGAAAAATCCAACCTATTCGTGTTTCAGGATGATTTATAAATTGCTTAGCTTCTGTTTCATTTTTGAATATTTGGAAAGCAATATCATATTTAGAAAATGAAAAATTTTTTTCATCAAACCATTCTGCCTTACTCGTAAGAGGCTTCGATGATACTATGACAACCCTTCTTAAATCTTTTACATTTTTCTTTATACCATCTATTACAAAATCTAAAGTTACTTTATCTTTTTCATGACATGGGATAACACAATCAATTGGTTCATTAGTAAAACTATAACTTTTAATAAAAAATCTATTAAAAATAAATATCAAAATTATAAATAAAACCATACTAAGCAATAATCTGGATTTTATCATTCGTAATTTCTCCTTTTCTTATAATTTCAACTTCTGATATTATAGGAAAATGATTTTCTATACGATAGTTAACAGGAAAAATTTCTATCTTAAAGTCTGAAATCTTAGAAGCCACTAAAGAATAATTTGATTGTGATCGTATTAAACAATCAAAGTGAGTAAATGCAAAAAAATCTTGCAACACACATTTTTTAGGATTTATATATTTTTTTCTACAATCAAAAATTATATTATTATAACAACTTAATTGTTTTTTTATTTTTTTTAATATTCTTCTTGGATTATAATCATCTGTAAATATATATACATAAAGATTTTTATGATCAAGCAATAAAGATATTTTTTTAATTTGCTCAACATAAAAATCTAAAGGAGGAAATTTTAATGGAAAATTTAAATTAGCATAATTTTTTGTACTATTATAATCTTTAGGTGACTTAAGCAATCTATCATCAACTCCACCTCCTAAACGAACATGTACAGCTACAGATATTCGATCTTTTGGTATAGGTATATCAAATTTAAAAGATTTTATTGGAAATATTGCTTTTTTTATTTCCTCTTTAAATAATTTATTATCCCAATCAACTTGAAAATATGGCCAATCCGGATTATATTGAAACTCTGTCTTATCTTCACTAAAATATGGAACAAGATAAAGAATATTTTTTTTAGAGTTAATCAATTCTTTTTTTAATATAATAATTTTTTCAAAATCCTTATTATTATATTTTTTTTCTATTATAGATAATTGCAACTGATCAGAATATTTAAAGGATTTATATATTACAGGAATATTATATTTAAAAGCTAACCATTTTGCATGAAGATAAGATAATAAATTATCTCCCAATCTCCCTCCACTCAAAAGATATCCTACACCAGATTGAGATAAGCAATTAAATGCCTGAAAAAAAAGAATAAATATTAAACTTTTTAATCTTTTCAATTTCTTTAATTCTCAAAAACCAAACTTATTACTTTTTTGGCCCAAAAACATATTCACAAGCTATATCTGCCAAACCTGGAGGAGCTAAATGTTTACTAACTTCTTCTTGAACTTTTTGCCTTTGCTTTTCTTGATGCTCTTGCAGTAATTTTAAAACCTCTGCCATATTGCCGGTTTCAAATTCAGCATATCCAGCTACAACACCTATTGGATCATCGTTAAATTTAGATCTTAAAGCAAGATCTGCACCATAATCTAAAAACATTTCAATAACGTCTAAATCAAGTTTTGAAGTAATATGTCGTGGCACCAATACTAAATATCTTAATAATGGTGTATATCTAGCTTGATCTTGTTTATTAACATCGGCTCCTGCCAAAATTAACAATTTAATATTATCAATTTTATTATTCGCTGATGCTTTATGTAAAGCTGTTTCGCCATATTCTGTTTCTTTATTAACATCAGCTTTGGAATCCAATAATAATTTAATAAATTTAGAATCTCTAGTTCCAGCTGCTTTTATTAAAGGGGTTTCTCCATTTCCATCTTGAATATTTACATTCGCTCCATTTTCAATAGCCACCTTAACTTTTTCATAATTTCCTGAGTCAATTGCGCGCATTAACTGTTCACTTGCTTCAGAAATAGATTTTTTCTCTGAAGCTATTGTATTGAGTATAAAAAAATTATTTATTAATATAGTTAATGTTACAAATTTAATTACTTTCAATTTAATCATTAGAACCTCCATTATTCATTAAATAGCATATTCAGAGATTATATCTCGTATACCAGGAATATCTGCAAACAAATTTGCATTCTTAAGTGACTCACTTAATTCTTTTTGCATCTCTTGTTTTTTTTTTGGCCAAGCTAATAATATTGCAACCATAGAATCGCCATCTGCTAAATTTTCGCTTGCTAAATCAATTACAGTTTCACCTTGATTGTTTTGCGCATTAAGATCAGCACCTGCTTTTAATAATTCAACCATTGTTTCTATATGATTAGATTCAGGTGCAAAAAGAATCTTTTTGTGAACTGCATACATAAGTGCAGTATTATTATTCTTATCTTTAATATTTACATCAGCATTGCCATTTATCAATTCTTGAACAATATCCAAATAACCCTCACTTGAAGCCATCATAAGAGCTGTAACTCCATCATCATTCTGTTTATTTACATCAGCCTTAGCTTTTAGAAGCAATTTGGTGATATCTATATGTCCATTTGAGGCAGCCATCATTAGAGCTGTATTACCTTTACCTTCATCACCAAATATTATTTCATCTGTTATATTAACATCTGCTCCTTCTTTTATCGCTTTTTCAACTGTATCAATATCTTCACCTTCATAACATGCCCTATTTGCTGCTTTTGCCAATATATAATTCGGTGATTTTCTTATTTCAGATGCGCTTATTAATACTGTGTTAACTAAAATAACTAAAAAAATTAATTTTTTAGAATTCATAATAATTACCTTAATTGTTGTTCTTTTGGCCCAACAACATACTCACCGACTATATCTGCCAAACCTGGAGGAGCTAAATGTTCATTAACTTCTTCTTGGACCTTTTTTCTGCGCTTTTCTTGATACTCTTGAAATAATTTTAAAACATCTGCATCAAATGGTCTATATTCATCAGCAGAAATAGCTATATAATCTATTGGTGCTCTATTGAATTTTGATTTTAATGTAAGATCTGCGCCATGATCTAAAAACAATTTAATCACATCTAACTTAAACCTACAATGTACGTTACTAAAATAATATAATAATGGTGTATAACCTTCATTATTTTGAATATTAACATCAGCACCAGCTGAAATTAATAATTTAATATTATCTACATTATCACTTGATGCCGCTGAATGTAGAGCTGTACTACCATCTTTAGTTTTTTGATTTACAAAAGCTTTAACCTTAGAATCTAATAATAGTTTAGTAAATTTAGGATCGAGATAAGATGCTTTTACTAAAGGTGTTCCACCCCAGTCATATTCCATATCCAAATTTGCTCCATTTTCAATAGCTTTTTTTGCTTCTTTATAATCGCCTGTTTCAAGTGCATGCCTTAACTGTTTATCTACTTCAGCAATATTTTTTTTCTCTGAAGTCATTGTATTAGACGTAAAACAATTACTTATTAATACAGTTAATGTTACAAATTTAATTAATTTTATTCTGTCCATTGCGACCTCCATTTAAACCACAAATATACTTATATTATAATTGTAATAAATAACGCCTGAAAAAAGCAATAAATTTGTATTTTTTTAATATCCAGGTTAAAAAGACAAAAAACTAATAATTTAAACTATTTAAAAACCTTATTAAAATACTTGAATAATCAGGCCAAAAAGCTTGAAGTTTTCTGATTAAACCTCATTTTCTTCTTCTTCATCACCCTCTTCGTCAATGTTTAAACCACTAAGAACTTCAGACAATATTTCAGTTACAATTGTACTTACAATTTTTGAGGATTCACCCGTAACAACAGGAGTCTTTTCAATGCATTTTTTTCCCAATGGCGACTCATAAAACTTAGCCAATTGAGATATTTCATCTGCTGTATAATGTTTGGAATATAACTCTTTCAATTGATCTCTAACAGACGCTGAACTAAGTTTTTCAGATATTTTATCAGTCACATCTTTTATATCTATAGGTTCTTCTAATTGCTCGAATGATTGATTAAGACTTTCTAGTAACATATTTTTGTTAAAGAATATATTTATAAGTTTATTCAAATCAGCATCTTGATCTGATTTAGAGAGTTCACTTTCAGCTTCTTCTTTTTTTTCTGATGAAATTATTATTGAGTTTACAGACAATAAAGACAACAAAATCAAAATATTCTTAATCACCAAAGACTCCTTTATTTTAATTATCTTTTTTAGATAATTAAATATCTTACGTTTTTATAAAATAATCAACAATCGTTTCTTACATGATTTACTTTATAACCTTTGATACAATAATAATAGCTTTGAATCAATGTAAAATATTTTAAGAGGAATTCATGACTCAAAAATTACCAAGAATAGGAATCGGGGTTATTGTTGTAAAAGATAATAAAATTCTTATGAGCAAAAGAAAGAATGCTCATGGTAATGGTACATGGAGTCTTCCTGGTGGACATTTAGAATTTGGTGAATCATTGCAAGAATGTGCTCAAAGAGAAGTCTTTGAAGAAGCAGGAATCTCTATTAAAAATATAAAAATTGGCCATGTTACAAATGATATCTTTAAAAATGAAGATAAACATTATGTAACAATTTTTATGTTAACTGAATATGCTTCAGGAACAGTAACAAATTGTGAACCAGAAAAATGTGAAGGTTGGCAATGGTTTTCTTACGAAGAACTAATCGATTTAAAACTATTTCTTCCCTTACAGAATTTATTAGCTCAATTAAACTATTTATCTGGAAAAGATTTATTTTTTAATAACAAAAAATTCTCTTTATATTAATAAATTAGATTATAAACAGAATCTAGAATTTAAAGAAAATTTCTGGTTTAATAAATATCAAAAAAAACCTTTATCATAAAGAGGGATATTATGAATTTAAGGAAATCAAAAATTTATTTATTTCTTGTTTTAAGTTGTAATCTACAAGCTTTACAGATGGATAATCCTGAAGATATTGAAACTTTATCTAAAAGTCTTAAATGCGACGCTAGTGAAATACAAACTATTATGCAGGACATGAAAAAGGAAAAAAAACAATTAATAGAAGCAGCACAACAAGGAAATAATGAACTAATGAAAGCTGCATTTAATGGTGATGAAAAATTAGTTGCTGAGTTAATTGAGCGAAAAAAATATGATATAAATGCAAGAAATTCAAGGGGCTGCACGGCTTTAGATATTGCAATTATAAATAACCAAAAAGAAGTAGTAAAAATTTTGCTGGAAAATGGTGCTAATTTAATTAGAAAAGGACCCAAATATGATGAACATGTTTTAGAATTAGCACAAAAGCGATTAAATCATGCAACAGATGAAAAAGAATCTAAAGAAATTAGTGATATTATTGAACTCGCAATTCCTTACTCAGATATGAAGCAAGTATTTGAAATTTATGAGATAATCAATGAAAATGGATATGGAAATAGTTTACTTTTTCGAGGGGTTGGAAAAATATACAATAACCTCTATGAAACTAATTCACAAAAGTTAACTGTAATCATTTTAGAAAATACACCACTTTCTAAAGATTTAGTAAATATTGTATCAGAATATGTTTCAGAAAATCCCTGGAAAATATTTGCTTTACTTAACTATATAGTTGTAGGTCTCATAGATGAAATAAATGAGCTAATTCCACAAATCAAAAATCTAAATTCAAGTGAATATGGTTTTTTAAATATCATTGTAAAAAGAGCATCAGTATATTCTGCTATACAACTAGGAGTAAAATATAGAAGAACAGAAGGTAAAAATTTATTGAAGTATTTTATAGAACATGGAGCAGATATTAATTTTGAATCACAGGGTGTAGTACCATTAATGGCCGCAATCAATGTTGAAGATGAATATGATGGTGATGCAACATTGGTCCGTTTTTTATTACAAAATAAAGCTAACCCTAATTATCTAAACAAAGAACAAGATATGACCATTCTAATGTTCGCTTGTAAATCAAAAAGCTCACAAAAGGGAAATTTCATTAAACTCTTGTTAGAATTTGGTACTGATATTAATGGAAAAAACAAAAAAGGGGAAACAGCTTTAATGATTTGTGCGCAAAAAAGACGTTTGGGAAATGTAGTTAAATTTTTAATAGATTTGGGAGCAAATTTAAAAATTAAAGATAATTACGGTTCCACAGCCTATATGCATGCTATTCACAGTAAACAATATTTTACCGCTGATCTTTTATATCAGGCTGATCCAGCAGCAGCGCAGCAAACAGTATTTCCATATGGATATTTATAATTTTTTTAGGAATAAAACATGAAAAGAATTTTGCTTATTATGTCTTTATTGTTTACTTGCGTAAATTATTCTATGGAAGAAGATAAGGAACAAGATGAAAGAAATCAAAAAATAATTAAAGCTTGTGTTGCTCATAAAGATTCTGAACATATTATATCTATTATTGAAGACTCAAATTGTGATAGAGAAGATGATTTTCCTGACTCAGATAAAAAGTTATTATTGACTATTCTATATAACAAAGAAGGTTACGCCCAAGAAGCTATTAAAGAAGGCGCTGATGTAAATAAGCTTGTAAAACCACGCTTAGATATGCTTAAAGTTGCTTGTGTATTAGGCAGACTTGAGATAGTCAGAATGTTATTAGCCTCTGGGGCACATGTAAATGCAAAAAATAAATTTGGCTCTACGGCTTTAATGTATGCTGCTATAGCAGGTAAATTTGATATAGTTAAACTTCTTTGTGAATCTGGAGCTGATGTTACCATTACAGATGAAGATGGAGATACTGCTGTTACTTCGGCAGCAATGGCTCGTTATGAAGAAATTGAAAAATATTTGTCTGAGAAAATTAATAGTGCTGAACAAAGAAGAAAAGATAATGAAAGAACATTTTTACTTTCAGTAAAAAGCAAAGATCCAACACAATTTGAAGAATTTATTAAAAATAGAATTGTAGATATAAACTTTAAAGATTTCAAACATTGGACCCCACTTATAACTGCAGCTTTTTATAATTATCCAAAACGTGTTCAATCATTACTTGAAATTGGAATAAAAAATATTGATGAGATGGATGAATATAATCAGACAGCTCTTTTTTATGCTGCTAAGAAAAATAATCCTGAATCAGTACTTTTATTATGCCAATATGGCGCCAATGTTAATCATAAACCAAAAGACAATTCTTCTCTTTCCATAATACAATGCTCTATTAAAAATTTTCTTCGCAACAAAGATTCTTTTGATGTTATTAAAATTCTTATATCTTATGGTGCAACAATAGATAATGATCTAATTAGTTTTGCCAAAATATCTATATTACCTGATGAAGTAATATCTTTTTTAGAGAATGATGCATTTAAATTACAAGTAATCCATAAAGATGGAGTAGCAAAAAAAGTTTTAAGAGATAAGATTTTAAATAGCACAACGTTACCCGAGGCTCTTTCTGATTTAGTATTAGATTATCATGCAAGTTATGATCTTCCAAAAGAAGAAATCGACAAATTTTTCTATGAAGATGAACAATTTGCTTTGTTATAAGAAGTTTATGAAATTTATATCATTATCATTTTGTTCTTTTCTTTTTATAAACCAAGCTTTTTCAATGGAATCTATGCAAGATGAGGAAATTAACATTAATGCCCAAAATGAAGATGGCTCTACCAGCTTAATGAGATCAGCGGCAATTGCAGAACTTAGCGTTGTTAAATTATTGATTAGAAGTAAGGCTGATGTAAAAATTAAAGATAATCAAGGCAATACAGCTTTACACTATGCTTTCCATGCACCATTAGGCAAAAACCATTTTGAATTAGTAAAAATATTGATACAAAATAAGGTAGATATTAATGCCAAAAATAAAAATGGAGAAACAGCGTTATGGAAATTATTCGATAATTGCTTACCAGATGGTGTTAAAAAAAGTATACATCAAGATTATCCTACATTTGTTGCTAAAAAGAATTCTGTTCGTAATTGTTTAAATGAAGGTTTAAAAATTACTCAATTATTATTAGAAGCGAAAGCTGATCCAAATTTGAGTAATCAATCTCCTCTTTTAAGAATAACTCATTATTACATATACGATGACACTATTAAAAGCATAACATTATTTATTGTCGATCTCGCTGAAACAATGTCATTTAATGAAATAATTAAAAAAATTATTGAACTACTCTTAATACACAATGCAGACATGTTTGCTTGTAATAGAAATTGGGCAACAACATATAGTATGTTAAAACACAATGAAAATTGGGCAAAAATTATGCAAAAGTGTTTAATACAAAATAGTTCAAATCTACCAAAAGAATTGGCTGAAATTATACATGGTTACACTGGAATTATGCCTGAATATGGCGAACAAGCTCAAAGATGATGGATATGCATAAACTAAACCAATTTGTAACATTGATTATATTAGTTGTTAATTTTTCATCTCAAGCAATTGAAAATGCGATATATGAAAAACTAGATAAAAACAAGCAGCTTGTAGGAGCTATATATAATGGAAATCTAGAAGAGGTTAAAGAAGCTATTGAGAAAGGAGCTGATGTAGACTATATAGACGAATATCGTGGCACTTCTTTAATGGCAGCCTTTTATTACAGACAATATCATCTTGTTAAATTCCTAATAGATTCCAAAGCAAATGTTAACATCGCAGATAAAGGGCTCACGGCTTTGCATTATGCTGCATATCAACAAGCTCCAGACTATGTATTTAAATTACTTATAGGAGCCCATGCAGACGTTAACGCTCAAAGTGATAATGGCAATACTCCATTACTAGCTTATTTAGGCAAAGGATATGGCCTTGACTTAAGTGTCATCCAATTACTTTTAGATGCAGGTGCTGATACAAATTTAAAAAATAAAGCAAACGAGGGACCTATAGAACTTGCAACAAAATTTGAAAAAGTTGAAAATAGAGAACCTGTGTTAAAATTACTAAAAGATTGGCAAGAAAAAACAAGAAAAGCTATTAAACAAGAAACAGACAAATATATACTGCCCGACCTTGGTAATATAATATGCGAATATCTTATTTAATATAAGTTTTATCTATAACTTGTGTATTTTTCTCTTTTGCCCCTACACTTTTCGACTGGATATTTTTGAGCATTAATTTCCATTTTTTGTTCAATAGCTTGACTTAAATCAATATCATATAGCTTGCAAAGATTAATAAGACTTATTGCTATATCTGCAATTTCTTCTTGAACTTCTTGTTTATTACTTTTGATAAATTCCTTTGACTCTTCGGTTGTTAGCCATTGAAATTTTTCCATTAATTCAGCAGCTTCAATCGATATAGACATACTCAGATTTTTTGGAGAATGGTATTGGGACCAATCTCTATCTTGCATATATTTTATTATTTTATCTTTGATTTCATTTATAGTAGTTATTTTATCATTCATATTATTATCCATCTAAAAAATCTATCTTTTAATAAACATAATCACAAACGATATCTTCAAGAACTTCTGACAAATATTTACTAAGCTCTTTTTTGATGTTCTCTTGATATTTTTTCAAACCTTCCTCTATTATTTTGGTCATATTTTTATTAGTAGAATTTTTTGCTATATCAAAAACTGTTTCACCATCTCTATTCTTTACATTAGCATCTGCCCCGCAAGATAATAGAAATGCAACTATATCTTTGTGTCCATAAATAGCTGCACTCATAAGCGGTGTCCAACCATATATACCTTGCTTATTAATGTCGGCCCCTTTATTAATCAAAAATTTTACTATATTTAAATTATAAGCTCCATTAGTTTCAGCTGCAATGGTAAGAGGCGTACTTCCGGAAGTAGTACTATTTATATCGGCTCCGTTTAATAATAAAAATTCTACTATATCTAAATAACTATTACGAGCAGCTAAAGCAAGCGATTCATTCAGTTGATCAAGAGTAATGCCTTCAGCTACGGCCTCTTTGATTAAATTTAGATTTCCGTAAGTTCGACCACGACTAAGTTTAGCTTCAACAGACATACCATTAACACCAAAAGAGCCTAAAAGACTCAGCAAGCCTGTAAATAATACCAATAACATATTTTTATTCATATTTTACTCCAATATTTTTAAAATTACTTATTAATTAGACTAGCACATTGTCTCAAATTGTCAATTTTATAGATCAATTTGTACTAATATTATACCTGGCAAATACCTGATTTTATCAAATATTTGATTTTTTTATACAATTTGATAATATTAATTATATATAAATAGTTAATAAAATGAGGAAATAATATGAAAAAGTATCTTTTTAGCTTATTACTAGTTTTAACATGTTCTCTGTATTCAATGGAAGATGAAGAGAATTTAACAAAAAAACCTGAAATGTCAGATGTTGATTCAGATTCTGATACAGAAATGGCTGAAGTCAAAGAACGAACAGAAGGTATTGCTAATATTTTAGGCCAATTTTTAGCACACGTAAGATCTTCTATACCTAAAACTCCTGAAGATTTAGAAAAAGCAAAAGAAAGCTTTATGGCAGGTTTACAAAATAAAATGCTTTTATCTAGTTGTTTTTTGGACAATACAGCAGAGGTAAAAGCACTTTTAGAAAATGGAGCTGATGTGAATTTCCAATCATCAAACAAAGAGGACATAGAATATGAAGGCTATACCTGTCTTATGCATGCAGCGAAAAATAAAAATATTGAACTTATTAAACTATTATTAAAATATAAACCTAATTTGGAACTCAAAGACAAACTTTATGGTGGCACTGCTTTATTCAAAAGTTTAATCTACCCAGCAGTACCTTATCCAAAAGAAGAACAGGAAAATTGTATACGTGTCGCTAAAATATTATTAATGGCTGGAGCTGATATTAATGCTAAAGATAAAGATTTTGAATCACCATTAATAAAGCATGCTCGTATGGGAAATTTAGAAATAGTTAAATTTTTAGTATTTAATGGAGCTTCACTTGAACTAGAAAACCAATATGGTGAAAGTGCAATTGATGGAGCCATAGATAATAATCATATAGAAGTTGAACAATTTTTAGAAAATTATCCAAAAATACAAAAGATTACTCAAAAAATTGTAAATAAAGCAAAGCATGAGATCAGAACAAAAGAAATTTTAAGAAATACAGTATTAAATAAAGATGTTGTTGAAATAATTTCAGATTATTGTGACGAGATAGAATAAAACTTTAACTTGTGTTAAAAAAATAGATATATTATCTATGTTTTAAATTAAAACAAATAACACAAGTAAAAAATGATAAAGAAATTTTTAATAATTTTAGCTATGTCAACAAACTCTCTCAAAGGTGTTATTGAAGAAGGTGATATTTTAAGCAATGAAGAAATAAATGTTATTTTATTGGGGGATATACACATTCAAGATTCACAATCTAAAAAACAAGTTTGTGATACTTTTAGAGCAATAAAAGAATTAAACGCATTATTAATAATAGAAGATACAAATGAAAATATAGATAGCTTAGAAGTCCCTGAAAAAATTGAATTAAAAATAAAAGGTGATTTCTTAAATTCTTCTAAAAATTATCTCAACCCATTAGGTTATCTCTGCAAAACATCAAATATAGATAATGCTAATGTAGAGTTTAGAGCTATTTGGATTGCATTTAGTCAAAATTGTATAAAATTAGAAGATGCCATAAGAAAAACTAAAGATGTTTTAAATGAATTAAAAAATCAATTTGATAAGTTGGGTGAATCAGACACAAAAAAAGCGCTTATTGGAGTGTGTCAAGAAATAGAAAATGATCCGAAATGGGATCTTCTAATGAAATATCAAAATCTTAAATTTAATGAATTTATAGAGAAAATTTCTATAGAAGAATTATATAGCATTAAAGGAATGAATTTTAAAAACGAAAGTTATAAAAAAAAACTAATAGCCAAATTTTTTAAAAATAAGTTAAAAAAAAAATTTTGGGAAATAAGCGTTCCATATCTTACATTTACATATAGAATGATAGAGATGCAAATATTAAAAGAATTAAATAAAAACCGAAATAAAAAAAATATATTTATTTGTGCCGGCGTAAACCATACAAAACGAATAAAAGAATGTTTATCGGAATTCAAAACCATAAAATCTTCTGATATATCCTATAAAAAATGCTTATGCTACTGCGTCTTCAATTGCTGCTATTGTTATTGTGACAAAATTCCCAAAGCTCTGGATATTCAAGAATTTTTAAAAGATTTTATTGATCAAAATAAAAAAGAAGAAGAGACTATTTGGGTATAGGAATAAAATTATGAAGAAAAAATTAGTTTTAATCAGTTTATTAACTGTATCAAATAATTATTCAATGCAAATTTTTCGAACAAGTTTTAAAAGGACTCCTGCACTTAAACAAATATTATTAAAAAGAAAATTTTCTACATCTAAAAAATTCACAGAAAAAAATATCCGTATAAAAAATAATTTAATAACTAGTTTAGTAACATTAGCTTACATTACCTGTTTGGGCATTCCAATAATAGGAATAAATAATCTCGAACAAGCTTGGTATACTATTAAATCAGAATATTTTCCAACTTTTAATATAACCTATGATGATTCAATAATTTTAACCAGTTGCGAAAAATTCATAACTTTAAGATGTGTATGTGGAAATAGAGAAATAACATTAATTAATAATGGCGCTTCTTTTATTGCTGATGGTCATTGTATATGTAGTATGAATTTTTCTAATATAAAAAGCAAGATTAGATACAGCCCCAAAGATAAAAATTATCCAGAAGTACAAGGTGATTATAATCAACTCGTCATTAGGTGTAGATGTCATTTTGGATGTAAATCTATATTTATAATTGAGAGAAATAAAGTAACAGCTACTTCAGCAGATAGATGTTCTAACAAAATAGATTTCTCACAAATACAAGTTGCTATGAAAATAGGACCCGGTTCACCAGATTATTTCAATGGGCTAGATTACAAACGTCGTACATTTATACAAAAACGTTGTAATACACTTAGTTATCCAAAAATGAGAGCACAATGTGAAAGAGAAGCTCAAAAAAAACAGGAAGATTTTTTGAAGCTAAAAGCCAAAGAAGCCAAGCAACTTTTTAATACTATTAAACCTCTTGTAAAGCCTCCCCCTCCACAATTTTGGTGGTAATATATATGATTACTAAACTGTTGTTTTTCAACTAACTTGTTCTTCACGCTTCAATTTTTTGTTATTTAGTGAAATACTCAGAACTTTCCAATTTAAGTCCGTGACATTTTGTCACGACCTAACTTTAAACCTGTGACAAAATGTCACAAGTTCATTCTTTATGCAACTAGAAAATAATTTATATGAGATAATTTCAACTGCCGACAAATTGTCGACAGTTTGTATACCAACTTTAATTTCACAAAATTAATAAAATAAAATTCATTCGCACTTGTCCGTGTGGTTTGAGCCGGTCTGAAAGACCCAGGCGAACAGCCATCCGCCGTGCCGAAGGCTATGGCGGACTTGCCGTACAAGTGCTTAGGGTTCCAAGGTCCTCCTTGGCGTCCGGATTCCTAAGGGTTTGACGAGAAACCCTTAGGGAAAGCGTAAGCTTTACTAAGCCATAATGTGTGTTTAATGGTCTAGTTTTCGACAAACTGTAGACAACTAGATCATTAATAATCAAATTTTTGAATTTTACTCAAGCCAAAAGCTTTTGCTCTTTTATTTAATTCTTCAAGAGTCAAAAGGCCAGCCTTAGCGCCTTCATAGCAAATTACAGATGAACTATTAAGTGTACCATTAACCATAGATTGCTCTATGGATTCACCGTGCAAAATTGATGCAACAAAACAGGATCCAAAAGAATCACCGGCACCTAATGTGTTGACGAATTTTTCTGGAGGTATGCTTGGATGAAAATATATATTCTTTTTATCTGCAACGTATACCCCTTCTGCTCCGTTGGTTATAACAATAATTGATGGGCCTAGGGGTAAGACTGTTTTGGCAAAATGGGCAACGAAGTTAACTAATTTAGGAAAATTTTGTTGCTCGTATGGTTCGACAAGCTCACCACGAGCGCAATTTTTATATTCAGAACAAGCAGGATGATCGGGGTTTTTATTTTCATCACGAGCATATTTTATATTTTCATCACTAACAAGGTTTTCATTTTCCCAGCCCGTTCGTCCTGAGCTTGTCGAAGGATACGAATGGGCAAACTTAACATTATTTAATGTTTTCATGAATTCTGTAGCTTCTGTAGTGTTCATGTTTAAAATGTCTATGTTTTTTAAGGAGCGGATAAAGACAGGGTCGTTTTTTAGTTGGTTAAGACCGGGGTTGCAGGCTACAGAAATGTTATTTTTTCTAGCAAAATCTGTTATTGGTTCAATAAGTTTAGATGAATCACCAGTTAAAGAAGTTATATAAAGTTGGTTGCTGTTTTTAATTTGGTTATAGGGAATTTCATTTTCTTTTAGGTCTTTATTTGCGCCCCGAAAAGCCAAAATAACTCTATCACCATTAGGTGGTGGTATAACAAATGACATGCCTGTTTGCATAGTTGAATAAACAATATTATCTAGATTTATATTTTCTTTTTTAAGGTCAACTAATATAAATTCACCTTGAGAGTCTTTGCCAATTTTAAAAAATGATGAAGTTGTAAAACCTAATCTGGTAAATGCAACAGCTGCATTAGTTGCGCCGCCACCACTATAATAATGCAAATCTGTTACATCTATTTTTGAACCTTGTTCGAGTAAAATATATGCTTGATTATCTTGATCACTAGTTTGCATGTTTTCATAATAAATAAAAACATCTTGAGTTGCGCCACCTATTGTTAATACATTAGCTGCTTTTTTCATAATTAAAATTTTAATCTAACTCAATTTAGGCAAAAGAACATGGCTAAGCGCCTCTTTTGCATATTCAACCCATATAACATCCAAATCAGTTACCAGTTCTTCAAGACCATTAAAATCATTTTTATTTTTGTCAGGTAAAATTACATGGTGAATGCCATTTCTTTTTGCAGCTAAAAGTTTTTCTTTTAAACCACCTATAGGCATAACTTCACCTTGTAAATTCAATTCACCCGTCATTGCAAAATCTGAGTTTATCGGTCTTTCTGTCAAAATAGACAATATAGATGAAAGTATAGTTATACCAGCAGAAGGACCATCTTTTGGTATAGATCCGGCGGGTACATGTATATGAATATCACTATTGTTGAATATTTTATGAGCAATTCCAAAATCTTTTGCATGTGATCTTGCATAAGTCAATGCTGCTTGCGCAGACTCTTTCATAACATCTCCAAGCTGTCCGGTTAAAATCAATCTACCCTTGCCAGGCATTAATACTGCTTCGATTTGAATTATATCTCCACCATAAGAAGTATAAGCTAAACCATTAGTTATGCCTATCTGATTGCCCTTATTACTAAACTCTTGAATGAATCTCTTAGGACCCAATAATTTCTCTAGAACATTACAAGAGTATTCAGGTATGATTCCATTTTCAACAAAGGAACGGGTAATTTTTGAGCACAGCTTTCTAACCTGTCTTTCTAGTTCCCGCACTCCTGATTCTCTTGAATAATGTAAGATTATATCGTGTATTATTTCATCCTTAATGTCAATATTATGGTTATCTAATCCGGAATCAGAAATAGCTTTTCTCAATAAGTGTTTTTTAGTAATAGATATTTTTTCTTCTAAAGTATACCCTGAGACTTGAATAACTTCCATACGATCTCTTAACGGTTCAGAAATTGTGTCTAAGCTATTTGCTGTTGCTATAAAAATTACTTTTGAAAGATCAAACGGCACTCCTAAATAATTATCACTAAAAGTTTTATTTTGATGTGGATCTAAAACTTCTAACATAGCCGCTGACGGATCACCTCTAAAATCTGCGCCAATCTTATCAAGCTCATCTATAATAATTATAGGATTAGAGGTCCCAGCTTTTCGCATGCCTTGGATAAATCTACCAGGCATAGCGCCAACATAAGTTCTTCTATGTCCTCTAATTTCTGCTTCATCTTTAACACCACCTAAAGAAATTCTAAAGTATTCCCTTCCTAAACTCTTTGCAATAGATTTGCCCAAAGAAGTTTTACCTGTCCCAGGGGGGCCAACAAAACAAAGTATTGGAGCATAACCATCTTGTTTCAATTTTCTTATGGATATAAAGTCTAATATTCTATCTTTAATTTCCTTCATTCCATAATGATCTTCTTCAAGAATTTTCTTTGCATGCTCAATATCCAAATTATCTGTACTTTCTTTGCCCCATGGTAATCCAAAAATCCAATCCAGATAATTTCTTATAACTGCAGCCTCCATAGATTCTGGAGAGGTTTTTTCTAGTCTATTAATTTGTCTATTTATTTCCAATCTAACTTCATCTGTTAATGGAAGCGAAGCAAGCTTATCTCTCATAGATTCTATATCTTCTATGTCATCTTCGCCCAACTCTTTTTTAATAGCTTTTAGTTGTTCCCTCAAATAAAACTCTTTTTGTGATTTATTCATAGAATCACGAGCATTATTTTTTACTCTTTCTTGTACCTCGTTTACTTCTACTTCTTTGTAAAGTAAATAATATATTGCTTCAATAAGTTCCGCTTGAGTTTTCTTTTCCAGAAGCTCCTGAGATTGATCTACGGAAAGATTCAAATGTGATATTATAAAATCAGCAATTTTTTCAGGATCCTGCATTTTTGAAAGTATTATATGAAAATCAGGACTAAAAATTTGACCAGTAACAGATATCTTTTCAGTTAAATCTTTAATATTTTTTATATGTGCCTTAATTTCGTCTTCAGAACCTCTTTCAACCTCTAACTTTACAACTTTTGCAGATAGTACTCCATCATGAGTAAATATATCTTGTGCTTGTGATTTACAAACACCTTGCACTAAAATTTTTATTCCATCTTCAGGAATTTTTACTATCCTCATTATCGAAGCAAGTGTCCCTGTAGAATATAGATCCTTGGTACTTATAGAATCATAGCTATCCAATGTCTGTTTTTTTGAAGCAAGCAAAAGCACATTTTTTGAACCTTCTACTGCGCTATTTATTCCTTTTATTATATTTTCATCAACCACTAAAAGTGGAACTATCATATGAGGAAAAACTACTATATCCATAGTAGGGATAACAGGAATTATATCGTTAGCATCCGTATTATTCTTATTAAGAAATGGCTCCATCTTCTCCCCCTTCAATATTTTATTTTGTACTAATCTCAAGTTTAAAAGTTAAGCATCTTAAAAACAATAATTTGATTTATTTAATTGAAAAAACTTTTTAATCCAAGTTTTTTTTCATATAATCTTTTAGAAACAAATTTTTTATTTTATAAAATCAGAAAAATTTCTATATGAAAAATTTATCAAATTTAGCTTGGATAGACCTTGAAATGACAGGGCTGGATATTAATAAAGATGTTATCTTAGAAATAGCATCCCTTGTTACTGATAAAGATTTAAATATTTTAGAGATTGGGCCAAGCTTTGTTATAAAACAAACTGAAGATAAATTCTTGAATTTAAACGAATGGGTAGTAAAAACTCATACAGCCTCAGGTTTACTAGATGAAGCAAGAAAATCTGTGGTAACTGAACAAGAAGCCGAAAAACTGAGCATAGAGTTTTTTGACAAATACTGTTTTATAGGCGTATCTCCATTATGTGGAAACTCAGTTTGGCAGGACAGAAGGTTTTTATTAAAATATATGCCAAGCTTAGACAATTTTTTTAATTATAGAATTATTGATGTAACATCAATAAAAGAGGTTATCAAACGCTGGTACCCTGAACGCCAGGATATTGATTATGTAAAACCTGAAGGTCACCGTGCATTAATTGATATTCAAGAATCGGTTGCTGAATTAAACCATTATAGAAGAAACTTTTTTGTATGAAGCTGTATATCGCTAATTGGAAAACATATTTAAACCTTAATCAAGAAATTGCCCTGGCCAAAAAATTTGCATATGAAACAAATAGCGCAAATCAAGTCGTAATTTGCCCGTCATTTGTATCTTTATATCCAATAAATGAGATTCTAAAAAACAGCCCTATAGTTTTAGGAGCCCAAAACTGTGCCCCAATAACTTCAGGTCCACTAACAGGAGAAGTAAGTGCTGTTTCCCTGTCAGAGTTAGATTGTAAGTATTGTATTATAGGACACAGCGAGCGTAGGCAAAACTTCTCTGAGAGTAATGACATTATTCTAAAAAAACTTGAATTATTATCAGATCAAAACATAACCCCTATTTTATGCATAGGAGAATCTCTTATTGACCATGAAAGTAATCGAATTTTAGAGACGTTAAAATATCAGCTAGATATTGTTGAACAGGTTAAAAAATTAAAAAAATTAATAATAGCTTATGAGCCCATATGGGCAATAGGTACAGAAGTAGCTGCTGAGCCTGAATATGTAGAAAAAATATTTTCATATATTGAAAGTTTAATGCTCAAGACAAAATCCAAAATTTCTTATACACTGGTTTATGGAGGAAGTGTTAATGAACATACAGCTAAAGAACTTAAGAAAATAGGTCAGCTTGGAGGTTTTTTGATAGGTAAAGCTAGCACGGATATTAATAAGTTTTTAAAAATAATCGACTAACTAAAAAATTTGAATTAATATCTTTATAAAATAGTATTTTAATTTTGGAGAAACAATATGTTACAAGGGTTATTATCATTTATTTTTGCATTTTCAGCTATTTTGCTAATTCTTTTAATTCTTATACAAAAAGGTAAAGGTAGTATAGGTATAGGAACCATGGGCGGAGGAAGCCAGATGTTATTTGGTGGATCCGGCGGCCAAGATATATTTCAAAAAGCAACTTGGGTTTTAGGAGCAATTCTGATTTTTGGTTCTTTAGGACTAGCTATTTTAAAATCTAAAAAACAAACTGTATCTTACACTCAACAACAACTACCTGTGCAAAATACAGCAGATGTAGAGTAAAAAAATATAAAAAAAAAGGATTTCAATTGATTGTAAGGTTATTAGATTCTATCGGAACCTTTGCAATTAAATATTGCGATGTAATAGGTGACTTTTCACTTTTTATTGCAGAAACAATCAAGGCTCTATTTACAACCAAATTCAAATTCTCCAAATTCATTTTCCAAATGGAAAAAATAGGAGTAGGCTCCTTTACTATAACAGTTATTACAGGAGGTTTCGCAGGAGCTGTTCTTGCAATTCAAAGCTATAAAGGTTTTCAACAATTTGGCGGAGAAGAGTTTTTAGGACCTGTCGTAGCCCTTTCTATGATGCGTGAATTAGGACCTGTATTAACTGGTCTTATGGTAGCTGGTAGATCCGGATCTGCAATAGCTGCAGAAATTGGAACAATGCGAATTACAGAACAAATAGATGCTTTAAAAACATTACAAATCAATATTTTTCAATACCTAATTATTCCAAGAGTAGTTGCTGGAACATTTATTCTTTCACTTCTTTGTCTTTTTTCAATGTTTTTTGGGATTCTAGGGGGATATATAGTTTGTGTGCATGTATTAGGATTGAATGGCGAAGATTATATAACAGGCATAAGGAGCATAGCTGAATTTTCTGATGTGCGTGGAGGAATGATTAAAGCAAGTGTTTTTGGTTTTATTTTAACCATTATAGGTTCATATAAAGGCTATTTTACAGTAGGTGGCGCACGTGGAGTTGGAATTTCTACTACACAAAGTGTTGTTGTTGGATCTATATTGATAATAATAGCTAACTATTTTCTTGCTATACTACTTTTTGGGCCATAAACTCATGATAGAAATTATTGATCTTAGAAACAAAATCTCTCGCTCCAGTCATCCTGAGCGAAGCCTGCAAGGCGAAGTCGAAGGAACCATGGGAGGGATATGATAGAAATTATTGATCTTAGAAAAAAATTTGAAGGTAAGTGGATCACCAAAGGGGTTAATCTAGAAATTCCTGAAGAGGAAATGACTGTTATTATAGGTAGATCCGGTGAAGGTAAATCTGTTCTTTTAAAACAAATAATAGGTCTTATAAAGCCAACTTCGGGCCATATTATAATTAATGGAAAAGATATTACAAAATTACATGGTCAAGATTTACAAAATGTTTTCAAAAAAGTTGGCTACGTCTTTCAATTTGCTGCTCTTCTAGATTCATTAAATGTTTTTGAAAATGTAGGACTCACACTTTTAGAAAACGGAATACCTTCTGATAAGGTACTGCCTATAGTCAAAGAAAAACTTGCACTTGTAAACTTATCTCCAGATATTCTTTATAAATATCCTTCGGAACTATCCGGTGGGATGAAAAAAAGAGTCGGTTTTGCAAGAACTCTAATTACAAATCCTGAAGTAATTTTATATGATGAACCTACAACAGGCTTAGATCCGATCACATCAAAGATTATTCATGAATTAATGTTCGATATGCAGAAAAAGCTTAAGGTTACCTCTATAATAATTTCACATGATATAGAAATATTCAACTTTGCTGACAATGTAGCACTTCTTGATGATGGTGAAATTAGATATGTAGGTAAGGCAAAAGATATATGGGAATCTGATAATCCATATATTTACCAATTTATTCGTGGATTATCAAATGGACCTATTAAAACAGAAGTTGTACAAAACTTACAAAACGGAGAAATCCTATGAAAAAAATTTCTTTATTATCCTGTTTATTTATATTTCTAAACTTAAATGCAATGGATAAATCTAAATGTGATATATGCGGAGAAGGATCACAAAAGGTTCTTATCAGCAGATCCAGTAATAAACCAAGCACCATTATAGTTCATAACTGGGAATTCCACGTCAATCATGCAAAAGAGCTTTTAAAAGAATCAAAATCTAAAAAATATGATGAATTAATTAAAATCTTTAATTCAATCAAATATTTACCTGAAAAAAATGAATTAACTTTAGAAGTAATTAATCTACTTTTAAAAACGGACCCACAACCCCGTGATTTTCTCTTAAAAGAGGCCAGCGAATATATTAAAATTTTAGCCAAAAAAGGAATTACTGAAGCTGAAATATTCGAAGAAGCTGAACTAAAAAAAGCACAAGAGCTATAATCTCCATTTATTTATCAAAAATCTTGCTTTTACAAACAAAAATTCACTAAATTTATAATTGTAATTACGATTTTATAGCAGGTGAAGAATGAAGCGATTATTAATTTTTGTAGTTTTTGTTTGTATAATAAGCACTTTATTTAGAAATCAAATAAATGCTATTTCAAAAAACTTAAATTTAAAAAGGGAGTTATTATGAAAAAGAATATTATAAAGTTTCTGATTTTATGTATTTTCGCATCAAATTTAAATATTAATTCTATAAAAAGCGTTACTGACGATACTAAATTAGGCTTAGAAGTTGGCATCCCGATTGCTGCAATTTTAATCCCTGTCGCACTTTTTATAAAAATGCTTTTTGCAGATACAGCTGCGATTAAGAAACAAGAGACGAGAAAATATTCTCCATCAGAAATAGCTGAAAACGTAAAAGTTGCAAGGAAATTATTATCTCAAACAGTTTCAAAAAGTCAGCAACCTATACTTGAAAAAGCTTTCGATATTGTTGAACAAGGAATTAAGAATGGACAAACACAAGAACAGGTTATATCTAATGCAGCCAGTAAACTTGCTACTGCTTTAGATACACCAATAACAACACCTCAATTAACAGCAGCAGTAGACTCTGTTTCTACTATTGAGCCAGGAGCTTCAAGCGCATCTGTTATACAAAATATGATCCAGACAGCTAAACAATCTACAAGCAGTGAAAGCTCTAGAGTAGATAAACCTTCTGTAGGCGGTGAAACTGGATCTCTAGCAGCAGCATTAAAATCGATTTCATCAAAAGAAGTGCCCAAAGGACCTTTAGTATCGTCTACAAAATTACCTCCTGCTGTAGTAATCGGAGGAATAAAACTGGCAATAGGTCGAAAACTTAAAGCTTTCATTTCAGGTCAAAAAGAGTTATCCGGCAAAGATATATCCAAAATAAATTATTCAAGTTTAGAAAATTCTTTGAAAGCAAAAGCTGATGGTAAGTTGGAAGAATCTACAAAAGAAGCAGCATTATTTATAAAAACATTTCTCAATGATTTTAATTTACCTAAAGATGAAGCTTTTTCAATTTTATCAGATTTTATGAATGAATTTTTAATTAAAGAAAATAATTTAGATGTGATGTTTGTAAAAGAAGTTTCAAGCGATTTAGGGCAAGAAGTATCTGAAACATTAGGACTTCTTGTAAGAAACGGTGCTGATTTGAAAGACTTAGCAGATATTAACAATAGAATCGTAGAAAAAACTTTTTCCAAGCCTCATATAGAAATTTCTGAGCAACTTCAATTCGAAACGCCATTAGATTTTTCAGATGCTTTGGCAGCAATGAAATCTCAAAAATCAATGAGAGATATTAATGCTTTAGAACATAAAGGTTCTGTATATTTAATATCTAAAGATCCTCATACAGGTATCTCATTTGTGGAAAAACAAATATCGGGTTCAACTCTAGATCCAAACCTTAAAATTGCTAAATATGAGCCTACAATAAAACAATTTCAGAGAGTTAATGAACCTACAATCCTCATAAAATAGCTTAAAAAACCTCAGATTAAAACGTTTTTAACCCAGTTTATCAAAATCTTAATCCAACCCTTGTTTTTTGACCAAAAAATGTGATATTTTGTAATTGTAATAAATTTTATATAAAAAAGGAGAGTTATGAATAAAATATCTTTAAAATTCTTAGCAATTATTCTAATGTTTTCTAATATACAAATTAGACAAATTAAGGCAGATGATACGGGTGCAATTGTTGGTGGAACAATAGCTACTTTATTAGTAACAGCTGTAGCTTCAGCGATTGTATACTTTAAAAAAAACCCTGGAAAATGGGATGCTTTCAAAGAGTTTTTAAAGGATAAACAAGATAAAGTAGCAAGTGAAATCGATCAACAACCTCAAATTCCTGAATCACAAAAAATTCAAGCACGCACAATATCTGATACCGCCTTTGAAAAGTTACAAGATTCTGTAAGTAAAAAGAGTCCAACTTTAGTACAAGATAGTGTAAGAGCAACAGCGGTAGCTTTTGGAGGCGATACTGTTCAAGCTGCTGGAAACTTACTACAATCTAAACCTTTGCAAGGTGCAGATGTCACTGTACGTAGCAATGTAGCAATAGCTTCAGGTAACGTAGCTAAATTACAAGAAATGGGAATAAAAGCCGAAACAATTCAAAAAGGAGCCATTCAATTAAGTATAGATGCAGCAAAACAAGCGGGAACTACTAAAGCAAATGCTGATACGTGGTTTGGTTCCCCAAGTGACGCAAAAATAATAAATCGACAAATATCCGAATTGCAGACATTATCAAATGACCCAAAATTAACACCTTCTGATAAAGCAGAAGTTCAAAAAGAAATTAGCACTTTACAAGAAAAAATTAATGCTCCCAAAACTGCTTCTTCAAAACAAACTTCTTCAGATACAGCAAGTTTTGGTCAAGTAGAACCTCAACCTTTATCTACTTTAATCACAAAGCCTTCAGCTTCTAGTACTCAAACCAGAACCGAAACGACTACTTCTTCTACTCCTCTAGAAAAAATAAGTCTAAAATCGAGGGGTGTGCAATCATTAGCTTTAAATCGTTTCAATGGAGATCTAACAAAAGCGTTTGATATGTCCGTGAAAATGGGTACCATAAATAACGATCCTTATACACAACAGCATGTAAAATATGAATTAGGAATAGGGGAACATCCTAGCACTATGCCATCTCTTATTAAACCTAATAATTGGAGCAGCTCAGCTGAATATAGTCATGCTACCTACGAACCTTTAATATGATTAACATGAATAAAATATTATTAAACTTTATAACAATAATTTTTACAATCGCAAATCTACAAACTAGCTATGTAAAAACAACTGAAAAAAAAGATCAGAATATTTTTGAGGCAGGAAAGATTGCAGGTATAGCAGGTGGTGGAACAGTTATTGCCATATTAATAGGTTACGCTATCAAGTCACTTTTTGATAATTATAAATCTAAAGAGCTTGCTAAAAGTGAATTCATTAAAAATTTAAGTAGAAAAGAATTAAAATCAATACCAGAAGAGAAAATAAATGAATTTTTAATTAAAATAGGGAATGCCATTCTTTCGGGTGATATTTCAGCAAGTGATATTAGATTAATTAAAAATGAAGCCGTAAAAAAAGACCCTGATTTTGGGAAGTTACACGATACTTTAGAAAAAGTAATTACAAAACTATCAGGCAATATAGCTAAAGATTTCAATATACAAAATGAAGGTGACCGAATGCTATACAACCAAGCAATCTTTGATGCAATAAAAGAAGCATCTGGTATAAATAATGCAATTAATACAAACCCTACTTTTAAACAAAATTTTGAACAACAAATTGTAAAACCTCTTCAAGGAGAAGGTGGTCGCTTCCAATTAATCCCAGAACATACTCAGTTAGTTAGCTTAATAGAAGCATCTAAAACAAATCCCGTTTCTAAAACTCCTGTAGAAACTGTAGAACCAATAATATATTGGGATCCAGGAAAAACCATAGCATCTCGACAACCATTTGAAATTGAAAATATGCCTGGACTTGGATCAAGTAAAAATATTGGATCATTTGCTGATATTACTAGACGACCAAGTCTTCCCTCGCCTTACGAACCAGAAATAGTGTCACCACAAAGAAGATTTTCAGAACCCGCTATAAGATTGTAAAGTCTATCTTGCCCAATATTTACTCGATGGTATAATCAAAAATATTAGCTTAGGTATTAGTTTATTGGAGTTATAATGATTCAAAGAGTAAAAGGTACACAAGATTTTATAGATATGAGATTATTTAACTTTGTAATCTCGCAAATCCAAAAACATTTACAGGAATATAACTTTACTCAAATCTCTACTCCAATATTAGAGCATACAGAACTTTTCAAAAGAACTTTAGGTTTACACACAGATGTAGTCAGCAAAGAAATGTTTTTAATAGAAAACAAATCAGCTAGTGATCCAGAAGATTCAATATGTTTAAGGCCGGAAGCAACTGCATCAACAGTAAGAGCCTTCTTAGAAAATGGAATAACAGAGCTACCTTGGAAAGTTTTTATCTCTGGACCAATGTTCAGATATGAAAGGCCACAAAAAGGTCGCTTTAGACAATTTCATCAGACTAATTTAGAAATTATAGGCTCAAAATCTATCAACCAAGATGCGCTTTTAATTAGAATGCTTGATAGATTGTTTAAAGATAAGTTTTTGCTTGATAACTACGCAATTCTTATAAACTTCTTAGGCTGCTATGAAGATAGAAATAAATTTAACCAAGAATTAAAAAAGTTTTTAGAACAAATTACAGACAAACTTTGCCAAAATTGCTTAGAACGTAAAGACAAAAACCCTTTAAGAATCTTTGATTGCAAAAATCCATCATGTAAAGAAATTTATCTAAAAGCACCAAAAACAATAGAACATCTTTGCAAAGATTGTGATGCTGAATGGAAACAATTACAAACTACTTTAGAACTTACATCTGTTTCTTTTGCACACTCAAGTAATTTAGTTAGGGGTTTAGATTATTATGATAAAACTGTTTTTGAATTTAGCAGCGCTGATCTTGGTGCGCAAAATGCATTTTGTGGTGGCGGAAGATATGATAGATTAGTCAGTGAAATTTCTCAAGAAAAGTATAATCAACCTGCAGTAGGAGCAGCTATAGGCATAGAAAGACTTCTTCTTTTAGTTGAAATGTTTCAAAATAAACTACCTATACCAGAACTACCATCGTTATATTTAATTATTCCTCTTTCAAAAGACCAACAATTATTAGCTTTACTTTTGGCTAATCAATTAAGTTCTAACAATATTACCCATGATATTTTATTTGATGATGTTTCTGTTAAAAGTCTTATGCGTAAAGCCAATAAAATGGGGGCTAAATTTTGCTTAATTCTTGGATCTCAAGAACAGGAAAATCATGAAGTTACAGTTAAAGATATGACGTTGGGAACTGAACAAAAAATTAAACAGATTAATCTTGTTGATTTAATTAAAAAGAAAGCTTTTTGATTAAATCATTTGGGTTCACAAATAAAATTATTAAATCTTTGTACCGTCTTTCAAAAGCTATATCAATATCGTTTGCAACAACCAAATTTATTCCTTTTGGATAACTGTTTCTAAAAGCTTGAATATTTTTAGCTATAGAAGCTAAATTTAACTCAGTTAAATCCAATTGTGAAATAGAAAACTTACATTCTATTGCTGTAACAGAATTATTAAATTTATTATGCAAAACAAAATCAATTTCATGTCCCTTTTTATCTCTCCAATATTGAATATCACGGGTTTGTAATCTTCCATTGATTTCATTTAGAACTATCTGTTCCCACAATATTCCCAAATCTTCCTGTCTTATTTCCTGCCAACCCTTAGAGTAACAAGCAAATCCACTATCAAAACCATATACCTTAGGAGCTTTAATTATTTCGGTGGCCTTATGGCTAGAATAGGGCCTAATTGCATGCACAACAAAAGTCTCTTCTAGAATATCAAGATAATTTACAACTGTTTGTCTTACCACTTCGCATGGAACAGTAAACTTGCTTGCTTCAAATTGTCCTCCATTATAAGATAATAAAAGCTCTGCAAATTTCTGGAAAGAGTATCTTTTTTCAACCTTAAATAATTCCTGAATATCCTTTGCCCAATATCCATCAATCCATTCCTTAAAATCAGTCTCAGGTATTTGTTTTTGAACAAAAAAATAAGGCAACCCACCAAAAAGAAACCTATGACGAATGTCTTGATTACCAAAATCAGCCATTTCATGTAATAAAATAGGAGTTAACCAAATCTCTCTTTTTCTTCCTACTAATGTATCTTTAAACTTAACACTGGCCCCCAATGTAGATGATCCTGTAGCAATAATTTTCACTTCAGGATAATGATCGGCTGCTATCTTTAAAATTTCAGAAGGATTATCAAGTCGATGAATTTCATCAAGAACTATACGCTTGCCATTCTGACTTTCTAAAAACCCTTCCGGGTCTATTAGTAATTGTCTAACTCGTGGTTTTTCACAATCAAAATATTCAATATTAGATATACTTCGGCATAAACTTGTTTTACCCACCCTTCTAACACCCATTAACCAAATGATATTCTTTTCCTTCCAAGCCTGTTCTATCATTTGTTCCCAAAATGGCCTTTTTATAAGCATAAAATTCTCCTATTTCAAAATTAATTTCTTTCTTAAATCTAATTAAATTGGTACTAAATGTAAAGCCTACTTATCAAATAGTCCAACTAAATGTAAAGTCTAACTAACATTTAGTACCAAAAAAACCCTTGTGTTGAATCTCTTAATTGTTATAAAGTTAATTTAAACTATTTAAACTAATTTAGGGGTAAAAAATAATATGAAGCGTTTTCTCAAATTACTAATTTCATTAACTTTAATTAGTAATTTTAAAATAAATGGATTAGAAAAAAATTCTAAAATAAAGGGAATAATGTTTGAAAATAGACAGTTTTTTGAATTTATTGAATCTCCAAACGTTCAAAAAACTTATTACATTCCCAGGCAAGAAACAATTGCCAATTTCTGCTAAAAATGAATGGAAAATTAAGTACGGTTTTAAAAAAATCGGCTTACAATTTGAGTTTTGAAAATATAAAAAATTATAGCTAAGAACATAACGCTATCAAATCTATCTAAAACTCCCCCATGTCCTGGCAAAATATTACCTGAATCTTTTACTCCAGCTTTTCTTTTTAACCAAGATTCAAAAATATCCCCGGCAAATCCTATTATTGAACAAATAAAAGCAAAAAATAAAATAAATATTACAGAAACTGGTTTTTGAGTAAAAATTAATATTAAATAAAATAAAATTATTAAAGATATATAACCACCTAAAAAACCCTGTACAGTCTTTCCCGGACTTATTTGTGGACATATCTTTCTCTTACCAAAAATCTTACCAGCAACATAACACATTGAATCAAAGGTAAAAGCTGTTAAAAATAATAACAATACTACAGGCCTAAAAACTATATTTTTATACATGTGGCCTATAAGAATAAATGGAACAAATGCATAAAATATTACCGGAACTCTAAAATTGTCTTTAAATAAACTTTTTAGCTCAACTAAAATTAATATAGGTATAAGACCTTGAATTAAAACAAGAAAAAGTTTGGGTAAGAAAAAAAATGACCCAAAAAAAACTAGTAAAAATATTAAGCCGGTTATTACGCGTTTATAAAAATTATTTAACATAATTATTGATATTAGCTAATCTTACCCAAATAGTAAAAATTTATTGATTAAATTTAGGACCATATGAAAACTAAAAGAATTTTAACATTATTTATGCTTTCACTATTCTCAACAAATAATCATTGCATGAATAAATTTGTATTAAAAAAATCAACAGCAATTTTAGCTACAGGATTAACTGCAGGAACATTATGCAGTTGCTTAGCTTATGCAGATAAAGATATGCTTAAAATATTAAAAGATAATAAATTTAATGATTATCAGATAAGGGAGCATTTAAAGACGCACTTCAAGAAAGATCTGCTTCCACTTGCCACTCTGGCCATAGCAATACCCGGTGCATTATTTTTCAGCAGGACACATAAAGCTTTTTTACTTAGAGCAATACGCAAAATAAATAAAAGAGATATGGAGTTACTGAAAAAAATAAAAAATAAAACTCCTGATGAATTAAGAAAAAATATGAAAGATCACTATATTCAAAGTGGCCTACCTGCAGTTGCAGCATTTAATGACTTAAATAAATTATTAAAAATATCCAATAAAATTGTTGAATTGCTAAACATAGCAAAAACATCAGATGATCCTGTAATTATAATAAAAGCAAATAAGTTTTTAAAAGAACTTAACGATGAAATTAATACAATTAAAAATGCTATGTTACTTATTAAAAGCAAATCTGTTTTCACTCAACAATATGCAGCTTTTCAATTACAAAATGCTGCAGAAGCTAACAGAATAAATGCAGCTGCTAACATAGTAAATGCAGCTGTAAATACAATAAAAGCAATAAAACCATAATATTTAGGCTAATTGCGCATAAGATTTATTATTTCCCATCATATGCATCAAGAGCATCGTTTAATGCTTTATTTGATTTTTGTGCTTCTTCAATTTTGTCATTAACAACCTTAAGTTCATCCTGAAGTTTTTTATACATTGGCTCTAATGTTTCTAAACTTACTTCCCTGTTGAATAACAAGTTTTTTGCAGCTTCCAATTTATCCTCAGAAAAATTTTTTAAATAACGTAGTATCTCTTCAATTGAATAAAATAAATCTTCTATTATTTTCTTTGATTCAGAAAATGCAGTTTCCCTATCCATTAAATTATATCGATCTAGTGCAACTTTATATTTATTAACCAAGTTCATTAATATTTCATCAGGAACAGGTAAATATGCTCTATTGCTCCATATTTTTATACGATTACTAAATGAAGTAGTTGCTGCTAGTTTATTAAAAGGTAATATGCAACATAACTCAATCGTGACATTACCTTGGGAAGTCTGCAAACATTTTTTAGTACTTAAATCCCATATTTTCACTGCTCCACAAGCATAAATAGATAACAATCTGTTTCTCGGTAATACTGAGAGTGCCTTTATACAGGAGCCATTATGCCCCTCTAAAGTATTTTCACATTCATAATTATTTAGATCCCATATTTTAATTGTTCCATCTGTATGTCCAGATAAGAATTTATTCCCATATAATGGGCATAATACATCAGCTGAAATATTGAGTGTCTTTTCGCATTGGCCAGAATGAAGATCCCATATTTTCGTTTCACCTAATGAAGAAGAAATTAATTTATCTACTGGTAATACACATAATGAATTAATAATACTTGTATGGCCTTCGAATTTTTTCTCCAATTTACCCGAATTTAAGTTCCATATTTTGATTTCTCTAAAACGACCATACGCTAATTTATTTTCTGGTAATATACATAATGCATTAATAAACCCTCCAATGTCAAATAAAGCAAAAAACTCAGGAGATAGCTCAAGATGTAGCTCAGGAGATAAAGATACAATTTTATCTTCTAAAATGGTTTCTAACTTACCAGAGACATAATTCCATATTTTTATTTGACCAAGAAGTGTCCCAAAAACCAATTGGTTTTTTTGTAATGAACATATAGCAGTAACACCAGAGACTTGTAATTTTGGTTCATCTTGCCAATCAATCCAGTCAATCCAGCTGTCCTTAATGGGATCATATTGTTGTACTAAGTCACTTAAAACCTTCGGCATATGTTCTTCTAAACATTTACTGCGATATGCGTTCATTTTGAAAAGTTTTTGAGCCGAAGTTTCCCATTCTTCTTTTACTTCTCTCACAGTTTTTTCTTCCGAATCAACTTTTGCTTCAGGTTCAAGCTTTTTATTTGAACTCATTGAACTAGAACTTGAAGAAGATGCTGAACTTGCCTGGATACTTCTTGTAGAATTTTGTTCACCAAGCGACATACTAATTGCAAGAGCTAATTGCTCCTCTTCGGTCATATCATCCATTGAAAAAAGAGATGGGCTTGTAACAGCCAAAATCAGCATTAAACTAAGTAATTTAATTGATATTTTCATTTAAAATCTCCATTTATATAAAAAACAAGCAGACAATTATATATTTATATATATTAGCACATATTTACTTTTAGTCAATAATGAAATTGTAGTAAAAAACAGGGAAAAACACTGATTATTCAGGTAAATAACCCTATAAACCCTACAATTATTGTTTTTTAAATCAAATACCAAATACATTTATAAAAGTTAGTTTTAAAAAAAAGGAGACCATGATGTTGGATTGGGTAATAACATTTTTAGTTCTTGCGTTAATTGCTGGATTTCTAGGCTTTAGTGGCGTAGAAATCATGTCCATTGAAATAGCTAAAGTTTTGTTTTTTATATTCTTAGTACTCTTCATTATATCTCTTATAATGAGAGTTTTACGTGGTCAGCAACCTTAATATTTTCACAGATTTATTAGGAACATATTATGAAGGGATTAATTATCCTGTTTTTAATTTTAACTGCAATCTCAGGTAGCATGTTGTTTGCAGGAGTAAGTGTAATTTCTCTAGTTCTACTCAAAGTTTTATTCTTTTTATTTTTATTATCATTTATAGTGTCATTGATTACTACACTTTTTAAAGGTGTATAACGAATATTTAAAAGAAAGTAAAAAAATGAATAACAATAATGACTTTCAAATTCATCCTCATGTACTTAGACAAATTCAAGAAAATAGAAATTGGTATCTTGGATTAGGAATAGGCTTAGTAGTTTTAGGCTCATTAGCGATAATATTTTCATTTTTAAGTACATTAATTTCAGTAGTTTATTTGGGATTACTTATAATAATTGTAGGTATTTTTGAAGGAGTAAAAGCCTTTAAAATAAATTTATGGGCCAATTTTTTCCTACATTTATTTTTGAGCATATTTTATATTGTTGGTGGATTTTTTATAACATTAAATCCTGCTTTAAGCGCTTTAAGTCTAACTCTTTTATTAGCAATCTTTTTTGTAGTCTCAGGAATATTGCGAATTATTTTTGGTCTTGCAAAACATGTGCCTCATAAAGGCTGGTTGATTCTAAATGGCGTTGTAACATTAGCTCTTGGTCTCTTGATTTGGTATGAATGGCCATATTCAGGGTTATGGGTAATTGGAACATTTATTGGAATAGATGCAATTTTTACCGGCTGGACCTGGATAATGTTATCTATGGCAACAAAAAAATTAAAGTAGCCAGTTTTTAATTTCAGATAAAGCTTGTTTTTCTTCAGTTTCAGACAGGTTTGGTAATTCTGCAATAATGGGAACATTAACAAAATTTTTGTTTTCTATAAAATTCTTTAATGTTTCTTTACCTATATTACCTTTACCTGGGATATAATGTGTATCTATTTTTGAGCCAAGTAATTCAAGAGTGTCATTTAAATGAATTAAAGAGATATTATTTATGCCCAGAATATTGTTTATAAGTTGAATGAATTTACTTTGTTCTTCAAAACTTACTAAATCATAACCAAATGAATAAGCATGAGCAGTATCTATACAAAATGATATTTTTTCAGGATACTCAAGTTTCTCTTTTAATATACCAAAATCCTGTATATCACTACCAATAGCTCTCTTGCCATGAGCAGTATTTTCCAAAATAATATTTACTGATTTTTCTTTTTTTAAAACATTGTTTAAAGATTTAGCTAAGAATTCTATTCCTTCTAATTTTGTATTTTCAGTTGTATGTGCACCAGGGTGCAAAACTAAATGTGTAAATTCAAGTTTTTTCGCCATCTCTATTTCAAAATTTAAAACTTTATGGGCAAAATTTACAGGACCACAGAGATTAATTGAATAAGAACCATGTACATAAAGATTATTAAAATATTTTCTTCTTAATTTTAAAAACTCATTAATATCTGCATTAGTAGGCTTAATATGTTTTCCTGTTGGAAGCATAAAAAAAGTTTGAAAAAAAGGGATTTCCAAATCAATAGCTTTTTTTATAACATGAGTTAATGTATCGACCAATCTTATATGTAGACCTATTCTATTTTTCACAACCCTCACTCAAGTTATTCCTAAATCATGCTCGTATGGTTCGACAAGCTCACCACGAGCGCTTTTTACATTCCTGCCCTGTTCGTCCTGATGCTTCGACAAGCTCAGCATGACTGGACTTCTTCTTTCTTCTCCGGTCATCCTGAGTGTAGCGCGACAGCGCGAAATCGAAGGACAAAGGATACGAATGGGTTTCATATTATATCTCAAACTTATTTTTTAATAAATTTTGGTCGAAGCTTTCCACCAATACATTAAAAAAATCCTGTTTAATTTTTAATAATCCTTCAGGATTATTTCCCTCAAAGCGTATACTTAACATAGGTTGTGTATTGGAAGCCCTTAATATTGCCCATCCATATTTTGTGTAAACGCTAATTCCGTCAATTTCAACTAAATTAAAATCAGAATTAGATAATAATTTTGATTTTACTAAAGATATTATAGAATTTTTATCTTCTTCTGCACATTGTAAGCGAATTTCAGGGGAACTTATTTTTTTAGGAAATACTGACAATAATTCTTGTATAGTTTTTTTTGATTCTTGAACTATTTCAACTATACGCATTATTGCATAAATACCATCGTCATAACCAAAATATCTATCTCTAAAACAAATATGTCCACTCAACTCTCCACCTAATAATGCATTATTTTTTTTCATCATATCTTTAATATAAGAAATACCTGTAGGAGATATGCAAGATTTAATTTTAAGTTTTTCTAATAGCTCCAAAAGACCACTTGAGCATTTAACATCAAAAACTACTGAATTTTGCTCATTAGATTTTTGCAAAAATTGACTAAATATACCAAGCAATTGATCGCCATTTAGCAAATTACCAAAGCTATCAATAACAGCTAATCTATCACAATCTCCATCTAAACCTACAGCAAAATCAAATTTTTTGTTTTGCAAATGCTGTTTTATATCTTTTATATTTTCTAATACTGTAGGATCCGGTTCATGGTTTGGAAAATTTCCATCAAGAATCTCACATTTCAATTCTACGTTTTTCCAATTCATTCTTTTTACCAAATCTGGTATTATCACAGATCCAGCACCATTAGCACAATCTATTAAAATTTTAATATTAGAATCTTTAAGATGATTAAAATTTATAGCTAACCAATTAATATAGCCATCAATAATACTATACTCAGAATAAGTGCCTTTATTTTTTGACGTTAAATTAATCTTATTTTTAAATAAATTCTTAATAACTTGAATTTGATCATTCCAAACAGATTCTTTATTGCATATAATTTTAAAACCATTATCTTCTTTGGGATTATGGGAAGCTGTAATCATCACCCCTGCATCCACTTGTATATTATGCATAGCAAAATAAAATACTGGAGTTGGACATACACCTAAAAAAATTACATTTAATCCACTATCAATAAAAGCATTAGTAACTTTTTGTTTTATATCTTCTGAACTCAAGCGGCCATCCATTGCTATAGCAACATTTTTTAGTAATTTATTTTGTTCAACAAAATAAAAAGCAATCGCTCTTGCTGCATCATAAACATTCTCTATATTTAAATCTTTACCAACTTGTCCTCTTATGTCATATTTTCTAAATATATGATCCAGCATTGTTTTACTCTTTTTAATATCCTTCGATTTCGTGCTTCGCACTACACTCAGGATGACCGGTGAGAATATAATTAATGATACCGCTAAAATTAGAAATTAAAAATTTTTTAAGTTATGGCTCTGAAATACAAACAATAAACTTTGAACCATACAATTTAATTTGTCTCTCAGGAAAAAATGGGCATGGCAAATCTGCTATGTTAGATGCTATTACTTGGGCAATATGGGGACAAGCACGAAAGCTTGTAGGAACTTCCAAACCGGACCAAGGCCTTTTGCGAATGGGTCAAAGAAACATGGCGGTTATATTAGATTTTGCATTTAACAATAATATATACAGAATAAAAAGAGAATTTACATTTGCTTATAATAAACCATATGCCCTTCTTGAATTTGGGTTACTGGAAAAGGAAGCAAATGTTTTGGTTCCGCTAACTGATAAAACTATAAAAGATACGCAACAAAAAATAGAAAGATTAATAGGTCTTGATTATGATTCTTTTATAAATTCAGCATTCTTGCGTCAAGGACATTCAAATGAGTTTTCAAAAAAGTCCCCAAAAGAAAGAAAGGAGATTTTTGCTAATATTTTAGGTTTAGATAAATATGAAAACTTAAGAAAATTCGCATTAGAAAAAATCAAAATTGAACTTGCACAAAAAGATGGTCTAATAAGGGTTCTTGAGCATATAGAAAAAGATTTAGAATCATTTGAATTAGTAAAAAACAATCTTGCTAATTTAAAAAATGAAATAGAAAAAATTGTTATATCAGAAAAAGATTTATTAGAACAAACAAAATTACTAGAAAATAATAAAAAAGATTTAGTTGAACACAATAAACAATATCAAATTTTAAATTTTCAGATAAAAAATCTAGAAGTTGATTTTGAAAAAAAAGATCAAAAATTAAAATTAACTCACAAAGAATGGAAAGATCTTCACCATAAATTTGTTAATAGTATTAATGTGGATGAATTAAAAAAAGAAAAAGAAAAATTAATAAACGATATAACTACGCATCAAAATAATTTTGAAAAAAGTTTAAGATACAGAGAAAATTATCTCAAATTAAAGGAACAGGAACAATCCTTACTAAAACAAGTTGAAGAAAAAAATGTTATATCCATTCAAGAAAAAAAATTATTTATTGAACGTGAAGTAACAAATATAAATAATTTAAATGAAAAAATTAAAGAACAAAATACTCAACTTCAAGAGTTGAAACTTGAATTAAAAAAAATAGATTCTGAAATTAATAAAATTGAAAATAAAATATCACAAAACAATAATAATTTTTTAGAAAAAAATGAAATTTTATTTGAAAGACGCAAAATCTTTTATCAGAAATTTATCACCCAAGGTAATCAGGTTAATTCAGAATTAAATGATTTAGAAAAGAAAAAAAAAACTATCGCTTGACGAAAATAATCCCTGTTGCCCATTATGTGAACAAACTTTATCAATCTCTAAAAAAAAATTTTTAAAAAAACAATTAGAAAAGAGAGAAAGCTTTTTAAAACATAGACTAAAAAGATTAAGTTTATTAATTAAAAACTTAAAAGAATCTCTATTATTACAACATGAAGAAATAAATAATCAAAAAAAAGTAGTTACGCAAAACAGTATTGAAAATGTAAAGTTAGAAGAACTTAAAAAAAATAAACATAAAATTACAGAACAAGTTAAAGTCATAACTTTAGAACAAGATACAATTAATCAAAATATTAATCAAATAACAAATTACATAGAAATAACAAAAAAAGATATAGAAAATCTAGATAAAAAAAACAATGAACTAGTTGCTCAAAACCCAGATTATCAAAAAATCATTACAGAGATAGAACTCATAAATAAAAATTTAAAGGATACTCCATATGATTCCACAGCTCATCAATCTGAGATAAATAAACTTAGAGAAATAGACAGACTTCTTGAAGAAAGTAATAAAACTGAAATTGCTCTATTAAGAGAACACAAGAGAATTGAAATTTCACAGCTATGTAAATCTCTTAAAATAATTCAACAAGAAATATCAAATCTAAAAGAAAAAATAGATTTATACAAAGATCTGCACTTAAAAGAAGAAATTTTACAAGCTAAAGAAACAGAAATATCACAAAAAAAAGATCTTTCAAATAAAAACAAAGAACTCCTGCTTGGGCAAATTGGGAGTCTGGAAAATCAAAAACAAAAATTAGAACAACTAATAGAAGAACACAAATCTCAGAAAAAATTTATCTCAAAGCTAGACGAATCAATCGAAGAATTTAAAACAATTTCTACAGCTCTCTCAAAAGATGGAATTCAAGCTTTACTAATAGAAGATGCAATTCCTGAAGTAGAAGATGAAGCAAATCAAATTTTAACGAAATTAACAGATAATCAGGCCCAAATTTTCATAGAATCTTTACGTGACTTAAAAAAAGGGGGCACCAAGGAAACTTTAGATATTAAAATATCAGATTCTTATGGTATAAGACCTTATGAAATGTTTTCTGGAGGAGAAGCTTTTAGAATTGATTTTGCTCTACGTATAGCCATTTCTAAACTTCTAGCAAGACGCGCAGGAACATCCCTACAAACTTTAATAATAGATGAAGGCTTTGGCTCACAAGATGAAGAAGGATTAATTCATATAATGGACGCCATCTATAAAATCCAAGAAGATTTCGCAAAAGTTATAATAGTTTCCCACCTTCATTCCATGAAGGACCAATTCCCTGTACATTTTATTGTAGAAAAAAGCCCTTCCGGAAGCAAAGTTAAAGTAATTGAACAAGGATAACTTGCATTTTAAACCCTCAATAACTTAAACTATTTCTATCAAGGGGGGAAATGGATGAAAATACTATTTATAGGCCTTTTATTAATAAATGTTAATTTATATTCTCATATTATTGTAGTAAGTAACCAAACAGGTTTAGATGACTCTGAACTCAAAATTAATTGGAATTCTAAAGGTTCTGTTCCTTTTGATATAGGTACACGTGTAGGAAATCATATCAGAGTAATAGAAACAGCATTTGATGAAACTGGCTTTACTGTAACTAAAAAATGTGGCGATTGCCATTTATGTACAGATCCGGTAACCATATTTAGCGGTAATACCTATGTAATAGAATGCATTACCACTGATGATAATGGCAACTGCAAAGATATCACCGTAAGGCAAAGCTAAACTTATTCTTTGTAATTATTTTTACCTTTATATAAACATTTTTTTGTATTAAATTGTATATAAATAAAATATAAAGGTAACTTATGAATATCAAAAAACTAATATTGTGTTCTTTTATTTTTTCAATAACTTCTCAATTTTGCCAAGCACAAATTATTAAGCCTGAAACATTTATAGCAATAGCAGCTGGAGTCTGTGCTATAAAAAATCTACCAGCCGAAGAAGATTTTTTTGTTAATCAACGGCTTGCTGCTGTAGATAAATTATTTGAATGGTCCAATGGGAAAATAGATTTACGCTTTCATTCATATTGTATTTGCCAAATTGGCATAGGAATTTTAACTGCCTGTTTGGTCAAAAAGGCAATATCAAAGTAAAAATTAAGCATCACCCGAGACCTCCATTCAGATTGACATTATCTTAAGATTAGTTACATTATAATATATAAGTATTTAAATTTATTTACATAGTAATAATAGTGATAGCTAATTAGGGGTAATTATATGAACTTTAGGTTTTTAATCTTTACTGTTTTATTTTCACTTTCATCTATTCAAGCAGCGAATTTAACCCAAAAGATCTTTGAAGCTAAGGCTGAATACTCAGATATTCAAAACAAACTTCGTAATAGACTTTATGAAGCTGTAAAAAAAGGAAATTATGAAGAAGTTAAGGCAACATTAGAAGCAGGAGCGGATCCTAACTATGAAACATTTGCCTATTATCCAATTTCATTGATAGCAGCTGATACTTACCATAATTTACCTATAGTTAAATTATTAATTTGGTATGGATATACTAAAGATAATATTAATAGAATAATAGCGATGGAATTCATGGGTTTTGATAGCAGCATACTTCGTTTTATAAAAAATTATGCACCCAAAATTGAAAGAATAAAGCGCGAAAATATGCTTAAAAAAATTAATAACTTCTTGAAACAACAAGTTGAATTAAGTATGGGCTTACCAAATGTTATAACAAATTTAACTTTAGAATATATAGACTTATATACAGAAAATTTATCCGAGTTGGCTAAAATATCAGATCAAGAAATTGATGAAATTATTAACATTTATGATAAAAATATAAATATAAAAACTTCTAATTCAGAATGCTTGATTATGTAATTAATTTTAGATCAAGGTATAATGCATAGTATGTTTATATTTTCATTAAAGGAATAAATGCAATTAACAAAATTATCTTATTTAGACGACTTTAGCTTAATGCAAGATGAAGCGATAGTTCTTCAGGTAATCCAAGAAAATAACACTATTATTATTTTAGATCATACAATATTTTATCCTCAAGGTGGTGGACAACCTTATGATAAAGGAATCATAGAAAATAATAATGGCAAATTTATTGTAGAAGAAGTGCGTTTTGTTGATGGAATAGTCAAGCATATTGGTAAATTTGAATATGGGACATTTAACGTTAATGATAAAGTTAAATGTTTAATAGATAAAGATAGACGTGAATTACATAGCCGTTTACATTCTGCAGGACATGTAATTGATATGGCGATAGATGAACTTAAATTAGGTTGGATCCCAGGCAAAGCTTACCATTTTCCAGAAGGGCCATATGTTGAGTATTCAGGAAATTTAGAAAATATTGATAAAGAAAAATTAAAAACAGATATAGAAAATTTATCTAATAAATTTGTTAATGAAGCAATTGAAACTAAACCGATTTTTATGGATAAGGCAAAAATGAAAGAAGTTTGCCGCCATGTACCTGATTTTTTACCTGAAGGTAAGCCTTCAAGAGTTGTAATGTATGGTAAATTCGGAGTTCCATGCGGTGGAACACACGTAACTAATTTAAAAAATATAAAACAGATTATAATAAGAAAAATAAAACAGGAAAAAACCAATATTCGCGTTTCTTATGATATAGAAAGATAATCAAAAATACTCCAATATATTTTACGTATTACTCTCATCAAACTGGTCCAATGCGTCATTTAAAGCCTTATTAAGCTCTTTTTTGCTCATAATCGGTCTTTTGAAAACTATAGGGATTTTTAAAGAAACAAGTTCTTTTTGCTTCCATATTTTTATTTTACCACCTCTTGAATAAGAAGCTAAAGAACCATCTTGCAATTTAATTACGTCTTCAATTTTTGATCCATGATCAAGAGTCTGATAAAAACAATATTTTCCATTTTTAAAAACTAATATGATTATTTTAGTTTCATTATATAAAACTAAAGAACCATCCTGAAGTTGAATTATTGATTTAATGTCCTTAGGTATTTTATCATCAATAAGAGTCTGTATATGTTTACTAATTTTAAATTGCCATATTTTAATACCCTCTTGATTAAAATTAAAAATTAAAGACCCATCTTGTAATTCAGTAATATTGCAAGGCAATAAATTGTTAAACACATTAGTTAAAGAATATTTTTCATTTTTTTGTAAGGTATATATTAATATATGTCCATTTTCACAGGATTCATCCCATTTACCCCAGAATGCTAAAGAATTATCTTTCAATGCAATAACTGAATCAGGCCTGCAAAAAACATTAATAAACTGCCGCTGTACATATTGTCCGTTCTTTAAACTCAATATTCTTATACTAACATCTGAAATTACAACTAAATCGTCATTTTTTAATTGCATTAATTTGTAAATACGATATTCATTACCAAGAACAAGATTTTGTACACAAGTATATTCATGATTTTTGCAATGCCAAATCGTTAGCCCATCTGGTGATAGGCAAACTAGAGAACCATCCTGTAATTGAAAAAGCTGTGGGGCTAAGTCATATATACAACGATACATACTTTTATTAAAAAGGGATTGAACACAATAATATTTATCTTTTATAAAACTCCATATGTTTATACGCTCTAAAGAAAACGTAGCTAGAAGACCATTCTTCAATTGAATTAATCTTATCGGCCCACCATCAGAGTGTATATATTGGCCAGAATGATATTGATGATCACGCCATATCGTGAACTTCCAGTTATCTTTTGAAACTAATGAACCATCTTGCAACTGAGTCAATTGCCAAATATAATTTCCATCATCAAGAGTCTGAAAACAAGAATATTGACCTATATCATCATATTCAATAACCAAATTACTTAACTCATCAATTAAATGTTCATTTAAACATTCGCGTCTAAAATTATTAACTTGATCTTGCTTGGATAAATTTTTCTTTTTTTCTATTTCTTCAGATAATGTTTCTATTTGAGCCCTACTACTAAGCTCATCAGCTATTTTTAATTCCTGCTCAACAGTTAGTTGTTGCGGTTGAGAAAGAGAGGCAGAACTTGATTCATGATCATGCATTGCTCCCATAGACATCGGTAATACCAAAAATAATATTTCGATTAATTTTCTCATAAATAACCCCTTATATCTTGCCTACTTATCACTGTTATCAAATTCATCTAATGCATCATTTAAAGCTTTATTAAGATTTTTTCGTTCCCTTAAATTTTGAAGTTTTTCATTTATATTTTTAGATTCGCTTTGCAGTCTTACAAGATCTTGACGTAATTCACTTGCAATTATTCCCCTATTAAATAATAGAAGCTTTGAATTATCCAATTGACTGGGATCAGAATTTTTTAAATATCTCAAGATCCATCCTGTTGCCAACCAAAGTTCTGCTGTTTTTTCTTTTATTTGCTCCAACAAAGTATCTGGGTTTATTGTTTCATACTCTTTTAAAGCAGCCATGTATTCATCTACCAATTTAGTCAATTTTTCATCGGGTAGATTATATGAATAGACTGGATTACTTAATATTTTTATTTTGCCACAAGAACCTATTGCCCATTTTTTGCCGGGTAATAAACACATTGAATGAATTGAATTATGTGGGCCTTCAAAAAATCCCTCTCTTTGCTCTGTTGATAGATCGAATATCGTTATACCATCAGGAAATCCTATTGCTAACTTATTGCCAGGTATCTCAAATAAATCACGCACAATAAAGCAACCTGTCTCCCGCTCAATGTTATAATTTTTTCCGTTTAAATCTAATATTGTTACTTTTTTCATACGAGAACCATCTTCTGATACTATTGCAATTCTATCTCCATTTAAGCTACATATTTTAGAAGCATTAAAAAAAGTGCTACGCAGTTGTTTTAAACATTTTCCAGTTAGAATATCAAATATTTTTATTGTATTATCACCAAATGATGCAGCGATCCTACCACCAGGTAATAAACACATTGCATCAGCAGCGTATGTATTGTAAACACTCTTTTCCAATTTTTCTTCACGTTTCCAATTATTTATATCCCATTCTATAATTCCATTAGAACAAACTACTATTAATTTATCTCCATATAATGCAAAGTTTTTTCCATTCTGGCTTAAATTATCTATTTTAAGCTCTTTCTCACATATTCCGGTTTTCAAGTTCCATACTTTTAGGTTATCGTAAACACACACAGAGATTAGCTTTTCATGGGATAATAAAAATAAGCCCTTAAGTGCTTTATCACCATGAACAAAAGTATTTTCACATTCATTTGTATTCAAATTCCATATTTTTATTGCACCATCAAAAGAATATGTAGCCAGCTTCATTCCTGGCAACGGACATAATAGGCCAACATTATGGATATGTCCTGTTAATTCAATTTCATTATGTAAAGTGCACCCTTTTGTCAAGACCAATTTTTAGTTAAAAAGTATCGTAATTTTTATACTTTTTTTATTATTTTTTTTAATTTCAAAAATCTGGTTGTTGTTTATAAATTTCTGCAGGAGTTTTATAACATAACCCTTGATGTAATCTTTTAAAATTATACCAATTAATAAACTTATGAACAATTTTATTTGTTTCAAAAATTGTATTGGGTACTTCTAAAAATATCCCCTCATATTTCAATGTTCTCCAAAATCTTTCGATAATTACATTATCAGCCCACCTTCCTTTGCCATCCATACTAACTTTGACACCAGCAGATTCAACTTTATTGATCCATGCTTCTGAAGTAAATTGTGACCCTTGGTCCGTATTTAAAATAGAAGGTTTATTTATTGCAAAAGCTTGGTCTAAAATATTCATACAAAAAGTTAAATCCATAGAATTGGATATTTTCCAACTCAAAATAAATCTACTGTACCAATCAATTACGGCCATAAGATAAATGTAGCCACTGGATATTTTTATATAAGTAATATCAGTTGCCCATACTTGATTAGGCCTAACAATATTTAAATCTTTTAATAAGTACGGATATTTCTTATTTTGTATATTTGGTTTACTTAAATTAGGTTTTGGATATAACGCTTGAATATTCATTTCTCGCATTATTCTTAAAACCTTTTTGTGGTTTATAATAAATCCTTTTCCAATTAAATCTTTAGTGATTTTTCTATATCCATACTGTGGGGCTTCATACCAAATATCCATAATTATATTTGCAATCTCAGTATCATTTACTTCGATTGGTTTATAATACAGATTTGATCTGTTAATTCCCAACAGCTTACATTGAGTTCTAATACTCAAATTATCGTGCTCATAATCTAATAATTCAATTGTATTTATTGATTTATCTTCAATGAATTTTTTTTTAAAAAATCATTCTCAATTACTAGCTGACCGATTTTTCTTTCAAGTTCAAAAGTATTATCATCTTTTATATTATTTTTCTTTTTACCGATAAATAAATTTTCAAAGTTTTTTAGAGCGTCTGCTTTCCATATTTGAACTTGCCTTGGGTGAATATTATATTTTTTACCTATCTCTGCTATTGTTTCAATTTCTCTAATTGCATCCAAAGCCACCTTGGCTTTAAAACTTGAACTATGCCTATTCATTTTTTTGTCCTTTATACCTTATTATATTTTGCGGTATAAATTACGATACTTCAAGTGGTCTGAATTCTGGGGTTCAGTATAATGTTTGCTTTTTATTAAATCATATTGCAATATCAAATCACTCAAAACAGGCGGTAAATATTTATTTAAACACTCCATACGATATGTTTGGATTTTTGCAATTCGTTCATCCGGAGTTTCTTCTTTTTCTATAAATTCATCATTACATTTTTCTTCAAAATCAATTTTTGACTCTACACAAGACGTGTTACTCTTGTCTTGAGCCTGATCCATTGAATAAACAAATGTACTTTTTAAACTCAAAATTAAGATCAAACTAATTAGTTTTATTTTCATGTTATTTCCTCCCTATAATTATTTTATACACAAAATTCTTCTTCATCTTCTATATCAGCCGAAGTTTCACCCATAGCATCAATCAACATTTGTTCTATTTCCGGGTCATTTGCATATTCTAATGGTGTTAATTCAGAAAATGAATCATAAATACTAGTTCTTGGATATCTTTTATTTGGATCTGCTCCGGCTTTTAGTAATAAATCTACTAATGATTTCTTACCTCTATGAATTGCTTTCATAAGCAATAATGTTTCGTATTTCTTAATATCTGCCTTAGCTTTTATTAAAAGTTCAATAATTCGTGCATTAAACGAATATTTTGCGCAATGACCAATGGCATCATCATTATTTTCATCTTTTATATGAATATTTACACCCAATTTTATTAAAAATTCTACAATTTTAACACGTTCATATTCAATCGCTCTCATAAGTATTGTAGCTCTATGAATTAGTCCCAAATTAATACTTTGCGAATCAATATCAGCGCCTTCTTCAAGTGCTTCTTTTATAGATCTTATATCATAGTCACTATTATCATCGGGACTATGCAAGTACCCTTGAGCCATATGAACCTTCCTAAGCTCCCCAGTAGCCACACAAACTTCCTCTGGAGTAAAGACGGTAACATAAGAAGCAATAATATTTGCTAAATCCATTGAAGGCTTTATACCGAGTTCATTAAAACAATCTGCTATTTTGTCCCTTGTTCTTATTTGTTTTGGATTTATTGTTTGCACAACTTTTTCTGAGCGCTCTTTAATTTCATCGTCCATACCAAAAATCGAGGTACTTTGGGCCCCAAATATTAAAGATATAACGATTAATTGAATTAAATTTTTCATTCTTCCTCCATCTAAATAAATACACTATATTATAATACCATCACAACCAATAATTTCTTTTTGTCAATATATAAATAGCTCGTTTTTTACCCTATTTTTACTGTTTTATAAGAAAAGCTAATATCATTTAAATTTATTACTTATACGCAGAATTCTTCTTCATCTTCTTTGTCCGCTGATATATGTCCCATAGAATCCAAAAACATTTGTCTTATTTCTGGGTCTTCTGTGTAACTATAATTAATATTAAGATCTACCCCAGCTTTTATTAATAAAGCTACTAATGATTTAATTCTTCTTATAGTTTCTTTTACATCCGTAGAAGCAGCACAACACTTATGTTTTATAGAAAAAAGTTCAAGCCACCACTTTTCTGATCTAAGAAGTGATAAACACAAAGAAAGTGTATCTTTATTATATTTATCTTTTATATGAATATTAGCACCTGAGTTTATTAAGAATTCTGCAATTTTAAAACGACCTCTATGAATTGCCCACATAAGAAATGTATAACCTTTAAATGGTCCACTGTTTATAATATAATCAATATCAGCGCCTCTATCAAGAACAGGCTGTATGAGTTCTATCTCATCATCAATGCTTCTTTCAACTACATATTCAAACCATTTATTCTTTTCATGAATTTCTGTTTCAGTAAACATGGCATAAGAAGCTATAATATCTGCTAAATTTCCTGAAGGCCTAATACCATGCTTATTAAAAAAATCTGCTATCTCGTCCCTTGTTCTAATTTGTTTTGGATTTATTTTTTGTTGCACAACTTTTTCTGAATGTTCTTTAACTTCATCACTCATGCAGAAAATTGGTAAACTCCAACTCAAAAATATTAAAGACAAAATAATCAACTTAAATAGATTTTTCATGTAACTTCTCGATATAACCTATATACGCCACATAATTAAATTATAATCAATAATTTGCATTAGTAAAAGCATTTGACCAGATTAAGATTTATACCTATTATTAAATCTATAAGCGCTATTTGATAATATTTTAGGATACTTTTTGGGAAAACGTTTTATGAAAAGAAATTCAATTTTTTTTATATTTTTACTTTCAAACTTATCTTCTCATAATTTCCAAGCCACAGATATTGAAGGA
>JABDFA010000004.1:0-75112 GCA_013286795.1 Candidatus Babelota bacterium
CAGTAGAATAGACACCTTTTGGACTCTTTTTACCTACAGGCAAATTAAGTTTTTCAAATAGAAGATGACCCACCTGTCTTGGAGAGTTTATATTCAGGTCATGCATTCCAGATAAAGTCTTAATTTCTAATTCCAGTCTATTAATATCTTCTAATAGTTTACTTCCAATAATTTTTAAAACATTCTCATCTAAATAAATGCCATCCAGTTCCATTTGATAAAGCTCTTGTGATGTTGGCATTTCTATTTCTTCAAAAAGCTTCCAAAGATTTATTTCATGTAATTTGTTTTCTAAAATTAGTTTTAAAACAAATGTTTGATGTGAATCTGCAGCACTGTAATTTGTGGCATCTTTAAGTTCAACATAAGAAAAATTTTTTAATTTTTTGCTTTTAACAACATCATCATAACTTAACATTTTTTCATCAAGATAATGCTGAGAAAGATACTTAAGTCCAACCCGCATGCCATCATGAATAACAAGATTTGCAGCCAGCATTGTATCAAAATCTATGCCTACTAAATTTATACCCAAAGTAGATAGAACTAGTTGATCACACTTGGCATTTTGTAAAATTTTTTTATAAGATTTATCTTCTAAAATTGGCTTTACAACTGCTATTACATCTTGCTTACTTAGCTGTTGTTCTGAAACTTTATGTCCAAAAGGCACATAAAAAGCTAATCCTTTTTGGGCACAAAAAGATAATCCCACACATTCAGAATTTAGAGGATGAATATTGGTACCTTCTGTATCTATAGCAAAAGTTCCTTTTTCCCTCAAGTGTTTAACCATCTCTTGAAGTTGTTCTCTGGTCCGTACACAATTAAAAATATATCCCTTTTCATCTGCAAAAAATGGTTCATGTTTATCTTGAATTGATTCTTGACTTGAAAAAATTGAAACTTGGGTATCTTTAATCATGCTTTTGAATTCAAGATTCTCAAATAATGGCCGAGCATTGGCCCAATTATTAGGATCAAATATTATTTGCTCTTCATCTATTTTGGCGATATCTGCAAAAATTAAAGAAAAAAGCTTATAACTCAAAAAAGCATCTTCCTTATTCTCAATGAGACTATTTTTTAATTTCTCTTTTTTTATCAGATCAATATTATTATACAAATCTTCTAGGCTATTAAACTGTTTTACTAGTTCAGTAGCAGTAACTTTGCCAATACCCTTAACTCCAGGAATATTATCTGACGTGTCACCCAAAAGAGAAAAATAAAAGGGTAATCTTTCTACAGGAAATCCTAGAGTAACTTCATATTCTTGCAAATCTGTAAGCTTATCTTTAAATGCATCAAACACTACAACATTTTTCCCAAGCAGTTGATATAAATCTTTATCTGACGCTACTATAACTATTTTATAATCATTTTTATACTGCTGTACTAAAGTATTAATTATATCATCTGCTTCTAATCCAGGGATTTCTACTTGAGTTAGTTCAATTAGATCTCCAAATTGTACAATAAGCTCTTTTTGTTCAAAAAGATCACTTGGGGGTGTTTGTCTTCCTGCTTTATATTCTTGAAACATTTCTTTTCTTTGCGTACTACCGCCTTTACTATCCCAAACCAAAACCATTCTATGCGGGTCAAATTTATCAATTAATTTTTTAATCATTCTACAAAAATTATATACCGCCTGAACCGGCTGTCCTTTTGATGTAAGAAGTGGCTTCATACTATAATAAGCACGATATAAAAATGAAGAACCATCAATTAAAAATAATGTTTTTTTTGTATCAAGTTTATTTTCCATTAATTACCTAAATTAATATTTTTTAAATATATTCAAAAAATAACAAATATTAATGGAAATGTAAGATAGTTAAAAATTTCATTCAAGAGGCAAAAAGAATAATGCTGCAAATAAGATTATTAAAACCATAAACAAACCTATTTTCTGAGCTAAACAATCAAATCTGCAACACATAAATAGCCCCTAAAAACATACCATAGCCAAGGCAAAGTTATTATCAATATACCAAAATGACAGTTATCAAATCAATAGTTTAAATTATAAATATTCACCAACAATATCCACTAAATCAGGAAGCATGTGGGCAGATTCAGCAATTTCTTTTTTAGCAATTTGTTTTCTTTTATCAATTAATAGTTTTTTTATAGATTCAAAAGATCTTTCTTCTGCAATATCTAGAGCTGTTTTACCTTCTTTATCTGCTAGATCTAACGAAGCCCCATAATTTAATAATATTTCCATATCTCTTTTTGCATTATCATTATCATCGTAACCTCGAAATCTCTCTGCGAACATTAAGGCAGTCTCGCCTCTATTGTTTTGAATATTAGGATCAGCTCCGGCTTTTAATAACATTTCTATAACATCTACACCGTGTTGCGCCGCATACATTAATGCTGTGTTGCCGTCTGTATCTATATCATTAATATTTGATTTATCAAATTTTAACAATAATGAAACTATATCTGTACAACGGTAATAAACAGCCTGAATTAATGGAGTAAAACCCATATAATCCTTAACATTAAGATTAGCGCCATCTTTTAATAAAGTTTCAACTTTTTTAATATCACAAGTTTCATTTATAGCGCTTAACAAAGGAGCATCTTCATCCATGCTATAAATTACCTCTATAGATATCAAAAAAATCATAAATATAGATATTAATTTAGTTTTCATAGAAACCTCCCATTTAAAAAGCAAACAATTAAAAAAAATCTACTAAATTTAGTGTACCCAAAACCCAACAAAAAATGCAACAATTTAATCAAATTTTCTATTTCAAATATAAATAATTATTGACTTTTGCTCATATATATGGCTATAATTTACATAAATATATATTTCTTAACAATTTTAAAGAAAGGGTATTATGAATAAAATAAGTGTTTTAGTTTTTGCCTTATCTCTTTTCTCTACTCAAATAAGTAATGGAATGGGTAATCCACACAAAATGAGAACAGGCAACTTGCAAAAAATGATCAATGACAATCTTGTACAGGCTGTAAGAGATAATGATTACAATGCTGTAAAAAACCTGATTAATCAGGGAGCAAGTGCTAGTTATATAAGTGGTGCACAGCTTACTCCTCTTCATTGGACTGCAACCTATAATCAATTAGATATAGCCAAACTATTAGTTGAAAATGGCGCTGATATTAATTTTGCTAGATATGGTAAGCACACTGCTCTTATGGAAGCTGCAAGAATAGGAAACCTACATATGGTAAAATTCTTGTTAGATCAAGGAGCCAATATTGATAAAGTTGGTTATGACGGTCTCACAGCTCTTGACTTAGCAGAAAACAAGGGTCATCATGCAGTAGCCAGTCTTATAAGAGAATATAAAGCTAAAAGAGCAAAAGAAATTGAAGAAGCTACACCACTTGCTTCAGTACTTGTTGATTTAGTAGAAGAATATGAGGGATATAAAGAACCAAAAATCACTAATAAACAACAATAATTTGACTGCAAATCTCAAAAAATCTGAGCTAAAAAAATAATTTTTACTCCAAAGAAGTCAAAAACATAGTACTCTTAAGTATTATGTTCATAAAAGTCAGATTAATTAAAAACTCTTCAAAGCCTCTTCTTTATTCTATACCTGGAAAGTGGGAAAATTTAAATATTGTTGGGAGTATAATAAAAGTTCCACTTCGCAATAAAACAACCTGGGCTCTCGTAGAAGAGCACATAAAAGAGTTACCCGTTAAACCTGATTTTAAGATAAAAGAAGCACTAGAAATACAAAATTTTCCACAAGATCAATATTATTCAAAATTTATAGATGAACTTGCAAGATATTACCAAATAGAACCTATTTATTTGATTTCAAGAATGCATCAATTTATCAAGCAGGATGTAAAAAAAGATACAGAACTTGATATAATTGAGCAAAAATTTGAGCAAGATAAACTAGTAAATTTAACAGAAGAGCAACAAAATATAGTAAACTTTTTAAAGCCAAAAATTATAAATTCAGAATATTGTCCCACTTTATTACATGGTGTTACCGGATCAGGCAAAACTGAAGTTTATAAAAAATTAATTACTCACGCAATTCAACAAAACAAAACAGCAATACTTCTTTTACCAGAAGTTACAATGGCTATACAATTTGAAAACCTATTAAAATTTAGCTTGAAGAATATTTCGATTTTTGGATTTCATTCATCTTCTACGCCAAAAACTAAACGGGAACTTTGGAATAGTCTGTTAGATAATAAACCAATTTTGATTATAGGCGTTCATCTACCAATATTATTACCCATAAATAATTTGGGAATAATAATTGTCGATGAAGAACATGAAGTAGGCTATCAGGAAAAAAAACATCCAAAAATCAATACAAAAGAGGCCACTATATTAAGAGCCTCACTAAATAATATCCCAATTTTATTAGGCTCTGCTACACCTTCTATTTCATCATTAAATAATGTACAAAAATTGCAATGGAACTTTTTTCAACTTAAACAACGCTTTGGTGGAGAATTTGCAAAAGTTGAAGTTGTAAATTTAAATGATAAAAAACAGAGAAAAAATTTTTGGATAAACCCTAAGTTAGAGAAATTGATTATTGATAGATTAGCAAAAAAAGAACAGTCTATAATTTTTATAAATCGTAGAGGCTTTAGTTTTTTTGTACAATGCAAAAATTGTAACTTTATATTTAAGTGCAAAAATTGCTCAGTCAGTTTAGTTTTGCATGAAAATAATTTACTTTACTGCCATTATTGCGCACTTTCAAATTCATATCCTAAAAATTGTTTAGATTGTAAATCAACAGACTTTTTAAAAAAAGGTATTGGTACAGAACAAGTTGTAACTATTTTGCAAAAAATGTTTCCCTATGCCTGCATCGAACGGGCTGATATGGAAATAACCTCAAAAAAGAAAAAATGGAAAGAAACTTTAGAAAATTTTCATCAAGGCAAAATAGATATACTTGTTGGTACACAAACTATTACAAAAGGTTATCATTTTCCTAATGTTACACTAGTTGGAGTTTTGTGGGCAGATCTTAATCTACATTTTCCAATGTTTAATGCTTGCGAAAAAACATTACAACAACTAATTCAGGTAGCAGGCCGAGCTGGCAGAGCAAAAAAAAACAGTGATGTTATAATTCAAACCATGACAGATCATCCAATTTATAACTATTTAAATGAAGTTGATTATCTTCAATTTTATAGTTATGAAATAGAAAAGCGCAGAGAAAGCAATTATCCTCCTTGCACCCGTTTAGTGGAAATTGAATTTAAAAACAAAGATGAAACTGTAGTTGATTTGGAATCTAAGAGATTTAAACAAGAAATTACACAAAAGTCAGACCCTAATGTTATTATTATTTTGGGTCCCGTCAAACCCCCTGTTTCTAGAATAAAAAATCAGAATTTTCGCAAAATTTACATAAAAAGCAACAACATAAATATTGTAATTAATTTATTTAAAAATCTAGATAAAAACTCTTATAAAAGCGAAATTTATTTCACACCTAACCCTATAAATTAAAAATTATTGATTTTAAAGGCAAAAAACCATTATTTTAAATAGTAAGTATAAAGTGGAGGATCAGAAATGAAAAGATTATTTTTAAAAGTATTAGTATTAAACTTGTTTTTTTCTTACCCTCAAGTTAAGGCAGAATTAACTACTGGAGAACAGACTGCTATTGGAACTGTAGCAACTATTATTGCTTCAGCAGCTATAGTGTTAGCAAAAAATTATTACTATAAAAAAACAGAGGATTTTCTTAGAGGCTTTGATCAAATTTTTTCAGGTAAAGGCAACGTACAATTGGCTATAGCACAAACTATCAAAGAAAATAATCCACAAAATTTATCTGGACAAGAATTAGAAAAATATACTCAAAAATTGATGTCAGATGCTAATGATATAATTAAAAGCTTAAGAACAAGCATGCAAAAAGATATGGCCCTTCTGGGTAAAGGGCAAATAAATTCAGATCAATTTATATCCAATACAAATGAAGCATTAAAATCTAATATCAAATCAAAATTTGGCACAGAAGATGTAGATTTTACTGATGTTTTAAAAAGAGGATTTGGATCAGGAGCATTGAAAGATCTTGCTACAGAAAAGTATTTTTCTACAATTGAACTTGAACATCCTATAGCTATGCAAGAAACTGCAAAGATGGAAGCAACTTTTTTACCAAGCAGGTTATCACAAGAATCAATCTCTTTATCAAGATCAAGAAGCTATTCTGAAAAACCATACTTTGAAGAATTTAGCGAGCCAATATTCCATCAATACGACTTACCTACAATTCATCAAACAACTACCAAATATTAAAGATTGAAAAATATGAAGAAACTATTGTTTATTATTTTTATTTTTAATTTTAGTAATTTTGTTTTTTCAATGGATAAAATATTTGAAAATGCTATTAATAATTTACAATTTTCTGATCACGACAAATCGATCATAAAAAAATATATTGAATCTCTTCCTGGTTATAAAGAAATAAGCAAACTGAAACCCACTGAATATCAAAACCAAGGGAGATTAATATTAGATTTTAATGAAATTATTCACATAGATACTTCTAAGCCCCTAGAAGAGCAAATTAATACCTTAACTTTGAAACGAGATCTTCTTAAATATATTGAAGAGGAATTTGTAAAAACAAAGATACCAGGAGCCACAAAAGATATAAATAGATCGCTTATTCAGACTGAAAAAGATCTCTTGATAGCAAAAGACAAACTAGAAGGTTATTATAAAGAAAATGTTTCTGTTCTTGACCCCAAGACAATAATTAATCATAAACAACAAGCTCTATATCAAGCTGATCTTAAAAAATTACCAGAGTTATTCACAAAGCCACCTATTACTCCTAAACTTGAATCAGCACATTTTTCACCTGCATTACAGGTTGGTCATCAAATTGTACCGGATGTTATTTTAAGGCCTGGATATGAGTTGAAGTAAATATTAAAATCTAATTTTAAATTCACCTGATTTAGAATCTAATTTCAATTCAGTGTTTGATTTTTCATCAAAATCCCCTTTAATAGAAACAAGGCTAAAACCCTCTTTTTTTAAAGCATTTTTTAGATTCTTAACATTTGGTTCTTTTATATTATTTTTCAGATAAAGTTTTATAAAATAGTTCTTGAATTCTTTGTCTAAACAAACAAACTCAGCTTTAGATACCTCAGGTAAAGATTCTAAAGCTCTTAAAGATAAGCTTGCACAAAGCTTACACTCGATCCCCTCAACTTTAAGTTCATATAAATTACTATTTTTTTGATGCGAATTATAAACAGTCTTATTTGAAGATTTTTTTGCACAACCTGGCAATAAAAATATTAGTAGTATCAGGGGTTTAAATAATTTGTTCATGTAATAAGATTACTAACAATAAACAAGCAGAGCAAGCCTGCAAGCTTTAAATTCTTTTAGATAAAAAAGACAAAGCCTGTCGTAACATATGGTCAAAAGAAGCATCTTCTCCAGAATTGCCTCTTAAAAAATCAAGCGCTTTTGTTACTTCTTGTCTTGAATAATTTAAAGAATTAAGAGCTTCAGAGATATCTTTAAAATGTTTCATGTTACCAGCATCTTGAAAGGTAATACCTGATTGTAGAATATCTGCAACTTTGTGCTTTAATTGCACTATAATCTGTTCAGCTTTTTTTGCTCCAATTCCATTAACACAGCTCAAGGATTTAATATCTTGCTCATGGATAGCTCTAATAAAATCTTTAGGCTGCATTTGACCTAACACAGCAAGTCCTATTTTGGGCCCTATTCCAGAACAACTTATTACAAGCATAAATATTTTTTTCTCTTCTTCGGTAATAAAACCATATAAAGAAGGCCCATTTTCTTGGTTCCAATTAAAATATGTATGCAATACTAATTCTTTGCCTGGAACTATTAAATCAGGAGAAACTACATAAATTTCTAAGCCTAAACCTGATTGATTTAATACTGTAACGGGATTTGTAGAATTTAAAGGAACGCCTCTTAAATATCCAATCATCGTGTACCTTTCGAATCAAATAATATATTAAAAGTTAGTATAGCGTATAGAAATTGACAATGAGCTTAATTCTGTTAAATTATTAGTATCTTTGCGGGAATAGCTCAGTTGGTAGAGCGTTGCCTTGCCAAGGCAAAGGTCGCGGGTTCGAATCCCGTTTCCCGCTCCAAAATTTATATTGTTAAGTGTATCAAATAAGTCAAAGAAGTTTGAATTAATATAAAATCCTAATAAAAATCAGAATTTAAAATTTATTATTTATAGTTCAAATAAAAAAAGTTACTATTAATTATAGTAAACAGTTATATTATAAACATAAAAAATTAACAAAATTGCCAGAAAGGGCGTTAATTGATGAAATCAATAATTCAAGAATCTTCCTCAATAGCAAAAGCTATAGAAGAGGCATGGAAAAAAGCTGATCAACCTAAAGAATTTTCAGTCAAGATTTTCCAAGAACCTAAAAAAAATTTTTTTGGATTTACTAAAATATCTGCAAAAATAGGCTTTTTCTTTAAAGATTCTATAGATAACCAAAATAAATATCAAAAAAGAGATGATGGACAAGTAAGACGAGTATCATCTAATCAATCACAAGGGTCCTCTGGATATAACACAGATACTCAAGGGCAACAAAGAAGATCAGGGCCGGGTCAAGGGCAACAAAGGCCATACAGACCTTATAGACAGGGGTATAGAAAGAAAACATATGGCGGATTTAAACCAAATTTACCACCAAAAGACTCAGATAAGTCTTAATGAACAATGTATCATAGCGCAATGCACCCCAAAAGGCAGTGGTGCTGTTGCTATTATTAGATTATCAGGAAATTCTGCCATAAGCATTGTAACCAACATAAGCAGGCTTGGTTCAGGCAAATTAACAGATTTTGCTTCACATACAGTTCATTATGGGTGGGTAGTTGATGAAAATGAAATAATAGATCAAGTTATGTTCATTTTAATGCATGGCCCAAAAACTTTAACTGGCCAAGACATAGTTGAAATAACTTGTCATAACAATCCCTTTATTATTGAACGAATTATAGAACTAGCAATACAAAATGGCGCTAGACTTGCTCAACAAGGCGAATTTTTAAAACGGGCTTTCTTAAATGAAAAAATTGACCTAATACAAGCAGAAGCAGTAAATGAACTACTTAAAGCTAACACTCATCAAACCTTAAAAAAAAGTTTGGCAAAAATTAAAGGCAGTCTTTCTAACTTTATAAACCAAATTGAATCAGATTTATTAAAATGTTTAGCTTTAAGTGAAGCTAGCTTTGAATTTATTGATGATGAAATAGAATTTGGACCCCAAATAATTCAAGAAATAGATCAAATCATACAAAAAATCCAAAACTTAAAACAAAACTTTAATCAACAACAACAAATCAGAGATGGTATTAGAATTGCTCTAATTGGCTCTGTCAACGTTGGCAAATCCTCTCTTTTTAATAGATTATTAAATACTGATCGAGCAATTGTAAGTGAAATTGCAGGAACAACTCGAGACTCAATTGAAAAAGGTATCTATAAAAATGGTCAATATATTACAATAATAGATACTGCCGGGCTAAGACAAACTCAGGATATTATTGAACAACAGGGAATTAATAGATCATTCGAGGAAGCAGAAAAAGCTGATATTATTTTACTAATCTACGATTGCTCTAGATTACTTTCTGATCAGGAAGAACAGGTTTATAACCAAATAATAAACAAACATGGCTCTAAAATTATTTATGTTGCCAATAAGAGCGATTTAAGGTTACAAAACGATCCCACTCCCAGTCATCCTGAGGGAAGCACGAAGTGCGAAGTCGAAGGATTAATTACCCAAGCACTTCTTGTGTCTACAAAAACAAGTCAAAATATTCCTGAATTAAACCAAATAATAGAACAAAAAATTAGCTTGCTACTTAAAGATGATTCCCCTTTCTTGTTAAATCAACGGCAATTTAATCTACTTATTGACCTTGAAAAAAAACTTCATGAGATAAAAAATATGTTAAGTAAACCTGAATATGAAATTCTTTCAATTCACATCAACGAAGCCCTTCAAAGCATAAGCGAACTTTCAGGGAAAAATATCAGTGAAAAGGGAATGGATACCATATTCAAAGAGTTTTGCGTAGGAAAGTAAGCTATTTTTGCTGGGATTTCAGCCACACAGAATAGGTCGTTTTATAATCATCATTATTATTTTTACAATATTGATAAAAACTTTTTAAAGTTTCTAATCTATCTAAATCTGCTTTTTGATGAGATGGGGTACTTTGTCTTATTAATAATAAATTATGATTACCTAACAATGATTGTCGTTTAGCTATTGTTTCAAAATCGACCTTTTTAGCATTATAAAACATATCAAAGAATGCTAATGCAGTTGTAGTTCTTCCCTCGCCCGCTTCACAATGTATATGCAACCAACTATCTTTATGTTCCTTAAACAATGATAAAAATTCATCCACAGCTCTAATAGATGGTCCTGAATCGTCAGTTATAGGAATTCTTGCATAATGAAGCCCATGACTATTAACCAAATCCTTTTCTGAAGTAATAGTCACAATAGGATAACTATAAATCTTACAGTCAATTATATCGGGCCAACCTTTTTTTTCTTCATCGTTTGGGTGAAATCCATAAACCTTAACGTTTTTTTCAGACTTCAAAGCAGCTATTTTCTGGACTTCATCTTTTTGAACATCAGCAGATGACTTATTTAAATTGTAACGAGCAAAGGTAAAATGATCTATGGGTTTTTGATACCAAGCAAATGGTATATTATTAACGTACATATGGGATTCTTCACGAACATCAACAATAATAATATCATGTGCCCCTTTTTGACGCAAATTTAAAACCATATTAGATATAACTTCTGGGTAAAATTGCGCACTCCCTGATGCATTAAGCTCTTCAAGCCCTTCTGTGAGCTTATCACTCTGGTTTTGAAATTTTAACTTTGCAACATCCTGCATTGTTCTAAAATTAGGTGGCAAATTCGTTACAATATCAGCATTAGGGTCAAACTTTAAAATTTGTTGATTCTCATTAGGACACTCGTTTGTTTGAGTTATACTTGTTGTAACAAATATAATAGTAAATATCTTAATAGAATTTTTCGGAAATAATTTTAAATTCATAACAACTCTCCATAAATAAAAAATGTATATAAATTAATTATATTAAATTCAATTAGAATATATCAAGAATATTATGTTAATTTTTTCAAAACCTATCTGGATCACTCCTGATAAAAAAAGAAAAAATAAATACAAGTAATAAAACGGCTACTCTGGATTATACGATTTTCATAAGCCTGATTATACGATTTTCATAAACTTATTTCATTTTGAAATTTATATTGACGAGAGATCCTTATTTCGCTATAATATTATTAATTATAATTATAGTTATGTACTAAACATTCTAAGAGGGGTATTTTATGAAAAAGATATATTTGTTCAATTTTACAGTTGTTTCATTTGTTTCATTTTCACTATTCTCTTCACAAAAAAACTTATCAGATCAAGAGCTTTTAGACCTTGTAATTGCATTGTCACTTTCTGAAAGCGAACAAAAAGCTGCACAACCTTCTAAAACACCTATTTCAGAAAAACAAAAAGAGATCGCGCTTAGCTCTTATAATTTTGGGGGAGCTTTTGTCCTTCCTGTTATAAAATCAAGATCAGGTAATGAAATGGTTCTTTTGGGTAGAGAATCCCATAAAGATGAGCAGGGTGATTTAGTTTACAATGCATTTGGTGGAACAAAAGATGCAGGTGAAACCCATCCAGTAGTAACAGCATCAAGGGAATTTCAAGAAGAAACTAAGGAAACAATTTTCAAAAGCATTAAAGAATCAAGGGATTATTTAGATAAAAACACACAAAATATAATAGGCAATGCCATAAGAGGCAAAAATTCTGTTATTTATATAACTAATTTTGATTATGATACATTAAAAAATATAAAAAGCTTTTACTCCTCAAAGCTTAAAGGAGCAAAGTACAATGAGATGGACAAGGTCGCTTGGGTTAATAAAAATGAGTTAATGAATGTTATTAAAAATTCAGCTCCAGGTAAAACTTATGAAATTCAAGCAAATATCATAAATCCTGATGGCTCAGAAAACAAAGGTCAAACCATTAAATTAAAACGCTTTTTTGTAAGTCTTTTAAGACCATTTACTCAAGGAGCTCCAACTATAGCTAAAGGTCGAGATCCTAGAGTGTTATTCTATTCTGTATAAAATAATTAAGAGCTAAATACAGAAATTACCCATATTTAGCTCTTAAATTTTATAAATATCTAAGAAATTACGCTTCTAATACAACAGTTTCTGCTCTTCTATTTGGAGCTTGAGCTTCCATGCCATCTTCATCTGTTAATAGCATAGATGAGCCAAAGCCTACAGATTTGATTTTATCTCTGGAAATACCTTCATTTTCATAAACTTTTGCAACCTTTTCAGCTCTTTCTTGAGATAAAGAATAGTTATACTCTTTATTTTTAGCTATTTTACAAGAATGTCCTTTAACAACAACTCCTGATTTAGGGTTCTTATTCAATTCTTTTTTGATTGATTGAGCATTGCGTTTGATTTTTTCCTTTTCTGATGAATTAACCTTAGAACTATCAAAATCAAACTGTACTGTTTCTGTTTTTACAGATGTTCCTTCATCCATATTATCCCACGAGAGATCACTATTAGCCTTAACTCCACCATTATCCTCAAAAACATTTACCGCTGCGTCATCCTCTAAGACAAATTCTTCTGCTTCTTCGCTAAAAGTTTTTGCATTAGTTCCTTTCTTATAAGAACTGTCCTCCGTTGATGATTCTTGGCATTTTGGCTTTTTCTTAAAGCAACAACCAGGAACTGCAACAGTAGATAATAAAACTAACGACAATATCTTTTTATTCATAGTGCTCCTATCTTTTAGATTAATAAATTTTTAAAATATGATATAATGTTTAACATATTATTGTAGTTTTTTAAAGCAGTTTCTAATCAATTTTCTATTCATTCTATTAATTAAAGGTTTTTATGTATTATACTTATTAATATTAAAAGAAATTGAATTAGATAAAATAATAAAATTTATGACAAAAAGTAAAAGCATGAAGAAAATTTTAATCAGCAAAACACCTTGGGAAACGCGGGCCGCAATTATTAGAAATGGTCGGCTGCAAAACGTATTTTTTGCGCCTAATTCAATTAAAAGTTTAGAGCGTTGTTTTTTTAAGGGAATAGTAACAAAAATATTACCTGGTATACAAACAGCATTTGTAGATATTGGCCAAGAAAAATCCGGCTTCTTACACATATCCGAAATTGATAGGGATCTGGCAATATCACGTATGTCAGACAATTTTCAAATGGATGACGGTGAAGTAAAAGAACCAAAAAGAACTGGTCCGGCTGATATAAGTAAAATATTAAAAGAAAATGAACCTGTACTTATACAAGTTAGCAAAGAACCTATATATGAAAAAGGAGCTAAACTAACAACTTGCTTTACCCTTCCAGGCAGATTTATAGTCTTAATGCCAAATATTCCAAGAATTGGCATTTCAAAAAAGATAGAGGACAAAGAAGAGCGCATAAGATTAAGAGAAACCTTAAAAAAAATATTACCTAAAGGAATGGGGGCTATTATTAGAACTTCTTCTGCAAATAGAAGTTTTGGAGAAATTTCTAAAGACGTAGCTTTTCTGGTTCACACATGGAATTCTATAATTTCTAAGTTTAAAAAAGCTAAAAATACAGAAAAAATCTATGATGAGCTTCCATTGTCATTACTTGTAGTAAGAGATAACCTGGATGACGATGTAGAAGATGTAATTATAGATGACAAAGAAACCCATTCTAAAGTGTATAAATTCATCAAGGGTATAGCCCCAGAATATGAATATAAAATAAAAACATGGCAAAATCCCCCAGATCTTTTTGAATATTTTGATATAGACAGCCAAATAGATGACGCTCTTAAAAAGAAAGTATACCTAAAATCCGGAGGCTCAATTATAGTAGAAACAACTGAATCTATGACAGTAGTAGATGTTAATACTGGTAAATTTATAGGTAAATCAAATTTAGAAGAAACACTTTTACAACTTAATCTTGAAGCAGCTGAAGAAATTGTTCGTCAAATTAGATTAAGAAATATAGGTGGCCTAATAGTTATAGATTTTATAGATATGGCATCTTACGGAAATCAGCAAAAGCTATTTAAATTTTTTGAACAAACCTTAAAAGAAAGAGATAAGTTCCAATCTGTTGTATTAAAAGTATCTGAATTTGGGTTATTACAGATGACTCGTAAAAGATCCGGAAAAACTTTAATGCAACAGCTAATGGAGAATTGTAAGCAATGTTACGGTCTTGGAGAAGTTAAATCTATTAGAAGTCAAGCTTTTGCTATTTTAAGAAAGTTCCAAGAAGATATAATCTTAAATAAAAATAAAAATAACTTTATTTTGTCAGTTAATAACGAACTATTTGATTATTTAACCAATCATGAATTTAATTCAATTTTAGAGCTTGAAAAAAAATATAATTGCAAAGTTACACTCTCCAAGAAAGAAAGTTTAACTTCACAAGAATACAAAATAGATTTTCAATAACATTCAAAAATAATTCTGCTATAATAAATTTATGCGTAATTAGATCCGTCGTATCCCTCGACAAGCTCGGGACGAGCGGATCTAGGAAATTTTTCTCGCGCTCGTGGTGAGCTTGTCGAACCATACGAGCGAATTTCATCCGGAGAAAACGGTGGCAAGTCCTTCAATTTTAGATAATTATCCTGATTATGAAGTAAATATTGGCATAGAGGTTCATGTTCAACTTAATACTAAAACTAAAATATTTTGTAGAACTGCTAATGGAACATCCCAAGAACCAAATACAAATATATGTCAGGTATGCTGTGGATACCCTGGGGTTTTGCCTGTATTAAATAAAAAAGTTGTTGAGTATGCAATTTTAGTTGGTTTGGCTACAAATTCTAAAATCTCACCTAAATCTTTTTTTGCAAGAAAACATTATTTCTATCCTGATTTGCCCAAAAATTATCAAATAACACAGGGTGCTTTGCCCATATGTACTGAAGGGAACATAGAAATTAAGCTTGAAGATAACAGAAAAAAAATTATTCGCCTAATCAGAATTCATATGGAAGAAGATGCAGGCAAAAGTCTCCATAGTAACATGAGCAATGAAAGCTTTATAGATTTAAATAGAACAGGCACTCCTCTACTTGAAATTGTAAGCTATCCAGATATATCAAGTTCCCATGAAGCAAAAGAATATCTTAAAACATTACGTTCTATTGTACAATATCTAGGTGTATGCTCTGGCAATATGGAAGAAGGAGCCTTTAGAGCAGACACAAATATATCTGTAAGAAAAAAAGGCGCAACAAAACTAGGAACTAGATGTGAGCTGAAAAATATAAACTCTTTTAAATTTATAGGCGATGCAATTGAATATGAAATAGAAAGACAAATCACCATACTCGAAGAAGGGCAGCAAGTTATACAACAAACTCGTCTTTGGGATGAAAAAAATAGAAAAACAATTTTAATGAGATCCAAAGAAGAAGCCGCTGATTACCGTTACTTTAATGATCCAGATTTGCCTGTAGTAGAAGTAGATCAAAACTGGATTACCAATATTAAAAATAGTATGCCAGAGTTACCAAATCAAAAATTTGAACGTTTTATTAAAGAAGGCTTGTCTCCTTATGAGGCTGACATTTTAGTTAATGATATAGAATTAGCTAACTACTATGAGAGCACTCATAAACTCAATAATAGCAAACAAGTTATTAATTGGATTTTAAGAGAACTTCTTGGATATATTAAAGATTCTAAAATTACACTATTAGAATGCAAAGTAACACCGGAAAAGCTAGCCAAGATAGTTAGCTTGTTAGAAAGTAGCAAAATTAATAATCACGCAGCAAAAGAAGTTTTTGATATTGTAGCCGAAACAGGTGAAAATCCTGAAACAATAATCAAAGAACGCGGTCTTGAACAAATAGGCTCTATAGATGAGCTTGAAACAATAATTAAACAGATTATTGATGACAATCAAAAACAAGTTACTCAATTTAAAGCTGGCAATGAAAAACTTTTTGGCTTCTTTGTTGGCGAATCAATGAAGAGAACTAAAGGTAAAGGTAATCCCCATTTAATTCAGGAATTATTAAAAAAGTATTTAAATAATTAAATCTTTTTTAATATAGCTCTAGTAAGCCAGATCATCCCCAAAACAGTTAATTTAGCACCCTGAAATATTTTTTCAGTTATAAATGCTTGTAGACCGCTAGAAAAAACTCCAGCCACAGCTAAAGCTAACAATTTTGAGTGCTTATTATTAATTATTTTGTTCCATTGAATTTTGTCATTATTTGGTTTTGACAAATATTTAACTATATACGGAGCAAGATCTCTAGATGCTTTTATTGCAGGGATTAGCCAAATCAATATAAATAAATTTCTTGTAGAAAGAATAGATTTATTTGCATTTTCTATAAAATTTCTTGCAGCGCTTGCGACTTCTGGATCCCTTAAAGAATCTTTTAAAACATCTTTAAGAGCTCGGGAAAGCTCTGGATCAGATAGTAATCCTTTTAAGAAGACTCTACTGTTGTGCATTAACTCTGGATTTGTTAGTATTCCGTTCAAAATAATATTTGCGCTATTCGTTCCCTTTTCTACTAATTCCTTACTTTCAACTATACTTGCAACCGAATCTTGAGCAGCACTGCGTAATCTCTGACTCTCAACAATACGTGCTAAAGTTTCAATTACAACATCTCTATTATTCTCAAGTACGTCACTAAGAGTTTGTTTTAAAGAAGCATGAAACTCATCCATATTTCTTTTTGTTTCAGCATCCAAATCTCTATTATTAAATCTAAATACGGTATCTGATGAATCAGAGACTAGAGACTCGTGAAACTCATCAATTTCTCTTTTTCTATCACGTTCTAACTCTTGGGGAGTTTTAGTTTTTGGCTTGAGAAGATAAATTGTCCTGGCAGAACGAGGATTTTCACTTTCCTCTTTTTGTTCTTGATACATGGAAAAAGAAAGAAAATTGCTTTGTAAAAGAAAAATTATAGAAAATAATACAAATATATTTTTTAACTTCATAAATATTCCGGCCCTATATAATAAATTTAATTAAATGAGTTCACTATTTATAGTCTACCAGAATATTAAATAAAATTAAGTGGGGTATAATATTTACTTTCTAAATCTATTAAGTATTTGTAGCAGTAAAGTTTGTAAATCAGGTAAGTTTTGAAGTTCTAAGCCATAATTTATTAAAATTAACCCAACTATAGCTCCAATGATAGGTATAATTAAAGGACCAGCAGAAAGAACAAAAAGTATCCCACCCAAAATTAAGGCAACAAAGCTCAATACAACATTAGAATTATTCTTCATAGGTTCTCCTAAAATAAAAATCTTATTACCAAATAATAATTAAAATCATTGACAGTGTAAAGAGTAATAAATTTTTAAAATTATTGGGTTAATTTTTTTAATCTTTCAGAATCAGGCGCCAAACGTTTTGCAACTTTTATAGCAGAAACTACAGCGCTCTCATGCGCATCAATATCATGAGTATAAAGCCCTGCAAGCCACAGATTGTTTCTACCTTGCAAATTTTCAATAGTTTTTTGTGATTTAAAGTAATCTAAATTTGGTTTTGCATGCTTAAAATCCTCAATTGCATAAATATTTTCTGGAGTAAAAAAACTTGGGTACAACCAACTTCTAAAAATAGGTTTTTTACTTTTCCATTTTTTGTAAAAAGTTAAAGTGCTGTCAATACCATTATAAATTATATTAGAAATGGACCATTCAGATTGATATTTTGGCATAAATCTAATATCAGAATGTATAGCAACTTTGGCATCAATATATTCTATCTTGTTTAAGGAGTTATATAGTGGCTTTGCATGTTCAATATTGCTCAAAAGTTTTGCTGCGTCACTTGCATTTGTAGCAATAATCAAGTGATCTACTTCATGAATAAAATTATTTTTTTGTTCTATAATATATTTATTATTATTGTATGTAATTTTTAGAATATTAGAGGAGGTTATAATTTTCGCTTTATTAATCTGGGAGCCCAAACTATTTATATAGACAGAAACCCCATCAACTATTTCCAACCACTTACAATTTTTTAGGCCCATAGATTCGTTTTTCATTATCCAAGATAAAATATTATATGCTGCAAATGTTTTAAATTCTTGTGGCTTTGCGCCCCAGCCTGCTGCAAATAAAGGCAAAAAAAAGTCGTTTTTGAATGTGCTTGTAAGTTTTAAATTATTCAGAAAACTCTCTAAAGTTATTGAAGTATCAATATCTTTAATAATTTTTGCGCTTTTATACATTAGATATTTTAATTGTATAAGATTTAATAAATTTGAAGGAAGAAAATCATACCAAAAGATTTTTTTTTGTATTGGAGGCAAAACTACAGCATGATCATTCTCTGGTTTAAAAAAACTAAAAGAAAGAGGGTATGCTTCTGTTTGAATATCTAAAATTTTAAGCAATTTACAAAAATTTGGAAACATCAATTTATTAAAGAACTCAAAACCAATTTCTATAGGAACTTTTTTGCCTTCCAAATCAATATAAATAGTTCTAGCGTGTCCACCAAGAACATCCTTCTGCTCAAACAATATTACATCACAACTTTGTTCCAATAGCCAAGTTGTTAACAAACCTGCTGCACCACCACCTATAATACCAACCTTCATAAACCTACCCCTATGTTTTATTTCCTATGCTTAAAACATACTATTTTCAGGTAACATTTAGAAAGAAAAAAATTTATAATGTAGATTTTTTTAAATTAATAATTTATTTTAATAGAGAAATTAAAGTAAATCTTCAAATTAAGGAGCTAAAAAAATGGCATTTAGTGTAAAATCTAAAAAAAGTGGCAAAACTTATTATTTACATTCAAAAGAAGTAGAACTTAAAGGTGGCAGAAAGCAAAGAATTTTCTATTTTGCTGGCACACAAGAATCTAATGCTCTTAATGCATTACCTGCAGGTTATGAAACTATGGAAAATGCAAAAACAGGTTTGCCAATGTTAAGAAAAAAGAAATAATTCTAAGAGCCCTGAAATCTCAAGGGCTCAAATATTTAACAAATCTGTAAATTTTATAGTTTCTCTTGTTAATTCACGCTCATTAAATATACTCTTAATTAAAAAAAGGGGTATATTATGCCAAAAGTCTCGATCTGGAAAGGGTCAATTACATTTGGTCTTGTCAATATCGATGTTCAATTATATTCTGCCGTAAGCCAGCACTCTTTGGGGTTTAAGTTACTGCACAAAAAATGTGAAACTCCTGTGCAATACAAAAGATGGTGCAGTACTTGCCAAAAAGAAATTGATTGGACAGATATTGTTAAGGGCTTTAAATTAGACAATGGAAACTATTTTATATTAACCAAAGAAAATCTTGCAAAATTAAAACCAGAAAAAACTGATTATATTAATATTATAGAATTTATAGAAAAGGATTCTTTAGATAATATTTATTCTAATCAACACTATTATGTTAAGCCAACTAAATCTTCAGATAAAGTATTTTTTTTATTTGAAACGGCTCTAAAAAAAACAAATAAAATAGCTATAGGACAGTTTGTTTTACGCGATAAAGAATATATTTGCTCAATAGAGCCATATAAAAATATCTTGTTATTAACCACTCTTAATTATGCATATGAAATTAAACCTATAGATTTTGAGATTAAAATACCAAAAGTAACAACTGAAGAAATTAAATTGGCGCAGGAACTTATAAAAAAATTAACTGTGAAAAAATTTGATATAAATAAATTTAAAGATAGCTTCGCCCAAAAATTAAAAAAACGTATTCATGAATCTGCAAAAAAATCTGGCAAAAAAATTAAAAAAACAAAAAAAATAGAAAAACCGGCTCATGAAAAGATTTCTCCTTCTTTAATAACTACTTTGAAAAAGAGTATCAAAGAACCCAGAATTTATGCACGCTCCAGGTAAATTATGAAACTAAAAGTAATGAATGCTTCGCTGGGCAACAAAAATGATTTAAAAAACAAAAATTATATCTTTGAGCCTAAATTAGATGGTTACAGAGCGCTCTGTTTATTTGATGGCAAGAAATTAAAATTTGTTTCCAGATACGATATTGATATAACAGAAAATTATCCTGAATTAAATTTTGCAAAAAATCTTAAAGCAAAAAATTGCGTACTTGATGGTGAAATAGTTGCTTATAACAAAAAGGGCTTGCCAGATTTTTCTTTGTTGCAAGAAGGTGGAACTGGCACATTTGTAGTTTTTGATATTTTAGAGAAAAATAATAAATCTTTAGTTAATAAACCTATACTAGAACGTAAAAAAATTTTACAAGATACTGTTAAAGATGGTAATGGCATAGAAACTATTGTATTTACATATGATGGTATAGATCTATGGAAAAAAATAGTTAAACTTGGTCTTGAAGGTATAATGGCCAAAGAAATAAACAGTAAATATTATCCTGGAACTCGTTCAAAAGTATGGATAAAAATTAAACAATTAAAAACCGCAGACTGTGTAATAATTGGCTATACTCAAAAACAACGCTTAGTTTCATCATTAGCTTTAGGATTATATGATCAATACGGAAAATTACATTATATTGGAAAAGTTGGTACCGGATTTTCTTATGATTTTATTAAAGAGCTAAAAAATATTCTTGATAAAATTCACACAAATAAAATCCCTGTTAAACTAGAAACAGATTTACATAATGTCACATTTGTAAAACCTAAATTAGTTTGTGAAGTTAAATTTGTTGAATTAACAAAAGCTAAAAAATTAAGATCTCCTGTTTTTTTAAGATTAAGAAATGACAAAAAAACTAAAGCCTGTTTATTTAAACAGCAATTTTAAAACCCCTCCCGGTCACCCTGCTTGTCCGTCGAAGCCTTGGCGAAGACGGAAGCGAGCATCCTTCGACAAGCTCAGGATAAACTCCATGCGAAGTCGAATGGGTTTCTTGTTTTTTTAAGTTTTAAAACTATCAAGATGATTTTCTAGGAACTTTAATCCCTTTTTTTCTTGCTTCTGAAAGACCTATGGCGATTGCTTGTTTACGACTTTTTACTTTCGCTCCGCCTCGACCACTTCTAGCAGTACCCTTTTTATATTTTTTCATCTCTTTTTCGACCATTTTTTGGGAACCTTTACCATATTTTCTGCTTTCCGATTTTTTATAAGCCATAATATCTCCTGTTTTAATTGATAAAAAATAAAAGATGAAAACTCATAAATCTGACCTTATGCTTCTATTTAACACTTACGAGTTAATAAGAAAATAGCTTCATTTCACTACCTTTTCATCCTCTAATACCTAGGCTATCAAAATCATTTTCCATTTGTCAAGTTTTTGAAAAAATATTTTAATTTGGGAATAAAACTCTTGATTTTTTATCATTCAACTTGAAATAATAAGTATAGAGTATATTAATTGTTTTTTTAAAAAGGAGAAATCATGACTAAAAATAGTTTCATTAAGTTATTGATTACTTTAGTCGTTGTAAGTCAAATATCGACTGTTACCTCTCTTCAAGCCAGAGGTGGCGGAGGAGGTCACGGCGGTGGTGGCGGCCATATGGGCGGCGGTCACGGTGGCGGACATGGTGGATATCACGGTGGCGGAAGAGGATATGGACATCGCGGTAACTGGGGCGGAGATGGTTGGGGCTGGGGTGAAGGTGCTGCTATAGGCCTTGGCGCTGGTTTAGCCATAGATGGTGCCCTAGATTACGATGGGTATGACGGATATGGTTATGATTATGATGATTATGATGATGTTTACTAAACCTAAATATTATCATTTATTAATTATGTTCTGTTGCATTTTAGCAACAGAACATATTGTTTTTGCCAAAGGTGGTGGCGGTTTTGGAATAAACCAATACTACAATGGTGGTACAGGGTTAAGTTCATTCAATACAGGACAGAATTCTATAGGATTTGACAGAACTGGACAAAACATTGAAGGACAAGACAGAATGGGATTCAATAGAGACGGAAACGCTGATATATACGATCCATTAGGGCATTATAATCAAGAAAGAAGCAATCCAAGAAATAATGGCTATAGAACAAATTATAGCGGCTGGAATAGAAATGGATGGTACAGCCAATTTGGATATAGTGCTTATCCATGGCTAGATTTAGGCCTTGGAGATTATGAATATTTGGATATAGGTGTAGGTCACACAGAAAATTAGTTTAATAAAAGAGGAGGTAATTATGGAAAAAAAACTAAGTTTTAAAAAAATTTTAGCTTTAATATTATGCTGTAGTCAGCTTTTGACTACTATGCTAAGTGAAGCCAGAGGTGGTGGAAGAGGCGGCGGTGGTCGAGGTGGTCGCGGCGGTGGTCACAGAGGTGGTGGGCGAGGTGGTCGTGGCGGCAGAGGTCGAGGTGGCAGCCATGCTAGAAGCCGTAGCTCAAGTCGTTCCAGAGGCCGAGGCGGTCGTGGTAACCGAGGCAGAGGCAGAGGTCGTGGCCGAGGCCGTGGTGGTCGTGGTTGGGGCAGAGGTTGGGGTCGTGGTGCCGGTTGGGGTGCTTGGGGCTGGGGCTGGGGTCTTGGTCTAGGCTTATTTGCCGGCTGGGGTCTATATGGAGCCTTTGGTCCATGGTCCTGGGGATGGGGAAGACCTTGGAACTATTACCCATTTTATGATTTCGGCTATAACTTTGATTGGTGTGGCGGTACATACTCTTATCCTTGTTATTGGGATACAGATGAAGTCGCTCAAGAAGTTCAAGTTGTTAAATATGTTAATGACAATGAATTTGACACTGCTTTAGACAGACTAGAAGATAAATTAAATCAAATTATTGAACAACAACAGGGAACTTCTCAATTAGCTGATAGCGTTAATAGTTTAGGTTATATGTTATATGGTCTTAGCCAAGTAATAGAAAAATCTAGTACAAGCGAAGCTGAAAAAGCGCAGTTAAAAGCACGAATATCTCAACTTGAACAACAAGCTAAAGATATTGTTGCTCCTGCATTTAAAGATAAACAGGAACCTGATTTTGCAAATAAAGCATCTTCAGAAAATCCTATGATAAAATAAGACCCAAAAAATAAATACCCCTTACAAAACCTCAAGGGGTATTTATTTTAAAGTTTTATCGTGAACCTCAAAACCAAGCTGCTTTAACCGTTCACGTAGTTCATCTGATTTGGCCCAGTTTTTTTCTAAACGAGCTTTGTTGCGTTCATCAATGAGTTTTTGAATCTCAGGAGTAATCTTAATTTCTGGAACTAGTAATGGCTCCAATGTTAATCCCAAAATATTTTGGAACAAAAATTTGACGCAACTCAGCTCAATATTATTGTTTTCAAATTCTTTTATATGTTCAAAAAATGCGCCTAACATTCCTGCACAATTAAGATCATCCAGCAAAAAATTTAACAGTATATTTGCAAAAACAGATTTTTTTACCTGTTTTTCTGTTACTTCAAAAACAGAAACATGCTCAAAGATTCGACAAATTCTTTGATAAACTTTCTGGGCTCTTTCAAGATCATCAAAAGAGAAATCTAAAGGAATATTATAGTTATGATTAATATAATAAAATCTAAGAACCATGGGGTCAAACTTTTCAAAAACCTGTTTTAATGTAAAAAAATTTCCCAAAGATTTTGACATCTTTTCTTTGTTAATTCTAACAAAAGCATTATGTATCCAGTACTTTGCAAAAGGTACACCAAACAAACCTTCAGATTGAGCAATTTCATTTTCATGATGAGGGAAAATTAAGTCCATTCCACCTCCATGAATGTCTATGTGTTCACCAAGACATTCCTTTGCCATAACTGAACATTCTATGGCCCAACCCGGACGACCATTACCCCACGGGCTTTGCCATCCAACTTCGCCCTTTTCACTTTTCCATAAAGCAAAATCTAATGGGTTATGCTTACGTTGGTCAACCTCTACTCGAGCTCCAATTTTAAGCTCATCTAAATTTTGCTTAGAAAGTTTGCCATATTCAGAAAAATCTTTTACAGAATAGTACACATCACCATCAACTACGTAAGCTTTGTTTTTATTGATTAATTGTTTGATGAAATTAATAATTTGGGAAATAAACTCTGTAACTCTAGGTTCATAATCAGGACTTAAACAGTTAAGTTTTTTCATATCTTCATGATAAGATTTAATATATTGCTCAGAAACTTCCCTATATCTTTTAATATCACCCAGTAAATTAAGAGTTTTATTTAAAATTTTGTCATCTATATCTGTAAAATTTCTGCAATATTTAACGTTATATCCCAAAAATTTTAATAATCTGTAAAGAATATCAAAGGTTACATAAACCCTACCATGTCCTATGTGTGCATCATCATATGGAGTAATTCCGCAAACATATATTTTAATTTCATTAGGATTAATGGGCCTAAAAATTTCTTTCTGCACATTAATAGTATTTGTCAATCGCAATTCAAATTCATTATTCATTTATTTTTCCATATTTAGATACAAACTAATTTGGCCAATTTTCAAAAAAATAGTATTATATTACTTACTTATGGATCTAGCTTTAATTAAGTTTTTAAGTCTTTTTCAAAATTATAGCATAAAACTTAAGAACCTTATAAAAAGAATAAAAATTCCCTCTAGGAGCTTTAAATGAGCTTGCATATATTTAACAAAATAAAAATGATTCTTATCGCATTTTTATTTTTTACAGCGACTTCTAAAAGCGGAGAAAACAACTCTGCCTTAAAAGACACTAAAGATATAGATATCAACAAGATTATTATCGTTAGAAAAAAAAGAAATAATTATCTAAGCGATTCTGTAATTAAACATGCCATTCCATTTAAAGAAGGTGGAACATTCTCTCAAAAACATAACTTTATAGTTAAAAATCTATATGAAATCGGCAAACCATTTAGTTTTTTTGAACAAGTTATAGTACTTGATAAATTAGTAGGTCCAAATTTAATAGATCTTTATGTAGTTACATATGAAAAACCAGAACCTATAGATTGGATAATTTCGGGAAATAAAGTCTTTGCAACACATGAAATAAAGACAAAATTAAACACAGATGACATACATGCCATAAGCGAAAGAGATTTGAAAAAAATAGAACGGCAAATAAAAAAGATGTATCTAGAAAAAGATTTTCATTCTGTTGAAATAGACATAAATCTTGAAAACAAAGAAGATAATAAATCTGTAATATCTATAGCAATAACAGAAAACAAAAAATCTTTAATAAAAAGAGTTTTATTCAAAGGTAATGACAACATATCAAGTAAAAGACTCAGACAAATAATTTTTACACGAGAAGATTGGGTTCTTGGGTTTCTTGATAAATCCGGAAGTTTTAGGCCCGAACATGTTGAGACTGACAAAAGATATGTCGAGAACTATTATAAAAGTCATGGTTTTCTAACCGCAAAAGTAACCAATGTTGATGTATGCACAAATGAAAAAGGCCAATACAACATAACGTTTAATATATTAGAGGGAGATATTTATAATGTAAGTGAAGTGCATATTGAAGGTGGTAGTGAAATCTTCTCTGAAGAAATTTTTCTAGACGGTATACCTCTAAAGGCAGGACAACTTTATTCAGCAAAAGATATCAGAGATTCCATTGAAGGCTTAAAAAGTGTTTGTGGTCTTTATGGGTATGTATTTGCCGATATTGAACCAATGATAATACCTGATGAACAAAATAAGACTGTTGCTGTCACTTTTAATATAGAACTTGGTGGAAAAGTACACGTCAACAGAATTAATATTTTAGGAAACAAAAAAACTAGATCGGGTGTCATTAGAAGAAAATTATTAGTAGAAGAGGGAGATCTTTTAACTACCACAAAAATGGAGCAATCTAAAGACAGAGTAGGATTATTGGGATATTTCAGCCAACAAAACGGAGTTAATTGGAAGATAAATAGATTGGATGATGACCTTGTTGATCTTGATTTAATAGTCAATGAAGTTAAAACGGGAAGATTTGGAATAAATTTAGGAGTAGGAGGAGCTCCTAATATGCAAGCATTAACCAAGTCTTTTAGATTTGGTGGAACAATATCAGATACAAATTTATTTGGAGAAGGGTTACAATTTAAAGCCGGATTTGAATGGTCCCCACAAGAATGGACCATAGGACTAAATGTTGCTGACCCGTGGTTTATGCATAAACCAATTTATGCAGATCTTGATTTTGCTATAACAAGAGACAGTCCAGCTTCGGATTTAAAACATGTTTCTGATTTTTCACAAAATATTATCACTGCTTCTACAGGAATGGGCTTTTCAACTGCGCCAAGAAGTTGGCTAGGAGAATGGACATCTGTTACTAAATTTGGAATAGAAGATATTAGCTTAAGAAATAGAATTGTTGTGAATGATGCTAGCCTAGAAGCTGGAAATACTCTAAGAAGAATTTTAAATAATAGGTTCCAATCAGGTAATATGGTTGTGTTACAGGGTAAACTGATTAAAGATGAACGAAATAGCTCTCTTCATCCAAGCAAAGGCATACAGGAAAAATTTAACTACAAAATTGGTCTTAATGCCGGTAAAGGAAGGCTGGGTTTTGCAAAATTCGAAAATGATTTTACATGGTACACTCCATTAATAGATGAAAATAGATTGGTATTAGGTATACATACGTTTATTGGAGGAATTGTAACCTTAGGTGATAATGCAATTCCTTACAGAGAGCTTTACCACATAGGAGGCCCTGCATCTGTAAGAGGTTATCTATTTGGACAAGTTGGACCTACATTCTTAGGTGACTCAATTGGCAGCAAAATGGCCTTCTTTGTAAATACCGAACTTGTATTTCCTTTAACACCAGATTTTAGAATTAAAGGTGCAGTATTCTGGGATGGTGGCGCTGGATGGAACACTCCAGATATTTGCCTAATTCCAGAAAATGAAAGACACCTTCTAAAAAACAATAAATTTGAATTCAGGCAAGCTGTTGGAATAGGTGTAAGAATGTTACAACCGACCCCCCTTACAATTGACCTTGGATTTAAGTTAAACAGACAAAAAGATGAGAGTCCTTATGAATTACATTTTAGTATGAAAAGAGACTTTTAATTATTGACTTCAAGAAATTATTTGTTTACAATTAGAATATTAACACCCGGCCGGTCATGCTGAGCTTGTCGAAACATCCAGGCCGCTGTTTCTTTGAAATTCTCGGGGGCGTAATGGCTTCGACGCGTTATGGAAAACAAAGAGAGCATGTCGAGCTTTGATTGGGTGCTCGTAAAACAATCAATCAAACAATAAGTGCTAACCAATATGGTGCACAAGCTGTAGCTGCGTAATAGCATCTTACAGTTTCTTGTCAGTGAGATTAGCCTGTCAATTGATCTGACTCGTATTATAAAAAATCAGGACTTTCTAAATAAGGTTTCATTAATTTTGTAATTTAGATCGTATACAAAATTGACTCATGATAATTGTTCTGTCTTTGAGGCTTTCATGAGTATAATCATAGAATAAACATGTAGCGCTTTTTGTTATCTGTTCTGCGGACATGGGTTCGACTCCCATCGCCTCCACCAGCTTTCGCCAAGGCTTCAGCTGGCGCGGCCAGTTTCTTAAATGACTTTTTACAAAAAATAAATTTTATTAGCACGAAGCGTAGGCTGTCCGTCGTAGTTTGCCGAGCCGGAAGGCCCGGACAAACGAAAGCTGGACCTTCGCCGAAACTTCGCCAAGGCTTCATCTGGCTCTGCCAGTCTTTATTTGAATCAATAACTAATAATTTGACCTTCTATACCTGTATAATATTTATTTCCTCTGCTCTTTTAATTTTTTTACAAATTGAAAAATAATCTTGATTTATTCAATAAATCTGCTAAAATTAAACTTATATATCAATTATTTAATCTTAAAATAAAGGGGTTATTATGAAACTTAAAATATTTCTCTCAATTTTCTGCTTAATATTTGCTGCATCAATTCATAGCATGGACGAAAAAATAAAAACAGAAGATCTGCCTTTAATGCTTTTCATGGGTATAGAATCAAACAATATAGAACAAGTTAAGAAGACATTAGATTTGGGGGTTGATGTAAATATTATACACATACATACAGGCGATACAGCTCTAATAAAAGCTGCAGCCAAAAAAAACAAAGATATTGTAGAACTTTTATTAAAATATAAAGCAGATCCCAATATTGTAAACAGAAATAAAGAAACAGCTTTAATGTGGGCAACACAAAGCGGATCACTAGATATGATTAACTTACTTCTACAAGCCAATAGCCATCTTGAAATTAAAGAAAGAACCTGGAAGTTTTCAGCCTTAGCATTGGCAAGGTATAACAAATTCGACATTATTGCAGAAACACTTCAAGATGAACCCGCAAAACGTTTATCTAATTGGGTAAAAATTCGCAGTGAAATCAGCAAAAAGACCCCTTTGATCCCAGTTATTGCCAACATTGTTGCTGAATATTTAGAACCAGAAGAAGATTATGAAGAATATTTTGTATAGGGAGAAAATTATTATGAAATTTAAAATATTGTTCTCAATTTTATGCTTAGTGCTTGTTTCTTCGATTTATAACATGGATGAAAAAATAAGAGCTGAAAGTCCAGAGGATATACTTTTTGAAGGGGCAAGATCTCTTGATATAAATTTAATTAAAAATGCATTGAATAAAGGCGCAAATATCAATGTCATAGAAAAAAGCAGAAATACTGCTTTAATTGTGTCAATAGATACATTACTGCTTCCTAATCAGAGATTGATAGAAAAATTAGAAAATATAATAAAATTATTATTGCAAAACAATGCTGATCCAAATATTAAAAATAATATAGGGGAAAATGCTTTAATTGCAGCTGTAACATCACAAAGTCAAACAAGATGTCTTAAAAATATAATAAGTCTATTACTAGAGGCTAATAGCGATATAACAATCAAAGATAATTGGGACCGAACAGCCTTGGAATATGCAAAATTATATGGATTCGACTCTATAATACAAATACTTCAATATGAACCGGCAAGGCGCTGGTTTAACTGGTTAAAAACTCGCAGTGAAATTAGTAAAACAACTCCTTTGATTCCAGATATTGCAAATATTGTTGCTGAGTATTTGGAACCAGAAGAAGATTACGAAGAATACTTTGTATAAGAGATCAATTATTATGAAATTTAAAATATCACTCTCATTTTTCTGTTTAGCATTCATTTCATCAATCAATAGCATGGATAAAAAAATAGAAGCAGAAGATCCTCAAGAAATGCTCTTTGAAGGGGCAACACATTTGGAGAACGATCTAATTAATAATGCATTAGAAAAAGGAGCAAAAATAAATGCTATAAATAAAAATGGACAAACTGCTTTACATCTTGCTACAACAACAGGATTTATGATATCACGAATAGAAGAGCTAGAAAAAATAATAAAGTTACTACTAAAACACGGCGCCGATCTCAACATTACAGATAAACACAATGAGACAGCTTTAATATATGCTGTAGCATTTACCCATAGATCATTGGAAAAAAAATCTGATAATATAATAAATCTATTACTAAATATAGAAATTTGTAAGACAAGCTTAAGACTTGCAAGAGAACGAGGGTTAGATATTATTGCAAAAACAGTTCAATATGAACCAAAGAAACGTATTATTGAAATGACTAATTTAATTCCCGATTTAGTAAATATAATTTTTGAATATTTAGATCAACAAGAAAAAACTAAAGAAGTTTCTCACGCATAAAGAGAAATTATTATGAAATTTAAAATATTTTTTTCAATTGTATGCTTAGTGTTTGTTTCTTCGATTTATAACATGGATGAAAAAATAAGAGCTGAAAGTCCAGAGGGCTTGCTTTTTAGAGGAGCAATTTATGGCAGGATAGCATTAGTCCATGATGCATTAGATAGAGGTGTAAATATAAATACTGTAGATGATCTTAAAGCCACAGCATTAATGTATGCTGTAGAGAAAAAGCGAGAAGATATAGTAACTGTATTATTACAAGCCAATGCAGATCCTAACTTACGAAACATAATGAAAAATACAAGCTTAATGATAGCTGTAATCCAAAAACATGACGCAATGGTAAAACTATTATTGGAAGCAAATGCTGATCCTTATATCGAAGATTGTATGGGCAAAACAGTTTTAAATATTGCAAATGACAATAATTTCAACTCTATAGAAATAATGCTCAAAAAAGAAGTAGCAAAACGTAGACCATTAATTAGGAACAAGGTTATTGAGACAACTAATTTAATTCCAGATGTGGCAAATATAGTTGCTGAGTATTTATATCCACAAGAAAAAACTAATTAAATCAAAATAGAGGTTATTATGAAACTTAAAATATTTCTATCAATTTTCTGTTTAACTTTTATTAATTTAGCCCATAGCATGGACGAAAAAACAGATGCAGAAAGTCTAAAAAATACTCTTTTTAATGCAGTTTGCTTGGGCAATATAGATCTAGTCAAAAGAACATTAGAAAAAGGAGTTGTTGTAAACGCCAAAGATTGCTGGGATAGGACAGCTCTAATAGAAGCTGCAAGAAGAAAACACATAGACATAGTACAAGTCTTATTAGAAAAAGGAGCTAATGTAAACGCCAAAGATTACTGGGGTGAGACAGCTCTAATAGAAGCTGCAAGAATGGGACATATAGACATTGTACAAGTCTTATTAGAATACAATACAAATCTTAATATCAGAAATCGTTTTTATAGTCATACAGCTTTATTCAATGCCAAAATGAATAATCATAGCTCCGTAATCCAAATGATTCAAGACGAGCCCGCAAGGCGGTGGTTTAATTGGTTAAGAACTCGACATGAAATTAGTCAAAAGACCCCCTTGTTTCCAGATCTTGCTAATGTAGTTGCTGAATATTTAGAACCAGATGAAGATTATGAAGAATATTTTGTGTAAGTTTATACAACTAATTTTTGAAGAAAATAGTTTGCAAGCTCTATAAGTTTCCATAAAAATTTTTGAGTTTGTGGAAAGATAAAAAATAATAAAAATAATATTAATAAGATAATTGGTTGATATCTATAATAACTCTCTTTATATTCTTCAGGAACAAAAACAGAAATTATGTGACCTCCATCTAGAGGTGGTATTGGCAATAAGTTGAAAACACCTAACATTATGTTTATTTGAATTGTGGTTTGAAAAAGCAAAATTAAAAAACTTGAAAATATTGGTGATAAATATTTTAATTGATACATAAATATTAAAGCTAAAAGAAAATTAGATATTGGACCAGCTAATGATGCAATAACCTCATACAATCTGGGATATTTAAAATTATTTGGGTTCATAGGAACAGGTTTACCCCAACCAAATCTAAATAAGAGTAAAAATATTAATCCAATTGGGTCAATGTGGGCCATTGGGTTTAGCGTAAGACGACCAAAATTTTTTGGTGTGTCATCACCCAAAATATGAGCTACAAAAGCATGTGCGAATTCATGAAATGTAAATGCTATTATAAATGCAATAAATATTATTATAAATTCTATGATTTCTTGTGTAAAATTCATATTATTTTTTCACTTAATTGCTTTAAATATAAAACATTCTGAACTTGATGATGCTTCTTGCAAAGCATAATCTCCAAAAATCTCTATATCTTTAAATCCGGCTAATTCTAACATCATAGTTAATTCAAATCTAGAATAACATCGAAATTGCAATTTCATTAATAAAGATTGATTGAGTATGTTATTAGAAAATAGATCATATTTAATTTGTTTAGTTTGAATTTGTTCGAACTTATCAAACACAAGAGACTCAGAGCAATTAATAATTTCATTATTTTGTAAATCGACAGCTGAGGCCCTTAATCTCCAAGTGCCTTCCCAGGTACCTGTTGGATCATTCCATGGAATAAAAATTGAGATTAAAATTAAGCTATTTTTTTCAAGATGATTATAAATTAATTTTAAACTGTTTACTGCATCAGCACGATCAATAATATTTTGGAATATATATAGGGGGAGATAGATTAATTTGTATTTTTTATCTAGATTTAATTCTTGTAAATTTTGTGAATAAATTAGTGGTTTTAAATTTAGAGATCTGGATTTTTGCAATAATAAACTATTATTTTCTTGATTGGGCTCAATTCCCTCAACCTTAAAACCATGTTTTAAATATGCAAGTAATAACCTTCCTGTACCGCTACCAATTTCAAGAGCGGGTTGATGGGCTTCTATAAAACTTTGATAAAAATACAAATCCTGTTGTGTATTTCCAAAAACTAAATCATAACATTGAGCTAAATTTTTCATGAACAAAATTTTTTATAAAATTTCTATATTAAATAATTCTTCAAATACTGTTAAAGAATCAACTGCATGACGATTGAAATTATTAATTCCATAACGTTGCATCCAGCATGGCACGACTCTTTGAGCATAATTCAAAAAACTATTAAAACCAACTCTATATTCAGTATTACCAAGAGGATCAACCCATTTATCAGGAAAAGCTATTCCTATCCCAAAAAGTCTTTTAGCTATAACACCGGTGCTTGGATCATACGTTACATCTTTAACTCCATTAATTTCAGGTAGCTCATTACGCTCATAACCAATTGCATAAATGACACGTGTGCAATCAGACAAAAATTTATTTAAATTTTCTTCATTACTTTGCACCCTAATCAAATTCTTTGGAGGATTTTTTTCTAGTACATTTTTAGCCCATTGAGCCGTTACTCCCTTTAATCCACTAGTACTATTCAGCAGCCAACCACCCATATCTATAGCATATTCTATTGGTTTATTAAAAAAATTATATATCTTTTTTATATTCATCTCAGATAAATATTTAAGTAATAATATCGCAGAATGGGATGCCCCAACAACACCCACTACATCTTGCTTATTAAGATATGCTTCTAATTTTAATTTATCAAGCGCAATATCAAGAGCTATCTCTTTATTAGCATACTCAGGCAGATCTAATTTTTTAGGATGCGAACCTGTAGCAAGCACAACATTGTATGAAGAAAAATTAATATTCTCTGTACCAACTATCCAAGAATCATCTTTAAAATATAAAGATGTCAGGTGACCTGTAGAAATATCTGTCAACTGTTTAATGTTCTCAGTAATTTTTTGCAGGGGATCCACAATTGTTTTTAATGGGTACTCTCTATCAGGATCTAATTTTTGCAACTCTTGAATATCGCTAGGTACACAACTGTTAAAAAATTTACAGGACACTAAAAAATTAATTAACAGCTTGTTCTTAGTATTTGAAGGAACTGAAGAATAAACAGATAGGCGACCAACATTAAACTCTGGATCTACCCAATTTATCCTTGATGGCAAAACACCAAGATCTAAAAGTACCCCTATTGTTATAATACCAGCTGGACCAGCTCCAACAATTGTCCAATCATAATCACACTTTTGAACATCATGAAACTCTCGTTCTATTTGGCAAATCTCTAAGTTTAAATCCTGGCTATAAAGCTTATTAAAAAAAATTAAAAAAATAATAAAAAGTATCTTTTTCATAATACTCTTATCCCAGTTAAAATTTTTAAATCTACTGAAATTATAGTTAGTAGTATAAAACATAGGCAAGAGTTTTTTCCAATATAAAATAAAGATCAGTTAAATTGACGCAAAAATTTAAAAATATTAAGATAATAAAGAGAATGAAAATAAATACTTATTTTAAGAAAGGTCATCGAAAATGAACAAAAAAATAATCTTAGTTTTGCTATTTTTATCAACTTCTATTTCAAAATGCGCACAACAGGCAACAACAGCTAAACCCGTAGAGAAAAAAACTGAAGCTGGGCAACTAAATATTAAAGTTTTTAACAGAACAAAATTATTTGCAAATTCAATTGAAGGAAAACAAATAGAAGCTTCATTAAAAGAAAGTGGAACAAAATTAGATAAAGAAATAAAGGCGCTTGAACAGGAAATAGAACAAGATATAAAATCATTGCAAGGCAGAGCCCGCACAGTTGATCAAGATACTCTTGAAAAGGATCAAGAAAAGATAATCTCCAAAAAGAAACAGCTTGAGATTAAAATTGAATCAGCAAGATCACGTTTTAATAATTCAGTAAATAGAGAATTTTCAAAGTTTAACACAAAAATACAATCCACTATTCTTGAAACAGCAAAATCTAAAAATTATGACATAGTGGCAGTTCAAGAAACAGGGGAAATTGTTTATGCATCAGAACGCGTTGACATGACCGATGAATTGATAAAAACACTAGATGATAAGTTCAAAAAAGATAAAGAAAAAACAAAAATACCTACAGCTAGTCCATCAAAAAAATAATGTCTATCAACATAAAAGCTATTATAGGCCTGGGTAATCCTGGGCCCAAATTTTACAATACAAGACATAATATAGGCTTTAAAGTAGTTGATAGATTATGTTCTAAATTTGCTGGAACTTGGAACAATTTAAATAAAATGGAAACTTGTGAAATTAAAATTAATGATAAAAACATTTTATTAGTTAAGCCACAAACCTTCATGAATAATTCCGGAGAGATTATCCCATATTTAAAAAAACAAGGCATAGAAGCACAAAATATAGTTGTAGTGCATGATGAATTAGAAATACCATTCGGATCTGTAAAGATTAAATCCGGCGGAAGCTCCAGGGGTCATAATGGACTCAAATCAATAATATCCTTTTATGGTCCAGAATTTATTCGTCTACGCGTGGGAATTTCTAGACCTGATAACAAAGAGGACGTTCCTGATTATGTTTTAGAAAAATTCACTGAGCCAACTCATTTAATTGAAGAAATGATTGATAGCGCAGTATCTGAAATCGAAAAAATTATTTAATTACAAAATAACACAACAATGTTTATTTAAGGCATTTGTTAGAATTTCTTTTGAATTTTCACCAAACTTGGGTGACTCTATATCTCGTTTGAATGAATAACCCAAAGCATCTAAACTTTTTTTATCTTTTATTCTAAGATCTATTCCTCTACATGTTGTTAAAAATTTTACTATGCTTGGATGATCATGTCTAACAGCAGTAATTAATGCAGTACGACCATCATTATTTTTAATATTTAGGGCAGCTTTTTTTTCTACAAGAAATTTAACAACATCTTCATAACCATTTCTACATGCATGCATTAACAATGTGTCACCATTATCATCCTGAAAATCAATATTAATTTTATGTTTATTAAAATAACTACAAAAATGTTTATAGCTTGTCATAGAATTTATAAGATGTGCATTTATACAAAAATCTCCAATTTCTTGAGACTTAATATTTATAGAAAAAAATAATAATGAAAAAACTAAAATTTTATTTATCATAAAAACCTTCCATTAAATAATATTGTTAGATTGTAACATAATTCCAGCACTTAAGGGATGCGCCCCATAAATTCCAAAATTTAAAGCTGCTTCTAAATTTTCTTTTTGATCATCTATAAAAAACCATTCTTTTTCATTTGGATACAAAAGTTTACATTTTTCAAACAACCTAGAACTAGGCTTCATTTCATCTTCAAGTCCAGAAAATATTTGAATATCAGAGTATTTAAAAATATCAGGAAATTCTTTTTTTAATTCAGGGACCCCATCAGGCGCCCAATTAGAAAGTATCACGCATTTATTAATTCTATTACCCTGATTATCCACAGCAAGATAACACTTCTTTAATAATTCCATACATGGGGTATATTTTTGTAGTTTTACATTTGCTGGCTCAAAATATAATTTTATACTTTTTTTAAAAAGTTTTATTTGAGCTTTGCTGTTAAAATATTTTCTATTATTTTTTACCCATTCTTCAACTATCTCAATAGCTTGATTTGAACTAACTCTTCCTAATAAAAAATCTCTTTGTAAAGTAGGCATTGGTTTACCATCAATACCCAATGTTTCATAATTAGGCGTAATTCCTTGCCATGGTGAAGGTATCTTTGAAAGAGTAGATAAAAATAAATCTTTCATGTGTTCAGAAAAACCAGTTATTCCTACGCCATTTCTTATACAATACCCCAGCATATATTTTGATATCTCCAAAGCACCAAAATGCCAAAATATTTTGCCTTTATCTGCTTTGATTAAAGTCTCACCCACATCCCAGATTATTACAGCCGGCTGAATTTTGAAGTTAATTAATACAAAAAAATATAAAAATACCCTAATAATCCTGTTTTTCAAGATATATACCCTATTTATGTTAAAAAAATACTTTACTCATAAAAACCAGATCAAAATTAACACTTTGAAATTATTTAGACACAAATCAAGAAAAGTACATAACATTAAATTACCAGATTTTATTATATAAGCAAGTTAGACTGAACCAGGCTCTTACACACCGGACAAGTTGCATTTCTACTAGTCCACTTAAACAAACAATTTTCATGAAACAAATGTCTGCATGACGTTATAACAAGATTACCATTTCCTATTTTATTATCTTCAAGACATATAACACATTGGCCTAAAGCTTCTTGAATACATTTTGCATAACGCTTTGCTATAATACCTTTTTTGCCCGATTCTTTCATTTTACTAATTAAATAAAACAATACAGACATATGCTCATCTTTCGTAAAAATATGTTTTACTGTAATCATAAAATTAATATCAGCGCCTTTTTTAATCAATAAGTCAACAATTTCAGGTTGCTCTTCTTCTACTGCCAATTGCAATAATGGCCTACCACAACAATCAAGCATATTAACACCTGCTTTTGAGTTAATTAATGATAGAGTTAAATCTGCATTTTTTTCAATTTGCAGGGCATATTGCAGATACATATTTTTTAACTTTTGAGGCAAATATTTACCATCTCTATCTATAATAAGTTTAAAAATTTTTAAATCACTTTTTAAAGCTTCAAATAAAATTTTTCTTGTAACCTTAGCGCCCTTATCCAGAAAAGATTTCACTCTGCCAAAATCTTTACTAAAAATAGATGCTTTTAAACCTTCGTCTAGTTGCTCTTGGGTTAAAAAAGGTTCAGGTATATATTCAGACTCTTCTTTTTCTTCTTTGTCACTTTTAAGATCCTGATGAAAAAATTGGCGCTGTAAAATATTTACAGGTATGCGCGACAAAACTTGATACACCATATAACCTGTATATATCAAACCAATAATAACAATTTTTTTGTTTCGTTTTACAACATCAAATATTCTAAGACTTCCTTGCATACAATCTGTTTTAGAAGAACACACAATCAATAAAAATAATAAAACAGATTTTAATTTCATCATACAGATTCGAGCCATTTTTTAATTTTAGATTGTAAGCTTGCATTAACTAAAGGACCGCCACCCTGAATTTGAGTATCACTACCACCGCCAACTAAATTATTTTCTTTTGCAAGCCAAGAACTAAAATCTTTAAGATTAATTTTATTAGTATACTGTTTTGCCAGAGAAGTTACGAATACACTTTTACCATCAACATTTGATATAACAAAATAAAATCCAGGTTTATTTTGTTGTAAACTTAAAACAATATCTTTTAAATCAGAGACATTAAAATCATTTATATCTAAAAATAAAAAGGGTATTTCTTTTATATTTTCTAAAGTCTCGAGCCATTTTGGAATTTGTAATTTCCATAATTGTGTTTTTAATTTACTGTTAATATCTTGTAAATTTTTTAATTGGGTTTTTTGCTTTAATACAGATTCAAGAACTTCATCCGTTTTTACTTTAAATTCCTGACCAAGAGTTTTAACAACATTAAAATCGGCCTGGAAAAGCTCTATAGCTTTTGGACCAGTAACAGCAACTATACGCCTGCTGCCAGCAGAAAGCGCTCCAACTTCTACGATTTTAAAACAACCAATATCACCAGTTCTATTGACATGGGTTCCGCCACAAAGCTCAGCAGAAAAGGGTAAAATATCTATTACCCTAACATTTTCTGGATTATATTTTTCTCCAAAGATTGCAATTACACCCTTTTGTAAGGCATCTTTATAAGTAGTTTGATAAATAGTTACTGGTATATTTTCCATAATTTTTTCATTAACAATTTCTTCTATTTGTTTTATTTCATCATTTGTAAGATTTCTACCAAAAGTAAAATCAAAACGTAAATAGTCTGGATTTACAACAGATCCAGATTGTTTAATTTGTTTGCCAAAAATTTTTATTAAAGCTGATTGAAGGAGGTGGGTTGCTGTATGATTTTTCATTGTGTTTAATCTAGTAGATTTATCTACTTCGGAAAAAACTCTATCACCAACCTTTATATCATTAGAAGCTTTTATCTTAATCCCTACAGCTTTATTTATTTTTTTTAGATCCAAAATATCCAAAACTTGATTGCCAATTTTAATATATCCCTTGTCACTAACCTGGCCACCGGTTTCAACAAAAAAAGGCGTTTTCTTTGTTATAATCCAACCCTCTTGTCCATTTTTTAAAACATTAGTTACAACATTATCATGAATAATTGCCTGCACTTCTGACGAATTAGAAATATCAGTATATCCAATAAATTCTGTGATTATAGAATCATCAAGATTCAATTCCTGATTAATAACTTTTTTTCCAGATCTTTCCTTTTGTTTTTGCATTTCTAATTCAAAAGCACTAACATCTACAGTAAAGCCTTTTTCATTAGATAAAATATGTACAATTTCAATAGGAAATCCATAAGTATCATACAATTTAAAGGCCTGTTCCCCATTAATAGTCTTGCTAAATTTATTTTCTTCAAAATATTTTTCTAATATAGAAGTACCGCGGATTAGATTAGTAGCAAATTTTTCAACTTCACTTTCTAATACATCTTTAATTAATCGTGCATTTATTTTCAATTCAGGATATATATCAGACATAGATTCTACTACAGACTCTGACAATTGTGGAAAAATAGATTTTTCTGTTAGCTTTTTTTCAAACAAAGCAGCGCGTCTAATAATCTTGCGCAAAACATAACCACGACCTTCATTAGATGGTGAACATCCATCAGCAATTAAAAAAGATGAAGCTCTAATATGATCAGCCAATACGTGAAAAGCTGCCTTAATTCTTTCTTCTTGTTCATTGTATTTTAGACCAGACAAGTTTTCAATTTTTTTTATTATTGGCAAAAAGAGATCAATTTGATACACAGAATCAACATTTTGCATGATAGCACAAATTCGCTCAAGCCCCATTCCAGTATCTACACCAGTTTGTTTTAATTTTTCTAAATCACCATTTGGTTGTTTGTTATATTGCATGAATACGAGATTCCAAAATTCTAGAAACCTATCACAAGAACATCCCGGAAAACAATTTTTGGAACCGCAACCTGTTCCCTCGCCCCTATCTATATATATCTCTGTGCAGGGACCACATGGCCCAATATCTCCCATCTGCCAAAAATTATCACTTGCTCCAAGCCTATGAACCCTCTCTTTTAAAACTCCTATATTTTTCAACCACAAATCATAAGATTCGTCATCACTTTCAAAAACTGTTACATGTAATTTATCTTGATCAATTTTTAGTTCTTTAGTTATAAACGACCACGCAAACTCTATAGCTTCTTTTTTGAAATAATCGCCAAAAGAAAAATTGCCCATCATTTCAAAAAAAGTAAGATGTCGTTTTGTAAAACCCACATTATCTAAATCATTATGCTTACCACCTGCTCTCATACATTTTTGAATAGTTACAGCACGCTTATAACTACGAGTTTCTTTGGCAAGAAAAACATCTTTAAATTGATTCATTCCGGCATTTGCAAACAATAAAGTAGGGTCTTGAGCTGGTATAAGAGAAGAACTTTCGATTTTCTCATGTCCATTTCTAATGAAAAAATCAAAAAATTTTTTTCTAATATCTAAGGATTTCATAATTATTTTAGCCTTATTATGTGATTTAATATATTTAATATAATAATACTATTTACTCAGGTATGCAAATAGTCAGAGCCGAACAACAATATTTAAAAAAAATTGGGAGCTAAAACCATAGCTCCCGAAGCAGTATAAATACTTACCTAAAAAGGACAATATAATAAAAATTCCCATAATTCTTTTCGGCAAGTATTATAATGAAATCAATAATGTTCAAAAAAACAATTTTTTATAAAACAAATAAAAAGCAACAACAAAAAATTCTCTTGTATTACGTATTTTTGAAATGGCAACATAAACATGTTGCAAGAAAATAGAAAGCAACATCAATGTCTTATAAGTCCTCAATAAATGTGTTTTTTGTTGCTTTATTCATAAGTATATAGAACCAAAAACAAAGGAATAATATGAAAATAGAAATCAAGCCCACTATTTTTATATATTGAAAATAAAATAAAATAGATATAAAGAAAAGAAAGATATTGATAGATAAAATATAAAAAAGAATTTTATATTTCCCCCATCCCTTCTCTTTTAAATAAATAGAAAAATGATCGGGGCTTCCTAGATAAAAAGGAATTTTTTTATAAAATCTAATTATTATTAAAGAGATTAGTTCTAATATTGGTACAAACATTATAATAGAACTAATAACAAGAGAATCAATTGATGAAATTTGCCAATCTAACATCATCGATACAATAGATAGAAATCCTCCTACAAACAAAGATCCTGAGTCTCCAAGGTAAATTTTAGCCGGTGGTAGATTATAGTAACAAAATCCAATCATTGCACCAATAAAACAAGTAATAACCATAGCCAAACAAAGTTGATTAAATATAATAGAGTAAAATAAAAAAGACAAAGCAGTGGGTATTGCAACAAATGATGTTAATCCATCCATTACATCTATCAAATTAAATGCATTAATAATAGACAAAATCCAAAAAGATGACACAAAATAATTAAAAAATTTAAATGGCAAAATATCCAAACAGTTTACCGAAGCTAACAAAATAGCAACAAAAATACACTGTCCTATAAACTTTTTAAATGGGCTTAATACAAATACATCATCCAAAAGCCCCAAAAAAGTCAACCCTAATAATCCTAAAATAAAAAATAAGTTAATATGGATAAAAAAATTAGACATAATGAGAGGAAGAAACAATCCCAAAAAAACACCTAATCCACCCAGATAAGGTACAGCTTCTGAATGTTTTTTCAATTTTTGATCAGGTATATCTATTATATGAAAGTTTTTTGCAATATATATTAAAAAAGGGACAATAGAAAATGAAGCTATGAAAGATATAACAAAATAAAATATTAAAAAAAGCCCCATAGTTAATTCAAACTAAGATTACTCGACTTTTACACTTGCAAAACACTCCGCTCTATCATCTACGGACCAATCGCTAAATCCATCAACAAATAAAGCTCCCTCAAGACCAACTGCCAATTCTTTAACTGTCTTTTTTTCTCTCTGCAGACTTTGCACTACTCCTTCTGCAATCTTTATCTTGCCTCTCCATATAATAAGATGAGCCCCTTTTTCAACTTTGCCTTCCTTAACATAAAAACCAGGAACTATGCCTATGCCTTTTATATCAAAAATTTTCCTTATAGATATTTCGCCAATTTTTACACGTTTATAAACAGCTTCTTTTTTGCTTTTTGCAAATTCAACAATATCATCAATTAAGTGATATATTACATAAAAATTTTTGACAGAGACAGATTCTTTTTGGGCCAACTGCGCGGCTTTAGTTTCAAGTCTTACTCCAAATCCATAAATAACAGATCCGGTGTTTTTCGCTAATAATATATCACTTTCATTAATATTTCCAATTGAAGCCTGTACTACAAATATTTTTTTTTCATTCTTTTTCGAAAAATTCTCTATAGAACTCAAAATTGCTTCTCGTGATGAATCATTATCAGCTTTTAAAATTATATTTATTGTATCAATAGGCAAAGCCTTGGTCGCCAGAAAACTCTTTTTTATATCAAGTTTTTTCGACTTTAATAAATAGAATTCATTCTCAGAAATGACCTGAAGCAAGTCCCCTGCTTTTGGAATATCGTCTAATCCAGAGATTTGAACAGGAACTGACGGTCCAGCAGACTGAATTCGATTACCATAAGAATCTATCAGGACCGAAACCTTACCAAATGTATCGCCACATACAAAAAAATCACCAACATGAATGGTCCCATATTGAGCCATAAATGTAGCAACAACACCTAGACCTTTTTCCATTTTAGATTCAAGAATGTAACCCTTGCTTAAAACAGAACTATCTGTTGACAGGTCCATTAGATCTGACTGAAGAACTATCATATCTAAAAGATCATCTACGCCTTGCCCCAACTTTGCAGATATGGGTATAGATACTATATCTCCCCCCCAGTCCTCAACAAGTAGCCCTTGCTGTGATAGTTGATTTTTTACAACTTCTATCCTGCTAGAATCAACCCTATCAATCTTGTTTATTGCCACAATTATAGGTAAATTAACTGATTGGGCCTGTTTTATCGCCTCTATTGTTTGAGGCATAACGCCATCATCTGCGGCTACAACCAATATAGCCAAATCAGCAACCCTTGCTCCTCTCATTCTCATGGCCTTAAATGCTTCATGACCAGGAGTATCCAAAAATACAATTTTTCCCTGTTTTGTAGCAACTTGATAAGCACCCAAATGTTGAGTAATTCCGCCCTTTTCTTTAGCAGCAACACGAGTTTTTCTTATAAAATCAAGCAGGGTGGTTTTACCGTGATCTACATGTCCTATAATTACAACAACTGGCAATCGTCTTTCCCCTGTTGTTTTATTTAATTTAACAATGCTTTCCGATGTAACATTACCGGTTTTATTAGTAGGTTTTAAAACCTCAATATCATAAGTTCGCGCCAGCTTTTCTATTAGCTCCTCAGAAAGCACCTGATTTTTATTATAAACAAATCCCTTTTTAAGTAAGCTTAATATAATATCACTAGAAGATATATTAATCTCCTTGGCAAACTCGCCAAGCGTCATAGACCTTAGGTTCATCTCTTTTTTAATTCCGGCGACAGGAACAACTTCTTTTTCATTGGATTGCTGATGCATTAAGGACTCGTTTTTATGCTTAATTTGCGGTTTTAGCTTATTTTCTTGAATAGACATATTTTGTTTTTTTACTTGCTCCGACCCAAGCCCTTTGATTTCAGTTTTTTCTATAATTTTTTTTTCAACCAACTTTTCTTTGCCACTCAATTCTACCCCTTGGGACAAAACCCCCACGCCTTCTTTTCCCTTTAAAAACTTTTTTTTCAATAAATCCACATGACTCTGCGGCAATACAGACATATGACTAGAAACATCAACTCCAAGCTCTTTAAGTGTTTGGATAACGTCTTTACTTGAAACCCCAAGTTCTTTAGATAACTCATAAACACGCATATCTGTCCTAACAATTAAAAGCTATAAAACAGCTTGACTTATAACAATCTCTACCCAACTACTCATTTTCTCCCGATGGTTTCTTTTCAGAATCCATAAGCTGAATATCAAAACCAGAAAATTGAGATGCAAGACTGATATTTTGGCCCATTTTTCCAATAGCCAAAGACCTTTGATCCTCTGCCACCCAAACACGAGCAACCGAATCTGAAATCTCAACTTTATTGACCTGTGCTGGCTTCAAAGAATCTTTTACCAAATCTGAAGAAAAATCGGTCCACTTTATAACATCTATTCTTTCAGATCCAATTTCTTTTAATATCGGCTTTATTCTGGCCCCCCCAATTCCCACACAAGTTCCAACCGGATCAATATTCGGATCGTTAGAAACTACACCTATTTTGGATTTATACCCAGGAGAACGAACTATTTTTTTTATTTCAACAAGCCCCTCAAAAACCTCTGGGATTTCTAATTCAAATAGACGCTTTAAAAAATCCGGAGACTTGCGATCTAGAATTAACTGACTTTCATTTCTTGGAGTAAGCAAAACCTCCTTAAGAAGCGCCCTGATTGGATGACCAGCTACGCATTTATCATCGGGTGCAGTAAGAGATTTCGGCAAGAAGGCAAAAGACTCTCCTATCTTTACAAGAGCGCCACTTCTTTCGCACCTATGGATAATGCCATTTACTATAGAACCCTCTTTGTTTTTAAATGACTTATAAATTGTATCATATTCTATAGCGCGAATCTTTTCAGAAATAACTTGTTTCGCCTTAATTGTTTCGATTCTTCCTATTTTTCCATCAAATGGTACCCAAACTTCGTCACCTACCTCAAGCTTGTTGTCAATATTTTTAGCCCTTTTTAGACTTATCTCTTCGTCATCATCTTGAACAGTAGCTACCACAAACTTTCTGGAAAAGGCTTCTAATTCGCCGGTTTTCTTATTGTATTCTACCTTTATATCCAGATCGGGATACTTTTTTTCATAGGCAGCAAGCATACCTTCGCATACTATCGAGCTCAGGGTGCTTTTATCAAGACCCTTCTCTTCTACCAATTGGGTTATAACTTCTGCTAGTTTCACTTTAGATTATCCTTCAATCAGATCGTTTAATGTTTTTTATGGGTGTACAAAAAAGACATACAAGAATTGTAACAGAATTTTTAAAAAAACAAAAGCAACATAACTCCTCTGTTTTTTTGGGTTTTTAGAATCGCCTATTATAATTATTAATATATATTATATATAATATAATAATAGGCGGACCGTTTTTATGTGGAAAGTTTTACAAAACATATACTAATATATCGATCTGGATGGATTTTTGAATTTTTATGCCTATGTGGAAAGTATGTGGAAAGTATGTGGAAAACTTAAAAATCAAATTTTTTCAAAAGCTGGAATATCGCTTGTTGCACAAGCTTTTGGGGGCCATATAAAATGTGATTTATTGTCTGGATCGATTACGTCAAGAAAACTTTCCACATACTTCCACATACTTTCCACATACTTTCCACATAGTTTTCCACATAGCTATTTTTTGTTTAATTTTTAGATCACTTTGTCTCATCTGTAAGTGCTTTTGCTAATTTTATGTCGTTTACAAATGTAATCAGTTCGCTTCTATTTCTAAGAATATATGCAGGATGATATATGGGCAGAAGTGTTATTTTGTCCCTTTGTATAATTTTGCCCCTGACCTTGGTTATTTTTAGAGGCTCTCCTTTGGTTGTAACCATTAATGAATTTAGGGCATGTGATCCTAGGGTGCAAATAATTTTTGGCTTTATAATTCTTATTTGATTATATAATAATATACCTTTGCAGGTTGTGCTTTCTAATTCAGTGGGCAATCTATTATTTGGGGGTCTGCATTTAACTATATTTGTTATAAAAATATCTTGTCTGTTTATTCCTGCTATTTCAAGTGCTTTATTTAATAGTTGCCCAGACATTCCCACAAATGGCTTTCCTTGTTCATCTTCATCTCTACCCGGAGCTTCTCCTATAAACATTAGATCTGCGTCTGGATTTCCTTCTCCAAAGACTACATTTTTTCTACCCAATGTTCCCAGGGGACATAAAATACAGTTTTTATAAGGTTCATATAACTTATTTAATAGTTCTTGTTTTTTTTCTCTTATGTTCATTGTTTGACATTCTAATTAAAAATTTAACTTTTTTTTAATATACAGCATTTTATATAAAATTTGTGCTAGATTTATAAGAGATCTAATGCCCTATGTAATTAGACATTAAATAACTTTATAAAGTTATTTAATTTCTAAAAAGATCTTATGATAAATTCTTCTTTGTGTTATTTTTTATCAATGGGTTCGGTTTTTTTTAAACTTTCGCCAAGTCTGATCATTATATCTCCGAGTCGCACTCTATCATTAAGGCTCCATGTTGAAAGATTAGGATTGCCAAGTGCTTCTCGCATGCGAAGAACTTTTAGTACCTCTTCGTAATCCCCTTTTGCGACATCTTCTTGTTCAACTCGTTTTGCTGTTTTATAAAGAGATTTATAACAGCAATGAGAAATTGTAGAAAAGCCTATGCTTGATATAATAATTAAAATTAATATTTTATTAAAGTTCATAAATAGCCTCCTTAATTAAATAACATACTACTCTTACTCTATAACAAATTATAAAATAATTACAAACAGAAAGTCAATGTTTTCAGGGCATACGCCAGGGCGATTGCATGAATTACCCTGATAAATAGAGCATTTTTATATTTATTTCTTATCAAAATTTGTAATTTTTAACCAAAATATAAAGATTTGTAAAAAGAGTCAGAATATAGTAAAAAAAAAGGCATGTCACTTACACAAAATCATCCCTTAAAAAAAGGAGTTTTAATGAACATGCCAGTAGAATTATCTCAAGAAAATAAATCTTTTGCAACTTTGCTTGAATATATAAAACAGATACATGATCCTAGAATGCAAAAGAAAATAACATATCCATTATCCTCGATTATTGTAATATCATTATGCGCATTTATAGCAGGATCAAATAATTGTGTAGAAATAGCTCAATATGCTAAAGAACGAAAACAATGGTTAAAAAAATATTTCAATATAGAATGTGGTTTTCCTTCACATGATACGATTAATAGAGTGTTTTCACTTATCAACCCAAAAGAATTCAATTATTGGATGACGAAATGGCTTAAAAGTTTATTTCCTGAATCAGATGTAATAAATATTGATGGTAAAGTAATTAAATCTTATTCATCTAATGATCCACTTACTTTGGTAAGAGCATGGTCCAGTAACTGCAAAATTGTTTTAGCTCAAATCAAAGTTTCTTATGATTCAAACGAAATAACAGCAATTCCAAAATTACTTGATATGTTAGATTTAAAAGGCAAAATAATTACTATAGATGCAATCGGTACACAAAAGAAAATTACAGCACAACTTGTAGACAAAGAAGCTTATTATTGTCTTGCCCTAAAGGGCAATCAACACTTATTTTATCAAGATATTAAACTATTTTTAGATTCAATGAGCAATTCAGAATTCGAGAATGTGAATTATACATATTATGAAACATTTGATACAGCTCATGGAAGGCGTGAAACAAGACGTTGTTGGTCAACAAATAATATTAGTTGGTTAGAACAGATGCAAGAATGGAAAGGTCTGAGGTCCATTAGTGTTGTTGAATCAACTGTCATAAAAAATGGAAAAACCTCAATTAATAGGCGATATTTTATAAGTAATTTAGAAGCAGACGCTTCTAATATTCTTAGAATTATTCGAAGTCACTGGTCAATTGAAAATCAGCTTCATTGGCACTTAGATGTAACTCTCAATGAAGACAAATCATCAATCAAAGGCATATTTGTATCTCAAAATATCTCATTGCTTCGATCTATTATTATTTCCTTATTATCTTTATTGCCAATTGAAGCCGGGTTTAATAGAAAGCGACAAACTGTAAACAGGCGGCCAAGTCTTCTTAAAAAAATCCTTTTAAAATCAGGGTAATTCATGCAATCGCCCTGGGCATACGCATACTTTAACCTGTAAAATAGGGTATTTTTTTAATAAAAAAATAGACTAAAAATTGAATTTTTTAAGAAAAAAGGGCAAGATTTCTCCAAATATTTAAACCAAAAAAAAAGGAGAATTTGCCCATGGAAAATTCTATTGAAAATGCAAGCTTAATGCAAATATTAAGTGAAATTACTGATTTTAGAAATCCAAATCAAATTACTTATACTGTAGCAGAAGTCCTTATAGTTGTGATTATTGGAGTTATAGCAGGTATGAAAAATAGTTTACATATAGGAGAATTTGCGAAGGCAAATAAATTGTGGTTTCAAACAAAATTGGGACTAGAAAATGTTCCTTCACATGACACAATTGACAGGATACTTACTTTTATTTCATACAATGAACTAGAGGCAGCCTTCGCGATATGGCTCGATGATATTTTTAAGAATAAACACATAAGAAAAAGATTAAAAATTGATGGTAAAAAAATAGATAAAAATTCTAGAAATACAACTACAATTGTAAGAGCTTTTTTAAGTGGATTGAATCAAGTTAAAGGAGCTGTTAGAATTCATGAATATCAAAATGAAATTACTACTATTCCAAAATTAATAAAAAAACTTTATATAAAAGGTTATTTAGTTTCTATTGATGCCATAGGAACTCAATCTGATATAGCCAATCTAATTTTGAAACAAGAAGCAAATTATTTATTGCCTGTTAAAAAAAATCAAAAACTTTTATATGAAGATCTTCAATTATATGCTGAAACAGAAATTGAAGATGGTTTGAAAAATAAAAATTGTACAGTATTTGAAACATATAATGAAGGCCATGGAAGGCTCGAAAAAAGAAAATGTTATGCATTCAATAATATAGATTGGATCAAAGAATTCCATCCTAAATGGTCCCATATTAAATCATTTTGTTTATTAGTATCTACCGGGCAAGAAAAAAATAAAAAAGCTGTTAAAACTTATAGGGTTTTTATTTCCAATTTATTATTAAATGCCTCTGAATTTATTTATGAAATTAGAGATCACTGGTCCATCGAAAATCAGCTTCATTGGCCATTAAACCAATCATTCTCTGAAAACAAAATTTTCTCTAAAAGTTCAAATTTTGTTATTAATTTTTCTTGTATTTTAACTACAGCTTTAACTTTAATTTATAACCTGAAATCCAATAATTTAAGCTTTAACTTACAAAAACTTAAGCTTTCATGGAACTTGGACCTAATTTTAGAATGCCTTTACCTAAAGGTTTAAATATGCGTACGCCCTGCAATGTTTTGTGAATTTGGAGTGAATTTTGAACGTTGCAGGTTAAAAAGGGATAAAGATTAAGATAAGTAATGGGATTTTTAAAGCTTCATTGTCCAGGATTTTTCTTGAATTTTGGTAATTTTTATTTAATGCCCTATGTAATTAGAGATTAGATTAAGCCAATGGTTGCTTTTAGCAAAATTTGTTTTTCCATAAGATTGATGAATTTTTTTTTCTGGTAGATATATTGAAACACCTTTTGCATATTCTATTTTTGAGCCATGAACATTTTCAATAATTATACCTCTTAGTATATTTAATCCATTTGTGAGCGCATTATTTAATCTATTTTTTAGTTCTGCATTTTTATCTCTAAGTGATATTCTTGAAAGATTGTTTTTTAGGTTTTGATAAAAACTCATCAAGTCTATATAGCTTGGTTCTTCAAATCCAATATTGTTTTTTGAAATATTTATCGTATTTCTTACTGAGCTGCTTATTTGGTTTACAAGGCATTCTATTAAAATTTGTGCAACTTCATTAATATTTGCTTCTAGTATATTCATTCCTTTTAAGTCAATTGCAGATAATGTAAATTCATTTGTGATATTTATATAATTTTCTGAATATGAGTGCACTATGTGTTTTGCAAAATCAACGGGGTTTAATATTCTTGATTCAAGTGGCTTTAATATTTTTGAATACTCCCATCCGGGTCCTAGTTCAACTTCCTGTGATCCGATTAAAATATCTGCATATGGTTTTGCTAGATTGGCTATTTCGGTCATTTGCATTAAACATGCATCAAAACCTAAAATTGAAAATTTAAAATTATTAGTGCAAATAGATTTAAGGGCCTCTTCTAATCTTTGATTAGTTAAATATGATTGATGAGTTTCATCATAGCACACTCCTCTATCTTTTTCTTCTTCTTTTAAATTTTCTAAAAATTCTATACTTCTATCTAATTCTAACATTAGAGTGGTTGGGTTTAGTGTGAAGTATTCTGCGGTATTTATTAATCTTATAATTCCTCTTCCATAATCTATAATTCCGCTGCCATGGTTTGAAAAAATAGCCATATAATGATCTGCTGGAAACATAGAGCGTGTCCAGGTACAGAAGTCTATAACTGTTTTAGGATCACCACTATCCATTTTTGTTTGATTTTCTTTATTTAATAAATACGCTTTATTTTTATCTATAAGATATCTTTGTGTTTTTTTATTTGGTCCCGGTTCATTTAGCTGAACTATTATATGTGCGTTTTGATTTGCAGATTGTGCCATTTGTTTTATATTTTGCCAAGCAAAGATAGAGAGGTCATTATCTGCGGCTATGTAAACCATAATGGTCCAAGGTTTTTTGGGGTATTGTTTTGAAATTTGATAGCTTGATTTGAGAATATTATTTAAGGCGCTAGGGATATTTTCAGAAATTAAATTATTGCTAAATGCAATAGATGGGACAAAAAAGAGAAGCGAGTAAATTATTGATTGTTTTTGAAACATAAAGATCTCCCTTTTTTAATCACTTTTGTTTTATAACAAGAGTTTATGAAACGGAAGCTTTTTAAGTCAATAATTAGTGCTTATTTTATTTTTTTGTTTTGAAATTGAAAGAAAAATGAGTGCATAAGTTAATCCGAAACTTAATTGAAAATCTAGTGAAAATATTTGCATAGGACTTATTGCAATCATCAGAAAGCATGCAACATTAAGAAGATGTAATGAATTTATTTGCAAATTTAGGATTATGCAGGTTTTGTATAACAGGAACATGCTTAGCGACCTTAAAAATGGAATACTTGCCCAGCTCAATAGGTAATAAATAATAATTAGCATTAAAAGTATTGTTTGTTGTAAGCGAAAATTAATTTTTAGTGAAGATATTAATGTTGACCATAGAAAAATAATTATAAGCATATGTAGGCCAGCTCTGGCAAGATAATGTGAGAGGCCCCAGAGTTGAAAAAAATCCCTGTATTCAGTCATAAGTTTTTGGCTGCAGTTTTTTGTATTACCTAGAAAAATTGAAGAAAATAGTGCGAAGGATTCCTGACAAGTTTTTAATTTGATGTTTAAAAAAATATAATTTTTTATTTTATTTATCCATCTGGGAAATGAAAATTTTTTTTGTGAGATAAATTGATTTGTAAATTTGCTTTCAAAGAGAGACGTTGCAATATTATCTTTTGTTAGATGATCTATGTATGTATTGTTATTAAAAGATTTAAAAAATAGATTTTCAATTTTTATAGTATTATCAATTTGTATATTTTTGTATGTATTTGTATAAATTTGTATAAGTATATTTTCTTTGTAAACTGATCCGGATTTTATTTCATGAATCTCTCTTACATTAAAAATTATCTTTTTTTTAAATCTTGAATGTTCTAATTTAATAATATCTTTTATTGTTCCGGTGATATTAAATGTTTTGTCGTTAGTAAGTTTTCTAAAATTTTCAAATTTATTTTGTTGTATTTGATACAGATATCCCCCGCAAAAAAAAGAGGATAATAAAAGTACACTGTTTTTTAAAATGGTATTTAAATTTTTTTTAGCAATAGATATTAATAAACCAATTATTAAAATTATTAAAATTGTTTTTATTGAATAGTTATTTGCTTGAAAAGCAATTCCTGTTATAAAAAAAATTAATACTGAGAAAAAAATATTGGCTTGTAAGGGTATAAAACCAATATGGGAAAAATTTATATTCATGCGTTGGTGTTATTATAAAATTTTGTTTATTATTTAATTATAACAAAATTTTAAGAAAATTTTATGTAAAGAAAAAAATGTGTAAAATTACATATCCTATATGTCAAAGTTTCTTTTTATTATTGTCTAGAGTTGTGTAAATAATTGAATTAATTGGATGATACATGAGAAGGTATTTATTTTTTATTTTGTGTCAAATTTATCTTCAAGGTTTTTGTCTATATTCATCTGAAACAAAACCTAAAAAATCGTCCATGGAATCTAAGATTTCAAAAGAGTCTGAAATAGTTAAAGATGCAACATATTATATGGTCCATATTTTGCATACAGATGGGACCATAGGCTCGTTTAAGAAAATAGGTGCATTTGCCGCTAAAAAAGATTTACAAGATGAGGAATTGATTAAATATTTAAACGAACAAATAGAGAAAGATGGGGTAACGGTAATAGTATCTTTCCATGATTTAAATGATAAATGGGTAGGCAATTGTGATAAATGGACGCATAACATATCTGCCGATGGGAAACATACATGGTATGGCTCAAAAAAGACTTTTAATGAAAGATGGGAAGAGGACCCATATATGATTAGTATTTTTAGTTTTTCCAGTAAAAAGTTAGATTCAAATTCAAGATATTTCCCTACTATTGCAAGAGAAGCGCTTTTATATAATAAAACTCCTGTAACTTTATTTTATAACAATAAAGGCAAATGCTTAAAATTTGTTTGTATTTTTAGGAGATATAGCAAGGATAATTCATCAATTGTGGAATTTAAAAAAATTAATAATTTTAAAGAAATTGATTTAAGTATGCTAGAAAAGATCCTGCAAATAAATAGTTATGAATATTCTAAGGATTATGCTGAAAATTTAGAAAATTTTGAATCAATTGGCATAAAGACAGAAAAGGATGCTTGTGTAACTTGCTAAGTTAAAAAGTTGAGGACAATTATGTTAAAATCTGTATTGTTTTTTATTTTTTCTTTATTTTCTCAATTAAGTGCCGGTGACTTTGGTGATTGGCACAAAGCTTTTTTTGGCAAACTTTCTAGAGATCAAAAAGCTGAAGTAATAACTGCTATAAAAGATAAAATATCGAATTTGAAAAAACCGGATTTGGAGAGTAATTTTAAATTTGAAAAATTATCTTCTGATGCTAAAGATGTTTTTACTACATTGACTATCAGGCTAGAACTTAAACAAATTAATATAGAAACTGATAAATCTAAACTTATTGAAATGTACACTAGATGTCTGGATTTGTGTAATTCAAAATCAAATGAAGATGACTCTAAGGCAGATATTCAAGATCGAAATATAATAGAAGATCTCGAAATAGAATTTTGAGCTAATTAGATTTTATTTAAAAAATTAGTTAAAATAACATTATGTTGAATCAAATGAGTAATTATAAGGTTTCAAAGAAAGTTTTAAAAAATGGACTGACTGTATTGGTCAGGCCAACTCATCAAATACCAAAAGTTTCTGTTCAGCTTTGGTATAATGTGGGATCCAAAGATGAAAAATCAGGGGAAAAAGGCATTGCTCATTTGATTGAGCATATGATTTTTAAAGGTACTAAGGATCTTACAGAGTCTGACATAAATCTAATTACCCATAAATTATCGGGTTATTGTAACGCATTTACTTCATATGATTATACAGGGTATCTTTTTGATTTTCCTACGCATCACTGGCAAGAAGCTTTGCCTATAATGGCTGATTGCATGAAGAATTGTACTTTTAAACAAAACTTGCTCAATTCTGAATTAAAAGCTGTTATACAAGAACTGAAAATGTATAAAGATGACTACCAATCAAGCATCGTTGAAGAATTAATAACAACTACTTTTGCAGGTCATCCGTATCAACATCCAATAATTGGTTATAAAAATGATCTTTGGAATTTGAACAGAGAGAATCTAGTTAATTTTTATCAAAAACATTATATACCAAATAACGCTATTTTGATTGTTGTAGGCGATGTATCTATTGATGAAGTATTTACTGCTGCCGAAGAAAACTTTGGCCAGATAGCTCCAAATTTAGATTATAAAAAAGAAGAGTATTATTTGCCTTCGGATCTTGTTTCTAAGTCTGTAACGTTGTATAGAGATGTACAACAAACCTCTATAATTTTATCCTATATGGTCCCAGGAGCTAGGGATAAAGTTGATTACGTTATTGATATAATATCATGGATTCTTGGTTCTGGAAGAAGCTCTCGTCTTTATATAAAATTGGTTGAAGAGAAAAAATTAGTTACAGAAATAGACACATTTTCAGATGATCTTTTTGATAAAGGATTATTTTTTATATATTTTGTTCCTAATGAACCAAATAAGGTTGATGAAATTATAAACATAATTCAAGAAGAGATAGATTTACTGGCAAAGTATGGGCCTACACAAAAAGAATTAAATCGCGCAATAAAAAAAACAGAAACAGATTATTTGACTTTGTTAGAGAATAATCAAAAACAAGCATATGTTATTGGAAAATTTTATTTATCTAATGGTGATGAGAATTATATATTCAATTACCTTTCTGAAAGCAAATCTAATCTTAAAGAATTGGTGCAAGAAATCCTAAAAAAATATTTTAGATTCTCTTCTAGAAATATTGGTAAAATTTTACCAATGCTTGAATTAGACAAAGACAGATGGTTACAGTTGCAGGAAATATCAGATAAAGAAGACGAGAAGGTGTTATCATTAAAATCCCGAGAAGGTGATTTAGAGTTAGGCAATAAGGTAAAAGATATACTTACAAAAGATTGTGAAAGTTTTAATTTTCCTAAGGCTGAGAGGTTTGTTTTAAAAAATGGACTTGAAGTTATGTTTTATCATAACAACAATCTGCCTAAAATTGATTTAGTTTTGGACCTTAAGGCAAAATATTTTTATGATCCACAAAACCTACAGGGATTATTTAATTTTACTAGTTCTATGCTGCTAGAAGGTACAAAAAAATATAAGGGAATAGATTTAGCAGATACTATAGAATCTTTGGGTATTAATGTTAATATTTTTCCTGGTCACATAAGTATGGGTATGTTATCTGAAGATTTTGAACAAGGCTTAGAGCTGCTTAAAGAAATAATAACAGAGTCTGTTTTTGATACAGATTCAATAGAAAAAGTAAGGGGTCAAATAATATCTGATATTAAAAATTATTGGGATGATCCATCCCAATTTGTTGGACAAATTGTAAGTGAGAATGTTTATAAAAACCACCCTTATTCTAAAGATATTTTAGGATCTATTGATACAGTTAAAAAAATATCTCGTGATGATTTAATATCATGTTATAAAAAATTTATTTCTCCTGACGGTGCAAGATTGTCTATTGTTGGAGATTTGAGTAAATATAATATTAAAAATATTATAGATAAAATTTTCAGTTCTTGGCACTCTGTTGTAGTAGAAGATTTGTCATTTTCACCAATAACTCCTGCTGAAAATCAAGAGATTGATTATTATATCAACAGAGATCAGGTTGTTTTATGTTTTGCAGCTCCATCAGTTAAGCGTTTTGATAATGATTATGATAAATTGCTAATTTTTGATCAAATCTTTACTGGAGGGGTCTTAGGTTCAATGAGCTCTAGATTATTTAAAATTCGTGAACAATCTGGTTTGTTCTATACTATTGGCGGGTCTTTGATATTTAATTCTGGAACTCAGCCAGGTATGATATTTATAAAAACTATAGTATCTTTGGATCGCTTGAAAGAAGCAGAAAAATTAATAAAAAATACAATAGATAAGGCTACTGATTTTATTGATCCTGAAGAATTTATTCAAGCTAAAAATGGTATAGTTAATTCCTTGGTAGATAATTTTGAATCAAACAAAAAAATTGCAAATTCATTCTTGTTTTTAAGTAGGTATAAATTATCCGGAGATTTCTTTGATACAAGAGCTTCTCAATTATCTAAAATTTCAATCGAAGAAACAAAAGAATCTGTAAAAAAGTTTTTAGATAGCTCAAAAATGCTCGAAGTTAAAATTGGAAGAGTGGGAAGATAATTACGAAATTTTCCCATGGATTTCTTTTTTTATAATCTTTTGTAAAGATTTTTTTAAATTTCTTATATGTCCTATTTTACGTATTTGTCTTAGTTGGAAATGAATGATTTTTTCTGCTTCTTTACAACTGTCTCCAAAAATATCACAGTATTTTTCTAGTTGTTTTATTTGTGGACAAAATATTTTTTTTAATTTTTCCTCTGTTAGCTCCCTCTCTATTTCATAGAATTTTGTTTCCGATAAAATTTTTTCTATTTCTTGTGCTAAGAGTATAATTTTGAGTTCTTGGTTGTTTTTAGATGAACAGTTTCCTGTAAATATAGAGGTAGAATGAATTAAAAAAGTTGGTAACAATATCATAAAAATATTCACATTTTCTCCAATGATTTTTTAATTTCAAAAAGAATATAATATTGTGTGGTTATAATTAATTTGACCCGATCTTGTTTTACCATTATTATTATAATATTAATAGTTTTAGCTTAAAAATTAGGGTTTCTCATGCAAATCAATATATCAAAAACTTTGTTTCTATCGTTAATTTTGTCTTTGCAAACAATTAGCGCAAAGATTCCAGAGGGCGCTAAAGAAAAGAAAACCCCTATTGTAAAGAAAAATAATGAATTAAAAAAATCTTCTGAAGACCTGTCAGATAAAGATGATTTAGGTGATATATTAAAAGATTTATTTGAGGAAAAGGATGATAATCCTAAGGGTAAATCTAAAAATATTTTAACATTACTTAAAGAGTTAGAAGAATTAGAAAAAGAAGAAAAAAGACTTAAAGAAGAAGCTAAAGCTAAAAAGAAATTAGAATCAGAAAATGCTTCTTCTAAAGCATTTAGTATTGCTGATCCATCACAAATAAAAGAAACGTTGAATTCAGTTATTTTAAATGAAAAAGCTCAAAAGCAACTTAATATGGTAATTAAGTTTTTTAAAGAACCCCAAATTTTTAGTGAAATTGGTGCAGAAAGACCTAGAGGTATTTTGCTTGAAGGCCCTCCAGGAACAGGAAAAACTTCTATAGGCAGAGCTCTTGCTAAAGAAGCAGGTTGTAAGTTTTTTTATGCCAATGGATCTGATTTTGATGCAAAATTTGTTGGAGAAGGAGCAAAGGCTATTGGTGAGTTATTTAAGGTGGCTAGAGAGAATTCACCTAGTATAATTTTTATTGATGAGATTGATACTATAGCAAAAAAAAGAACTGGGGAAGAGTCAAGGTTCCATTCTCAGACCCTTACTAAATTTTTAACTGAACTAGATGGTTTTTTGCAATCTGATGATTCTGTAGTTGTAATCGCAACAACTAACAAAAGAGATCATATGGATGAAGCAGTGTTGAGATTTGGTCGATTTGGAATAGAAGTAAAAATTGATAATCCTGATCAAGAAAGTCGCAAAAGAATATTATCTTTATACATAAGTAAAATTAAGCTATCTGACAAAGTTCATCAATATGAAGTTAATGAGTTAGCAGCTAAAGCAGAAGGCTTTTCCGGAGCGGATTTGAAAAAAGTGGTCCAACAAAGTGCTTTAAATGCAATTATGGACAATAGAAAAACTGTTGAATATAAAGATCTTGAAGCTGTGTATAAACAGATTAAAGAAGAAAAGAAAAGGGCTAAAAAAGCAAATCGCAAGAATCAGATTCCTGATTATGTTCAGAATGCTATGTTAAGTAATGATAGTTTTGTTTAAGATTTAGCTACGCTATAGGGGAATTTATTTTATGAAAATAAAAAAACAAAAAATTGTATTTGGTTTATTATTCTCAATAATATTTTTGTCTTGTTGCAAGAAACAAAAAACTTTCTTAGCTGAAAAAAGTGTGATTAAAGAAAATAATAGATTAACTGGTAATATCACTATTTTTGTTCATGGTACGCATACGGCTACTATGAATAGAATATTTAAACCTTTTATAGGTGTTCCAAATAGAATAGTAAAAGTTAGTTCTTTAAGTAATAGGCATTATATGTGTAATATTGCTAACGTTCTTTCACATACTGGATCTGAATTTCCTTGGCAAGACTTTTATGCTTATGGTTGGTCTGGTATATTGTGTCCTAAAGAGCGAGAGATGGCTGCTGAAAACTTGTATTCAGAAATTAAAAAATTGATTTTAGAATATAAAAAGCAAAGCTTAGATCCTAAAATTACTATTGTTACCCATAGTCACGGTGGAAACGTTGCATTAAATTTAGCTAAATTTAAAGAGGTTGATTCCTTTTTAATTGATAGGTTGATCTTGCTTGCTGTTCCTGTTCAAAAAATGACAAGTAAATTTGTTGAAGATAGTTTATTTAATAAAATCTATTCTTTTTCTTCATCACTTGATTTGCTTCAAGTAGGCGATCCTCAAGCATTATACAGCGCAAGCAAAATTGATGATAAAAAATGTCCTTTTTTTTCTAAGCGTTTTTTTAAGCCAACTAAAAACTTACGGCAAGTAAAAGTAAAAATTAATAATCGAGCTATTTTTCATGTAGAATTTGTAATGGAGCGTTTTATTAAGTTTATTCCAGATCTTATAAAACAAATGGATTTATTGGATGAGTCTTTATATTTAGTAAAGTTGGCTAATGGTAGAGATATTAAGGTTATTAAATGTTCTTAACAAGATTATTATTTTCTATTTTTGAGCTCATATAGTCGTGGCCATTGTTTGCTTCGATTAGTCTTTCTATGTCTGAGTGTCCTAGGTTTTTTGCTATAGTTTTTGGGTTAATGATAATTCTTATAATTTTTGAAGATGGTTCATTGTCAGGTTCTTGACCATCTTTTTCCTTCTTTTTTTTCTTTGGTAAAACAATTGTAAACTCATGTTCTATAGGTTGGTTAACATCTGCCCCTAATGTTATTAAAAGCTTTACTGTATCATAAAACCCATTACAAATTGCATCGTGTAGAGGAGTGTAATTCTTGATTTTAAGCTGAATAATATCTTTCTTTGTAAAAGGCTCTGGAGCAAAGTAATTCTTTGCTTGATTATCATTGAATAAGTTTTTAAACTTACATGCTTGTCTTTTGTTTTGTTTGGATCTATATCTTTGTATTATATATTTTGATATAAAAAAGCCTTCTAGCTTGTCAAAATCTCCTTCTTTTAATTCTGGATATTTTAGTCTTATTGTTCCATTATTTTTGATTTGATCCCAATCGGGCATAATAGTTTCCCTTGCTATTGGATCAATTCTTGCTCCCGATTTAATCAATAATTTTATTACATCATTGTAACCTTGTTGGGCTGCAAAATGCATAGCAGTATTATTGTTTTTATCCCTTATGTTCAAATCTATATTTTTGTCTTTTAAATATAAACTTAATTCATTACTAGCTTGGATACTACTTTTTTCTGAATTTTTAAAAACAGCTTGAATAGAATCACATAGCTCTTTGGGAGCATTGGTTTTTAACTCAAAATCTGTTGAATTGAGAGTTAATCCTAGAATGTTAAATAAAATCAGTGAGAATATTTTTATTTTCATATTTATTTGTTTCAAATATTCAATTAATAAATTATCTTAATATATTGACTATAATATATGATTATATATACATTTTAACATGTTATTATTTTAAAAAAAGAGGGTGCTGATGAGGCCATTATTGGGTTTGATAACTTTGATCATTGCTAGTTCATGTGTTATTTCTCTTTCTGTAACAGAAAAACTTTCTGAGTTCATTGAATTTGCCAATTCAAAGAGTCTGATATTACCTAATAAAGTTTTTATTACTTCTACCTTGGTTTCTGGTTCATGTGCCTTTATAATTTTGAAAATACACAAATTAAAAGAAAGAATAAAAGAAGAAAATAATTGGTCCCGTTGGAATGAATCCTTAAGCTTTGAAACTTTGTTGTTATTGCCTAAAGAGCAAATCATTAAAGAAATCACTATAGATATAGAAAAAAAATATTATACTCAAAGAAATTTAGATAATTATATTAACCCATTTCAATCATTTAATAATGATGTTGAAAATGAGATTAAAGATTTACATAATTTTTTGTTTATTTCAAAAAATTTAGAGATTTTTGGATTACAAAATATTTGTTTTTTCAGTGATATTGATATAAGTGATGTTTATAGCAAAATTCAAAGACTTTCTTATATTAAAAATCTATTTCTGGTCTGGAAAAACTAAAAATTTGTTTACTATTCAACTGTTTCTTTTTGCTCTTTTTATCCAAATAAATATTCTGCAACGATTTGGTTCAGATCAGGCAATAAATGATTTTCTTGATCTAATTTTTGTTTAGTTAATTCTTTCATGTATTCTGGCCAAGCCTTTAAAACTTCTGCTGTACCATAGTAGCCAGATTGTAGCGCTAAATCATAAGAATTTTCCCCCTCTTTATTTTTATGAGATATATCTGCATTGTTTGCAAGTAATAATGTAACTAATTCAGTTAAACCTCTAGAGGATGCTAGATTGAGTGCTGATTCGTCATAATCTGTTGTGTCACTTACATTTGCACCAGCATTTAAAAGAAGTTTAGCTATTTCAAGCCTATTTTCTGAAAAACCTGATTGACCACATAAGTACATAAGAATGGTCCAATTACATGATAATTTTGCATTTACATCAGCCCCTGCGTCTATTAAGATTTTAGCTATTTCAAGTTTGCCCTTTGAAGCCGTAAGTGCCAAGGGTGGATTACCCGTGACGTCTCTACTATTAATAATATCTTTATTATTGGCTATTATTTTCTTGATGCTTTCAATATTGTCTGACCTTATATCGGCAAAAAATTCTTCAACTTTTTCTGTGTCTGCTGCTTGAATCATGGACCCAAATAATAAAATTAATGCTAATATTTTAAATTTTAATAGATTCATAAAAATACCTCCAAATTAATTATATACTACTTATATGTTATATTATCAACTTGAAATTTAAAAATAAAGGGTTTTGTGAAAAAATTTAGATAAAAAAATTATCTCTTTAAAAATCAAATAAAAAATTGTATTTTTTAGAACAGAATATAAAAACACAGGAGAAAATATGAAAATAGAGAAAATCTTACTATCTCTTTTTCTTGTTAGTTCATTTCAGGTTAAATCTTTTGATATTACTGATTTGTATAATCTTATTAAAGAGGACAAATTAAAGGAAATTCAGGAGCATTCTAAGGATTTTGATTGGATGCAGAAAACAAATTTGGGTAGAAATCCTTTAATGATAGCTGCTGCTCTAGGAAAACTTGATATTGTAAAATATTTGGTTTCGGTAAATGAGCTTGCCTTTGGTGTCGATGATAAAGATCTTAATGGTACTACAGCGTATATGTTTGCATCATGGTTTGGAAGTAAAGAGATTAGAGATTTTCTGGAAATAAAATGTAATGCTAACACAGATTTAAAAGATAAAAATGGACTGGATGGTAATGATTATGCATTAGAAGATGTAAAGATAGAATTGGAAGCTGATATTGAGAATACTAGAGATGACAGTAGAATGTTAGATATGGTTGCATTTTTAGAACAATTTAATGATCCCAAGGACAGTTCTCTATTATCAAAATCTATAGCTGACGATCAATTTGAACAACTTAGTGTAGTAGTTGATGATTATAAAAAAGAAGAGAACCCAAAACAAGAAGGTTCTATCTGTATTGTAATATAAAAAAAGGAATAGTAGAAAAAATGAAGAAAATAATTTTAAATTTATTATGGTTAATGCCAGTGTTAACAAATTGTGCCAGTAATCAAAAAGTAGAAATTAGTTTAAGTGAAAATCCAAGTACTGGATATTCATGGCAGTATAGTTGCGATCCGAAAGATGGTGCCTCAATAGAAAAGAACGCAGAATTATCTAAAGCAAATAGCGAAAAGAACTCTATGGTAGTTGGCGCGCCTAATCAAGTAACTTACAAAATTACAAAAAAGTCCAAAAAACCTGTAACCTGTACTTTTGAATATAGTAGACCTTGGGAAAAAGATACAGCTCCAATACAGCAATTCTCTGTTAAATTATAGTGAAAGATTGCATTAATTTTCTATTGCAGTAACTTGATATAGTAAGCTGATTTAAGGATCCATTTTCAAGGTTAACCATGATAGAAAATTCTATTGTCAAAGAAGCAAGTTCCAATATTTCAGGTAAAATTATACAAATAAGTGGGACAACTGTAGATGTACAGTTTCCTCCTGAACATTTACCAAAAATATCAAATTTGCTTTATGCTTATCTTTCTTCAGGTAAAAAAGCGGCTCTTGAAGTTGCCCAACAGCTTGGAGATAATGTTGTTAGATGCATAGCGATTGAAAATATTGAGGGCGTTTATAGGGGCCTCAAAGCAGTAGATAGTGAAACTCCAATTAAAGTTCCAGTAGGCAATGAAGTATTGGGTAGAATGTTTAATGTTTTAGGTGAACCTATTGATGGAATGGGAGAGATATACACTAAGAAAAAATGGTCCATTTATAGAGATACCCCTACTCTAACAGAACAAAAAATAGAAAATGAAATTCAAGAAACTGGAATAAAAGTCATTGATTTGATGTGTCCCTATATTAAGGGTTCAAAAATAGGACTTTTTGGTGGAGCAGGTGTAGGCAAAACGGTTCTTGTAATGGAGTTGATAAGAAATATAGCAAAAGAACATGGCGGAGTTTCTGTTTTTACCGGAATAGGTGAAAGAACAAGAGAAGGAAATGAACTTTGGCTTGAAATGAAGGAATCTGGAGTACTTGCAAAAACAGCTTTAGTTTTTGGTCAAATGGGAGAAATGCCAGGAGCTAGATTAAGAGTTGGGCTTACCGGACTGACTATGGCAGAGTATTTCAGGGATGAAGAGAAAAAAGACGTTCTTCTTTTTGTGGACAATATTTTCAGATTCGTTCAAGCAGGATCTGAAGTTTCTGCACTTCTTGGCCGTATGCCATCTGCTGTTGGATATCAACCAACTTTGGCTTCTGAAATGGGAGCTTTTCAAGAAAGAATTGCCAATACAATTAATGGGGCAATAACATCTGTGCAAGCAGTATATGTTCCTGCTGATGATATAACAGATCCGGCTCCGGCTACAACTTTTATGCATCTAGATTCAAGTACAGTGCTTTCTAGGAAATTAGTAGAACTTGGACTTTATCCTGCAATAGATCCATTGGAATCAAATTCTAAAGGCCTATCAGTGGGTATAGTGGGCAAGGATCACTATAATATTGCCAGAAAAGTTCAGAGTATTTTGCAAAGATATAAAAGCTTGCAGGATATTATAGCAATTTTAGGTGTAGATGAACTATCTGATGAAGATAAACAGATTGTCGAAAGAGCAAAAAAAATTCAAAAGTTCTTAACTCAACCATTCTTCACAGCTGAACAATTTAGTGGGATTCCAGGTAGATATGTTTCTAGAGAAAAAACTGTTGCTGGCTTCAGGGATATAATTGAAGGTAAATGTGATCATCTTCCTGAACAGGCTTTTTATATGGTTGGCACATTAGAAGAAGTGTATGAAAAAGCAGAAAAATTAAAGGCAAAAAATTAATATGCAGCTTTTTATAACTAAACCATTTGAAAAAATTAACATAGATGTAGAATGGATAGAGATAGAAACAGCCGCTGGTAATTTTGTAATACAGCCTGAGCATGCGCCAATGGTAATTGAATTGAAGCCTGGCATTAAAGCTGTATATGAACTTCCTAATGGCCTACAAGAAGCTATAGAAATTAAAAGCGGTTTGGCTCATATTACTAGACATTCTGTTACTCTTTTACTCAGCGAGTAATTGATTAGTGTTACTTTTTTTTATATTCAGTATAAGAATAAAAGCTAACAAAGTTAATATTAGAGAATAAATAAAAGATACTTCTGCTGATATATAGCTCCATAATCCTCCAACAATTGCACTAGACAATAAATCTCCTAATCCATCGATACTTTGAATAAAACCAAAACCAATACCCCGCATGTTTTCGGGTAATAGCTCTGCACAATAAGATTTTTCAACAGCTGTAATTGTACCTGTACTAATCCCGGCTGTTATAAAAATTAAGATCCATAAAATAATATGAGTTTTTGCAAACAAAAGGGTAAATATTGTAATAAAAAATGACCCAAATCCAAAAAATCCTAATAATATTTTTTTATTTATGTAATCACTTAGTGATCCCATTCCTATTTCAGAAATTGAACGAATAAAATTAAAAAGAACATAAAATAAAATTGCTGATCCAGTCGCAATAATTGACGAATTGAGCTGTCCAAGTAACATTTCTTGTGCTCTATAAATTAAGAGAGTTCTATTAAAATTTGCTATACCAAAAATAAACATAACAAAAGAAAAATATTTAAATGTAGATGGCAATCTTATAATTTGTTTGCCTAGATTTATTTTTGGTATAGAATATCTATTTTGTTTGTAATTAGAGGTTAAAAATATTACCGTTATTATTGAAATAATTCCTGGTATAAAAGAGATAAAAAAATTAGAACGAATTGAAAATATTTTTATAGTAAAAAAAGCAAGAAGTGGACCAGCTATTGCGCCAATAGTATCCATTGATCGTTCAAAGCCGTAAACTTTTCCATAATCCTTTGAATTTGAAATATTTGACAGCCAAACATCTTTAATGGGGTCTCTTAAGCCTCTACCCATCCAAGCAATAACTTGAAAAGTAAATATATGCCAAATTTTTGTTGCAGTACCCAACAAACTTGTACAAATGGGCGTTATAGAATAACCAATTATTAATATTGGTTTAAAATATTTTATGTGATTTGAAAGCCATCCAGAAAGTAGTTTCATTACCATAGATCCTGCATCTGCAAAACCCATTATAATACCAATTACAACTGGTGCACTGGATTTACCAGTAAATTGTTGTATGAAAGTCGGCAAAATGGCTGTTGTCATTTCATAGTTGAAATCATTGAATAAGCTTGTAAGACTGATACCGATTAAATCTTTTTTTAACCAAGAAAATTTTTTTATCATAAAAATATTTATTTAATTAATTACATAAATTTGATTAAGCATCTCATCCATAAAAAACCTATTATATAAGAAATTACCAAGTCGCTTGGCCAATGGGCACCTAAAATAATACGTGCAATAAAAACAGCGATAAGAACAACAATTCTAAAAATAATATCTAATTTTACAAACAAAGTAGACTTACATTTTTTGGCAATAATAAGCATAATCAAATACCCAAAAGTAGCAGAATAAATCAAAGCTGATGAAGATGGAAGTGATGATCCGCTTAGAAAATTACTTACGTGAATTAGGTCTGATGATGGTCGAGGAACATAAATAAACAACCTTAACAATTGATCAATTCCTAATATTCCACCAAAGCTTATAAGAGAAAGCAAAGTAGCACGTATATTGGTTGTAAGTGCCCATGTTGAAATTAAAGAAATGCTCATTAAAATAAAATACCAAGGAAAGACGGCAAATTTACTCAAAAAATCTGCCCATCCCATAATATTAGGAACTGTGCTTTGAATTAATTGCGTAATTAGCAAGTCGCCTGGGAAAATAGGCAAATATGTTTTTACAATAATTAAAAGAAGCAATAACAATAAACAAGTAAGAATTTCGATCATAAAAAATCCTTTCAGGTAAAGTAATGCTAATTCAGTTAATAAATCAATAGTTTTGAGTTTATTTATTTTTATATAACTGTTAAAATATTTCCAACAAATTTTATGATTTATAAAAAATATTTAGGATAAATATGAAAATTAAAAATTTAGTTTTTTTTATAACAGTTATAATTTCACAAAATATTTTTGGATCTGAAGTAGAAAACAAATCAAATTATGAATTTATATACGGAAAAATATCACTAGCAAAAGATTGTTTTGGGAATAATCTTTTTAATAAAACAAAATTAACAGATCTAAAAAATAAGTTTTGGGGATATGAATTATCTTACGACAAAAAACAAGAATTGTTAGTACACGTAGTAATTATGATAGGTGCAAGTTATGATCCTAATCATAAAAATGATTTTGATCAATGGGTTCATGGTTGTTGGATGTATTTGCCTATAAACATGTTCATAAATTCTGACGGAAGTTTTAAAAAGTATGAAGATGCAATCGTAATTGATTATGAAAATAAAGAAAAACACCCAAAAAAATTAAAATTAAAATTGGGAAAATCTTTCAATAATTTACAAAATTATTATAAAGAATTTTTTGAAAAAACTGCTTGTAATATACTCTAAGAAATGAAAAGAAAATTAGGGCAAGTGATTTCAGGGTCATTAACAGAAGGTTTTTTGATAAAAATTAATCCTGAGATAAATATTGATGAGTTAAAGACGGGAAAATTTCTATCAATTCATAGTGGGCAGATTAAGTTTTTTTCTCTTATTACAGATTTGAAGTTAGAGGTTACAAATCCTGATATACTTCTATTTCCTCCGGGACAAAATGAGACAATTTTGCATAACATTTTACGCAAAAAAGATATCTATGCTACTGCACATTTAAAACCCATGATATCTTTAGATAAAAATAATAATGTTATGCCAGTAAAAACTATTCCTGCGCATTTTAGTCAAGTCTACGAAGTTGACAATCAAGATGTAGCACTTATTTTTGGCGATGAAAAAGCGCTAAACAAAAAATATTTTAATCTGGGTAATCCTATAGATATGACTACACCTGTTTGTATAGATCTAGAAAGATTAGTTGAAAGAAGTAATGGCATTTTTGGAAAGACAGGAACAGGAAAAACTTTTATCACAAGATTGGTTCTTGCAGGGCTAATAAAAAATGAAAAAGCTGTAAACCTAATTTTTGACATGCATGGAGAGTACGGTCTACAAGCTCGTAAAGAGGGTAATAACGAATCATTTGTCAAGGGCCTAAAAACGCTTTTTCCAAATAAAGTTGTAACTTTTTCATTAGATCCTGAATCAACAAGAAGACGAGGTGGACAACCAGACGTAGAAGTTGTAATTCCATACCAAAGCATTCAAGTGGGCGATATAATGTCCCTGCAAGATGAACTAAATTTACATTCAACTGCTATGGAATCTGCATATTTAATTGCTTCAAAATATAAAAAGAATTGGTTAGAAGCTTTATTAACTAAAGGAGAAAATGCAAAAGAGTTTGCTCAAGAATTGGGAGCAAATCCTGAATCTATTGCTGCGTTATTTAGAAAATTAAAGCGCATAGAACAGCTACCATTTTTTAAACCAGACTCCAGTAATATAAATTCAGTTATAGATCAAATGATGGAATATATCTCACGGGGTATGCATATAATTGTTGAGTTTGGAAATTATACTTCTACTTTTGTGTATCTTCTTATAGCAAATATAATCACAAAAAGAATACACCTAGAATATATTAAAAAAACTGAAAAATTTTTAGGCTCACATAAAAAAGAAGATGAGCCAAAAAAATTATTAATCACAATAGAAGAGGCCCATAAGTTTTTAAATCCTGTAGCAGCGCAACAGACAATATTTGCTACAATTGCTAGAGAAATGAGAAAATATTATGTATCACTTTTAGTTGTGGACCAAAGACCATCTGGAATCGATCCTGAAATTGTTTCACAAATTGGAACAAAGATCATAGCGCAACTTAATGATGAAAAGGATATCCAGGCTGTTCTTACAGGCAGCAGCAACCCACAAACATTTCGTGCAATTTTAGCTTCTCTAGATAGCAAAAAACAGGTACTCTTGCTTGGACATGCTGTTACTATGCCAATAGTTATAGAAACCCGTGATTATAATGACAAGTTTTATAAAGACATGGCCGGCGAGTTTGTAACTAAAAAAGTAGAAACCTTAATCCAAGAAATGTTTTAAAAATTTAAATAACATGGAATTCAAACTAATTTTTTTATCTGCATTAACTATATTTCCTGTTTTAATAAATGCTGCTCCTGCTGATATTTCTGTTTGGAGTAACGGAAAGCAAAATATTTTTTTATTTGGTGATTTTCATATAAATACAAATAACAGCGATAAACAAGCAGAAGATTTGATTAAAGCCGCTAAATTATTGAATGCCTTGGTATTGAGTGAAGATTTAAATGAAAATATAAAAGAATCGTCTGATATGTATCCTGAGATACGCGGATGGGGTGTTGAACCATCAAGTGATTGTTTGGATTTAAAAGAGAGATGTGAAGATAACTCTATTTTTTATATAAATATTGAGTATAGAATTATATTTTATTTATTTAGAGAGGGTAAAATTTCTTTATTTAAAGCTATTGAAAAAATTCAAGAAATACTAATTGATATAATATCATCTAAAGAATTAAAAATATATTTTAATGATATAGAAAAAAATATATGGCCTACATATGTATGGAAAATATTAGAAAAATATAAAAATTTAAAATACGATGATTTTTTAAGGGCCATTTCTATTAAGGATTTATGTAAATTAGTAAAGTTAAGTAATTTTAAAAAAACCGGTTATGCAGCAAAGCTAATTTTAAAATTATGTTGTAATTCAGAATCAATAAAAACTCTGTTGTTGAAGCTTATCTTTTTTCTAGGTAATAATGTTCTTGAATTAAGAGCCATAAAGTTAATATTAGAAAATCCAGACAGAGAAAACATTTTTATTTGTGCCGGTTGGTATCATACGAATATTATTAGTAATTATTTAAAAAATTATTTGGGTTATAAAAGAATCAAGAAATGTTCTTTAGCCAAACTGCGTAAATGCTTTTTCTGTTGCTGTGAAATAAAAAGTATAAATGTAAAAACTCTCCTTCAACAATTTGTAGACAAACATGAACAAGATGTAAAAGAAAACGAAGAAGGTGTATTTTATGTTTAATTTTCTGTCTTTTTTTCAAAATAAACAAAGCCTTCATCTCTTGATGTTTCTCTAAAACCAAACTTAGTATAAGCTTTAATTGCTGGTGCATTATTTGTTCTAGTGACAAGTTTTACAATAGCAGCACCCTGTTTTTTCAATGCGTACATGTCATGCTCTAATAGTTTTGCAACATAGCCTTTTCCACGATAATCTGGGGCAACATATAAGAACTGAATTTGGCCTTCATAGAAACTTTTCATATAATATGTAGTAAATGCTATAGGTTTACAATCTAGAAAAAGAAGTTTCATTGTTAATTTGCCGGTAAATTTTGGATTTTTGTTAGGAGAATTGGTAGTTAGCATATAGTTAATATCAAACTCAGGATTTTCCACTAACCAATATAAATCGCCTTTAAAAGCTGAAAAAATAAAATCTCTGTCTCGGGATTCTTTGTAACTTTGTATTTGTAGTCCTGAGCAGTTAGTGAAATGTTTCACTAAAAATAGTGCACCTGTTAATAAAGTAATTACTAAAATAGAACTTAAAATCCATTTTTTTTTATTAGCCATCTTTAACATTTAATCCCCTTCATATGAAATAGTATCTAACAATAACCCTTGGGCCGGTGCATTTGGCAAAAGCTGCACAGGTGTTTTTTGTTCTAAAGCTTTTGTCAAATCATTAATCTGTAAATTTTCTTTTGAAGCAACTTCTATACACGCACCAACAATTCTACGTATCATATAACGTAAAAATGATTTACCCTTAATTATTATACGATAAATTTCCTTTTCAGGGATATATTCTAGTGAAATATCATCAATTTTTCTTACGGTATCCTTAATTTCGGGTCCTGTGCAAAAAGATCTAAAGTCGTGTATTCCTACAAAAATTTTAAGACATTCTTTTAATTTTTCTATATTAATTGGATCATGAAAGAACCAAACGTATCTATAATTGAAAGGATCTGGTCTTTTTAGGCAGAAATCATAAAAATATATTTTTTGTCTAACATTAATCATGGGATGAAATTCAGGGTTTGCAACCTCAAGAGATTTAATAAGTATATCTTTTGGTAATAGGTTATTCCAGGCAAAAATTAATTTTTTGGGTTCTATTTCAAGATTAGTTCTGGCTATAGCCATCTGACCATTGGCATGAACTCCTGCATCTGTTCTGGAGGAGCCAACTATAGTTACATCTTGATTAAATATTTTCTTAAATCTGTTTTGTAATGTATTTGTAATTGTTGGTACATCATCTTGTGCTTGCCATCCATTATAATTAGTACCATCATATGCAATAGTTAATTTATAGATTGTTTTTGTGTTCATAATAGTAAGTTTAACATAGTTAAAAAAGAATAAAAAAGGGCAGATACGAATATACTTTAAAACTTAATACAATCAAATTTATAGTAATAATATATTTTAAGGTTTTTTAGATTAAATTTATGAGTAATTATAAAAAATTAATTATAACCTGTTTTATTTTAAATATGGGATCGAGTATGTCTGCTAAAAAATTGGAAACTTATAAAAATAAAAGAAATTTTAAAAAAACACCGGAACCTTCCGGTAAAGAAAAATCTAAGAAATTAGATCACCCAATTTTTGTTGTACAAAAACACAATGCATCACATTTACATTATGATTTCAGAATAGAAATGAACGGGGTCTTAAAATCATGGGCCATACCTAAAGGACCATCTAATGATCCAAATGAAAAACGTTTGGCGGTGGAAACAGAAGATCATCCTATGAGTTATGCTACTTTTGAAGGAACAATACCTGAGGGGAACTATGGCGCTGGAACAGTTAAAGTTTGGGATCATGGTACATTTGAATCAATCAAGCCAGAAAAATTAGAGCAATCTTATAAGAATGGGAAAATAGAAATAAAGTTAAATGGCAAAAAATTAAAAGGCAATTATGTGCTTGTTCGAACCAAGTTAGGTGGAAACAAGAAAAATTGGTTATTTAAGAAAATGCTAGAACGTGAAGATAATGACCCCAAAATTAAGATTGGCAAATACGAAGTTTCTATCACAAATCCGGATAAGATTCTGTTTCCTAAAGACAAAATTACCAAAGGTGAAGTAGTAAATTATTACAATAAAATTGGCAAAATTATGTTGCCTCATGTAAAAGATAGACTTGTGACAATGTTGAGGTATCCGCAAGGTATATCACAAGAAGGTTTTTATCACAAAGATGCGCCTGATTTTTTTCCAAAATGGATTGAGACAAAAACTATAAAAAGGGAAGATGGTAAACCCGTTAATTATGTTATAATTGAAAATATTGCAACATTGGTTTATTTGGCTAATTTTGGATGCTTAACGCCCCATATTTGGTTAAGTAAGGAAGATAAAATAGATTATCCTGACAGATTGATATTTGATCTTGATCCATCAAATGATAAAAGTTTTGGAAAAATAAAAACTGTTGCTAAAGAACTTAAAAAATTATTAGAAGCTCATGGGTTAGTGCCGTTTGTCATGACTACTGGCTCTAGAGGTATGCATGTAGTTGTTCCATTAAAACGAACAAAAAACTTTGAGCAAGTTAGAACGTTTGCACAAAAAATAGCAAAGAAACTGGTAGATAAAGATCCTAAAAATTTGACTATGGAAATTCGTAAAGATAAACGAGGGACTAAAATTTTTATTGATACATTAAGAAATTCTTTTGGTGCAACAGGAGTGGCTCCTTATGCGATAAGAGCCAAAAATGGAGCGCCTATAGCTGCACCTTTAAATTGGCAAGAACTTGATGGTCTTAAATTAACATCCCAAACTTATAATATTTTTAATATTTTTGAACGCTTAAAAAAAATTGGGGATCCTTGGAAAAATATTAATAAACATGCAAAAAATATTAAAAATATTTAATATGAAACCCGTTCGAATCCTTCGACAGGCTCCCGACTTCGCCAAGGCTTCGCCGGGCAGGCAGGACGAACGGGTTAGGAAAAATGAAAGAAAGCGCTCGTGGTGAGCTTGTCGAACCATACGAGCAAAAATAGTAATAAGTCTATTGCAAAAAAGAAATCAGTTATGTTCTAATTTAGTTTGTGTATTTTTTAACTCAAAAAAGAGGAGTCTCTATGTTCCGTAAAAGTTTACTTTCTTTAGTACTAGCTTGTTCAGCATTTAGCTTGCAGGCTGATGTAATTGAAGTATCAGATGAATCTACCTTACAAGATCACATAAAAAATAGCGATAAACCTGTTGTTGTAAAGTTTTTTGCAGAATGGTGTGGTCCCTGCAAACAATTAAAGCCAATATATCATGAGGTTGCTGAAGAAAATCCTGATAAAGCAGTATTTATAGCAGTTGATGCAGATAATGAATTTGTTTCAAAATATAATGTTAAAGGGCTTCCAACTTTAGTTTTTTATAAAAATGGCAAAGAAGCTAATAGACTTCAAGGTATTGGCCAGAAAGCAAAAGAGAAAATTTTAAGTGAGATTGCAAAAGTAAGCGGCGGCAAGATGTCAAAAGAAAAAGCTCCTATGAAAAAAATGGCAAAGAAAAAGCCTGCAAAAAAGATGAAGAAAGAGCCTAGAAGAAGAAGAGAATCTAGAAAGCAAGTTGTTTATGAAGATGAAGGTGATTCAGGCTGCAAGAGCTGCAATAGATAAAAAATATAAATAAAAAAATATGGTTACTAGGAGGATTTGTCTCCTAGTAACTTTCTAATTGATATTCACGATTCTAGATCTTAGAACCAAATAATAAAAAAAGGAGTTATTATGCAAATATTATTTTTTTTCTTATTAGTTATGTTAGCAAATAATTTATACGGAAATGGCGTAGGAGCTGCTGGAGAAATCCGAAAGGTACCGGTTCCTGCTGATTTCAAACCATTTATGGATAAAGAAGGCTGTGGAAATTGTTACGTAGAACCCAAGGCGGTCATAAAGGGCAACACATTCGAAACGACACAGGTTTTGGTTTGCGCATGCAAAGATAAAAACGATCGTAATTCAATTTCAGTTCCTCAAGAGTCAAGTTTAGATTTAAATGAATGTAAAGCTAAACATAAAACTAATAATATAGAGGATTTAAAAGGCAAGATTCACAATAAAGACGGGAAACTTGTTTGCGGAGATTAACTAATTTAAGATACCAAAAATATTACTATTTTTTTGATTTTTTAATAAATAACATACTAAATGTAATTTTTGCGATATTAAAAAAAAATTGTGTTGTTTTTTCGGCTTTAAGTTATTCTATTTTGTTAGTTTTCCCAAAATATTTTTGGTATCTTTCCTTTTTTTATCTAATTCCTATTTTTTGGCTTGCTTTAAATAAACAGCTTTATTTTAAAGAAGGCTTTATTTGGGGCTTGCTTTTTTATTTAATACATTTTTATTTTTTGTTCGTTTTGGTTTTAAAAAATGGCAATGGATATTATAAAATTTTGGCACCTATTTTTTGTGTTATTTACTTTGCCTTTCTCAGTGGAGCGTGGTTTTGGTTTGCACAGTTATTTTCAAGAAGGTTAAATAATATTTTTTTAACTGTCTTAATTTGGTCTTTAATTACAACGCTGTATTATTTCTTTATTTATTCATTTAGTTTTTTAATTTTTGAATGTAACTATGGCTATGTTTTTAGTCACCCATTTGTATCGCTTATAGAATGTATTAATTTACTAAATTTATTACCTATTCTTGGAATTTGGTTATTAACTTTCTTTCTTTTTTTGTTTCAGATATCAATTGCAGCTTTAATTTATACAAAACAAAAAAATTGGTTAGTGATGATTCATTTATCACTTCTGCCATTTATTTGTGGTATTTTTTCAAATTCTAATATTGACGAAAAAACAAATTTCTTTAATGAGTTTGGATTTGTACCGATACAGAAATATAGATCAAATCCATATAATTTAGCGGTTTGTATTTATAATGAAATACAAAAAATAATTAAAGACAAGAAAAATACAAAAATTATTTTTATGCCAGAAACAGCCTTTCCATTCGCGCTTAATGATTATCCAGAGATCATAAAATGGTTGTATAATAATTTAGAAAACAAAAAGCTGCATATTTTATTAGGATCACATAAAAGAGAGAAAGATAAATTTTATAATGTGGTATATCACATTTTTAATGGAGAAATAATAAATACACACTATAAGACTCATTTAGTGTTTTTTTGTGAAAATGTTCCTAAAATTTGGAAAAGATTGTTTAATTTAAGTTCTGAATTGTTTTTAAAAGATTCTATAGAATTTGAAAAAGTGCTAGAAAAAAATACTATTTTTGAAATTGAAAATAAATTATATTCACCGATTATCTGTTCAGATATCTTCTTTAAGAAAGATTTTAGTAAAATTCAGCCTAGTATAATCTTGTTTAGAAATGAGAGTTGGTTTTCAACAAAATATATACAAGGACTTATGAATAATTATATTAAATTAAAATGCTTGGAATTAAGGAAATCAATTTTATGTATTTCTCAAGGCGATTGCAGAAGTTTGGTCCATAAATAAAATCTTACATTAATACAGGACTTATTTCCAGGTTTAGTGACGTGTTTACCCTGAATTTTTAATTATCTCAACTCTTGTTTTTAGGTGGCTCATTTTGCTACACTAATAATCAGTAAGGATATTTCAGAGTATTTTAAAAAAATGGAGGAAATAATGAAGAAAAATATATTTTTAATTTTATCTTTTTTAATAGCTAGTTTTGCACAAATTCAGGGTAGATCAATTACAATAGAAAACAGATCATCAAAGCCGGTTTCTACAGGTTTAAGTTATAATTTTAATGGAAGCCTTGATCCATTTACTGAATCATTTGCAAATAATTTGGATGTTAGTAAAATTGCTACTTTCAAGAGTGGGTTATTAGATAATGAAGTAAATTATAATTTAGACGATTCACGGAAATTTAAATTAGATGCATGTAAAGATGATGCTTGCAAAAATTCAACAGCTTATTTAGTTGTGCTTGATGATAAAATTTGTGAAGATACTTCAAAAGAGCTACAACCGGCTGAAATCACAATAACAAATCCAATTGCTGTGGTTACTCCACCTGATGGCAGTTCTTATAGCGCTGTTAATACTGCTTTTTCATACCTCATAGTAAAGTTCACTGAAGAACGAGGATGTGGTATTAAAGTTGATCATGAAGAGAACATTGTAGATTTCTTTGGTATGAAGCCTGGTTACAATTTTGTTGCTATAGAACCACGGTCCAAAGCTGCAACCTTTAAAGTAACACCTCAATCTATAACTATAAACATACAAAGAATAGTTACAGGAAACACAGCAAAACATAAATCAATAACTTATGATCCTTATGTTTTAAAAGATCTAAAGCCAGGACAAAAGATTTATTTAATAGCCGATGATTCTGGGATAAGAGAGGATGTTAATGCCACTAATGCTGCTGCTGCCGCTACCATGAAAGAGAATTTTAAAGAGGCAGGTCAGTATTTAGCTGCTCATCCTTTGCCTAATGTTAATCTTTTAGGAGTAAAACAGGCGTCACAATAATAGATTTCATGCGTAGTATTTAAAAAAATGGAGGAAGTGATGGAGGGTAATATATTTTTAATTTTATCTGTTTTAATAGTCTTTTATGCACAAATTCAGGGTAGATCAATTACAATAGAAAACAGATCATCAAAACCGGTTTCTACAGGTTTAAGTTATAATTTTAATGGAAGCCTTGATCCGTTGACTGAATCATTTGCAAATAATTTGGATGTTAGTAAAATTGCTACTTTCAAGAGTGGGTTATTAGATAATGAAGTAAATTATAATTTAGACGACTCACGGAAATTTAAATTAGATGCATGTAAAGATGATGCTTGCAAAAATTCAACAGCTTATTTAGTTGTGCTTGATGATAAAATTTGTGAAGATACTTCAAAAGA
>JABDFA010000004.1:75212-113393 GCA_013286795.1 Candidatus Babelota bacterium
TTTAAATTAGATGCATGTAAAGATGATGCTTGCAAAAATTCAACAGCTTATTTAGTTGTGCTTGATGATAAAATTTGTGAAGATACTTCAAAAGAATTACAGCCAGTTGAAATTACTATAACTAACCCAGTTGCAAGAATTAAGTTATATAGAATGGGTTTTGCGGATAGTGATGTTGAGTGTTCTGCGTTAATTGTAAAATTTAATGAACAAAGATCATGCGGGCTATCTGACAATAGTGAAATAAAACAAAAATCATCAGATCAAGGGATTCCCAGAAGACATTTTAATTCTTCTCGACAAATTTCTTTTTTCATAACTCCTCAAGAGTCAATTACCCTTAATATAGAAAGAATTGTTTATGATACTAGTTATATGGATTCACATGGACATTCTCAAAAAGTTAGTCCTGATGCTCCTAAACCAAAAACCTACGATCCATATGTTTTAAAAGACTTAAAGCCAGGACAGAAGATTTATTTAATCGCTGATGATTCTGGTATAAAAGAGGATGTTAATTTTTCAGGAATTAAATAGGCATCATAATAGTTAATTTGTTCAAAACTTAAGGCGAGCGAAGCTCGCCTTCTTTATGAAATAACCTTTACAATTTTAGGTGCAGGTTCATAAATAAGAACATCTTTTGCTTTATTAAAAAACTCATCTAATTCACAGTTAACAATTTTAGCAAATTTCTTTTTGGATAAAGTTTTGTCTAAAACTCTTTTAAATCTAGTGGTTCCCACAGCTTTATCTAAAATTTTTGCATAGCTAAATTTTATTCCATTATGTTTAAAGAATTTCAGTATATCTAATAGAGTATTGAAGGAAGAGAAATCATTTATATCAATAATATAAATTTTTAGCCCAGTAAAATCTTGACCAGGTTTTTTTGTATATTTACACATAGAACTTTCTATTCCTCTTTGGATTAAAATTTTGTGTAGCTCTTGCCATTTTGCGTGTTCAAAGTTTAAGGAATCAGGCAATAAAATACATTGGAAAGCATATTTGGTGCCCACACCCACATCAAATGGTTTTATTTCACCAAGTAATCCTAAAAAACTATAGCCATAAAGTGAATCTATATTTTGTATATTTGGAGAAAGAAATATATCTAAGTTTCTACTTAGTCCCTGATCTCTTGTGAAGTTTCTCATTGGAACAATTATTAAGTCTTTTATTTGGGGTTCAATTAAGTATTTATTAAAATACTTAGCAAGCTCACCAAATGTCATACCATGACGCAAAGGAATAGGCGCTATAGAAACAAAAGAATGTAGCTCTGGTTCTACTAATGGTCCTTCCATCACCATTCCCAGAGGATTTGGTCTATCAAGAATAATCATAGTTTTGTTAAATTTACCTGCAACTTGCAACATTCTAAATAAAATTGAAACATAAGTATAATGGCGCATGCCACAATCTTGTATGTCAAAAATAAAAGCATCTATGTTCTTTACATCATCTGGTTTAAAATGCTTGAACTTACTGTCTCCTTCGTAAAGACTAACAATTGGTATACCAGTTTTATTATCAACTGAATGATGCACATGATCTCCGGCATTAACTATTCCTTTGATGCCATGTTCTGGTGCATAAATAGTAGATATTTTTAAGCCTTTACGTCTTAAAACATCAATATTTCTTCTTTTTAAGTGATCTATTCCAGTTTGATTTGTTATTAGTCCTATGTTTTTGCCTTCTAGTTTTTCAATTAAATCTTCTGATATATTTTCTAGACCAAGTTTAAATTTTAATTTTGATTCAGTAGAGATAGAGTTTTCTGTTGGTACACATAAAATGAAAAATCTGGGAACAAATATGGCTAGCAAAAAGACTGTAAATATTTTTATCATCAAAAATATTCTCTTTGTCAACAATAATATCATGCCCCCACTCCCCACTATCTATTAAATCTATCTAAAATTAGGATAACATCGTGTATTACAAAAATTCAACTAATTTTAAAAAATTATAGATAATAATATTTAAATAAAAGAAAATATTGATAATTGACTAAAGTAAAATTACAGATTAATAAATAACCTTTACTTGCCAAATCTAATTTATATATAATTCTGATAAAAAACATAAAAAAAGGATTTTTTATGAACAAATTATCAGGTAAGTCTTTGATTTCATTTTTTACTGTTTCTTTTTTAATGTCCCATCAAAACAGTATTTCCATGGATCTAAGCTCTATAAACAAGCAATTTACAAATGGAAGCGCAATGGTGATTATTATAGAACTTGTACAAAATGAGCTCCGTTCACAAAATCCTGAAATAAGAATTAGGGCTTTTAAAACAATTTTATTTATGTTTGCCCTATACTTGGGGTTTTTAGTACTAGAAAAAACTAATTTAACACATCTTACCCAGGGGACAGATGGTGATTTTGTTTTAAAAAATTTTATAACAATACTTTCTATTTTTGCAAAAATTGCAATTTTGAAGCTTCATAGAGAAGAGCATGAAGACATTATTGGAGATTCTGCAATAGAAGAGCATCTAAAGAAAAATAGAAGAGGTAGTGGATATAGTGATGATTATAAATTTCCAGAACCAGAAGAAGCAGAAGAAGTTTCTTCAAAAGGCGCATCTAGAAGTTATCAAGCACATGATAATAGCTAGTTATAATAATATAAACTTGATATCATGAGACTCAAATAATCTAAAACAAAAAAACAGATTTTTTATAACCTGCCTTGAAGCGCTAGACTACAAACTATGAATGAAATCGCTGCAGTGCCAAAATTTAAGGGTATAGAAAAAGATCCTTTGAGAAAACCTGCTTCACCGGATAGGGTATCATAGGAAAATTTCATGCCTGTGTATGAACTTATAATTAAAAAAGCTGGAATTCCAGGGTCTCTATTTTCTTTCAATAAACCAGCTGTAGCAGCGCCAGCTATGGCACTGATTGCAACTTGCTTAAAAAATAGATTTGGTAGATTTGTCTGACAATATAAAAGAGATAAAGAGAGTGTAATAATCTTTAATTTTTTCATACTTGAACCCTTATTAAATTTAATTATAAAAAAATTATAGACTAGATTAATTTATCTGACAAGAAAAGCCCTACTTCGCTCCTACGGAGCTTCGAAGGGCTTTAACTTATTTTTGTTACTATGCGTTTTCTTCGTTCATTTCAGGAATCATAACTTCTTCAATAGCAACTTCAGCTTCTACTACATTTTTTGTTGATACTTCTGCATTTTCTACTGGTAGAGCCTCTATTTTAGCTCTTTTCTTTTTGGTTTCAACTTTAGGAGTTGGGCAAGATGAACAACATGAACCAATAGCAGTCTGTAAAGATAATAATGATGTAATAAGTAAAAGCTTCTTCATAAATAAACCTTTCGTTTAAGTTATTGTAAAATATAATTATGCTATTATCAATTGTTAGTCTATCAAAAAAAATAAGTCATGGCAATCTGACAAAATTGCCATGACTATTGATTTAAGAAATTTCTGTATTATTCTTTGTCGTTAGATTCTGATTTGTCTATATCTTCTTCTGTTTGGAACTTGGTGAGAAAATCGGACATTAATTCCTGCATCATATCATTTGAAGCCTTTGCGGATTCTGAAGCAATTTCAGGCATTTTTTCAATAAGTTTTTTGCCTGTTTTTGAGTTGTAAAAATCTAGCAAATCTGAAATTTCTTCTGCTGTGAAATTTTCATCATAGATTTTTATAAATTGTTTTTTGAATTCAGGAGAGCACATTTTGTCACTAAGTTTTCTAGACATATTTTTTATAATGTCTGCTGATTTACCCTTTGTAGGCATAAACTGTGACACTTGCTCTAAGCTTTTATTAAAAGTTTTGCTCATGTCATCTTTGTTAAAAAGTATATTAATTAGTTTTTCTAACTCTTCATTTTTTTTATTTTTTGAGCATTCTTCAGTTTTGTTTGTTTTACAGCTAGAGCTATCTGCTAATACAAGTGATGAGTTAATCGTTAACAATGAAGCTAGAAGTAGATTTTTATTAATCATTTTGAACCTTATATAAAAATTAAACTGACAATTATTAATTCAAATGTAACAAAATCCTTTAACCTTGACAAGATGCCTTAAGAGAGTGTTTACTATTAATAAAAAATTTATACGATTAGTTAAATAGGAGTTCTAATGTTATTAGAAAAAAAAGTTTATTTGATAAGTTTAATAAGTTTACTTACTTTTAAATCGTTGCTTTGTTTAGAGCAAACAGAAAAAAAACAATTTAAAAAATATACTAGAACAAAATTATTACAAATATTAGAGAAAGCTGAAGAAAGAGACCAGGATCGTCAAAAAAAATTAGATATTATTAAAGAACAACTCAAATTAAACTTAAAACAACATGTTTCAGGAGAATCAATGTCGCCTATAAGCGATTCAAAATGAAATAAGTTAATGGCCAAACTTTATCATTTTTTTAAAATATTAGTTTTTTATTATATGTCTAATGGTTTAATCAATGGTATGAGTGAGGGTTCAACAGATATGTTATTTGTCGGTGTTTCTACTGAGGATAAGAATATGGTTGAAACTGCTATTAAAAATGGTGCAGACGTGAATGCTTTAAGAATAGAGCATGTCTTGGTTCATGCAATAAGAAAAGCAAATGAAGATATAATAAAATTGTTATTAGATGGCAAAGCTGATCCTAATGTTTTAAGTGGTTCTGGTAATACACCTTTAATGTTATCCATAGAACGTGGAGGTAATATAGTAAAATTATTATTAGATTTTAAGGCGGATTCTAATGTTACAAGTTGGGATGGGAAAACGCTTTTAATGCAAGCTGCATCTAGGCCAAACAACTTAATATTATTGCTAAAGGCTAGGGCTAACCCTAATATTCAAGATAAATATGGTAATACTTTACTAATGTATGCTGCAAATTCCTGTATTAGAGATTCAATAAAACTATTGTTACAGGCTGGCGCATCTTTAGATTCGAAAAACAAAGAAGGTAAAACTGCATTAGATATTACAATAGAAAAGAACTGTGGTTTAGGTACAAAATTAATAGAGGAAGAAATAAGTCTAATACGTGATGTAATTAATGAAAAATTATTACCGGAAATAACTGATATAGTTTTAGGATATTTAATTTAATTTTTTCTTTTAAACTTTTTTTCAATTTCGTTAATGCCAATAAGCCAGCTAGTAGGTCGTCCATGGGGGCAACAGAATCTATTTTCGGTATTGCTTAAATCATCTAGAAGTTTATAAATCTGTTCTTCGCTTAAAGTATCACCAGCTTTTACAGCTGCTTTGCATGCCATTTGAGCTTGGAGTTTTTCATTAATTATTTTTAAAAATTCATTTTTTTCAAGAATAGAATTTTCTTCTATCCAACCAATTAATTGATTCACGAGATCATTAAGTTGTACATCTTTTAAGTAAACAGGAACAGATTTGATAATTAGTTGATTTTTGCCAAATTGTTCAATTTCTATGCCGTAATTATGGAGCATTTCTAGGTATGGCAAAATTGTTTCCATATCTTTATCTGACAAACTAATTGAAGTTGGAAAAATCAATCTAACAGTAGCTACGTCTTTAAATTTTTTAGAAAATATTTCATACATTATGCGTTCATGTGCAGCGTGTTGATCAACTAATACAAGACCTTCTTCTTTTTCCAATAAAATATAAGTTTTTTTAAATTGACCTACAAGATTATAGTCTCTTCTGTTTTCAGGCTTAATATGGTTCACAAAGACAGTATGTTGTGTTTGTTGTATTTGCATTTCATGATTTAAGTCATTGTGTGTGGGTAAAGTTGCTGCAAAAAAATGGTTCTCTTTTTTTTCAGTATTATCAAAAGTGGAAGAAAACAGATCATCCATGGACTCAAAAAAAGGGGTTCTTTCAAAGTCAAACGTAGTTGTAGAGGCAGCTTTAAAAGAGTTTAATTGTTGAGTTGATATCTCAACATCGCGTTTAATTTGTTTTGATAAGTTTTTTTGTAAACTATCTTTTACTGTATCATATATTATGTTTTCAATTTTTTTTGGATATAAAAATTGAACTTCTTCTTTTCGAGGATGGATATTAATATCCACTTCGCTATTAGGAAGATTAATAAATATAAATGCTGCAGGAAATTTGCCCGGTTGTAAAATATTTAAGTAAGATTTTACTAATGTTTTTGATAAATTTTGATTTTTTATCCATCTTCCATTTACAAACAAAAATATTTGATTACGATTATATCTTTCAACTTGATGATTTGATGTTAAGCCAAATACAGAAATATTTTTTTCTTCGATAGAAAAACTGATCAAATTTTGCGCAAAATTATGATCCCAGAGTTGCATTAATCTAGATTCTAAATCTTGTGTAGGTGGGCAATTGTATACTAAATTGTTATCATGATAAAGTTTAAAATGTATATTTTTATAGCTTATACAGAAAGCCTGAAATAATTGAACTATTTGTCTCCATTCAGTATCACTTTTTTTTAAAAACTTTAATCGCGCTGGCACATTAGAAAAAATATTTTGGATAGTTAAATCTACTCCATTTAAGCAATTAACTTCCTGAGTGGATATTATATCTCCAAACTCAAGTTCAATTTTAACTCCGGAGCTTGAATCAATTTCTTTAGTAATCAAGATAACTTTACTTATGGCTGAAATACTTGAAAGGGCTTCGCCTCTAAAGCCAAAAGTATTCAAATTTGCTAAATCATCCACAGAACCAATTTTGCTTGTCGCATGATGTTCAAAACATAGCTTTGCATCTTCAGCAGACATGCCACAACCATTATCTACAACTCTTACTAATTGTTTTCCTGCGTCTTCAAGGTATATAGAAATTATATCAGCTTTTGCATCTATAGAGTTTTCTATTAGCTCTTTAACAATATTGGCTGGACGCTCTACCACTTCACCGGCAGCAATTTTTCTTGCTTCATTATCGGAAAGTTTTTTTATTTTTTGCATAAAAGTATTAAATTTTGAACTAAACTAAAATTTGATTCTAATTAAAAACTCTAAATTAGCTTGATCAGAGTTTTCAACATTTTGATTATCTAATGATTTTAAGTATAACAGTTTTACATTCTTAAATAACTGTATTTGTGACATTATTTTAACAAAATCTGCAATTAGGTGAGAGTCTGAGCCTTCCCCTTTTAACTCTAATGAGCCACTTATATCATAACTTAAATTTTTTAAATAAATATTATTTGGGATAGAGCTTGAAATATGTTTTAGGTAATCAACTACTTTCTTGTTATTAATTTTGGCATTTTCTGCATTAGTAATTTTATTTTCTATAGAATCTAATTCAAGTTTAAGATCATTTTTATTTTTTATTATATTTTCAAAATCCATTATCTCTTTTTCTTTTTGAATTTTTAATTTTCTTAATTTTGATATTTTATAAAGTTGCCAAAAATTAATACCAATAGCGCATGTGAGAAATGATGCAATGAATATCGAAGATACTTTTAACCACTTATAAAATTCTATTTTTTGATTTGGGACAATTTTTTTAATAAAACTTATATTATTCATAAACTACTTTCTTTTTAAATAAACATACCAAAGCATGAAGATAGAAAATTTTCATTTACTTCATGGCTATGGGGCAAAATAAATTTATCTTTACTTGATACATATAAATAATGATGTAAATTTTCTGGTGTTAGATCTTTTAAATTTGAGTAATTTATTGCTAGATTTTTTTTGGCATTTATAATCGCCAGATTTTTTGTTGTAATGGTTTTAAGGGTGCATGGCAGTTGAAAACACAATGTTTTATATTGAAATAAAATTTCTTGTGCTATACCAGTAACATAATAATAATTTAAATTGTCTTCAAAGCCTAGATAGTTAATTTGCCAAATAAAAGCTCCGTCTTCCTCTATCTTCAAATCTTCTCTATTATTATCTAGATTTGGTGATGTGATAATAAAATCTTTAATTTTTTTAGATTTGGATAAATATAAATAAACATTTGTTTTATTAATTTTATTTTCTTCAAAAAAAAATTGTATATAAGAATACAGAAGAGTTGGATTAAATATAATAGAATCGTATATTTCTAATTTATAGAGATTCTGTATTTTATAATTTATTAATTTAAACGCATTATTTCTTAGTTTTTTAAAATATCCAAATTCAATACAATTATCATCGATTGCAATACCCACCAGTTCTGGAGATTTAAAAAACATCTTATATCCCAGCGCTTATAAACCTATCTCTATATGTAAGATCTTTATGTATTTTTATATTTACAAAATTTGAATCTTTTAACAAATTTTCTACTATTTTGCTCTGATTTATATCAAATTCCATTACAAATTGAGGAATCTGTTTTTTTCTAAATTCTTTATTTATTTTTAAGAACTTTGGGCTTTGAGTTATAATCTTTTTTATAATTTCTAAACCAGAATCCTGAGCCATTAAAGCTCCAATATCTTCCCAATCTTTAACAGATCTGTCTAGATTTTTATAAAAAATTTGATCTATATAAGGTGGATTGGAAACTATTAAATCAAACATCACATTAGTAATATTATTAAATAAATCTGAGTGTAATACTATCAAGTTTTTTATATCATTGTACTTAGAATTCTTTTTTATTAACTCAATTGCTTTGTTTGATATATCAACGGACCAGACAGTTGATTCAGGAAAATTTTTTGCCAAAGTTAAACCAATGCAACCGGAGCCTGAACACATATCTAAGATATTCAATTTTTTATTAGATAGTTTTGATAGCTCCTTTACAAGCCAATCACACCAATATTCAGTTTCATTTCTTGGAATCAAAACTGGTGGCTCTACAAATATTTCCAGTCCACAAAAATTTACTTTACCAAGAATATATTGTATTGGTTTATGCAAAAATGTATATTCATGCTCCCATTCATCTAACTGTTTTTTTTGAGAATCTGTTAATATAATATTTTGCTCTGAAATCAATTGTGCCTGACTTTTTTTTGTTAATGTTTCAACTATCCACCAAGCTTCTTGAGTAGATATTTTAAATTTTAAAACTATTTGTTTTATAAAATTTTCTATATTCATAATCACTCAGATAATAATTGTGATACAAATTCTTTGGCATCAAATAACTTGATTTTATCGATCTCTTCGCCAAAACAGATAAAACTTACAGGAATAGATAATTCTTGTACAATTGCAAAAACAACTCCAGCTTTACCGGTTCCATCCATTTTAGTAAGAACTAGTCCGTCAATTTTTGTGCTTTCATTAAATATTTTAGCTTGCTCAAAAGAGTTCTGTCCAAGCATTGCGTCGATAGTTAGCAGAGTATTAATTTTTTCTTGAGGGAGTTGTTTGTTTATGATTTTTGAAATTTTTTCTAATTCCTGCATTAAATAAGTTTTTGCTTGAAGTCTGCCAGCAGTATCAATTATTAAAATATCAAAATTTTCATTTTTAAATTTTTGGCAGGCATCAAATACAACTGCCGAAGGGCCTTGATTTTCTTTGCCCATCTGAATGCTAACATTGCTTTTTTTTGCCCACTGTAAAAGTTGCTCAGCTGCTGCAGCACGAAAGGTATCACATGCTGCTAACAAAACTTTTTTATTTTGTTGTGCAAACATATTTGCTAATTTGCCTGCAAAAGTTGTTTTTCCGCTTCCATTGATTCCAACAAGCAAAAAAACCTTACTAGATTCAAATTTGTTGTTAGTTGATAGACTATTAATTAAAATAGTTTCTAGATGCTTTTTTAGATCATCTCCTTCTTTAATTTCACCATTTTCAATATTCTTTTTTAGTTTTGTAACAATCTCTTTTGAAGTCTTAATTCCCATATCTGAAGAGATAAGCAATGCCTCTAGCTCATCTAGAACATCTTGATCTATATTATTTTTTTTGAATAGTGTTGATACTTTAGTAGAAAATTGTGAATAAATCTTATTTAGTTTATCTTTTATAAAACTGAACATCTGGAAGCCTTTGTAAAAAATTAATATATTTTAAGTGTGCTTTATTTGTTTATAAAACTCAAGAACTTGGGATTTAAAAATACGAGCAGTAAATTTAACTCATAAAACTTAAATAAAAATGGCCAAATTTAAACTTTTTTGATAGTTCTAAATAAATTGCCCAAAAAACTTAGATTGGGAATTCTTTGGGCAAAATTATTCGAATTTAGAAAAATAATCTATTTTTATTACAATTATAAATAGCTGTTTGCTAAATCTTGGTATTATTCTTCTTCAATTTTCATTTGTTCACTTAAATAAGAAACAACAGGATCTCTTTTACGATTTTTTGCAAGTTCAAGAGGTGTATTGCCTTCTTTATCCCTTGCATTTAGATTAGCTTTTTTCTCTACTAAAAATTTAACTACATCTAATTTTCCAAATTTAGCTGCTGCATGTAACGGAGTTTCGCCATCATTATCTGGTACATTTAGTTGTGCATCACTTGCAACTAAAAACTTAACTATAGGTAAGCGACCAAATGCTGCTGCATGATGCAATGGTGTCATTCCATCTAACGCACCTGCATAGAAATCAATATTAGCTCCATTTTGAACTAGAAATTTAACCATATCGAGTTTATTCATTAAAACTGCTCTTATTAAGGGAGATATACGTTTGTCAATTATATTTATATTAGCACCTGCATTTAGGGCCTCCATAGCCGCTTTTGTATCCCCACTCTTTGCTGCTTCTAATAATTTTTGATTATTGGGATTATTAGGATCATTTGGGTTATTCATCGCACCAATCGATGCAATAGATAAACTGGTTAAAGCAACTAGACTCAATATTTTTACAATTTTCATATTTACCTCCATTTTTATTATTTAACTTCTTCTGATTCTTTTCCTATTTCATAATTATTATAACAACAGTTATAACAACATAGAGCCATTGTGCCGTTAAATGCATCACATGCCTTTAAACAACTTGCCCTATCTGTAACTTTTGCATAGCACACTTGTGCTGAGACAATTTGTATTGATACTAATAAAACAGTGAACTTTTTTAACATTTTTTACCTCCATTTAAATAGACCTATATCTATTAATTATAATTATAATGAGTTTAATTTAGTAAAAACAAGGATTTTGTTTATATTTGTAATTATTTGTGAAAATCAGGTAACTCTACAGCCTACAACTGCAGATATAGCCAAAGGTTTTAGTTTAATAATTTCTTTAGCAGCAGTAGACAAAGTTGCTCCTGAGGTAAGCAAATCATCTACTAGCATAATATGTGATCCAGTATATCTGTTAAGGTCAATATCTGGCTTTAATTCAAACGCTCCCTTTAAATTGTTTAATCTTTGTTGTTGTTTTAAGAAAAACTGATATTCAGTCTTTTTTGTACGGTTTAAAATATCTGCAACAGGTTTGCCACTTTTTCCAGATAAAGTAAGAGCCATAGCCTCTGATTGATTATATCCCCTTTTTATATATCTGCTCCAGTGTAAAGGGATTGGGGTTAAATAATCAAATTTTATATTTTTGATATTGCTCATGTCCCAAATAAGTTCTGCCAGTTGTGTGCTAGCAAGATAGTTGGATGATTGTTTTGCTAATACTAATGATTTAAATGGATATTGATAATCTGATACAGCAAATACATTTATGGCATAATTTTCAGTAACTCTTAATTTTACTGATGCTACAATTTTGACTTGAGATAAGCAATCAATGCAAAAAGGCGTTCTTTGTGAAATGAATTTTTTGCAATTGACACAAAAAGGAGGTGAAATTAGATCAAATAATTGGTTTTTTATTAAATTTAAAATTTTATACATAGTATAATACAGTGCAGAATTATGTTACTAAAGATTCCAGCCACAATATCATCAGCTAAAATACCAAAATATTTTCCACACCTTTCAATTTTTTTGATTCCTAAAGGTTTTACAATATCAAAAAACCTAAACAAAAGTGTACCCAATAAGACAGTGTATGCATTAAATGGTATAGCGATAAATGTAATTAAAGTCCCTATCAGTTCATCGATTACTATTTCACGTGGATCATTATTGAAAGTACCAAAATAAAATAGAGATTTGTAAATTGCGTAAAAGCCAAATAAAATAGTAACTAATATTATTGTAAGATAATTTAATAAACTCAATTTAAGAAAATTAAATAACATAATTAAAACTAAAGAAAACAGTGTAGACATAGTTCCTGGAGCTGGAAGATAACCAATCGGACCTAAAGTGACGATCCAGCAAAAAATTTTTTTTCTCATTAAATGCTCAGTCTTTAAAATTTTTTATTAGCATTAAAAGTGCACCAAAAACAATACATATATCAGCAAAATTAAATAGGGGCCAGCAAAAATTTTTATATGAAATCAATATAAAATCAACAACTCCTGAGTGTGTTATTCTATCTATTAAATTTGAGATACCTCCTGAAATCACTAGTATTTCTGGTATAACATTTTGGTTGTTTTTCAAGCACAAAAAAGTGTAATAGGTAAAGGCTGATAAAACTAGAAAAATCAAAGTTGATAATGTAAAAAAAACATAACTATTTTGAGTATCGAATAAACTCCAAGAAACTCCTCTGTTAATTGCAAGATCAAAAGATATATAATTATTAATTTTATAACTATTAATAAAGTTATGTAGAGCATAGAATTTTGTTAATTGATCTATTGATAAAATTAGAGAAAATATACTTACAAAACCTAATATAACTTTCTTTGATATTCCGTTCGTGGTGAGTGTTCTACGAAGCTTTGCGAAGTAGAACGTATCGAACCATGAACGCGATTTATATTCACCCTTCGATACGCTGCACTTCGTGCAGCACTCAGGGCGAACGGGAAGAGAATTAATTTTTAAGTCCCGGAAGAGATCTAGTATAGATTTGATCATCGAAGTTGGGCGCCAATTTTTAGAACATTGTTATTAACTTTGTTTGTTATTTCGTCAATTTCTTCTTTTGACAATGTTTTAGTTTCGTCAGCTATATGGAAACGTAATGTTAATGATTTTTTATCCTTCCAATCATCTTTGGTAAAGCTATCTATAAGTTCAACTTTATAAATCTTTTTATCACTAGAACTAATCAAATCAGAAATATTTTTAACAGTTGATTCAAGTGGGACCAATAAGCTAATATCTATCCATACTGATGGATATTTTAATAGAGGTCTAAATTTTGTAGCTTCAGGTTTATATCTTAAAATATAATCTAAGTCTAGTTCGAAAATAAAAGCATCTCCAGATGATATTTTAGATAAAAAGTTTTTGGAAATCTTTCCTGCTGTACCTATATGTCGTTCATTATGAATTAAGTATGCGCTTTGATAAGGACTATACCATGGCAAATTTAGATCATTTGCTTTTATCCAATCAACTTTTAGAGCTAACATATCAAAAAGATTTTGTAGATTTGATTTGGAAATATCAAAATCAACATCGCTTTTATGATGAAAAAAAATACCAGCTAGAGATTTTTTTTCATCAACTATATTTTCAGCTTTAGCCCATATTTTGTTTAATTCAAAAAAATTTAATTTGGCTTGTAAGTGCAAATTCTGTTGAATGTTTTTCAATAGATGGGGTATTAAGGAAGTAACCAATTTTTGCCAATTTTGTGATACAGGGCTGACCACAGATATACTATCTTTAGGAGACCAATTAAGCTCATTTAAGAAAGATTCGTCATAGAATGGATAATTTTGAACTTCATGCATTAAGCATCCATAAGCCATTGTTTGTTTGATTTTTCGTTGCAACATCACTTCATCAACACTAAAGGCAACCATTTTTCTTGTAGGAAATATATATGGTATATTTTCATATCCAAAAAAACGTACAACCTCTTCAACTATATCTTCAGGCAATTTTACATCTTTCGTTCCTCTAAAAGTGGGAACTGTAATATTGTACTGTGCTTCATTTGTGCTAACTTCAAAGCCAAGTTTTAATAAAATATTTTTGATAAATTCTGGGCTGATTTTTGTTCCTACTCTTTTTTCGATAAAATCATGAGTTACTTCTATTTTATTTTTAACCTGCTCTTCACCAAAAGAAATTATATTATGATCTGTCTTAACATCTATTCCAGTATTCTTAATTAATTTTATAAATCTTTCAATTGCTATAATATTTTGGTTTGGATCTAAACTTTTTTCAAATCTAGCAGAGGCTTCGGTTCTTTTTTTTAATCTAGATGATGACAATCTTATTGTGGATGCTTCAAAATTCGCTGACTCTAAAAGAATTGATTTTGTTGAAAACTCTACTTGGCTATCTTTACCTCCCATAATCCCTGCTAAAGCTAGAGGCTGGTTTGCATCAGCTACTATAAGATCCTTATTGTTTAATTCTATTTCTTCATTATCAATTAAAGTTAATTTTTCTGAGTTATTTGCAAATCTAACTATAATTTTTTTATTTATTTTTTCTGCATCAAAAGCATGCATAGGTTGACTAATGTCAAACATTACATAATTGGTTGCATCAACTATTAAGTTAATTGGTTTGCTATCTATTCTAGCAAGTCTTGCTGCCATATTTAATACAGATGGCACAACCTCTATTTTGGGTATATATAAAGTTGCAAACCTTTTACATGCTTTTGTATCTTTAATTTGTATGTCAAAACGGCCCCCATTATTTTTTGTTTCTATTTTTATAATAAACTCATTTAATGGAAGTAAATTTAAATCTAATAACGCAGCAATTTCTCTTGCAAAACCTCTATGTCCCCATAAATCAGGCCTGTGTGTAATTGATTTATTATCTAATTCAAGTATGATGTCTTCATTTTCAAAATGTTTTTTCCAATGGCCAGAAACCAATTCACCATTGACAGAAAAAGTAGGCAATAAAGAATCTTTTGATGAACCTAAATCTAAAGTTTTTGCCCAACTAAAATTTAAATTTTCTTTTTTTAAAGCCAATATATCTTCTTGCTTTAATCCTGCTCTAAATGGTAGCTCAACTTCTTTATTTAATTCTGGAACATATAAAATTATAGTTTGTTGATTTACTGATCTAACTTGTGCCAAAAATAGATTGTCCAAATCTATTTTTATTTTAAAATAAGATTCAATTTCAGCGGTACTTTTATTAATCTTTGCTACTAGTGTTTCTATATCTATTTTCTTAAAATCAGTGTTAATGTGATCAAAAATCCATGCAAGAGATAATTTCATTAAAGAGAACCTTTAATTTTAAAATTAAATAAAGACTAATATTAGAATACGCAAAAAATAGAAATGCTGCAATTGCCCAAAATATTAAAAATTAACCTTGCATAGTTTATATTTTTTTAATATTTTCAAAAAAACATAAGTTTTTAAAAAAAGGGAAAATATGGAATATACTTCAAATCCAAATAAAACAAATTATTTATCTATTATAATTGCATTATTATTGGGTGCCGGTGGTACCTTTTTATTTTTTAAATATACTCCATATGGTTGCGGAACAAAAGGGGGAATCTCTGAATCAAGATGTGCACTAAAAACGGCAATGAGAAAACTTTGGTCAGATCATGTATTTTGGACCAGATTATATATAATTTCTGCAACAAGTAATTTGCCAGATATTAAGGAAACAACTAATAGACTATTAAAAAACCAAGAAGATATAGGTAATGCAGCAGCGGGGTTTTATGGACAAGATGCTGGTAAAAAATTAACTGATTTATTAAAAGATCATATTTTAATAGCAGCAGATATCGTTACCCAAGCTAAAGCTAATAATAAAGAAAAAATGGAAGAAAGTGACAAAAAATGGCATAAAAATGCAGAAGATATAGCAGAGTTTTTAAGTTCTGCCAATCCTAATTGGCCGAAACAGGATTTAATTGATATGCTAAATTCTCACTTGAGTTTAACTACACAAGAAGTAGTAGCTAGATTAAATAAAAAATGGTCAGGTGATATCGAAGCTTTTGATAAAATTTATAACCAAATTCTTGAAATGGCTGATGCATTAACTTCTGGAATAGTAAAACAGTTTCCTGAAAAATTCTGATATAATATATTTATTATGACACCCATTCGTATCCTTCGACAGGCTCAGGACGAACGGGTATAAAAATAAAAGTGCGCTCGTGGTGATGCTTCGACAAGCTCAGCATGACTGGACTTTTTCTTGTTTTCCGGTCATCCTGAGTGAAGTGTGTAGCACGAAATCGAAGGACGAACCATACGAGTACATATGTCAATACCAATAACAGACGAGTCTTTTGGAGTTATCCCGTTAAAAAAAGAAAATAATAAATGGCTAGTTCTGATTTTAAAACAAAGGGCTGGCCATTGGAGCTTTCCAAAAGGTCACAAAAATAATGTTCTTGAAACTCCAATAGATGCTGCACAGAGAGAACTATTTGAAGAAACCGGATTTAAAGTTAAAAAGTTTCTATTTCCAGAAACTCTTCAAGAGACATATTTCGTAGGCGAAAATAATGAAACAAAAAAAACTGTAACTTATTTTATAGCCTTGGTAGAAGGCGACATGAAATTATGTCATGTAGAAGTTGAATCAGCTCTATGGATAAATTTAGATGAAATTTTTAAAACAATTGATTTAAAAGAAAGCAAGCATCAATTAATTGAAGAATTAAAAATACTTCTTTCAAGTTTATTCTAAATCATAATTTTCGGAGTATCGCAATTGTTTTTTATAAGCATGTAGCGCTTTAATTCCACTAGGAGCAAAATCTTTAGGTAAGTTATCGATTTCAAACCACTCCATATGGCTATGTCTTTCTGGCTCATTATTTTTTAATTCACCTGACCAAGTTGTGGCGGAAAAAAAGAATCCCAAAATATCTGAGCTTTCTTTACGGTGTAATGTATGAATTAGTTGCAAATGTTTTTGATCTATTTCTACATTAATCTCTTCTCTTGTTTCTCTTATAACTGCTTGGGCCAAAGTTTCCCCTTCATCTAGACCGCCACCCGGCAAGGACCAAAATCCATCCATATGACCTGTATTTGCTCTTTTTATCAATAATACTTTATTATTTTTTTCAAGTATTATGCATACAAATGCTGAAAATTTATAAAATTGTCTTGCCATGCTTTTCTCATAAATTGGTGTTTAAAATTTCTCTCTCTATTAAAAAGTCACCTATATCATTGTGACCCATCTCATAAGCAATGTGCCATGCCTTTTTGCCTTTATTATCTCTAATGTTAACATCGATTCCGGCTTCGACTAATACTTTTATACAATCGAAATATCCATAAAATGCACATAGTGTTAGTGTTGTTACTGATGGATTATCTTCGGTCCAATTAACATTAATTTTATATTCTATAAACAGCTTAATTGCTTCCAGTATAAATTTATGTTGTGATGCAGGATTATTGCGTAAAAGAAACAATGGGTAGTTACAATATATATAATCTTCAAAAATATAATTTGGATCAGCTTTGTTCTCTAATAAAAATCGTATCATTTCTAAGGATCTAGATTTTATTGCGTGGGCTAAAAGTGGCATACCATTTTTATCTACAGAATTTACATCTGCTCCGCTTGCTATCAAATATTTTAGCAAAGAAAAGTCACCTGAATCTACTGAATATGAAACAGTAGTTTTTAAAATCTCTGCATCAAGGAATTTTTCTGAGCCTGTATATTCATGAAAAGATTCTCCTCGTTTACGTTTTTTATTTAAAATTTCTATTCTTTTATTTTTATCGTGCAAATCGATAAAATCTGGAGAATAAAATGCATACTCTGCAATAATATCTATGCAACTTGTGGGGAGGATAGATAAGGGTTCATGACATTTTTTTATTGCAATTTCATAATATTCCTTTAAGATTTCTAGAATTTTATCATGCATTAATAGGGATTTGACTTCAGGAGGTAAAATATCAATATCTATTTTTTCAGCTAAAAATGTTTTTAAAATATCTTTGGCTACAGATTTATCTTGTAGGTTGCTTTTATCATCAATGATAACTTTAAGCATAGACTTAAGGATTAGGAATATATTCTCTGTTTTTTTATCTTTAGAAGTTTTTTCTTCTTCTATGGGATAGACGTTTAAATTAAGGCCAAATAAAAAAAGAAATATAAATATAAATTTAATTTTCATTTGGTGTTTCTCTTCTTCTTAAAAAATCACCGATATCATTATATCCACGCTTATAAGCATGATTCGAAGCTTTTTTGCCTTCATGGTCCTTAAGGTTAACATTAGCTCCGGCTCCAACTAATAATTTTACACAATCGAAATATCCCAAAAAGGCGCATAATTTTAGCGTATTTAATATTTTATCTTCAGGGAACCAATTAATATTCGTCTTATATTCTATAAAAAGCTTAAGTGCTTCGAATACAAATTTTTTCTCTTGTGCATCATGGATACTTATAGAGCCTACAATAAACAATGGATAGTTCTTATAGCTACCATCTTTAAATACATAATTAGGATCTGCTTTGTTTTCTAATAAAAATCGTATCATTTCTAAGGATCTGGATTTGATTGCATGTGCTAAAAGTGGTATTCCTTTTTCGTCTACGCAATTTACATCTGCGCCACTTTTTATTAGATACTTTAGTAAAGAAAAATCGCCTTCTTTTACGCAATATGAAATAGTGGATTTTAAGATTTTTGAATCAAGGAATTTTTCTGAACCTGTATATTCAGAAAAGGATTCTTTTCGTTTACGTTTCTTATTTAAAACAGTTATTCTTTTTGTTTGGTCGTGTAAATCAATAAAATCTGGTGAATAAAAAGCATATTCTGTAATTATATCTACACAGGCCAATGGCAATTGAGATAGAGTTTCATGGCATTCTTTTTTTGCAACATCATAATGTTCTTTTAAAACTTTTGAAGCAGGAGGTAGCAATATTAAAGATTTTATTTTTGGATTTAATGCATCAATATCTAAGTTTCCAGCTAAAAGTATTTTCAAAATTTCTTTGGCTTGAGTTCGATCCTCTATAGATCTTTCAGTATCTGTATAACTCAACAGAATTATTCCAAAAAGTGCATTTAAACCCAATTCTGGTTCTTCTGCAGAAATTTTTTCTTCTTCAAGTGTGTAAGTACTTAAATGTAAGCTAAATAAAAAAAGAAATAAAAGTTTAATTTCCATACCTATCCTTAAAATTTTTCAAGTTCTATTGATAATAATATCATAATATCTGTACTTTGTTTTTGAAATCTATATTAAAAATTTAGGAAAATTAAATGAAGACAAAGATTGTACTGTTATTGTTTTTGGTTATACCAAAAACAATATTGCCTGATGCACTTTCCAGATCTTACATGAACGAAATTGAAAACGTTTTGGTCCACTGGAAGCATAGACTAATTCTTCTATGGCATGTATTGCCAGATATTAATCGCGTAGTAGAAAGAAGAGATGTATTGCTAGATAAATGGGAGTGTCAGCTCAATGAACGAGAAGAATATATATTATGTTTAGATAAATGTTCAGTAAAATATAGTTCTGCAATTTTTAGATTTTATAGATGGTTATATGTTACTGATCATAAAATTAGGCAATTTTTGCGTAAATTAAAAAATCAAACACAAAGAGAGCATTGTGAATTTTGCATGACGCAAGTAAATGCAAAAAGAATCTGGTTGGATGAGGTGCTGGAATTACTTGAGAGTATAGATGATTTTGGAGGATGTAAATGCATTGTAGAAAAAGATCAAATTTTGTGCACAATTGAGACAATTAAAAACATGAAAGCTGATTTTGACGAAATAATAGAATTTTACAACAGCATGAACCAACTTATAGACTATGTAGATAATAGAGCTAGAAATTTTCAAGCTCTAATCGTCGATAGATTTTGTGAACTTAAGCCAAGAACATGCTGTTGGATTTGAATCTTAATAAATCCCTTACGAAACTTAAAAATTAATCTCTTTCCCGTTCGCCCTGAGTGCCGCACGAAGTGCGGTGTATCGAAGGGTGAATATGAATTTCGTTCATGGATTCGATACGTTCTACTCCGCAAGCTTCGTAGAACACTCACCACGAACGGATTTCAAAGGAAATTAGATTGAGTCCTGGAAGTAAGAATTTAATATTGTTCTGCAATAAATGGCAACATTGCCATTACGCGAGCCTTTTTAATTTCACGTGCAACCATTCTTTGATATAAAGATTTATTTCCAGAAATTCTTGAGGGCAAAATTTTGCCTCGTTCTGTTAAGAAATTCTTAAGAAAATCTACATTTTTATAATTAATGAATTTGATTAAATCCGGGTTTGAAGTGAAGCGGCAACCACGTTTACTACCAAACGAATTCTTGCGAGTTTTCTTTTTAAGAAGCCTTGGACTAACTTTTAACTTTGTTCTAGACATATATATAACACCTTAACCTAAATTGTAATTTTAATATGAACCATTTTTAGCAGACTGAGAGTAATCAGATCTGGATTTACGCACAATAGAGTCAACATCTTGCGGAGTTTCTTCTAAAGATTTTGGTCTTTGATATTCCAAAGATCCTTGTTTTGGAAGAACTGCATTCATGTGTCTCATGACTATTTCATTAAATCTAATAGAGAAAAGCTCTTTAATCTTTTCAAAAAGCTCAACTTTATCTTCGTCTGAGACATCAAAGCGAGCTAGAAAATAAATCCCATACTCATTTTTGTTTACAGAATAGGCTAATTTGTATTTTCCCCATTTTTCATAAGAAATCAAATTTCCTTTAGCTTTCTTTATTGCATCAACAAATTGTGTTTCTAATTTAGCAGACTCTTCGCTGGTAATTTCAGGAATTGTAAGAATTAGTGTTTCATAACGTGCCACAGGATCTCCTATAACTAATCGGCAGTAAATATACTATAAAATAACACTATGTTATTTTATTTAGTTATAATAACTATTATAATAGTACCAGAAATCCCATAAAAAGCTAGCTAACAACATTATCTAGCCTTCTTCTTTTTGGCTTATTACCATCTGAATTTATCCCAGCATTCTGGTCTTCTTTTTCAAATTCTTCAGAGTATATTTTGATTAATTCATCAATCCTGCTATCAGGAAGATCAAAGAACTCTTTATAATCTTCTGGATATAGAGAATATTCTATAACTATATTTTGTAGATCTTTAAGTAAATAATCTTGTTCTCTTATTCTATTCTTCAAAAATTTATTAACCTCTTGTACCATGCTTTTTAAGCTTTTATTTTTAACATTTTTTAATTTAGGAGATAGATTAGTAAGAAAAGTATCAATTGTACGCATTTTCTTATCAAAACTAGTTCTTAAATATGTATGAGTAGTGGGGGTAGCAGGAGTATAATGGCTGACAAAAAAATTACCCCTTCCATAATTTACCATTCTCAGTTCATAAGTATATGAACATGGTTTATCTATATCTACTCCAAGCCATACTAATAGCTTAACAATTTCAAGATTTGATGTTGCAAGCGCGTAGTGCATAGGAGTTTCTCGATTTTCTGCTTTATCTGTAAAATTAACATCAGCTCCTTCTTTCAAAGCATTTTGAGCTTCTTCAATATTTCCGTTTTTTATAGCCTCAATTAATTTTTGATTAATTTCAGATTTAGACTTGTCTGAATCCATACACATAGTATTTAGTGAAATAGATAGTATAAAAAAAGCAAAGATTTTTAAGATTATTTTATTCATTTTATTCCCTATAAAATTGAGTTAGCTATCGATATTTTCTAATTTTCTTTTGCCAGATATTTTGCATGCTTCTGATTTTTTATTTTCAATTTCTTGGATATAGATATCTGTCATTTCATCAATTGCTTCATCAGAAAGCTTAAAAAATTCTTGTGAATCTTCTGGATAAGATACATTATGATACTCTATGATAATATTCTTAAGATCTTCAATCAAAGGTAAAGTAGAAAGATGATTTTTAATTCTATTTTTTAAAAGCCCTAAATAATGTGGTGATTCTTGTAAAATATTGTTAACTCTTTTTACAATATCTTTCCATCTAGCAAAATAATCATATTTTTTTACTTTTTGCATTCTAGCTGTATGTTTTTTTAAAAAATTAACAATTTGAATTGATTCGTTAACTTTACATAATCTATTTGATTCTTCTGTCTTATTATATTTTTTTAATTTTTGATCTAGACATTGCTGAGCAAGCTCGAGAATGGTGCATTCCTTGTCATCAAGGCTGGTGCATTCCATAATCCAGGCATCATTGTACAAAAGGCATTTTACAACATCTAAATTTGCGCCAATTACTGCATTGCTTAATGGAGTTTGTATCAATCGTGGTGATGATGAAACCGGTGATAATGGAGCTAGTCCCTTTTCAGAACGTTCACAATTTTTAATAACATTAGCAAATTCTTTAAGGGCTTCTGCTGGGTCTACATACCGAAAATTTACATTTGCATCCTTGTCTATAAGTTCTTGGACTTTTTCAACGCTTCCAAATAAAGAATTAGAAAATAATGGATGGTTAAGCTTTGCTTGTTTTTGACGATCCTCTATCTCGTCATACCAATCCATAGATTTTGTTGTTGAAAAAATAATAAGCAAATTTAAGGTTAAAATTTTAATTATATTTACATTCATTTGGAGTTAACTTTCTATATTTTCTAATTTTCTTTTACCACACACTTTACTATTATTTATTTCTGGATTTTTATTTTCAATTTCTTGAATATAGATATCTATCATCTCATCAATTGCTTCGTCAGAGAGCTCAAAAAACTTTTGAAAATCTTCAGGATATCGTGTATCACAATAATCAAAAACCATATTTTCTAGGACATCAGGCAATCCTGTGACCTTAAGTTGTGCACGAAGTTTTTCTTTTAATTTTGGTAAAATATAATTAACTTTTTCTGCTATCTCTTTTAAGCTTTTTCCCTTAATTTTTTCCATTCTTGATTTATGTTTTTCTAAAAGATCAATAATCTCAATTGCTTTATCAACTTTAAATGATTTTACAAGTTTTGGATGTTTGTCAAATCCTTGGGATTTTTTAATAGCCAAACATGTTTTTGCAAGTTCAAGAGCATCACCAATTCCAAGAGCCGTCTCCTTGCAGACAATATTAATATCTGCCCCATTAAAAATAAGAAATTTTACACCTTCTATATTTGAAGCCATTATTGCATTGCTAAGAGGTGTTTTTAATTCATTGTCACCTTTTCGTTGGTAGTTTATATCGGCACCATTATTTAAGTCTTCTTGAAGTTTTTTAGCATCATCAGACAAAGAGTGAATGAATAAGTCGTCATTGCGTATAAACTGTTGTAATCTGCGTGCACTTGCATCCAATCCACGAAGATAAAAAGCGCTTGTCGAGGTACAAAAAAACACAAATAATGGTAAAATTTTGATTATTTTTATATTCATATAGGAGTCCCCTCAAAATAGAAAAATTTAGTCGGGCTATAAAAACCCGACTAAATCTAAAAAGTTATACTAGATGTTGCATACGTTGAATAACGCGGCCGATAATCCTAAAATGATCCTTACCGCGAATTAAAGCAATAGGCGGATGTTTTTGGTTTACCGATTCTAAAACTATAAAATCTTCAGTATACGCTACACGGCAAATCATTTTTATCAATGTATCATTGCCATATTCAACTGCAGCTATATCACCAGAACGGGCCCAAATTTCAGGAGAGATAATTAGCTTATCTCCTTTGACAAATGTTGGAGCCATTAGGTTATTTTCAATAGCCAAAGCAAACATAGAGCTGTCATTGCTGTTTAAAACAGGTACAAAGACATCCTTAAATCCTGTTGTTATTTGCATAATTTGATTGTTGTAAGGTGATGGGTTTGAAGGCACATCTCCTACTACAGGAACTATTTGCACCTTTAATTCAACATCAGATTTTTCAGGCATACTGACATTCTTGTCAATATTATCTGTTCTTTGTCTGTTTTCAGCAAAAAGATCTACTGGGTTTACTTCAAAAGCATTAGCCAATTTTCTTAGAGAATCTTCGTTCCATCTACGAGTTCCATTTTTAATATGGGTCAAGTAGCTTTCTGACATCCCTGTTTTTTCTGCTAAAACCTTTGTGGTCCAGCCTTTTTCTCTTAAAAGTTCTTTTACACGTAACGCTGTTAAGCTTTTCATTGATTCCTCCTACCATCTTTATTTAAAATGTGATAGATTTTTATAAATATTAATTATACAGCTTCCTATTTTCTAATTGTATACGAATTTTAAATCTTGTCAAATGGAAAACAATCAGATAGTAAAATTGGATTATAACATTGCACCCAGAAAAGGTAGATATATAAAAATACCTAAAAACTTCTTTGAAAATAGGGAGTGGGCCAAGAATGAGCTTATTTGTGGTATAGATGAAGTTGGTAGGGGTTGTTTAGCTGGACCATTGGTGGTGGCAGCCGTTATTTTATTCCCTAATAGTCGCTTAAAAATGCTTAAGGATTCAAAAATATTAACTCAAGAAGAGTTGATCTCTATAGCGCCCCGAATCATTGAAAATAGCTGGTTTTCTTATGGAATTATTAATAATACAGATATAGATAGATTCAATATATGGAATGGTACCTTAATTGCAATGAAGCAGGCTATTATGAACCTTTTTGCCATTTGTCCTAAATTGCCTTCTACAGTATTAGTAGATGCTCTCCCTGTAAGTCTTTCTAATACAATTTATAAAGACATAGAAATTCAATATTTTGCCAAAGGTGAATCTCTTTCAAAATCTATTGCAGCGGCATCTATAATTGCGAAAGTTAAAAGAGATAGTCTTATGGGGCTTTATGATTCTCCAATACCTAAATATAGTTTTGCAAAGCATAAAGGTTACGGTACGAGCATTCACAAAGAATCTTTATCTTTAAATGGTAGTTCAATTTTGCATAGAAAAAGTTATTTAAAAAAGTTTGATTATCTTTTTTTGCAAGATGACCCGACTTCGCCAAAAGCGGAGTTTATCCTGAGTTCATCGAAGGGCCGGGCAGGGCAAACTAGTATATTTAGTAGTAAGGATCTTTGATGACAAAGAAGCAGGATTTTTTTGGTGAAGTGGTAGAAAGCTCTTTGCAGGAGTGGGTAACACAAAGTTGGAATTGGGATAAGTTTCCGGAATTTGGATCAATAGTGACAGTAAAAAATGGCGAGATAGCTATTTTTGGTATAGTTTATCAAATTAAAACTGGGTCTATAGATTCTAATAGACAGGCCTTCGCTTATCAGAAAACAGAAGAAGAGTTGATTAGAGAGCAGCCTCAAATTTTTGAGCTTTTAAAAACAAATTTTTCTTGTTTAGTATTGGGTTATGAAGAAAATGATTGTTTTTTTAGCATGCTTGCCTCCAAGCCTCCGAAAATACATTCTTTTGTTCGTCAGGCTAGCTTAAAAGAAATTCAAAATATTTTTAAAACTACTCAATACTTACAGCTAATATTTAATAGTGCTGGGATCATATCAAATTTGGATGAGCTGCTAATTGTTTTAATAAAAAATTTAACAATTTTGAATGTAATAGATAAAAATAATTTTGAGGAGTTTATTCAATCTTTTGCTTTGTTAACAAGAAATGATTACTTTAGATTAAAGCTATTTATGCATAGAATTGGCCCAATATTACAATTAAATAATTTTTAAATTGCACTTAAAAATTAAAAATTTGTTTTTTTAAAAAATCGTCTTGACATAGTAGTATCTAATTGTTAACATCAACCCATAGAAAAAGTTAACAAAGTCCCTAAACGAACAATGTCTTGAACATTGTTCACCCCCTATCCCTTCAGCTTGTTCTAAGTTGAAGGGATTAATTTTTGAAAGATTATTTTCATTCTGGATAAGCATATTCATGAACTATTTCTGTCAGTTCAGGAAGTAAATTTGTATTTTCAGTAACTTCTTTAATAAAATTTTTAAAAGTTTGTTTTCTTTTTTCTTTTTCACTTTCTAATATTTCTACTATATCTTTAAAATCTTTTTTGTTGGCTATATCTAGAGCAGTTTTGCCAGGTAGATCCACTGGATGGTTTAGATATGCTCCGGCAACAAGTAGAGCCTCAACTACATCTTTCTTTCCACGTGAAGTTGCTAATCTTAAGGGTGTAATATTTCCAACGCCTGGAACGTTAGGATCAGCGCCAGCGGCTAATAAGTTTTTAACAGCTTCATCCCCATCTTTAAGGCTAATTACGTACAACAGAGGTGTTAGGCCATGAACTCTTATATTTAAATCAATATTGGGATTCTTGAGATAGTCCATATTGCCTAATTTTGCTTGCCTGTACATTTCATTAAAGTTTGGATTTGCTTTTACTAAGTTTTGGGTTAATGCGATATATAAAATTAAAATTGTTATAAGAATTTGTTTTGAGTTCATTAGGCCTCCATTTTTTAAAGACAAATTTAATTAATTAAATCTTATCAAATTTGAACTTATATAGTCAATATATATTTTCAGATAGAACTTTATTCTTATAATATCGACTAATTAAAATCTTTAGATATACTGTCAATTATATTTTTACAACTTAATTACAGGAACACACATGAAGTTTATAAAATTATTATTACTTATGTCTTTGACTCATTTTTATATTCATTCAATGCAGGAGGTAAAAGAAAAAGGAAAAGGAACAACTAAAGTTAAAAAAAACCTTTATCAAGACAAACACAAATATAATATAGAGTATGAGCAGCTTAAAAAATTGCCCAGAGTATTATTTCCCGAAATATTTTCTTATTTATTAAATGAGTTAAATTTTGCTTTTGAATACACCTTGCTATATGATGCTCCCTATGCTGCATTAAGTCGTGATGGTAAATTTACAATTACCAGCGATAAAGGGATAACAAAAATATATGATATAAAAACTGGTGTTCTCAAATATGAACTCAATAAATTTCATGACCCATTTAGAGTAGTAATTAGCTCTGATGAGAAATATGCTGTAGCTAGTTCTGGAAGAATATCAGCAACAATACATAATTTAAAAACAGGTTTTCCTTTGCGAGAGCTTCATCAAGATGGTTATTTTAATGCACTGACAATAAGTCCTGCTGATAGTTATGTTATTAGTGGATCTTTGGGAGAACATTTGAGAATATGGGATATCAAAACGGGTGTTCTTGAAAAAACTCTTATTCTTAATCGGGCTGACGGTTGGTATTCAATAGCAATAAGCCCAAACAATAAATATGTTGTTGCAGATTTTGAAAAAACAGTACATGTATGGGATTTAGAAACTAATACTCTTAAAAATATACTTAATAACCATGATGATTTTATTCGTTCGATAGTGATAAGTCCAGATAATAAATATGTTGTTACTGGTTCTGATGATGAAACTGCAAATATATGGGACTTTGAATCTGGTGAACTTCTATATACACTTTATCATAATGGTAGTGTTCGTTCAGTAGCAATAAGTCCTGATAATAAATATGTTATTACCGGCTCCTTTGATACAACGGCAAAAATATGGAGTATGCAAACTGGAGCTCTTTTGTATACAATTAAGCATAATTATAAAGTTGATTCAGTAGCAATGAGTCCAGATGGTAAACATGCAATAAGTCTTGATAATACATGGAAAATTGAAGATGATAAAAAAAGAACAAAAATATTCATAATGCCCCAAGAACAATTAAAAACCATTCGTGCATTATCTCCTGGCCAACTAGCTTTAATGTTATATATCTGCAGTCTTAAAAAAATAGATCCCGAAGATGTTGTGAGATTAAATAGTAATCTAAAAAAAATATTTGAATCATTGCCTGAATTTATGCGAGAAAGTTTGAAGTAAAACTTTCGTTCATGGTTCGTCCTTCGACTTCGTTCCGAATTGTGCTTATGCACAATTCGTCACTTCCCTCAGGATGACCGGAAAACCTCACCCAGTCATGCTGCCTGCCCGTCGAAGCTCGAAGAGCGAAGTCGGGAGCAACGTCGAAGCATCACCACAAACAGGTTTTCAAAAAATTATATTTGGATTTTGGGAGAAGCTTATGGTAATTTTTTAGCATTCTTCCAGAATAGTGGGTGTGATAAAGACATACTGCTCAAATTCTCGTTTTGCATGAGCAGTGCCGGTAAAAAAGAATTTGCCTATAATTGGAATTCTACTAAGAAATGGAACGCTATTTATACCTTCTCTGTCATCATAAACAGTCAAGCCACCAATAACGACAGTCTGGCCGTTTTGAAGACTAACTTTATTTCTAACTCTTATAATATCAATTACAGGGGGATCAGTCATAATGCCACGTTCATTTGTTTGAGTTCTTCCACTGACAAACTCAGATTCTTCAAGAAATATTTCAAGTTTTACAGTTTTCTTATCAGCACTTACGGTAGGAAAAACTTCAAGTGAAATACCGATATCTTGATAATTTAAAGAAGTAACATCAAATAAAGCACCTGCTGCTAAAACATCCCCTAATCTACCTGTTTGAATTGGCAATTTTTTACCAATTAATATTTTTGCAGTCTCATTATCATTTGTTACAACAGAAGGTCGAGAAACTATTTTTGCCTTAGACTCAACCTCTGCAGCATTTAATACTAAATTCAAGCGTCTTAAATTTAAATCTTTTCCTCCAAAAACGAATGGAATTTTTACCATGGTATCACTTGTGGGTTTTAAATTTGCAGCTTGAGCAAAATGAAATTGTCGTGTAAATAAATTTAAAGCAAAATGGAACGGATTTACCAAAAGATCCTCATTGTTAGGAAAATCACTTTTTGTTGGTGTAGGAAAATCTGCAAGGGTACCACCAAGGCCAATAAAATTAAATGCTTGTTTAGCGCATTTCAAAGTATCTAATCTATTGTAAATTCCTGACCAATTTATACCAAAATCAAAATTATAATTTTTCTCACAAAAGACGATAATAGCATCGATTCTAACCTGTGTTATAGGGATATCTAGTTCTTTTAGAAAACATTTAAATTCTTCTATATATGATTCATTTCCACGTAAGAATATTTTTTTTCTATCAGGGTCTATTATTAAAGTAGAGTTTCCTTTATTATCTTTGCCGATAATATTGTGCCAGGTCTTTTCAGCCAATTCTTTAAATTTTTCATTTGGTTGAACATTGTTAAGATAAAATACTCTATTGGTAAGATTATTTTCCAAAACTTGCTTTATATGTTTTTCTGCATTTTGTTTAGTCATGATTTTCCATACATTCATATCTTTAATTAAAGCTAATTCTGGATCATTGTTTTTACAGACAAATTTTAATATATGTCCTACTGTTGAATTTTTAAAATTGATTTTTCCTATATCACCCTTTACATTGTCTTCTATTATAAAATTAAGATCAGAGCTTAATGCGATAAGTTCAATTATGTCTTGAACTTTTGTGGGCCTGGATTTTATTGTAATTTTTTTGTTGAGTTGAGGATCATTAAATGTTTCAGATAAAATTTTTTCTACATCCAAAATATTTTTATAGCATGTATTGAAGCTATTTTCTAGATCGCAATTTACTGTTATTTTGAAAATAGACAAAAATATTATCATATTATGTAGATAGCTTTTCTTCATATACTCTCTTTTTTTTAAAAAGTTTAACCGTCTAAAGTGTATGTTTCATTTTGGTTAGTTGCTATATTATGCAATATAATAAATTGGTCGTTTAATTCAGTTAGCTGCCATTTTTCAAACACTTTTTCATCTAGGTTTGCTATGGTTATTTCATCTGCAAAATTTATAAGTGCAGCTTTTTTACCATTAATTTCTACCAAAGCATTTAAGACTATATTATTTTTACATTTAGATTTTGAAAATGGATCACGAATTTTACTATAAGAGTTAAACATAATAATAAAAACATAAAAATTAAAAATTTTAATTCTCATAAAAGTTATATAAAATATTTATTTGAATAACATCATCTTTAATTTGTTCCATTGTAAAATTCTCAAGTTGTACGGGTATATTTGAGAGACTTAGTTTTTCTAAAAAATTATAAATCTGTTCAAATTTTCCTTGAATACAAAAATTTACAAAATTTGATTTTTCTTCTAAACATGAAATAATTTTTAAATTGTATAATTTCACCAATTTAATTATATGATTAAGTTTGCAATCAATTTCAAAAATTTGTTGTGCTTTGGTCTTTAACTTATTTATTTTTTCAAAACTGTTATTGGATTCGTCTAATAAATTAATTTTAAGGGATTGTTTCTGATTTAGCTCTTGTATATCGATCATCAATCTATTCTGAGTATTTGATAATTTTGAATAAATTAAAAAAAACCAAAACGCACAACATAATATAAAAACTAATAACGTAAAAGAATATTTAGTTAAGTTACTTTCGTTTACAAAAAATGTGTAAATACGATTAGAAATCATATTTTGTCCATTGCATAGGGTCCACCGGTATGTTGTTTATACGCATTTCCCAATGCAGATGGTAACCTGTTGCATATCCTGTTTTACCCATTGTTCCTACCGGATTTCCTCTTTTAACTTTATCACCAACATTTATATTAGCAAAATTATCTAAATGGAAAAGTAAAGTAAATATGCCCAATCCATGGTCAATAACTATAGTATTACCACTAGAGGCATACCTGTTTTTTACAACAACTATTCCGTCTTGAGGGGCCCATACCACAGTTTTTGGTACACCCGCTAAATCGATAGCTTTGTGCATATAACAACCTTTTTCTTGAGTTATTCTTTTAGTTCCAAAACCACATGAAATTCTACTCATATCTATAGGTATATAAAATTCACCACCTTGCCATAATTTTTGTTTGGGTGATTTTTTATATAAATCTTCAAGCTCAGCCTCTAGAAGTTGTTGTTTGTTGCTGACTTCTTCTTCCATTTTTATTTGTTCTTTGCTTACACTCAAGATCTGTTTTTTAAATGGATAGGGCATAACTTGAAGCTTGCTATTTAAAGTAATATAATTTCCTGTTTTATCTAAAACTTCAATTGTTAATGGATATTCATTAGGGATCTCTTCGCAGGGTACTGGAATAAAGCATTCATAAATTAAAGAAGATTGCGATTCAGGGATACATTCATAAGTTTTTGCAAAAATATTTATTTTAGCTTCTTTTATTTCTTTGTTTGATTGAAACTGTATGTGTAATGTAGCTCCTTGAAAAACTTTGAATTCAGTTGCAGGTCTGACAAAAGCTGCTTGTAAAGGCGTGTTGTCTATGACAAAAGCATACTCTTGAACTGTTGTATTTTTTTTATATGAACCATCAGTGATTTGAATTTTTAATTTATGTCTTCCATTTGGTAATGATTTACCTGGTACTGGAAGTTGATATTCAAATTCTTTTTTATTAATTTTAAATTTATTCACTATAGAATTATCATCAAGCCAGATTGATATATCTGCTACTTTATAATCATCTTTGCCTTTTACCAGAAATTGTAAATCTCCTGAATAAAATCCATTATCGCTAAGCCCATTTACTGTTATTTGTGGATAACTTGCATCTAAAAAATAGCTATATAAACGTGATCCTATCCAAATAAAAAAAAGTAAAAAAAATAAAATAATTGATATATTTCTAGTGCGGTTCAACATTTGAAGCTCCGGAAGTTTTTTTAATTATCTATTTCATGATTTAACAGTTTACAGAATAGAACTTTTTGTCAAAAACGTAAATATGAATTTTAAAAGGCTTCCCTCTCCCCGGTCACCCTGAGCGAAGCACGTAGTGCGAAGTCGAATGGGTTTCCTAGATATTTATTAGTGGATTGATATAAAAATACCTATTTACAGGTATGATTTTAATATTTTTTAAAAAATTAACAATAGTATTGATTTTGAATATAAAATTTAAGTATAATTTGTAATATAATATTAGTATATCTAAAAAAGAGTGAATGTTAGTTGTTTCTTAGTTAATAAAAGGAGGTCCTCATGTGTAATTGTAATGATTGTAGCTGTAATCAAAAAGACCATAAAAAACATGGTCAAAATGAACGTTCAGAACATAATAAGAGCGGAAGTTCATCTAATCAAGGTGAACAACGTAAAGAACAGTATGGCAAATCTGATTCAAAATCAGAAAAAGGCCATGGTTCTTATGGTTCTGAAGAATCTAGAAAGAAAATGTAATTTTTTTTAGATAACAAAATAGGGGGAATTAATTTTCCCCCGTTAATTCACTTTAAGATCTTGTCTTACATAATCACACAAGGGTCTTCATATTCTAATTTTTCTTTTTCAGTTTTTTCATTCTTTTCAAATTCTTCAGAATAAAGTTTAAGAATTTCATCAATTGAATCTGGCAGATTAAAAAAGTTTTCTGCATCTTCTGGATATTGTAAATAGCTTTCTACTAAATTGCGAAGCTCACCTAATAAAATTTCTGAATCAGACAAATTTTTGCGTATAATGGTATTAACTTTATGTACTATATCTTTTATATTTTTATTTTTTATGTTTTTCATTCTTAAAAAATGGTTTTCTAAAAAATTTTTAATAGATAAAGATTTGATACGATCTTCATTATTTGTACTCGCATTGAACCACCAATAATCTGCAAATTCTACAGCAGTTTTATATTTACCAACATCAACATTATCATTTGCGCCATAAAAACAAAAAAGTTTTATCAAGCTTAAATCACGCCTCATAATCGCATGAGTAATTGGAAAATTGCCGTGTAGTTCTCTATCAATTGATGCTCCGAACTTAATTAAATATTCTATAAAATCTAAATCAAAAGGTTGCCTAAATGAGGGTTGTCTGAATAAATGATCATGCAGTAATTTTGTATTTGAAACAACATCACCTGGTTTTAATAAAAATTTGGCAATATTTACGTGACCTAATCTAACAGCGTGAAAAATTGCAGAATAAAATCCTATATAACCAGTTTCTAGGGTTGTCTGAAATTTAAAATCAATATCAGCGCCTTCTTTAAGTGCTTCTTGAACTTTTTCTAGACTGCCTTCTATAACAGCATTTTTCAATTTTTCGTTTGCTTGCGGGTTAAATTTGATTCCAACTAGCAATTCCATGCTATTGGAATTGAAAAAATAAAGAAACGAAAGAAGCGATAAAAATTTTATAAATTTCACGATTAGGACCCCTTATTTGTAGGATAATACATTAAATAATTAATTAATTTTAATATTAGCAAAATTATTTATAATTGTCTATTAGGATTTGGCACCACAAGATTTTAAGAGTTTGAAATATTTGCAAGAAAATATTGGTGATAAATTTATTCAAGGATTTGTTGTTTATACTGGTAATGAGTATATACCTTTTGGCAAAAATCTATTTGCTTTGCCCGTTAGGTGTTTGTGGAATAATTAATTGTTTGTTTTTTTCCATAATTGTTCCTATTTTTTTTACAACCAATTTATAATCTAATGGAGTGGATTCTACGGACCACCATTTACCATCTTCATGGGGTGTTCCTAGACGTGAAAACCTATTAAACCAAACACCGTCATGTTTTTGTCTAATATTATTAATTATTCCAAAATCATTTTCAGTTTTTAGTTTGGACAGTAAAATAACTGATATGTGCAAACAATGAATATTGTTTGCAACAAGCCATTTATAATGTGTGAAAAAATTATTATTGAAAGTAGCTAAAATTATTGGTTCTTGCTCTGTAGAAAGTCCATTTAAAATTCCAAGATAAAACCAACTGCTTGGAATTGCTGGCATGTAAGCTCCAATTAAAGCATTTGGTAATTTTTCTTTAATGTATTGGCGAATTTTTTCTCCTAACAAACAAGCTTCTTTTTTTAATACACAAAAATAATCGTTTAGTTTGTTGTTTTTGTATAAATATTTAATTCGTTGATCTCTGCTGAAGTTTTGTAAGCTAGTTATCTCTTCAATGGTTAAATGTTTTGTGTATAAATCCCAAGATGAATCTGAAAAATCGCAAAGCGAAGGATATGAGCTTTCTTGATTTTGCGCATGGTACATTTCAAAATCAAAAAATACTCCTCCTATCTCAATTCCATTGCCTACAGAATTGTTCCAGATATTTACAAATTCATCAAATGAATTGAAAAATTCTGTTTTCCAAAAATTTTCAATATCAAAGGGTGAAGGTATCTTGGTATAATTGTTGTTATAAATGTCTTTCATAGAATCAAAGTTATGAATAGTTTTAAAATTTCCTGTTAACTCTGTGCCTATAAAAATTTTTGGTAAATCTTTTTCTAGATTTTGATATTTCTGTTTTAGAGCTTTCGTAAATCTATTTATACGTTCAAAATATAAATCTTTATTTTTTTCTGAAATACCATTTTTACTTAAATAGTTTTCAGGATCAAATCTTATCCATAAAAGATTTAAATTAGCTGTCGCTATATTTTCGATTCCAATTTCTAACATATCTCCATCATAGGCTTCCAGATCTATCCATCCTGCCCAAATTCCATTTTTGCACCATTTATATAGATTATGGTCTATGGTTCTATTTCTTATATTTTCAGCTAATTTTTTTTGTTCATTATAAAAGTTTAAAGTTAATTTTTCAGGCAATTTAAAATTATGCTTGTTTTTGACTATTTCTTCTATATTTGTTTTTTCTGAAATCATTTTGATTTCAATAAAAACTTCTTGTAAAATTTTTTCTAATTTATTTTGTAAATTTTGTGATATAGGATTTATTCTATAATCTTCTTCTGATTCATTAAATAACATAGTGGGCGATTTTAAAAGAAAAACATGATTATTGTGTCTAAAATCTTTTATATATAAACCAAATGGAAAAAGCCTTTTGATTATATCGCAATATTGATTATTTAATGGTAATAGCGATGCTAATAATAAATCTGCTTGTGAATCAGCGCAATAGTAGAATTCTAGATCTTCATTTTCTTCTGAGTCTGTTTTTTTAGGCTCAGGCTTAGGATATAAAGCAGTTCTATAAAATCTGTTTTTTTGTAAATTATATTTAAGAAAATAGTTAATCCAAGGTTTAAAAGTTCTCCGTGCAAAACTAGTTAATGCATTTGTATCTTTTATTATTTGTTTAGCTTTTTCTATTTGGGATGGTTGTGCTACGGTATCTGGAAATAGAAAACAGATGGTTCTATTTTTGGCTTCAATAAATTTTGTGATCTCATTAATTACATCATCAAATATAAAACTTCTTTCACTGTTCATGAATCTGGCCGAAATTAAAAATACTACAGCATCATATTTAATAATATCTTTGTTTTTTAGTTCGTAACAGTTTATATATTCTGGTTTGTAACCAGTATTTTGCATTAATTCAAAAAAATTATTGTATGAGTATTGTGCATTTGCATAGGTATCTATAAATAAAAGAGTTTTAGATTTTGAACAAGAGTCTGTTTCCTGCGAATAAACACACAAAAAGCTTAGTAGTGATATTAGGTTAAAAATAAATATTTTTTTATAAACTTGCATAATTTTTAATTTCTAGTAGAATAATTACATGTGGGTCTTATCGAGGTTAATTATATGATAAAAGATCAAGTTAAACAATTACCAAAATTACCAGGTGTTTATATTTTTAAAGATAAAGATGGAACAATAATTTATATTGGTAAGGCTAAATCTATTAAAAATAGGGTATCCAATTATTTTCAAAAATCTGATCAAAATTGGAAAATACAAATGCTTTTAGAAGAGGCTGTTTCGCTTGAGCATATTTTGACAAAAAGCGAAGATGAAGCGTTGTTGCTTGAGGCTCAAATGGTAGCGGTCAAAAAACCAAAATTTAATGTGCTATTAAAAGATGGGCAGCCATTTTTGTACTTTCTTTTTTCTAATGATGAATTGGTAGAATTTAAACTTGTAAGAAATAAAAAAGAAAAAGGTGTTTATTTTGGGCCATTTATAAAGAAACAACAAGCAAGACGAATATTCGAGTTTTTATTAAGAAAATTTAAGCTCAAAATTTGTAAACACAAAATTCCTAGTGGGTGTCTGGATTTTCATATAGGTAATTGTAGTGGTACTTGCATGGATAATTTTAATAGGCAAGATTATATTTTTAGAATTAATTTTGTAAAAGAGCTCTTGAACGAAAATTACAGTGAATTAAAAAATCTACTTTTACAACAAATTAAAAAAAGTAATCAAGATCTTGAGTTTGAAAAATCTAAAAATTTTCATAATTATCTAGAAAATTTGGATCATATAATTAATATTGTAAAAACACATTTTGATGAAAATAAGTTTGCCAAAGAGATTGCATATGTTTCAAGTAACATGTCACAACAAGAAGTACCTCCATATTTAATTGGTCAAGAGTTACAACATTTTTTAAAACTTTCAAAAGAAGTAAGAACTATAGATTGTTTTGATATTTCACATTTTCAAAGTAATTATATAGTTGGTTCATGTATTAGATTTTTTAATGGTAAGCCGGAAAAAAATAAATTTAGAAGATTTAAAATCAAAACTTTAGATATTCAAAATGATTATGCTGCATTACAAGAGATTGTAACTCGTAGATACAAAGATCCTGCTAATTTACCTGATTTAATTTTAATTGATGGTGGCAAAGGGCAACTGAGTTCTGTTAGATCTATTTGCCCAACTGTGCCATTTATTAGTTTGGCAAAAAAAGAGGAAATTTTATTTAGCTCTGAACACCCAAATGGCATAAAACTAGATATAAAAAGCAATATTGGCAAGCTTCTTATAGCTTTAAGGGATTATGCGCACCATTTTGCCATAAGTTACCATAGGACCAGAAGAAGCAAATCTTTCAGTGATTTTAAATAGATTTTAAATAATTGTTGAATTTTCTATTAGTATTTGATAAACTTAGAATAGGTATAAATAAGCTATTTTTATAATATAATTATGTGGAGGCAAGAAAATGAAAAATTTAAAATGTGTTAGCTTGGCTTTTATAGCTTTGACACAAATGTCATTAATATCAGCTATGAGTGAAACGCAATGGGAGAAAGAGAATCGTATAATGAGTGAAACGCAAAAAGAGAAAATAAGTAGAATATCAAATCTTATTAAAGAAAATATTTTATCCGAAACTTTCCTTTTGCCAGAATTGTCGGATATTATCTTGGGTTATTTTGACGTGCAAACTTTTCTAGAAATACAAGCAATAGAAACCAGAAAACTTATGGTGGCAATAAAAGATAATGATCTTAAGAAAGCTGAAGAAGCAATTATAAATGGAGCTGATGTAAATTTTAGAGATAATGTAGGAAATACTCCTCTTGCCTTGGCAGCTGATAAAAGCGGTAGGGATAGCTTAGAAATTGCGAAATTGTTAATAATTGGTGGAGCAAATGTGAATCTTCCTAATGGATTTGAAACTACAGCTCTTATGAAAGCGGCAAAAAATGGAAACTTTGAATTGGTTGAAATTTTATTAAATTCCGGAGCTGATCCAGAAATGACCAATGCGTATGGTAAAAAAGCCTATCAACTTACAGATAATCAAGAAATTCATAATCTTTTGTCTAGAGAATTTCAAGAATCACAAAAAGACTTGTTTAAATTAGCAGAGCAAAGAGCATTTCAAAGAAGGCAGGAAGAAATAAAACGCTTTTATCAAGAAGAACTTAAAAGAAAGAAAGAACAAAAAAGACAAGAGGAGCTTAAAAGACAAGAAGAAGAAAGATTGGCTGCTCAAAGAATACAGGAAGCTCAAGACAGAGCAAGAGCTTTAGCTGAAGCTGAGTTTGCTGCTGAATCTGCCGCTGCAGAAGAGGCATGGCATCAAGCAGGGTTTAAAGAAGGGTCAGAAGATTGGTACGAAGAGGCTCCAGCTGAATCAGAAGGAAATTGGGACGAATTTGAAAGCCAAGATTAGAATATCAAAATATTTTACTGACATACTTGGTTGATATAGTTTCAGAATATGCTGTATGTTCAAAAAAAGAAAAAGAAGTCAAATAATAACTCACAAATTATTTAGAAAAATAATTTATAAAAAGCCTCAATAGTAACTTCTAACTAAAAAATTCTAATGTTCTCTAGTTATTGCTTTAAAATATGAACTTGTCTTTAAATTTAACCTATCCTAATATATTTACACAGTAACTAAATACAAAAAAGGAATTTTTTAGATGAGAAAAATATTTTTATTCTTGTTTATTCTGTTTCTACCTCAAGCAATTTTTGCTTTAAAAAACAGAAGCAGTCAGTCATTTATGTTTACAAGACCATGCCATCAAAACATACCTGCCTATCAAGCTTTTTGGCACAATATAATTTATGACAATCCTGCAGAGAAGCCTAATTCTGTTCAAACTTTATTGTATTACCAAAAATCTTCTGAAATTGCAGAAACCCATAAAGGTGAACAGTTAAGTGAATATTTTTT
>JABDFA010000005.1 GCA_013286795.1 Candidatus Babelota bacterium
GCTCTAATAGGGTAAATTTTCAATACAAACCCTTTGCTTAATTTCCCTAAACATTTATATTTAAAACTAGAAGAGTTTATTATAGTTAATAATAGGGGAACTTATGAACCATAAATTTCTTAGAATTACTCTGATTTTACTTGCTTTAATACCAAACAAAGTTACCTTTGCAAAAGATATTGTAAAAACACAAAATTCAACAAACTTTAAAAGAGTAAAAAATTGTCCATTTTGTGAAATTCTAAATGAAAACAATCCCAATAAGATTATCGATCAAGATGAATATGTTACTGCTATAAAAAAGAATAGACAACCTACAAAAGAACATCCTGTTGATTTCCTGATCATACCAAAAAAGCATATTGAAAATATAAAAGCTTTAAATGAAAATGATGATTATGATTCTAATTTAGGATCAAGAATCTGGCTTATGGCAAAAAAACTTTCAAAGAAATTATCAGGATCTCAAGATTTCAAATTAATAAATAATAATGGCGCTGAAGCTGATCAGACTATATTTCATTTGCACACACATTTTATATCTACCAATAACTGGAAGTAACATTAAAAATTAATTTATCTTTTATAGATATTAGGATTGTATATACCTTTATCTATTATTTCAAGCAAACGTAAAGAAGCATGAGAAGGTTTACGCATTCCACTTTCCCAAGACTGAATAGTTCTTGGACTTACATTTAATATTTTTGCAAATAAGCTTTGAGAATAATTTTTTTCTTCTCTTATTTTTTTAATTTCCTTGGGTCTATATTCTGATGGTGGTTCAGGAATTTCAATAAATTCTGAAGATAATCTAAGTTTACCTTTTTTGTAATCTAAAACTTCTTGTAACCCAGCTTTAATATCTTCGAAAAATTTATTATTTTTTTTAACTCTTTTTGATTTCATAGGATCATTTCTTCAGGGTCTTTTTGTTTCTTGAGTTCAAAAAATTTATCAATTTCAGGATAAGTTTATTTATATTTGTTTTTTTATCATCATGCAATTACTCTAATGTCCTATACCTTATATCTTAACTATAGGTGACAACTATGTCAAAAGGCATATGATCCGATATGTAATTCAATAATTAGGGAGTAAACTGCTCTAAGTTATAAATACCCAACTCTTTTTCAATATTTTCTACTTTTTTTACCATGGTCTCAAAACCATTTTCACCAAAAAGTTCATGCTCTAGGTCTTCAAATTTTTCACCTAATTCTTCAAACTCTTTTTCACTAATAAGTGAACGCACTTGTGGAAATAAAACTGTATCTTCACGAGCTTCGTGGGGTCTATACATTTTAATAAATTTTTGTAACAAACTTTTTATAGATTTCTTAGCATCTTTATCCAGCCCATTTATAGCTAATAATTTTTGAAGTTTGGCTGTTATTTCACGACCTTTTATATGCTGATTCTTTAAAGTTTTGACAAGTCTTACTTCTTTTTTATTTTTTTCAAAAATAGGAAATAAGTAATTTTCTTCAAGTTTTTCATGATAATCTTCTATAAAAGATTTTATAATATTTACTGAATTAGAAAGTGTAGTAACAGAAAAATCTGTATTACTTTCTATGCGTTTTATAATTTCTTCGTAAATTAATAAAACACGATTTAATATACCGTGCTCACGCATTAAATCTTCTGTTAATGGAATTTCAAACTCTTCTTTTTTTTCAATCATATTCAAATCCCTTTTATCAGCAAAAATATAATATTGGCTTGTAGTAAGTAACAAGATAATTATAAAATATTTCATTATAGATATCCTTAAAATTAATATTAAATTATTATAAATAAAAATAAGGAGCAAAATGAACTATTCTTTTAAAGATTTTATACCCTTAATTGTAATTTTGTCGCTAGTTATAATTGTTGCACTTACTAAAAGTTATATGTCCGGAACTATAGATTCTTATCATTTGATGCTAAATTTCATGGGCTCATTTTTTATAATTTTCGGAACATTCAAAATAATTAACTTACAAAAATTTGCTGAAGCTTATGCACAATATGATTTAATTGCAAAGAGAAGTCATTTATATGGCATGATTTATCCATTTATCGAATTATTTTTAGGAATTGCATATTTTGCACAATTGCAATTGAAAATAACCAATATAATAACATTTGTTGTAATGACAATAAGTGCAGCAGGTGTTGCAAATGAATTATCTAAAGGTAAACAAATTACATGTGCATGCTTAGGTGCGTTATTTAAGATTCCTATGACTTATGTCACTTTACTTGAAGATTTATTAATGGCCATTATGGCGATTATAATACATCTTATGCATAATTAGATCCGTCCTATTCCTAGGCAAATCTCGGGAGAAGATCCAAAAAATTTTCCCCGCGCTCGTGGTGAGCCTGTCGAACCATACGAGCTAATAAAGCTTTTCATAATATTTTGCGCTAATTACGCATAAGTTCCAATGTTTATCGCATAATCCTACTGCGCTTATTAATAAAGATAATCATTAATAATATCACAAAGTGGTTTAACTGGAATATGTTGTAATAATTTATCTTTAACTTCTTTTTTTCTATGTTCTAATAATTCCATTATTTCCTTTCTATTAGGATCATTTTTAATACGTTCAAGAAAAGGTGTACCGTAAAGATTATCTGTATTATCAACAACTGCACCACGCGTTATTAATAGCGTTATGATATTCATTGGCATTGGATGTGGATAATCTCCATCATCTAATAATGTTTCCCCGCAATTACCTTGAATATGTAAATTAGCACCTGCTTTAACAAGCAATTCAATAACTCTAAAATATGATGGATTTGAAAAAGGTAGTGCCATGCGAGTTGTATACAATAAAGCTGTCCTACCACACCCATCTAAAATATCTAAATTGGCACCAGACTTAATTAGCAACTCAACAATTGATTCATTTCGTGACCCTGCTGCATAAAATAGTGCAGTTCGACGCGAATCATCTTGAGCATTTAAATTAATACCTTTAGCTATCAATAACTTCGTAGCTTCAACATAGCCTTTCCTTACTGCGTAAATTAATAATGTAACTCCATCAACATACATGTGACCAAATCTAATAGAATTAATATTGTTAGAGTTAATTCTTGTATTGATTAAATCAATGAATTGCTGTTCAATAGTAATTCTACTAGAGAAAGGAGGCTGTGAATCATCTAATAATTGCTCTATGGCCCTGTTTTCCCTGTTTTCATACAATGATTTTATCTTAGATTTGCACTTATTAATCAAACTCATACCAAATAAGTTAATTGGTAAAACTAAAATACATACTAATAAAAACATATTTCTTATTTTCATAAAATTCCTTAAAAATATAAAATTAACACTATAACTAAGGTTGCATTACTCAAATAAAGCTTACTTAAGCATGCAAACCTGTAAAAAATTTAAAAATTGAATAAAAAGAATAGATTAGGCACAAGGCCAGATTGATATATTTGAAAAGAATGTATTAAGAACGGGATTGTTCTTTATTAAAGAAATTGTAAGCAAAAAGGAAATATTTAAAATTCTCATAGTAAACTCCCATCTATAGTAATATTGTTAATTATTTCAGATAAAATAATATTTGTCAACATGTAAATTTATTTTTTTATAAACTTGGTGATTTCCAGGTTAAAATGACTATTAAAAAAAAAGACTGATCAAATAATTAGAATACCCGTTCGACTTCGCACTTCGTGCTTCGCTCAGGGTGACCGGGGGGAGGAGAAATTCTTATTTATTGATAACCCAAATAGTACAAGTGATTTATATTTTAATTGAAACGTAAACAAGCCAGAGATTTAGTGATGCTATTAAACATGCGATAAAATAGCTAGCAATTTTTATCTTTATTGAATTTTTAAATTTGCCCATTATCTCTTTTTGGCTTGTAAATTGTATTAATGGAAATATAGCAAATGATAACTGCATGCTTAAAATAATCTGACTAAATATAAGTAAATTTGATAAACTATGTTCTCCGAAAAAAATGATGGTAAATATTGCTGGTACAATTGCTAAAGATCTACTTAAAATTCTTCTAACATAAGGCTTTAATTTTAAATCAATAAACCCTTCCATTATTATTTGCCCAGCTAAGGTGCCTGTAATGGTTGAATTTTGGCCTGAAATTAATATAGCTATTGCAAACACAGTACTTGCAATACTAGTTCCCAATAAAGGCTCAAGTAATTTATATGCATCTTGAAGTTCACAAACATCAAAATAACCATTCATGTAAAAAGTAGCAGCAGCAACAATTAAAATTGCAGAATTAATAAAGAAAGCCAAAAATAATGCAAGACTTGAATCAATTGCCATGAATTTTATTGCCTCAGATTTTGAATCAAAATTATTTTCATATTTTCTTGTTCTAACAATAGAAGAATGTAGATATAAATTATGGGGCATTATAGTTGCGCCTAAAATTCCTGCTGTAATATATAACATTTTATTATTACTAATAATTTCCTGCGTTGGAAAGAGGCAATTATAAACTATTTCACTAAAATTAGGATTGGATAGAAAAATATTTATTCCAAGACAAACCAATATTATTAAGATCATAAAAATTACTAAAAACTCTAAATATCTAAAGCTTTTATTTTGCAAACCTAATAATATAAATACATCAAAAGCTGTTATTATAACACCTATATATATTGGAATATTAAATAAAAGGTTTAAACCAATTGCAAATCCTATTATTTCTGCAATATCACAGGCTATAATTGCAATTTCAGCAAGTATCCATAATAAAAAAGATGTAAATTTCGAATAATACCTTCTACAAGCCTGAGCCAAATCCAACTCTGCTACTACTCCCAGTTTTATTGCAAGGTATTGTAGTAAGATGGCCATAATATTAGAAATAAAAATCACAAAAATTAGTTTGTAACCAAACTTAGATCCCCCTGCTATATCTGTAACCCAATTTCCCGGGTCCATATAGCCCACGGCAATGAGATACCCTGGTCCGGAAAAAGCTAGAAACTTTCTTAAAAAAGAACTAGTTTTTTTTATTTCAATAGCATTACTAACTCCGGATAGAGCTTTTACTTCTACAGTTTCCATAAGTTACATTAACCAAAGGGTACTATATAGTACCCTTTGTTAATCCCATCTTAAAGCGCCAACTTGATATTCTGTTACTCTTGTTTCAAAGAAATTTTTTTCTTTAGATAAGTCAGTAGCTTGTGACATCCATGGAAATGGATTTGGGGTATGATATATTTTGGGCAAATTTATTCTTTCTAAACGCCTGTCTGCAATATATTCAACATAATCACAAAATTGTTGAGAGTTAATACCCACTATTCCTTCTGGACATGCATCTTTTGCATAATTTTTTTCAAGCTCTACAGATTGTTTAATTAAATTTACGATTTCTTCTTGGAAATTCAAATCCCAAATCTTTGGATTTTCCAGCTTTATTGTATTAATTACATCACAACCGAATGCTAAATGTAAGCTTTCATCACGCATTATATATTCAAATTGTTGTCCAATGCCAATCATTTTATTTCGTCTTTTTAATGCAAGCATCATAGCAAATCCTGCATAGAAAAAGATCCCTTCCATAATGACATAAAACCCAATAAGATCATGCAAAAACTTACGTATATTATCTGCACCTTCTGTTGTAAAATTTGGATCCAAAATAGACTTGGTAAGATCTACAACAAAATCATCTTTTGCTTTAATTGAAGGCACAGTATTATACATATTATAAATTTCATCTGGATCTAATCCCAAAGAGTCACAACAATAAATAAAGGTATCAGTATGTATAGCTTCCTCAAAAGATTGTCTTAATAAGTATTGTCTACATTCAGGATTAGTCACATATTTGTAAACTGTTAATACCAAATTATTGGCAGTCAAAGATTCAGCCGTAGAGAAAAAACCTAAATTCCATAATATCAATTTACGTTCTGCATCTGATAAAGCATTATTTGATTTCCATTGCTCTACATCTACTTGCATAGAAATTTCTTCAGGTGTCCAATTATTTGCAATTCCATCTTTATAATGTTGCCGTGCCCATAAGTAACGCATTGGTAAGATTTTATTTGGATCAGTTTTTGAATTATTAATTATAGACATATTTTCCTTAAACTTATTGACAAACTTCGCAATCAGGATCTGAAGAAATAGAACATTCTTTTTTAGTTTCTTCTACCTGAGTTATAACATTTCTCTTTTGTGTAAAACCAAATTTTTTTGCATCTAATGTTGATTTTTCAATTTGTGATGCACCTAAAGTTCTTAAATAATAATTAGTTTTTATTCCCAGTTTCCAAGAGGTCATATACAAATCATTTAATTTTTTACCAGAGACACCACGCATAAAAACATTATTAGATATACTTTGATCTACCCATTTTGATCTTACAGCAGCAATTTGCATCATCCACTCTGGATCTAAATCAAAAGCACCCTTATATTTATTTTTTAAATATTGAGGTATAGCTTCAATTTGTTGAATACTACCATCAAAAAACTTAATTTGGTCAATCATATCCTGATTCCAAAGATTCAGGTTTTTTAGATCATTAACCAAATACTTATTGATTACTACAAACTCACCAACCATATTAGATTTCACATATATATTGCTATACATTGCTTCAATACAAGGATAACAACCTGCAATATTGGAAATAGTTGCAGTTGGCGCTATAGCCATAGTATTTGAATTGCGCATTCCATATTTTTTTATATGTTCTCTAACAGGGGACCAATCCATTTTTGAATTTCTATTGACTAGTATTGGCATATTACGTTCTTTTTGAAGTAAATCCAAAGTATCTAAAGGTAAAATATTTCTATCCCACTTAGAACCTTTATATGTTGAATATGTACCTCTTTCTTTTGCTAATCGAGATGAGCCCAAAATAGCATAATAAGAAAATTTTTCAGTAATTTCATCTGTAAAATCTAATGCTCTAGGAGAATCGTAGTTAATATTTAACTTAAATAAAGCGTCTTGAAAACCCATCATTCCTAAACCAATGGGCCTATGTTTTAAATTAGAGTTTTGGGTCTCTTTTGTTGGATAAAAATTAATATCAATTACATTATCAAGCATCCTAATTGCTGTAGCTATAGTGTCCTGAAAAAGCTCCTCATTTAATTGGCCATTAACTATATGTTTTTCTAAATTTATTGATCCCAAATTGCATACAGCAGTTTCTGTCTCAGATGTATTTAATGTAATTTCAGTGCACAAATTTGAACAGTTCACAACACCAACATGATCTTGAGGAGAGCGAATATTACAAGCATCTTTAAATGTTACCCAAGGGTAACCTGTTTCAAATAATCTTGTTAATATTTTTTTCCATAAATCTTGGGCTGAGACTTGCTTATATAATTTTATTTTTCCAAGCTTAATTTCATTTTCATAATAAACATATTTTTCTTCAAAAGCTTTACCATATATATGATGTAAATCTGGAACTTCTTCTGGAGAAAATAATGTCCAAATACTATTTGCTTCAATACGTTTCATAAACAAATCAGGTATCCAGCTTGCAAAGTTCATATCATGTGCCCTGCGTCTTTCATCACCCGTATTTCTTCTCAAATCAATAAAATCTTCAAAATCCAAATGCCATGTTTCTAAATAAACTACTGTTGCTCCACGACGCTTTCCACTTCTATTTATAGCTACAGTAGTATCATTTGCGATTTTTAAAAATGGAATTAGCCCTTGACTTTCTACATTTATAGATTTAATTAAGGAACCAGTAGCTCGAATATTGGTCCAATCATTTGCAACGCCACCTGAATATTTTGCAAGCTGAGCATTGTCACCTAAAGATTTAAAAATATTTGCAAGATCATCCATAACAGTGCTTAAAAAACATGAACTTAATTGGGGTCTTACAAGACCAGAATGTAACAATGTTGGCGTGCTAGATACAAATTTGAATGTCGATAATAAATTATAAAATTTAATAGCTGCTTCATTTTTATTTGGTTCATTATAAGAAAGCCCAATTGCAACACGCATCCAAAATGATTGTGGTGTTTCAAATATTATCGAATTTTCTTTTAAAAAATATTTTTCATATAAAGTTTGCAATCCCAAATAATTAAACAATTGATCCCTCTCTAGAACCAACTCATTTGCCAATAATTCAAGATCGAAATCAAGCAATTTAGCATCCGTAATTTTTAAATTAACAGATTTTCTGATTCCAAATATAAAAGCGTTTTTATAATTATTTGAGAAATTTAAATCATTAGTAGAAAATTTGAATACTTCTTTATATAACTTCTGTAATAATAATCGTGTAGCCAAGACATTATATACAAGATCCTTTTCCATTAATGAAGTAACACTTAAAATTAAAGTTTCTTCAATCTTTTCAGTAGTAATTTTGTTAAATATATTTTTCTTAAGCTCATTTAAGATTAAATTGTAATCAATATCATTAACATTAAGACCTGAAGACAATCTATTAAGACAATTTAATACTTTGTTTTCATCAAAAGGTACCTGATTTGAATTTTTCTTAATCACATCAATAAATAAACTATTCTTATTGATAGCTAAACTTGAAGAAACAAAATTATTTACTTCTTGCATGATTTTAATCCTTATTATTTTTTTAGGGTTTTTCTACTTTAAAGATTTATATTTCTTTATTCAAGAAAAACTTTTAATATTTTTTTATCCAAAAAATGTAATAAATTGAAATATAAAATTATATTAATTTGTTTTGTTAAATAACAATGTTTTTACTAAGAAATTTATTGAATAACCACCAACTTAGTTTTTAATTATTCACCTGTTACATTATTCAACAACTACCCTACTCCTTTTATCCCAAAACAACCTCCCACAAACAGTTCCCCATATGTATAAATTATTTCTTACAAAATTATTCTAGAATTTTTTTCTTATAAAATATATTAAACATTTCTTGATCTAAAAGCGAGGGATTTTAAACTGTTTTCAGCTGAGATTAATCTAACGAATTTTCCACCAAATAAGTTCATGTTTGTTATTATATAAATGTACAATCTTACTCAAGCTCAGTTTCTAAAAGTTAAAATAATTATTATTTATTTAGTTTACAACAATTTGACAGTTTAATTATATTTTTTATACGCCATATCCATAAACAATATCTTGTAATTCAGGTACAAGATGTTCATTCATATGTTGTTTGACAAAAGCCTCACGTCTTTCTAATGCTTGATTTAAAAGAGTCGTAATTTCTGGATTTTTTTCAGCTAAATCAAATACAGTTGATCCTTCATTATCTCTTACATAAAAATCTTTAACATACGGCAATAATGCCTTTAAAGCGTTCATTAAAAATTTATAATTTTTTTCTAAAATATTTTCATTTATAAGTCCTTTCTCAAAATTTGAGATCTGATCTTCAAGCCGTTTAGCGGCAGGTTTAATTACATTATTTATATGATTCTCAGTAAATTCTCTTCTAGCGCCACCTTGTATATATCCTTTCAATCTATCTAGGTATTGCTTATGTTGTTCATAAATTGACTGAGGGAGATCTATTAAAGTAGCTTTGTGTTGGTTAAGAGCGTCAATGTTAGCTATTGCCTTTATTATTTCCATCAATAAGGTATTGCCATTGTCATCTTTAATATCATTAATGTCTATTTTATCAGCTTTTAATGCTTGTATAATATAATACAATTCTGAACTTAACTTTCTTTCTGGAATTTCCAATAATTTAAAGGCTTGCGTAGCTTGTAATTTAAGGGCTAGAGCATCTTGCCCCTTTAGGTATAGCTTCTCTGTAATACTAGCCTCAAATAAAGCCTTTGCTACTTCTTCATGCTCATTTTCAATAGCTAACATCAAAGCCGTACACCCATCGTTATCTTGAATATTAATTTTAGCACCATTATCTATTAATAGATTTACTATACTCAAATACCCTTTGTGGCTAGCATACATCAAAAATGAATACCCATTCGAATCTATAAAATTGATATCTGCACCTTGTTCAAGAGCTTTTTTGACAAGATCTATTGAATTTCTTGCTATACCAACAAAAATCATCTTATTAAGCTTTGAAGATATAGTTGTTTGAGTTGAAGAAATAGTTTTTTCAGAACTTTCTTTTTTCTCAGCTGAATATAATAATTCTGTTGCTGATAACAGAGTAATAATTGTTAATAATCTCAAATATAATCTCATATATAACCTCCCTGAGTTTAATATTATTTTATATATTAAGATTAGCATAAATAAATCAAAAATCAACTAATATTCTATTTGCACTAATAATTATCCTGAAAAATCAAAATTTTACCCTGTAAAATCAGGCACTCACAGAGTATTTCTTAAATATTTTCATCCAAAAACATGCAATTTGACATTTCTATTTGAAATTGCTAATCTAATAATAATTATATATAAATATTAATTTTTAGGAGGAAAATATGAAAATTAAATTAATTTTATCAATTGCTATAATATCAGGTTATTCTTTATGCTCAGCTATGAATAAAGAAACCCCAGATAAAATGCTTTTTAGAGCACTACGAATAGGAGATATGGGTCTAAAACTAGCAGAAAAAGCCATTGCTCTCGGTGCAAATGTTAATGGCAAATATGAAAATGAATTTGGCCTTGATTGGATTGCTACACTTGAATACTTAGTTAAAAAATCTACTGTACATGAAACAGAAAAAATGGTTCGACTACTATTAGAATCTGGCGCAAATATTAATAGTAATGATCCAGAAGGAACCGCTTTAGATTATGCAAAAGAAGCTTTAAGTAGTATACAAGATAGTATTGATAATATTATTATGGGCAAATCAACATATAGCTGCTTAGAAGACCAACAAAAATTAAAAGCCAGTATAATAAATATAATTAATCTTCTTGAAAACTGGCCAACAATATTAAAAGAATTAAAAGAAAGAGAAGAAAAAATCAAACAAGAAGTTAATGCATATTTATTACCGGAGCTTGGTAATATAGTTGCTCAATATGATATACCATTAAAATCAAATTTCAAATCTGATTCTCAAGTTAGTTGGATGTCAGTTTAAATAATCCATATAAACATTAATTTTTAGGAGGAAAATATGAAAATTAAATTAATTTTATCAATTGCTATAATATCAGGTTATTCTTTATGTTCGGCTATGGATAAAGAAAAAACTGAAGAAACTCCAGAGCAAATACTTTTTAGAGCTGTACGCGCAGGAGACTTGGGCTTAAAGTTAGCCGAAAAGGCCATCGCCCTCGGTGCAAATGTTAATGCCAAAGATGTGGATAATAATACTGCGCTTATGTGCTTAATTAAAAGATCGCCTACATATGAAACAGAAAAAATTGTTCAACTACTATTAGAATCTGGTGCAGATATTAATATAAAAAATTACGACAAGCTTGGCTATTGTATAACTGCTTTAAATAATGCAAAAGAAGCTTTAACAAAGATACAAATAGATATTAAGCGTAGAAAGATTATTTATAAGCCTGATCTAGATGCATTAGGAAAATTAAAAACCAGCATAATAAATGTAATTAATCTTCTTGAAAACTGGCCAGCAATATTAAAAGAAAGAGAAGAAAAAATCAAACAAGAAGTTAATGCATATTTATTGCCCGAGCTTGGTAATATAGTTGCTCAATACACTTTACCAATAAAATAAAAATTTAAAACTGATACTCAGGTTAGTTGGATGTCGATTTAAAACAGCCGGATAAAAATTTACAATAAAATAGATCTAACGAAGCTTCAGAGGAGCCGTTTTTCATATTATAGTCAATATTGTAAATAAAGTTATGGGCATTAGCTAGTTCTGATATAGAAGTTTTTTTCCAATCATAATTAATGAAAGAGAAGGGAAGTTTGTAGGCAATTTTTTTTGCTTCTACTTCATTCTTTGCCATTTTAAAGTTTAAATAGGCCCAAGAACGAAAAAGCTGTTCCGACCAAAAAGAGATCCAAAATATTGATTGATACTCTTTTGACATTGTATCAAAAGAATTATAGAAAGATTTTGTATCTTTTGAAAAAAAGTGTTTACTTAAATTAAATATAGATTCATCAAAAGTTAAAACTTTATCTCTCCATTTATTTGTAAACTCTTCGGTTTTTGTACCAAGCAAAATAGTATACCTGTTTAAAATATAAGCTTGGTCCAAGTTAATTTTTTTTAGGTTTTTAAATAGTTTTTCTAGAGAGTATAATGTATTTTTTGAAATGTTTGGGTCAAAGAAAATTACTAGATTTTTTAATTGTTCAAAATTAAATACAAAATCACAATCTATTACAAAATTATTTTTTTTTTCGTCAATAAGATCAGAATTAGTAAAAGCGAAGATAATATTATTACCAGCATAAGAGTTAAGATAATTATTAAGTTCTTTTCTTTTTTTTTCACTAATGTCAGAAAGGTTACCTAACCAAAAATAAGATTTTTGTCCCAAAAAACTCATTTCTAATTTTGATTTTACTATATTAATATCAGTATTATCTATATCTATATAGTTAATGGTTATATTTTTTATAGATTGAACTCTTTTTAAAAAAAAAGGAATGAATATGCCTTGATACTCATTCCCTGTAAAATATATGATCTTATTTTCAAGAATTGAAAATAAAGAAAAATTAGGTTCAAAGATTTTTGAAAATGGAAGCATTTAAAAAATTTTACTTAGTTGTATTTACTGGCTTTAATCTTATTCTTCCAGTAAATGGGTCATAATCTGTAATTTCTACTGTAATATCAGTTCCTTCTTTATATTTGTTAAAGAAATTCTGTTGTTCACCTTTTGGTATACTAGATACATGGATCAATCCATCTTCTCCTGGCAATATTTCAACAAATGCACCAAAATCTGCCAAGCGTTTAACTTTACCTTTATAAACAGAACCGATTACCACATCACCAGCTAAAAGCTTTACCCAATTAACTGCTAAATCTATATTTGAATCTGGTCCACCAAATATTTGTACTATGCCATCATCATTTATATCTATAGATGTCTTAGTTTTATCAATTATTTCACGTATCTTTTTACCGCCGGTGCCAATAATTGCACCAATTTTATCAGTATTGATTTTTATAGAAATTATTTTAGGAACTAAATCAGATAAAGTAGTCTTAGGAGCAGACATAACCTTTTTCATTTCACCAAGGATATATTTTCTGCCCTCTTTTGCCTGTGCAAGAGCCTCTTCAAATATCTTTCTAGGAAAACCACCCTTGTTTTTTATATCCATTTGTATTGCTGTAACAGCTTCTTCTGTTCCACAAACTTTAAAATCCATCCAGCCAAATTGATCTTCAAAACCACTTATATCTGTTAAGGCTTGGAACTTTCCATCATCAGTTTTTAAAAGACCCATAGCAACACCACCTACCATTTTTTTAAGTGGTACACCAGCATCCATTAAAGCCATAGTTGACCCACATGTAGTCGCCATAGAAGTTGAACCATCTGATGCTAAAATATCTGCAACAACCCTAATAGTATAAGGAAAATCCTCTTTTTTAGGTAACTGATACTTTAAAGCGCTAGCAGCCAAATGCCCATGCCCTACTTCTCGTCTGCCTACACCACGCAAAGGTTTCACCTCACCAACTGAAAATGGAGGAAAGTTATAATGCAACATAAAAGGTTGAGAAGTATAATCATCCATTAACTCTTCAATTTTTTGCATATCCTGACCACTTCCTAAAGTAGCGCTAACTAATGCTTGTGTTCCGCCTCTTTGAAATAGAGCTGAACCATGAGCAAAAGGAAGTACTCCTACTTCTACAGAAATTTTACGAACCTTATCAAAAGATCGTCCATCTATTCTTTTACCTACAGAAAAAATATGTTCTGTAATTTTAGATTTAAAGTTATCATCAAAAACATATTCAACTTGGGATATATTAATTGAATTAGTTTCAATTTCTTGTTTATAAATATTTATAAATTCTTCTTTTAAAATATCATATGCTTCAGAACGTTCTTTATTTTCAGCCTTAAATGCAGTTAAAACTTTTTCTGGTGTAAAGAATTCTAAAGCTCTTTTATTCCATAAATCCCAACCAAAAGTTTCATCTAATTTATCTTTTTGTTTTCCAACAGCCTTTTGGATTTCAAGTTGCCATTCGACTTGTTTTTTTATTCTTTCATGAGCTTGGAAAATTATATCAACAAGATCTTTTTCACTAACTTCATTTACAGATCCTTCTAACATACAAACCCCATCATCTGTTCCAGCAATAACCAACTTGCCTTCAGATAAAGTTGTTTGTTCATACTCAGGATCAAAAATCCATTCTCCGTTTATTCTACACACTTCAACAACACCAACAGGGCAAACGAAAGGTATCCTTGAAATAACTAAAGCTAAAGATGATCCAAGCAGAGCCAAAGAGGTAGGCACATTCTTTTTATCAACTGAATAAACTGTAGATAACACCTGAACTTGATCAAAAAATTTTGAAGGAAACAATGGCCTAATCGCTCTATCAATTAGGCGTGAAGTCAAAATCTCTTTATCGCTAAATTTACCTTCTCTTTTTAAATAACCACCAGGGATTTTTCCCGCAGCTGAAAACTGCTCTCTGTAATCAACAGTTAATGGTAAAAAGCCTGGAAATTCTTTAGAAATAGCAGATACAGCGGTTGACAGAACTATTGTTCCGCCTTTACGTATCCAAACGGAACCATCAGCCTGATCAGCAAATTTACCTATTTCAACTTCATATCCAAAATCTTTTAAAACAAATTTTGTCATCTTTTAATTTCTCATTATTTTCTTAAATTGAGTTCATCAATTAATTTTTTGTAAGTATCTGAATCATCTTTTTTAAGTGAATCCAAAAACTTACGCCTACGATTAACAAGCGCCATTAATCCTCTACGAGAACTAAAATCTTTTGAATGCTTTGCAAAATGTTCCGACAACTCATTTATTTTAGCAGTCATAGAAACAATTTGAAACTCCAAAGATCCTGTATCATTATCATGATGCTGAAATTTCTTAACAATTTTCAACAATTTATCGTTTTTCTCACTATTCATAAATTAAACCTCTTAATAATTGAAACTTATGGTAGGCACGAGCGGGTTTGAACCGCTGGCCCCTGCTACGTCAAAGCAGTGCTCTACCGCTGAGCTACGTGCCTAGCTATCTTATCATCTTCTTCTTGAGCTCTTTTTTCCAATTCAGTTAAGTCTTTACCAAGATATTTTTCTCTAAATGACTCTATTCCTGTACCTGCAGGTATAAGTTTACCAATAATTACGTTTTCTTTCAATCCATAAAGATGGTCCACTTGTCCAGAACATGCAGCCTCTGCTAAAATTCTAGTTGTTTCTTGGAATGATGCAGCAGAGAACATACTTTCAGTATCCAAAGATGCCATAGTAATACCCATTAAGATTGGTTTTGCAACAGCAACTTTTTTACCCTCTGCTTGAAGCAATGAATTTACAACTTTAAAATGTATTCTATCAACTTTATCACCTATAAGAAAATTGCTATCTCCTGGTTCAACAATTCTAACTTTACGTAACATTTGTCTTACGATAAGTTCAATATGTCTATCATTAATATCAATTCCATGGAGTCTATAAATCTGTTGAATTTGATTAACTAGATATTCTTGTAAATGCTCTGGACCTAAAATTCTTAATATATCATGAAGTATTGGATCGCCAGATGTTAATAAATCTCCAGCATTAACTTTATCGCCAGTTACAACATTCAGCTGTTTATCTCTTGTTACAAAATATTCGTGTGATTGATCACCTGACATAATTGTAATTTTTCTTAAGCCTCTATGCAATCCACCAACAACAACTTCTCCTGCAACCTCAGCTATAGTAGCAGGATCTTTAGGCATACGCGCTTCAAATATTTCAGCAATTCTAGGCAATCCTCCTGTAATATCCTGTGTCTTTGAAGCCTCTCTTGGCATCTTGACTAAAATATCACCAACTTCAACTTTATCATTTTTATTAACTGCCAAATATGATCCAGTGGGCAAATAATAAAGTGCTAATTCATTGCCTTCTTTATCTTCTATTCTTATAGCAGGTTGATAATTATCGCTCTTATGCTCTGTGACTATTCTATTTACTGCTTTAGTAACATCATCAAAATTTTCCTGATATGTAACATTTGGAATTAAATCAACATATCTTATTATTCCTGATTTTTCTGTAAGAATAACTTTATTATGGGAATCCCATTCAGCTAATTTAGTTCCAGTTTTAACTTCCTGTTTATCATTAACTAAAATATTGGAACCATATTCTACAGAATGATCCTGCAAAACTACACCGTCTGTTGATTTTAACATCACAGAAGCTTTGCGGCTCATAACTACAAGCTTGCCCTCACGATTCTTAACAATATTAAGATTTTTCCATGAAACAATACCGTCTTGTTTTGCAACGATTAAAGCTTGCTCTGAAATACTTGCTGTACCACCAATATGGAAAGTTCTCATAGTAAGCTGAGTGCCCGGTTCACCGATAGATTGAGCAGCTATAATACCAACCGTAGACCCTAGATCTGCAATTTTGCCTTTTGAGAGATCCATGCCATAACACTGAGCACAAACACCACGCTTAACTTGACAAGTGAGTACCGATCGAACAAAAATTTTATCTACTGCATATTTAGCTATTTTTTCAGTTGCAGATTTATCTAAAACCTCACCTTGTTTAAATAGCAATTGGCCAGTAACAAAATCCTTAACATCTGCAGCCAAGACTCTACCAAAGGCACGATTAGCTAATGGATAAACAACTTCACCTGATTCCATAACATCTTCAAGCTTAATATAGCCAAGTGTTTTACAATCGCTTTGACTAACTATAACATCTTGGGCAACATCAACTAATCTTCTTGTCAAATAACCAGAGTTAGCAGTTCTCAATGCAGTATCAGCTTGACCTTTTCTAGCACCATGGCTTGAAATAAAGTATTCAAAAACACTTAATCCATTTTTGAAATTACTTTTTACAGGAGTTTCCATAACTTCCCCAGAAGGTTTAGACATTGGTCCTCTAATACCTGCTAGCTGTTTAATTTGTTCCTTAGAACCTTTTGCTCCTGATTCTAACATCATAAATATTGAGTTAAACGGTTTATTTTCGCCACCTTCATTTAAATAAACCTGTTTATTTTGAGCCTCAAGCTCTTTCATCATTTCTTTTGCTATATCAGCAGTGGCTTTACCCCATATACCAACAACTTTATTGTATCTTTCACCGTTGGTTATAGCACCATTCATATATAGGTTTTCAACTTGCTCTACTTCTTTTTCTGATTTTTGAATTATGTTGTCCTTCTTTTGGGGTACTAATAAATCAGAAATAATAAATGATATTCCACCTTCTGTCGAATACTTAAACCCTAATTTTTTAATTTTATCTAAACATTCAACAGTATTTTTATCTCCAAAGGTATAATAAATTCTTTCAACCAATTTGGCCAAATCGCTTTTACGCATTACTTTATTGACCCAGTCAAATTCAGATCCTTTTGGAAGAGCTTCAAATAATATAACTCGACCTACTGTTGTCTCTATTAATTTTGATTCAAAACGAACTTTAATTTGCGCGTGAATATCTAATTTTCCATGTTGGAATGCAGATATAACTTCTTGTATATTAGAAAAAACAATTCCTTCTCCAACAACATTACAACGCGCTTTTGTAATATAATGTAATCCAAGAACCATATCTTGAGTTGGAACGGCCAGAGGACGCCCATTGGAAGGAGAAAGCAAATTCTTGGTTGAAAGAATAAGCTCTTCAGACTCAGCAACTGCTCTTGTACTCAATGGTACATGCACAGCCATCTGATCTCCATCAAAGTCAGCGTTATATGCATGACACACTAAAGGATGAATAGTAATAGATTTGCCATCAACTAATATAGGATAAAATGCCTGTATGCCCAGTCTATGTAAAGTAGGAGCACGATTCAATAGAACGGGTCTGTCCTTTACTACAGCTTCTAATGCATCCCAAACTTCTGGCTCTGAACGCTCTATCATCTTCTTTGCAATTCTAAGATTTGGAGCCAATTCTCGTCTTATTAATTCAGCTAAAACAAAAGGCTTAAATAATTCGAGTGCCATAATTTTAGGCAAACCACATCTATCCATCTTTAATTCAGGATCAACCACAATTACAGATCTTCCAGAATAATCAACACGTTTTCCTAAAAGATTTTGCCTAAATCTACCTTGTTTTCCTCTAAGCATTTCACTAAGAGATTTTAAGGGCCTCTTATTAGAGCCACGAACCGGTTGGCCCCTTCTTCCATTATCTATTAAGGCATCAACAGATTCTTGCAACATTCGTTTTTCATTTTTTATAATAACCTCAGGAGCCTCAATTTCAATCAAACGCCTTAAGCGAATGTTCCTATTTAAAACTCTACGATAAAGTTCATTCAAATCAGAGCTTGCAAATCTGCCACCTTCTAAAGGAACTAATGGTCTTAAATCAGGAGGTAGAACAGGAAGTATATCCATTATCATTAATTCTGGTCTAACGCCTTGGGATACAAATCCAGTAAGAACTTTTATTCTGCGCATTATTTTATGACGCGAAGTAATAGAAGTAGATTTATTGTAATCTTCATTTAATATGCTTATTTCGAGGTCCAAATCTATAAGTTTTAATAAATCTTTTACAGCCTCGGCACCATTTTTTGCAACAAACTCCACATCATCCAAGTTTGATAATAAATAACTATCAAACTCTGAATTAGATAATATGCTTTTTCTTGAATAAGGAGATCGTCCTTGATTTATTACTACATATGAATCAAAATAAATTATTCTCTCTAGATCCTTTACAGGAATATCTAAAGTTAGAGATAAATAACTAGGTATACCTTTTAAATACCAAATATGACTTACGGGGGCAACCAATTCAATATGCCCCATTCTTTCTCTACGAACGCGTGCTTGAATAACCTCTACTCCACATTTTTCGCAGGTAATACCGCGATGCTTCATTCTCTTATATTTTCCGCAATTACATTCCCAATCCTTCACTGGACCGAAAATACGTGCGCAAAATAATCCATCTCTTTCCGGTTTAAGTGTTCTATAATTTATAGTTTCTATTTTTTTAACTTCACCATAAGAAAGCGATCTAATTTTCTCGGCAGAAGTTAACCCTAACTGTATAGCATTAAATTGAGTTGAACGAACATATTCTTTAAAACGTGCAAGCATTTGATTAGTCACTGACTTCCTCCCTGCCAACTTTTAATAAATCAACTTGTAAAGCTAAACTTTGTAATTCTTTAATCATAACATTAAATGATTCTGGTAGCCCAGGATCTGGAATATTGTTTCCATCTCCTCTAACAATTACTTCATAAACCTTATGTCTGCCAGTAACATCATCTGACTTATAAGTTAATAATTCTTGCAATGTATAGGCTGCCCCATAAGCTTCTAAGGCCCAAACTTCCATCTCACCAAAACGCTGGCCACCAAACTGTGCTTTACCACCAAGCGGCTGTTGAGTAACTAGAGAATATGGTCCTACTGAACGAGCATGTAATTTGTCATCAACCATATGATTTAGTTTCATCATATAAATAGATCCTACAGTAACCGGTTGATCAAAATATTCACCGGTTCTACCATCATGCAACCTATATTCTCCATTTTGTGATAAATTAACTTCTTGTAAAATAGGTTGTATATCTCTTTCAAACGATGCTCCATCAAATACAGGAGTTTTAAAGTGAACCCCTCTTTGACTAGTTCTATTAGCTAGGTCCAATAAGCCTTCTCTTCCATAACTATCTTCGTAAACAGAAATTAATTCTTTACCAAAATATTTTGATAAGAATTCTTTAATTTTATCAAAACTCTGTTCTTCAATTAATTTAAATAATTCTGTTCCTAGTTTCTTGCCAGCAAAACCTAATATAGTTTCCAAAATCTGTCCGACGTTCATACGTGAAGGTACACCAACTGGATTTAAGACAATATCAACCGGGGTTCCATCATCCAAATGGGGCATGTCTTCTCTAGGAACAATTATAGAGACTACGCCTTTATTACCATGCCTACCTGCCATCTTGTCCCCAACCGAAACAGATCGCCTTGATGCAACATAAACCTTAACCATTTTAATCACACCTGATGGTAAAGGATCGCCTTTTTTTAATTTATTAATCTTTTCTTCTTTAATGTTTTCTAATATTTTAACTTGATTTTCTAACATTATTTTTAGAGCAGCTATTTCCTTATTATCATTTGAATCATCTAATTTAAGATTTAAAAGATCATCCAAAGATAAATCAACAAGTTTAGCTTTATCTAATTTTCCATTTTTAATTAAAGATTTAGATACTTTAGAAGAAGGAGTTTTACCAGAAAGAATTTCAATAGCTTTATCAAAACTCATCTTTTTAACGAGTTCTAAATGTTCAATCAAACTTTCTTCTATCTTTTTAGTCTCTGCAGCAACGATTTCTTTATATCGCTTATCTTTCCTTATACCACTGCGAGAGAAAACTTTAACATCAATAACTGTACCTTCTATTCCAGGCGGTACACGCAAAGAAGTATCTCTAACTTCCCGAGCCTTTTCACCAAAAATAGCACGTAACAGTTTTTCTTCAGGCGAATATTGTATATCACCTTTTAATGTAACTTTACCTACTAAAATATCTCCAGGCACAACTCTCGTACCTATCTTTACAATCCCTTCTTCATCGAGCCCAACTAAAGCTCCTTCGCTCACATTTGGTATATCAGCAGTAATCTCTTCAGGCCCAAGCTTGGTTTCTCTTGCATCAACAACATATTCATCTATATGAACAGAAGTAAACGAATCATCTGCAACTAATCTTTTATTTAATACTATTGCATCTTCAAAGTTATATCCATGCCAAGGCATAAATGCAACTAATATGTTTGAACCTAATGCCAATTCACCATATTCTATAGCAGAACCATCTGTCAAAACATCTCCAACTTCAACTCTTTGTCCACAGACAACCCTGGGCGTTTGATGTATACAAGTGCTGTAGCTTGATCTCTTAAATTTTTTCAAATAATAAGTATCAATACCATTAGATATCCAACTTTCTACATTTGGAAACTCTTTTTCATCAACCCTTATAACTATTCTTTCTGATGAAACATATTCCACAATCCCAGATCTTTTTGCAATAATAACAGCTCCAGATGCCTTACAAACTTCGCTTTCCATGCCTGTTCCAACAATAGGAACTTGTTTCTTTATTAACGGAACCGCTTGGCGTTGCATATTAGCACCCATAAGAGCACGTGTTGCATCATCATGTTCAAGAAAAGGTATTAATGCAGCAGCTACTGAAACTAACTGTTTAGGAGAAAGATCAATATAGGTAATATTATCTACATTTGTATACAAGAAGTTTCCGTCATGTCTTGCAAGAACAACATCTTCCTTTATCTTTGGACCATGAGTTGCCTCTGCTTGCGCAATAAAATTATTAGCTTCTTCAAAAGCATCCAAAAATACAACCTCTTCCTTTATTTTACCATTTTCAACCGGACGATAAGCTGTTTCTATAAATCCAAGATCATTTACCATTGCATAGGTAGCCAAAGACGAAATAAGACCAATTGTCTGACCTTCAGGTGTTTCTATTGGACATATTCGACCATAATGTGAGGTGTGCACATCACGTATTTCATAAGTTGCTCTATCTTTTAATACCCCGCCAGGTCCCAAAGCTGACAATCTTCTTTTATGTGCAAGTTCTGCCAAAGGATTAGTTTGATCCATAAATTGAGAAAGTTGTCCAGTTCCGAAAAATTCTCTCATTACAGCACTCAAAGGTTTTACATTTAAAAGATCCTGAGGCATCATAGCAGAATTTGCCTCTATAACTCTAAATCTTTCATGGACAATTCTTTCTATTCTTGAAAATCCTAAATAAATTTGATTTGAAAGAAGCTCTCCAACCAATCTTACGCGTCTATTGCCCAAATGATCTATATCATCCAGTTCACCCTCACCTTTTTCTCTGAGATTGATAAGGTATTTTATAGTAGCAAAAATATCCTCTTTGGTTAAAGTAGTAACATCACTCTGTATACTTAACCCCAATTTTCGATTCATACGCATTCGACCCACTTCAGTCAAATCGTATGCTCGCCTAGAAAACAAAATATTTTCAAGTCTAGCAAGAATGTCTTTAGTAGAAGCTGTATCACCGGGCCATACTTTTAAATGCAATTCTTTCAGCGCTTCTTCTTGCGAATGACAACTATCTTGAGTCAAAGTAATAGCTAGAATAGGATGAGAAACATACCCGGATGTAGTAATCAAATCTATTTCCAATTCTTTAAATTTACTTAGTTGCCCAAATAAATCACTATTGAATACTTGACCCTGCTCAGCTAAAATTTCACCTGTTTTGTTATCAACAATATCCTTAGCTAAAACTTTATTTAATAGATGATGCTCTTTTAGAACAATTATATCAATTTTGGCCTTAGTAAGCTGATTTAAAATCTCTTTAGTAACTCTTCCACCAACCATATCTGTAAATGAAGTTGGCAACATATCTAGCTCTAAACGTTGCCCTAATAATGCATTATCAACTTTCTTATAAAATTCACCATTTTTTAAATAGATTTTATCTGAAGTATAAAACAATGGCACTATTTCGTCACGCTTTACACCTAAAGCCTGCAAAAAGGTAGTAACTAAAAGTTTTTTCTTTTTATCTATACGAACATATAAATAATCATTAGTATCAAATTCAAAATCAAGCCATGAACCACGCATTGGAATGATACGAGCCAAATAATAATTTTTGCCGCGAACGTCTTTCATTTTCTTACTTTTTGAGAAAACAACGCCCGAAGATCTGTGCATTTGACTCACAACAACACGATCAACTCCATTAATTAAAAATGTACCTTGATCACCTAATTTTATTCTTCCATTCTCTTGATATAAATCTATCATTACAGGAACATCGGCAAAAAAAATGTCTTGCTCTTTAATGTCCTTAATCTTCTTTTCACCTGAACTATTTACTTGCCAACTAATAAGCTGCATACGTATTCGCAATGACATAGAAAAAGTTTGACCACCAGCCCTACATTCATCAACGCTCATCGGCAACTTAATGGTTACTCTTGATAAACAATTAGAGCATGTCTTATAAAAGGCAGATTTTTTATTACAAAATTTGCATATAGAATCTTTTTCTAAGCGAGAACAATCAGATTTCTTACAAGAATTGCAACTCCAAGAATATCTATTATTTATACCAGTTAATTTTCCACAAGTACAAGCCCAATCACCCAATTCGTAACTAACATACTCAAGCGACATTTTGTCTTCATGCTCAATTGGAAATAGATCCTTTAAAACCCTTTCTAGGCCTATCTCTTTTCTTTCAGAAGGCAAATAGTCAAATTGTACGAACTCATTAAACGATTTAGATTGAACTTCTATTAAGTTAGGAACAGGTACTATATCTTTTAGTTTACCAAAAGATTTACGTAGTACCTTCTTACTTATATCCAAGTAAGACATTTAGTTGCTCCTTGTCTGATTATTGCTATGTAATAATTACTTAAACCCTATAAAAACATGCTAAAAAAATATGTTATGATAATTCAACTTTAGCGCCGGCTGCTTCTAATTCTGCTTTCATCTTATTAGCATCTTCTTTTGAAGCCGCTTCAGCTATTACAGTAGGAGCTTTTTCTGCTGCTGTCTTAGCATCTGTTAATGATAAAGTTGTTACCTTACGCAAAGCTTTTATAACATCAATCTTCTTATCGCCAGAATCTTTCAAAGTTACCTTGAATTCTGTTTTTTCTTCTTTTTTAGCATCTGTAGCCGCTGCAGAAGGAGCAGACGAAGCTGCCATCATTGGCATAGCTGATGAAACACCAAACTTCTCTTCTAATGTCTTAACAAATTGAGATAACTCTAAAACTGACATTTTTTCTATAGATTCTATAAGACCATCATGATTCTTACTTGACATAAGTTCTCCAAGAAAATTAATACAAAATAACTATCTAACTACTTTTAAGCCAAATTACTCTAACTCTTTTTTTCTTCTATTTGTTTCAATACAATCACAAGTCTCTTCAAAAGAGTATTTGCAACATTATGCAACCTAGAAATCGGTGCATTTAATACTCCACACAATTGAGCAAGCAACACTTCTCTTGAAGGTAAAGATGCAATAGCAAGTATAGCTTCTTTATCAACAACTTGAGATTCTACGGATCCAACAATAATTTGAAAAGCCACTTGATCTTTAGCAAAATCATTCAAAGTTTTTGCTACCATACTTGGATCATTCTTTGAAAAAACAACTGCCAATTGATCCTTTAAAAAAGGAGACAATGGCTGATAAGATGGTAAATCTTGAATAGCTAATTTAACTAGACGAGTTTTTGCAACTCTCAATTCGCCATCTTTGAGTCTCAACTCTTTACGCAAAGACTGCAAATTCTTTACAGATAACCCTTTATAATTAACTAAAAATGAAGCTTTACTATCTTTAAAATCTTGTTTAAGTGAATTTATAAGTAAATCTTTTTCTTGTCGATTCATCATGTACCTCTAAACATTAAATTTTTGAAAGCTCATCTAAATCTATACCTATTCCGACACCCATAGTTGATGAAATTGTAACTTTCCTTAAAAATTGACCTTTAGAAGATGCCGGCTTACTAGCTTGTAGTGTCTTAATAAAGGCTACAAAATTATCATACAACTTATTAACATCAAAAGATGATTTACCTATGGAAAAGTTTATAGCACCACTTTTGTTATTTTTGTAAAATGAACGACCCTTCTTTAGATCAACTACTATCTTATCTATATCAAATGTAACTGTACCATTTTTCGCATTAGGCAATAGATCTCTAGGTCCTAAAATTTTAGCTAGTTTACCCACTAGGCCCATCATATCAGGTGTAGCAACTACATAATCAAAATCTAGCCACCCTGAAGATATCTTTTCAACCAAATCATTAGTGCCTACAAAATCAGCTCCTGCTTTTGTAGCATCATCAGCATGTTTACCCTTGGCAAAAGCAATCACTCTTACTTTTTTGCCTACACCAGCAGGCAATAGAACAGAACCCTTAACAGCTTGATCTGCCTTTGAAGGGTCAATACCTAAAATAATATTTAAATCAACAGATTCATCAAATTTAGCATATGCCAAATCTTTTACAGCAGATAATGCTTCTTTAATAGTTAATTTTTTATTTAAAGCTTCCAGTTTGTTTTCTGCAGCTAAATGTTTTTTTCCATGTAATGCCATGACAAGCCCTTGTTTATTCAACTTTTAAACCCATACTTCGCGCAGAACCTGCAACAATTTTTTTTGCCTGATCCAGGTCCATAGCATTCAAATCAGGAAGTTTAACTTTTGCAATTTCTTCCACATCTTTCCAAGATATCTTTCCAGCACTTTCTATACTAGGCTTTGAAGACCCTTTGGTTAAATTAATTTTTTTCTTTATTAGTTCTGAGGTAGGAGCTGTTTTTACAATAAAATCAAAAGACTTATCAGTATAAACTGTAATAAATACAGGAACTGTTTCACCCTTTCTATTTGCAGTTCTCGCATTGAACTGCTTACAAAACTCCATTATATTAACTTGATGCTGACCAAGAGATGAACCAACTGGAGGAGCAGGAGTTGCAGCACCACCAGCAATTTGAAGTTTTATTTGAGATTTAACAATTTTTGCCATGAAAATTTTACCTCTATACTATCGTTTTACTTGATCAAAACTTAATTCAACAGGAGTAAGTCTACCAAAAATACTAACCATGACAGTCAATTTTTCAGCATCCATATCTATTTTATCAACAATGCCTACAAATCCAGCAAATGGACCCGCTATGATATCAACTTCAGAACCACTTTCAAATTCAATTTTATTTGAGGAAACTACAACCTCTCCCTTCATACTGGATACAATTCTATCCACTTCTTTTTGAGATAATGGCATAGGGTCTTTACCCCCAAGAAACTTCAAAACCCTAGGCAATGTAGCAACAAGGCGCATGGATTCAGGAGTAGGCTCAAATTCTACCAGAACATAGCCAGGAAACATTCGCTGATCTTTTTCCTCTTCTGAAAGAAATTCTTTAACCTTAACGGAAGGAACAAGAATTTCACCAAAATAATCTTGCAATCCCTTTTGGGCAATCTGCTTACTTAAATCTAATTTCACTTGATCTTCATAACCAGCATAAACTTGTATTACATACCAACGTTTCATCTCAGGAGTCCTAGAGTTTCCCTAAAAATATTAAACATATTCTACAAAAATGTATCTTGCTAACCAAGAAAAAGCAAAATCTATAGCGCCTAAATATATGGAAAATAAAACAATCAATATAAGAACTATAATAGTAGCTCCAATAAATTCCGGAAATTTAGGCCAAACTATTTTTAATAATTCAAACTTTACTTCTTGTAAAAACTGGCCAAGATTTTTCATTAAATCACCCAAACTTCTTAAACACTCACCATAAAAATTGCACCGTACAACAAATATGGCAGGCCAGGAGGGATTCGAACCCCCAACCCGCAGATTTGGAGTCTGCCGCTCTACCAATTCGAGCTACTGGCCTCTATTTAGTTTCTTTATGAGGCTGATGCTTACGGCAGCGAGAACAATATTTTTTCATTTTCAAAGACCCTATAGATCTTTTTTTATTTACAACCTGTGTATAATTTTTTTCTTTACAATCTTCACACATTAAATGTGAAGTTACTCTATTCTTTGCCATAAAAAACTTCCTTGCAGATAAAACCGCTCCAGATCCTCATATTAAACTGGAGCCCGCGACCGGATTCGAACCGGTGACCTCTTCCTTACCAAGGAAGTGCTCTAACCTACTGAGCTACGTGGGCACTTAATTCAATGCCTAAGTACCTATTAATAAGATAAAGGAAAAAAAGAAAAATACAACAATAATTTGGAGCTGGCGACTGGACTCGAACCAGTGACCTGCTGATTACAAATCAGCTGCTCTACCAACTGAGCTACGCCAGCATCGATTCTTAATATTTTTTTGGAGCGGGAAACGGGGCTCGAACCCGCAACCTACAGCTTGGAAGGCTGTCGCTCTACCAATTGAGCTATTCCCGCTTTATCAATTTTTTTTATAACCAAACTACCATTTTTCTATTTTTATTTTTAACTCAAAATAAAAATAGTTTTTTTATAATTTAAATCCTGCCCTACTACGCACTTACTTCGCTAAAGCTACGTAAGTTGCTTCGAAGGGCATACTTCGCACTTAAGTTACTGTATTAATAAAATCAATTCCTTAAAGAAGTATGGCTCGCCATACGAAGCTACGAAGTAGCGAAGTATGGTGGTGAGGGTAGGATTCGAACCTACGAAGGCTGAGCCAACGGATTTACAGTCCGTCCCCTTTGGCCGCTCGGGAACCTCACCTAGATTTCAAAAAAATAATTAATTTATTGTCATAAACATCTCAATAGGATATTGCTTTTTTTTGATCTTTTCAACCAAAATCTTACATTCTCTAAAATTTTTTTTGTATTTTTAAAATTCTTTCATTAGAGTTTTCATCATAATCTATATTTATTGCACAAAATTTTTCACCCAAAATTGGCTCTATTATTTCTGGCCATTCAATCAAGCTCATACTATTACTATCATGCAAATACTCATCAAACCCCAAATTTAAAAAATCTCCTAAATTCTTTATTCTATACAAATCAAAATGGTAAAAAGTTTTACCTTCAAAATTCTTATAAATATTAACATAATTAAATGTAGGGCTTACAATTTCATCATCCACTCCCCACAATTTCAAGAGCTCTCGCACAAAAGTAGTTTTACCTGCACCTAAAGGCCCTGTAAATGTAACTATCTGACATTCTTCTAACTCTTTAGATAATCTCTTAGAGGTCAAATCTAATTTATCCAATCCAAAAACAATAATCTCACTATTCATAATTTTTTAATTTTTTTTAAAATCTTTTTACTATTGTTCTCTAACTTTCTATCATCAATTAAATTTTTTACTTCAAAATCTTCTTCTTTAAAATAAATTCTACCACTTGCTCCCATCATTAATTCATCTAAATTTATATCAGATTCTGAACTTGTCTTATGCACTACAGTATCACCCCGAACCTTCTTAGGGATAATCCCTGTCTTTAAGTTATTAACAAACCCATAAAACTCTAAAGATTTTATTGAATCTATATTCAATTTAGACGCACAATCTCTTAGCTCTCTATCAGATGAAACAAGTAAAATATCTTTCGAAGAGTTTTCAGACAAATAATCTTTAATTACAGTATCAGCTGAATCTTTATATCCTGAATAAATAATTTGTATATTATTATACTCTTCCAATGAAGGAAATGGAAAATCTCCCCCATCAAAAACAATAACAATTTTATGATTTTTCTTTTTTGAATATCCTGCAAGCTCATTTATAAACTTAGATCTTATATCTGGTGAAACATCCGTAGATTTAATAACTTGTTTAATAAGATTATAACCATCTATAAGTAAGATCATTAAACCCCTATACTTAAAAAAAATAATATGTAATTTTATTATAACACATTATTTTAACCAAATTAAAGGTTATTATGCCACAGTTAACACATATGCGTCAGCGCATTAAGGCCATAGAAACTATTAAAAAAATTACTAATGCTATGCGCCTTATATCAATGTCCAGCCATTTACATCTAAGTAAAAAAGCTCCTTTTATTCAAAATTACAAAAAAGAGCTTTTTAACACTTTAAATGTGTTTTTATCTCTTGAGAAAAAATGGCAAGGAATATTAAATCCCAAATCTGAAAACAAAAAAACATTAATAATATTAGTTGGTTCACAAAAAGGCCTTTGTGGAACATTCAACAATACACTTTTTAATCTTTTTGAAAAAAAAGTAACTCCAGAAGAGTTTAATTCAGATTTTATAAGTGTAGGCAAAAAGGCAACAGACTATCTTAAAAAAGAAAACATAAAACTCATAGCTACTTTTGATCAATTCACATTTAATTCGCTAAACAAAATAACCAACAACATATTTCAAATAATCCAAAAAGCAAATCCCATTTATACAGACGTTATATGTTATAGCAATAGCCCAAAAAGTTTTTTCTCACAAGTGCCTGAAAGATATATCCTAGTCCCAGCTCAATCTGAAGAGTTTAAAAGCGAACAAGAATTTGTAAAAATTAATTATCAAGATTACATTTGGGAACAACCCGCTGAAGATGTTGCAAATACTATAACAAATGAATACCTTAAATTTGCAATCCAATCCATTCTCTTTAATTCAATTTTTGCCGAACAAGCAGCTAGGTTTCAATCTATGGATAGTGCTACAAGAAATGCTGACGAGCTTCTTGAAGATATGAAGCGCCTCTACAACAAAGTCCGTCAGACCAAAATCACCAAAGAAATCACCGAACTTTCCAGCTCAATGTAATATTTTCCAGAGTAAATTTTTCTATTGCTCGATATTGACAATTTGAAGAATATCTATATAATTATTTAATAATAAGTGATTTTTGTAATATTTAATCAAAATAGGGGCTTTATGAACAGAATATTAAAATTAGCGTTATTTTTAGTGATTTGCCAGGTTATTTCTATATCGGCTATGCAAGACAATGACAATTTAATTATACCTGAAGTAGAAACAAGAAGAAATCAAGAACATGATATACCTTTAGCAGAACAAAAACGTGCCACTGAAGATAAAGAAGAAAGCGAACTTAAACAAGCTGCTCAAACAGAAACAAAAGAAAGAGAAGAAAAGGTTGAAACAGAAGCTATAGCTCCTACCCCTGAAGATCAAATAAGACGTTTTGGTTCTCTTGAAAATTTAGCAGAAGATCTTGAACAAGGAAAAAATCCCTATAATCAAGGTGTAAGTTGCACAAGCAATTATAGTCTTATAGAAAACCATTTATTTCATCATAAAAAATCACTAAAAAAACTATTTAAAAAACATCTTATAAAAAGACAAGAACTTATTAAAAGATCGACCAATCTATCTGAGAATATAATAAATTTAATTCAAGATTATTATCACCCATCTCAATCTCCAACGGATGTTGTTAGAGAATTTGAAGAATACGCTGAATTTATTAAATCTCAGAAATCTTCAAATGAGATGTGTGCAGAAACCATCGATGAAACAATTACTGAAATTGAAAAAAGAATATTAAAGCTTTTACAGGATCAGCAAATAACTAATGAAGATCTTAAGAAAATGCTCCAAATAGCTGTTATACATGAGCTAACTGATTGGATGGAAAAATTAATTCATCATGGTGCTTTAAAAGATGGTAAAGCAAACGATCTACTCGATGTAGCTACACAACAAGAAAAATTAGTTTCTATTCAAATGCTCTTAAAAAATAAAAAAGATACAGATATTGATGTTACAAAAGCTCTACTTCAATTATTAGATAATAATACAATAAGTAAAAATCATATTGAAATAATAGCAGAATTAATAAATGCAGGAGCTGATGTAAAAAACACCTTAATAAAAGCATGTAGAATTGGAAACATTCAGATCATAGAATTATTCATAAATAATGGAGCTAATGTAAATAGAGTGCCCACCGCTTTCGACCTTTCACCGTTAATCTTTTCTATAAACAAATATTTATCTCATAAAGAACGTTTTAATGAATTGAGAACTTCTGAAGATAGATCTAGCTTGAAAGAAGCTGAAGAAGCAACAGATAAATATTTAAAAATTATCGAAATACTAATAAAAAATGGTGCAGATGCCTATATGAAAATTTTGGACGTTTCTGCTTTAGATTTAGCTCGAGGAGCAAATGACATAAATTTAATTCGCATCTTAAGACAAAGTATTATGCCTTATCCTAATTCTGCTCTCAACATAAATAATGCTATGGGTATAGCTCTACAAGAAAGATTAGATAACTACCAAGAATTATACAACAATAATTATGTTGTAAGAAAAACGAAAGAGACAAGGGCAAAGTTAGAAAATGCTATGACTACATTAAGACGTGAAATGACACGAGAGAATTTTCGAATATTTATAAATATCATGAAAAATCAACCTTTGCAAAGTATTAGTGTGTTTTCTTTAGGAGCCTTTTGCATGATTGGAGTATTTAGCACATTGGGATTAAAAATAGAAAAAATTAAGAAATCTTAGACTTAAACATTGCCCTCAGAAAAAACTTTAAGTAGCTCATAAACATTGCTGAAGTGATTAACTTCGTATGAGCCTTTTTCTATTTTCTGGCCGCGGGAAATAAAAATCTGCTCAATGCCAAATTTTTGTGCCTCACTAATGTGCATAGAAATATTATTTGTAGGTTTAATCTGGCCGGTTAAGCTGATCTCGCCAAGTGAGATTGATTTAGCTGGTAAAGCTAATTGAAAGAAGCTGGAAAGTAATGCAAGAGCTATGCCAAGATCAGCAGAACTTTCTTTGACCATAAACCCGCCGCTAACTTTAAAGAAAATATCATGTGAGCTAAATTTTACCTGAAGATATTTTTCTAAAATTGCAGAAATTAAAATAACACGTTTATGATCAACACCTGTGATAACTCGTTGTGGTACACCAAACTTTGATGGTATTATAAGAGCCTGGAGTTCTAATAATAAAGGTCGGGAACCTTCAAAACAACTAATTAAAACTGATCCAGGAGCATACGAAACATTCTGTAAAAGCTGTTGGTTAATATTTGGAACCTCTCTTAAACCTTCAGAACAAATTTCAAAAAAACCGATTTCATTAACAGAACCAAATCTGTTTTTTACTGAACGTAATACACGAATATTAAGCTGATCTTCACCTTGAAGATAAAAAACAGCATCAACCATATGCTCTAAAGTTTTTGGTCCAGCAATCTGACCCTCTTTGGTTATATGTCCGGTTACAATTACAGTAATATTATTTTCTTTTGCAAGTCGCATTAGCCTAAAACCAGCTTCACGAAGTTGCCCAACGGTACCAGACATAATTTGTTGTGTTTGAGTAAAATAACAGTTTTGTATAGAATCTATAATAACTATTTCAGGCTTTTGTGTTTCACATGTAGCAATTATAGCATCGAGATTACCTTCATCAGAAAATAACATTTGGCTTTCTTCATGAACTATTCTGTCAAAACGATGTTTGACTTGCGCTATAGATTCCTCTGAAGAAAAATAAAAAAGTTTTTTGGATTTCGCTAAATCATGGGCAATTTGTAAAAGCAAAGTAGATTTACCTATTCCTGAATCACCGGTCAAAATTAAAAAAGATCCAGGAATTAATCCGCCACCTAAAACTCTATCCCATTCATTAAAACTTGAAGATATGCGTTTTTTTTCAAATGAAACAGCTTGAGAAAGTTGCACCATCTGCAAATTCCCAGCACCCTTAGATGCAGCTACAAATTTATGCTCTTCTTGCTGCACGAATGTATTCCACTCATTACATTCAGGACAACAACCTAACCACTTTGGAGTCTTATAACCACAACCGGAACAATCGAAAAATGTTTTAATTTTGCTCATAGCAATACTTTTATTTTAAGAATAATAACTTATCCTTCGACTTCGTTCCTCATTGTGCTTAAGCACAATTCGTCACTTCCCTCAGGATGACTGGAGAAAACAAGCATTTCTCTAAACTTAAGTAAATAAAAACAAAATTTATATTTATCAATCTAAATAGTAAAATTAGGAATCAACCAGAACCATCCACCATCCGGTCATCCTGAGGGAAGCGCGAAGCGCGAAGTCGAAGGATCTCTTTTTCTTTCTTTGTAACAAATCCTTCCAATGCTTCCCATCCATGATTTATTAAAACTTCTTTTTTATCTCTTGTCCAACCTTTTAACTTGTGCTCTGCATTAAATGCTTCTGTTCTAGTTGAAAATTCTTCAAGAAATACTAGCTTCACTGGCAAAAGCGCAGCAGTGTATTCACTAGCCTTCCCTTCAGCATGCTCACATAATCTTTTTTCTATATTATCAGTGTGACCGATGTAATAAGCGCCGTTTCTGCATCTTAAAATATAAACATAAAATGGTTTCATTTTAAAAATAATCCTTCGACTTCGTTCCGAATTGTGCTTAAGCACAATTCTCCACTTCCCTCAGGATGACTGGAGAAGACAAAGTCACCTAAAAAAAACAAAACAATTATTCAATTATCTTAGAATGATTGAAAGAGGTAAATTCTTTCAAAATTTAGCCTAGGATTTAGTTTACACTTTTGTCTATAATATAACAATTACGGCAGCGGGCCTGGTAGCACTCTTGCGCGCCAATCATAATTAATGGGTCGTTATATTTAGCAGGCATATTATTAACAATTCGTTGAGTAAATTGTGCATCATTTCCACATTCAACGCAGACAGCTTTAAGCTTTGTAACATTATCAGCAAAGGCAAGTAAAGCGGGCATACAACCAAAAGGTGAGCCACGAAAATCTAAATCTAATCCTGCAGCTATAACACGTTTGCCGCTATCAACAAGCTTGAAAATAACTTCAACGATATCATTAGAAAAAAATTGCACCTCATCAATACCAATAATATCTGTCTTATCGTGCACTAAATCTAAAATAATTTTGGGATCGCCAACTTCAAATGCTTGAATTTTACTACCACTATGGGACATTACATACTCAATAGCTCGAACTCTATCCAAAGAATGTTTAAATGCCAATACATTTAATTTTGCTATTTCAGCTCTTTTTAATCTGCGAATAAGCTCCTCTGTTTTGCCTGAAAACATTGAACCACAAACTACTTCTAATACTCCTTTTGTTTTTTCTGTTTTTTTAACGAACATAATTTTACCCTTATTAAAGTTTTTATAATTATTAATTTTAAAGGTAAAAGAAATTTATGTTAAATGAAACTAAAAAATAAATCTAGTTTTGGTATAATAAATTGATTATTATCAAAATATAGACAAAAACAATTTTTATTTTTTCGAAAGTAACTCTATGCAAGAGTGTATTATAGTAGAACAAACTCATAACATTGAAGGCGAAATTAGTTTATCTGGAGCAAAAAATGCAGTACTAGTAATCATGGCATCAACATTGCTGAACTCTGGAAAAAATACACTCAGAAACGTTCCTAATTCAGAAGATGTACTTTGTATGATAAACCTTCTTGAAGAATTAGGCGCACAAGTAAATTTTGATCAATTAAATAAAGTTTTAGAAATAGATACTTCAACTGTAATAAACTACAAAGTCAGCCCTAATATAATGAAAAAAATGAGGGCTTCTGTTTTAGTAATGGGACCGTTATTAGCACGGTTTTCAAAAACAGAAATTTCTTTACCCGGTGGTTGCGTATTAGGCAAAAGACCAATAAATTATCATCTTGATAATTTTAAAAAAGTTGGTGTCACTTTTGAACAATCAGGGGATTATCTTGTTGGATCTACCAATAAACTTTTAGCAAAACGTTTAGCTCTTGAATATCCCAGTGTAGGTGCAACAGAAAATCTAATGATGTCTGCAGTTCTAACTCAGGGCAAGACTACAATTGTTAACGCTGCTTTAGAACCGGAAGTATTAGATTTAATTGAAGTTCTAAAAAGGATGGGTGCAAAAATTTCTATACTTCCACCAGCAACTATAGAAATTGAAGGTGTAAATACTCTTAATGCAGTAGAACATTCAATCTTATGTGACAGGCTTGAAGCAGGCTCTTTACTCTTGGCTGCTGCAATTACGGGTGGAAATATTCATATTCCCAATGCTTCAGCTAATTTGCTTGATGTATTTCTAATGAAACTAGAAGAAATGGGCCACTCTATTTTAATTGGACAAAATGGACAATCTATAAGATTAATGGCTTGTAAATCACCAAAAGCTGTTTCATTTAAAACTGCTCCATATCCCGGATTTCCAACGGACCTGCAAGCTCCTATGTTAGTCGCTCAAACTTTAGCTGAAGGAGTAAGTGAAATTGAAGAAACTGTTTTTGAAAACAGATTAATTCATATATTTGAATTACAAAAAATGGGTGCCAAAATTATTCTTGAAAACAACAATAAAGCTATTATCACCGGTGTAAAAGAATTAGTTGGAACAGAAGTTGTTGCTAGTGATATTAGAGCATCTTGCGCTCTTGTGTTAGCCGGTCTTGCTGCTAATGGCAAAACTATTGTTAAAGGTGTTCATCACTTTAAACGTGGCTATGATGCATTGGACCAAAAACTAAGATCTCTAGGCGCTCAAATTAAAATTGAAAAACAAGATATTTTACAAGATATCCCTAAAGAAAAAACTTTGGAAATCTAAAAGATCTCTTATGAACACCCATTCGTATCTGGAGTTTATCCTATGAAATCGAAGGAACAAGCTTCCGACTTCGCTAAGGCTTCGCCGGACAGGCAGGACGAACGGGTGCAGGAATAAAACGCGCTCGTGGTGAGCCTGTCGAACCATACGAGCATAGTTTAGTAATAGCTCTAAATATAGGAAATTAATGTTTTATCACTTAGCTACTTTTTTAAAACCAAGTTTATCTTGTTTTAATCTCATACATTATATATCATTCAGAGCCATATCTGCAATGATAACTACTCTATTATTTTCCTTTTTAGTAGGTGATTGGTTTATTAAAAAATCTAGCATGTTTAAGGCTGGAACACGTGAGTATACTCCCGAAAATCATAAGAGCAAATCTAGTACACCAACCATGGGGGGAATTTTTATTATCACTAACGTTATTATTTCAGTATTGCTTTGGTGTGATCTGACAAATCCAAAAATCTGGATTGCTTTAGGGTGTCTTATACTTTTTGGAATTATAGGTTTTATAGATGATTGCAGAAAAATAAAAAAACAACGTGGTATTTCAGCCAAAAATAAATTTCTATATCAAGTAACCGGCGCATTAATTATAGTGCTTTCTTGGTTTATTTTTGTACACCCTGAAACAACTTTATGTATACCATTCTTTAAAAACCTCAATCCCAATTTGGGATTATTTCTAATCCCATGGGCAATATTTATGATTGTAGGTTACAGTAATGCAGTTAATTTAACCGATGGTCTTGATGGATTGGCAACCAGCTCATTAATAACAAATTTCACAACATTTACGATAATTGCTTATCTTGCAGGTCATGCGAAAATAGCATCTTATTTACATATACCATTTGCCCAAACTTCTGAAATTGTAGTTTTTAGCTCAGCTTTAATAGGCGCATGTTTAGGGTTTTTATGGTACAATACATACCCAGCTCAAATTTTCATGGGAGATGTTGGCTCTCTTTCACTTGGAGCTGTTCTTGCATTAATTGCTCTTATGACAAAACAGGAACTTCTTTTAATTATTTCCGGTGGATTATTTGTAGCAGAAACACTTTCTGTAATCTTACAAGTTTCTTATTTTAAATTAACAAAAAAAAGATTATTCAGAATGGCGCCTATACATCACCATTTTGAGTTAATGGGCTGGAAAGAATCAACAATTACAGTGCGCTGTGGAATTATTTCTATACTTTTAGCACTCTTGGCTTTAATAACCTTAAAAATTAGATGAATTATCTTAAGCTAAAAACTATTTTTAGAACTTCATTAATTTGATCCAAAATCTCAGAATCACAAGATTCAATTTTTTTACCAAGTCTAATTTTATCAATAGATCTCACTTGATCTAAAAGAATTTTTCCCTTTTTAGAACCAACTTGAATCGCAACATCAAAAGGAAATATCTTTGAAGCCTTACTTGTAATTGGTGCTATAATAACACGTCTAGAAAATTCATTTCCTGCATCATTAGAAATTATAATTGCGGGACGTTTTTTATTAATTTCAGATCCTACAGTAGGATCCAAATTTACCCAATAAATTTCACCACGCTTAGGAAAATTCATTTCCAATCCTCTAAGTCCAAAGCGCTCCAATCTGAAATAGTCTCATTTCTATCAGGATCATTCTCTGCTTGAGCATAAGCTTTTTTTAACAATTCAGTTTTTTCTTGTAAAGCATCATTGATAGCTTGGGTCACAAATAAACTCATCTTTCTTTGACCTACCAAAGAGTGAAGCAATTTATGTGTATCAGAAGGTATAGAGAATGTAACATTAACCTTTTTCATAATAGCCTCCTTTATTCAATAAATACATAATTAATATTTATTATATATTAATCCAATAAAATATACAAGTATTAATAATCAATTTATCTCTAAATTTCTCTGGTAGTCTTTTTGGTCATAATATACATAATCAAACCCACTGCCACAATCGATAAAAACACTATAAATGGCAACGCGCCTTTAGTAAAAAAGTTATAAACACAAAATGAAAGAAGCACAACACTACTAAGTATTGCTAAAACAGAAACTGTTCTTAAACTCACTTGTTTGTAAGATGCATAAAAAAGAGCTATAGCACAAAAAAAGTAAGTAAATGTTAAACTAAACGAACTAATTTGCTGCAATAAAATATTATTACCTTGTGTTACCATAAAATAGATTCCACAAATTAAAGCCTCTGCTATAACACAAATAATGGGAATATTAAATTTGTTTAACTTAAGAATCAATTTTGGCCAAAATGTATGACCATTTTCTGCCAAAGTATATAAGTTCCAACTATTACTAAATAAAATTCCATAAGCTCCACCAAGGGCTGAAGAAGCAGCTGCTAACTGAAAAAAGTGGCCCAATCTTGTTCTTAACAAATCATTCAAATTAAAAAAATTTTTCATCAAAAATGGAAAGGCTTCGTAATATTTTTCTGCTTTTAAAATTATTGGACCGAGCATTGTATAAAATAAAAATTGGTAAGAAAAATATATACAAGCTACAATCAAGAATGAAATTAAAACTGCTTTTGGAGCATTCTTATCTGGATCCTTAATTAATCTGCTAAAAGAACATGCTGATTCAAAACCGGCAAATGCATAAATAACTAAAGGTATTGCCGGTAACATTTCTGCAAGATTTGCGTTAGCTGCAATTATATGTTTCGTAGAAAAAAAGTATAACCCACTTAAGATAACAAATGTTATTGGAATCATTTTGCACAAAATAAACATAAACTGTATTCTGCTACCAGCCCTTAAATTTAACATGTTTAATATTGCAAAAACAGATATGACAAAAAAATCTAAAACTAAAACATTTACTGAGCTTAAAATTGGAATCACTGACTGAGCTGTTGAAGAAAAGAAATGGACCATCAAACTTCCAGAAGAAAGCTTGCCTACAAAATAGATCCACCCTGTTAAAAATCCAAAAAAAGTGCTAACTTCCTTGCTACCAAAAGTATAAAAAGTACCCCCAGGATGTAACCTTAATAACTCAGCAAGAGTTAATACTAGAGGCAACATTAAAATTCCTACGATTATATAGACAACAGGCCCCAAAATTCCAGGCTTGGAAAGCGATATCATATTAAGAAAAATCCCTGAGCCCATTATAATATTAATGTTAATCAAGATTGCAGTTGTCAACGAAAGTTTATATTGTTCTGTCATATTTTTTTAAACCAGTTTTTAGGTTAAAATTAAATTTATTTATAATTTTATCATAAAAACAAATAAAAAAGGGAATGTTTTTTCACATTCCCCAAAATTTAGATGATAAATTAATTATTTAAGTTTACATAAGTTTAAGTTGAGGAAAATCTATATTTTCGCCTTCTTCAATAGAAACTTCATATTTCCATTTGCCCTCCCCACTACCATCCCAATGTGTAAATATAGCAACATACTGCGATTTGTTTTTTAACTTAATCGCAACATCTTTATAATCCGATTCATTAAAAAACATAGCTCCTTCATTAATATCTTTTTTTGTAATTTTTAATGAAGCAAGTTTTTTAGCTATCCCCTTATAATGAGTGATTAAAAAACCGTATTTACTGTCTTCTAGTAAAGGTATGTTTCCTTGTATGTAAATATTTTCTTCTTTTTGCATGTATTTATAAATAGCATATACAGAAGCTAGTGATACAATAGCTGCACCTAACATTTTTTTCTGACGAGAACTAAGTTGATTGTACTTACTTTTAATTGTGTCGAAATTCATTGCTTTAGTTTGCGAAATACAAACCAACGATATCAAAAACAATTTATTCAGTTTCATAAAACACCTTTCTATGTTAAAAATAACTATTTTACTGGAAAAAAGAAATCTACAAATATTGGTGTAGCCTTTAACAATACAAATAAACCAGGAGTAAATATTGCCATAATAATTTTTACTGAACTTGGTATTTTTGTTTCTAATTCAGGCACCACTTTTTGGATAATTCTATTTCTACTAATTTTAGCCTGTTCTTTTTGAATAATCTCTTCTTCAGTGCAATCTTTTAGATCCTTAAAACTAAACAATATAGAATCAGTTATAGAAGTTGCAATTTTAGCTTCTAAGGCACTATCAATAACACCAATTTGTTGGTATTCAAAAGGATTTTGCTTGAACCAGCCTCTTACAAAATCAAGACCAGAAAATAATAGTTTTAGTTTTTTTACTTGAGAATGTTCTGGAGCTACTTTATCCAAATTTTGCATGACCTGATTTCTTATTCGAACCATTCGAGCTTTAGTCTTAAGCTCTTCTTCGTTACAATTTTTAACAAGCTTAAAAAATAGCAAAATTGAATTTATTGTTTCTTCTTCAACTGCCTTTTCAATTTTAGCATTAACTTTGTTAACTACGCCATTATACGCTGATTTGACTAACTTAAAAGCACCATATACCAAAGGTACTACTGTAACAACTTTAACAACATTTTTCTGGCCTTGGCTTAAATTATTCCAACAATCTCTCAGGCCATCAAAACTGTCTGCACAAACTTGATTAGATATAAAAAATAGAAATAATATTAATATTTTATTTAATTTCATAACTAGATTCCAGAGACTTCATCCTCATAATCATATTTTCCTGTTCTAGATTGTTCTATCGTTATAAATCTAACTTTAAAAAGACCTGAATTTATTTGGATGAAAACTTTCCCATTATGAATTTTAATTTGGGATTTATTGATTTCGTCTATTGTAAGTTCCAACTCATCATCGATTAAAATATCAATTCCAGGAAATAACTGAACTAATTGATCAAACTTTGAACCATTTGCATCATTATACAAATGCAGAACATCTTCTTTTTTTACCACACTTAAAACTGTTCGTTCATTAGCTTCATCAACAAGTTTCTTTTTTAAATAAATTAATGATGCAACAATAGCACTTGCCACAATAGCTTTTTTAGTAAAACTTTTAAAAGTTCTGCTAAAATTCATAGCTTGCAATTGCGAGACACTAATTAACGAGATTAAAAGTAATATTTTATTTAATTTCATAAATCCCTCTATGTTTGAAAAAAAAATATTAAAACTTGATTAACTTAAAACTTTGTAAAATATTTTTAATTGATTCACCAATAATTTGGAAACTTTCTTTAGTGTATCCACCTGAAAGCAACATTAAAATTGGAATTTTATTCTCTAAAGCTATCTTAAAAACAAACTGATCCCTTTCTATAATTCCAGATTTAGAAACAGACATTTCACCAAGAGGATCATTTTCAAAAATATCTGTTCCTGCATTGTAAATTATAAAGTTAGGTTTTTCTTTTTCTATAGCTTTTGCTAACTCTTGTTTTACTAAACTTAAATATACAGAATCTTTTATAAAAGATTTTACAGGATAATCATATTTTATATATTTTTTTACTTCAGTATCATTTGGATAAACTTGACTGTTATAAACGTCAAAAATTATAACACGCTTATCATCTTTTAAAATTTCTTCATGGCCATTACCTTGATGAGCATCAAGGTCGATAATCATAACTTTAGCTTCAGACTTAAATTTCCAAACTTGTTTTACAGCAAGTGGTATATCTGCATATACACAAAAACCTTCTCCATTTGATGATTTAGCATGATGATATCCACCTGAAAAATTTATAGCCCATCCATGATTTAAAGCTAACTCTGCTCCTAAAATAGTACCTCCAGTTGCTAACCTCATTGAATCTAATAAATTGCTTTGTAATAAAAAGTTAGGCACATAAGCTAAAGGAGCAATTTCTGTAATCTTAGCCACAACTTGAGACTTGTTTAAGCTATCTAAATAATCTTTTGTATGAACAGTTAAAAGCTCTTCTTGCGATACCATTCTAGGTATATGGAACCAACTTTCATTAACAACAGCATTTTGAATCAAATAATTAACAACTTTGCCATATTTCTGTGAATCAAATGGATGCAACTTTTCTAACCCCAAAAATGAAATATCATAATTTTTGTGAAAAATTAGAGGAAGTTTTCTAGTATTTACTACATTACGTACTTTTGGAGTAAAATTTTTGAACTCTTTAATACCTTTAATCGAACCACAATTTATTGCTATAACACAAAATAACAAAATAAAAGAAAAAAATTTCTTAAAATTAATTATCATAGGTTTCCCCTAAATGAAAAGGTTTAACTATTACTCTTTAAGGCTACCAAAGCTAGAAATTAATGCAAAAGCCCACTCATAATACTAATAGAATAAATATTGATTATTTGTTAACAAATGCCAAGTACATAGCTATTGATCCTGCTACTGCAGCGTTAAGACTTTCCACATTTTTAGCCATAGGCAAACTCATTTTCTGATCGCATACTTTCAAAACTTGATCTGAAATACCATGGGCCTCATTACCAACAACCAACAAACTATCTGTCAAATCAATCTCATTTGGTTTTTTACCATCTTTAACAACTAACGCACACAGCTTTAACTTACCTTTAGTTGCTAATATTTTTTCTAAATCTATTTGGAAAATATTTACCTGCCCTATAGTGCCAGCAGATGCTTGTACAACTTTAGAAGCCCAAGGATCAACCCCTTCAAAAATAACAACTGTTTTGATCCCTACAGCTGCTGCAGTTCTAATTAATGTCCCCATGTTTCCTGGGTCCGAAATACCATCTAAGACAATACCTGAACTTAAATCTCTAGTTGAAGGATGTTTAGGAATCTTAAAAACTCCAACTAAACCACTTGGAGTTTGAACTGTACTGATTTTTTCCATCACACTTTTAGTAACTATAGTTACATTCTGTCCTACTGTTATTTTCAAAGCATCAGCCTGCATTTCTTCTAATACATACAACTGTTCAAGCTCTACCTTAGAAGATATCAAAGTCTGGCAGATCCTAACCCCTTCTGCCAAAAATTTACCCTGCTCTTGCCTGCCTTTTGATGCATGTAATTTTTGAATATTTTTAATTTGTTGATTTTGTAACGAGTTAATAATTTTCATTTAAAAAGCCTTATTTATAGATATACTAAGTTTATATATAATCATTAAAAATAAAACAACATGCAAATCAAAAGAAAATCTTTTTATCTCTCAGTCTTATTTGGAATATCGATAGTATTATCTTCCTCAGAAATCTACTGCATGCAAGAAAACAATTTTCCTAAAAAAATCCTTGTTAGAAGTTTACGTGAAATAGCGAGACATAAAATAGTAAATAAGTTAGAAGTTTTAGATATGATATTTGCGTTTATATATATGTTAATGCTTCCTATATCAATAAATGCATACCTAACGAACAAAGACCTTACCCCTAATGACATTTCTCATGTATTACGTTTCTATGCTCTATTTAGTATATTTTTTTTATTTATTTCATATGTAATGATATGGGCAGAAATTAAAGAAATAAAAGAATTCATGGCAGACAAAAAAATAAGAGTAAGAAACGTATTAAAATCCGGTCCACAAAATAAAAAAGATTATATAATAAATCTGGAATGCTCAATATGTTTGGGCACTAATGGTCCCTTGTACTCAAACTCAAATACCAATTGTCCACATTTATATCACTCTTCATGTTTAAGCCAATGGCTAAATACATCAAATAATATAGATAAACCAGGCATGTTAAAATGTGTAATTTGTAAACAATCATTAAACTGTTTATTAATAAAAGAAGATGAAAGCAAAAAAGACGTTTAGATTCTTATCAATTTTATTTTTATTTTCTATATTTAAAAATGCAAAAGGCAGCCAGATTACTTGTACAAAAAATCTACCAAGAACTCTATATACAAAAAATCTATTATGCATAGAAAATCAGTTCAACAAAAAAAATCTTGGGCCTTCTTTCTTGCCTCATGCATTGACTGTTATTATCTTGATGGATATATCTCTGATCCATCAATTAATTATAGATATTATTGCAGGTAATTATCAAAACACATTTGTAACAATTGGAATTTTAGTTATGCCACTAATTTTAATTTCCAGTTACATTGTTCATTATAAAAAATTAAATAAATTCAAAGCATTGGATGAAATAGTTGAAAAGTTAGAAAAAAATATTCCAAAACATTCAAATGAAAACTATGAGAAAAAATGTTTAATATGCCTGAGTGATGAAGAGAAAAGTTTGTACATGAATTTGACATGTGGCCATTTTTATCACAAAGAATGTTTAAGTAAATGGTTAAACGTATCTGTTAAAAACAGTTATGAAAATATTTTTAAATGTGTAGTATGCAAGAAATGTCTAATAAAACTCGAATTACAAAAAAATGAATAATAAAATATCAGCAAACTTTTTAGTCTTATTATTTGGAATTTCCACAACATTGTCTGTCCAACAACTAAAATCTATGGAACAAGTTTCCAAAAATCTATCAAAAGTTATATATGCAAAAGATTTAGTATCAAATTACAATGACAAATATATTGATGACCCAGAAGATTTAGGTGCTATAAAAGGTTTAAGTGTTGCTCAGTTAATGATGGCTATAGGATGTATAGTGGGATGTATAGAATGCATAACAACTACTGACCATATTCCGATAATCATATTTTTAGGATCTTATATTGTATGTACTCTTATTAAATTGCATTATTCCTATAAAGTAAGTTTAAAAAGAAAATTTGATGCTTTAAGTGCTTTAGATGAAATAGTCGAAAATTTAGCAAATGAAAAACCAAATCTAGAGAATAAAAATTATGATAAAGAATGTCTTATATGTTTAAGCGACGCAACAGAAAATCCTTTATATATAAATTGTAGATGTAGCCACTATTATCATGAACATTGCCTAAAAACATGGTTAAATCAGGCAAGGATGGATAATAATGAAGATATTTTCAAATGTATTAAATGTAAAAAAATTTTAAATAAACTTGTTTTAAGCAATCCAGATTAAATTCTATCTTCCAAAATTCGATTCTTATGATCTTGCAAAAATTAATAACTTAGAATAATCGCCTTTATCAGCTAATTGCAATGCTTCTATATACTGTTTTCGTATTGGTGTTACTTTATATAAATCTTGATACATTCCCCAGCTAAATCTAACGCCACCTTCGCATGTTATTAAAAGATCTGCCATTAAGCGTGCATGTCTTCCATTTCCGTTTGAAAATGCATGTATCCATACTAAATCTCGATGAAATCTTATAGCAATCTCATCTTTTGAAAATGTATTATGATTGAATTGATATTGCACATTATCGCAAAGTTTTTTAACTTCTATGGGGATCAGGCACCAATTAATACCAATATTTTTTTCTGACTTACGAAATTGACCTGCCCATTTCCAAGTTTCATTAAACATATGATTATGAAGTTCCTTTATAAAGGCAAGAGTCAAAATATCTTTTTGTTTAAATGCCCAATCTTGAGCTTCAAGAATGTTTTTTTCTTCCCAAGCATTTAACTCTTCTTGGGTTTCAATATGTTGAGGAATCAAACCTTCAAGTTCTTCACTTTCTATTGGAGTTGCACCAATAGGATATTTAAACTTCATTCATCATTCCATAATTTTTTCGGATTTCCTTGCAACAATTCTTCGACTAAATCCTCTTCCTGCTGCTGGATCTGTTTTTTATTTAGACCCTGCTGCTCTAATTTCATAGAATGATTCACTAAGCTAATTTTTTCTCTTGCAACTTTTCTTGCCTGATTTTCAACTATTTTATTAAGTGGTTCTAATGGTACAAAATAGTAAACTAACTTACAGCCCATAACCTGAGCAGCTTGTTCCAGAGTTGCCAAACTAATGTTCTTTTTTCTTTCACGATTTTCCATTGCTATGATATTGGCCTGACTACAATTTAACATTTTTGCCATAGCTCGACTGCTAATTCCTAAGGCTTCCCGAATCGTATTAATCCATCCTCTCCTTGGAATAGGTTGGTTAGCAATTTCTGTAACAGGGGACAATTTATCTTGCACTTGCTGAAGTCTTAATTTTTTGAAACCGTTTGTCATATTTTATTTCCTTTTTGATAACTTATAGATTATCAAAAAATTAAAATATGAAAACCTAAAAGTTATCAAAATTTACAAAAAGATTAATTATCTTAAAGCAATAACATTAAATCAAGTTTTATTTCAAGTATGTTTACACAAATTTAAATTTTATCATCTATAATTCTATTTCTATAATCCTGCATCAACTGCATCATAAAGTGTAAGTTGTGAATAGTCGCTAAAGTATAGCCCGTTAATTCGTTAGCCTTAAAAAGATGATGTAAATATGCAAGAGAAAAATTAGTACAAGTAAAGCAGGCGCAATTTTTATCGACAGGGTTAAAATTATTTTTGTTAGCGCTACTTAAAATTTTATGAGTTCCATTCCAAGTAAAAAGTAATCCATGCCTAGCACAACGTGTAGGATGGGAACTATCCATAGTATCTATACCATTTTTGATACATTCTTCTACTGAATTAAGATCACCAATTCCCAAAAGATGATTAGGCTTTTCTTCAGGTAATAAAGGCACAACGAATTTAAGTAATTCAAAAAGCTCAGAATGATTTTTGCCTAAACTACCGCCAATTGCATGCCCATCAAAATCAAGAGAACTTAAATAAGCACAACTTTTAGCACGTAACTCCTGATTTATTCCACCATGAATAACACTATACATAGCTTGATTATTTAGATTACTTAAATGTTTTTCAAGCGAACGTTTTTCCCATCGGTGAGTTCGCTCTAAAGATTTTTTTAAATCTTCCTGGGACATATGATACGGTGGTAACTCATCTAATGGAATTATAATATCTGTACCTAGATCTTTTTGTGCCTGAACAGAAGTTTCCGGAGTTAATAAAATTAGATCACCATTTCTATATGATCTGAATAAAACACCTTCTTCAGATATTTTTACTACTGAATTATCTAATTTTTTTTGTCCCCTACTTTTAAGTTCATCTTTAACAGTACCATAAGCCAAACTAAAAACTTGAAAACCACCAGAATCGGTTATTATAGATTTTTTACGCCCCATAAACTTGTGTAGACCACCAGCCTGCTTTATAATTTCAGTTCCTGGCTGAAGCATTAAGTGATATGTATTACAGAAAAGTAATTGAACTCCAAGATCATCAACAGTTTTACTGTCTAAAGCTTTTACAGTTGCATTAGTACCAACCGGAACAAAATTAGGAGTATCTATTATTCCATTTGGAGTATGAATTCTGCCAACTCTGGCACGAGATTTTTTTGATTTATGTAAAATTTCAAATTTAAAATGCATTTATAAGCCTTCTGCAAAAAGCTACCAAAGGCGCAGCCAAAATAATTGTAAGAACTTTAATTCCATAACTAACTAGAAAAATTTGCCAGAAACCTTCTACTATCCCATATAGACCTAAAAAGCTAAATAACAATGTATCTACAAATTGGGAAATTATTAAAGAGCTATAATTACGTAAAATAAAGTTTTTAAACTTTTCTTTAAAATAACCATATAATATTGCATCTAAATATTGGCACGCTAAATATGCAACGAGCGATGCTAAAACTATTCGTGGTGCAAATTGCAAAAGATTTGCATAATGGGATTGCGTAAAATCAAAAATATTAGGTGCATAAACTAAATGTATCTGTGTCATTATTAGATAAAATATTAAAATAAAGAAACTTATCCAAATTGCTTTCTTAGTTATATCTTTACCAAAATATTCTTGTAGTAGATTTAAACTCAAACTGCTACCAACTGAAAAAACATCTGCACATGTAGCGCATAAACCAAATAGAATAATCTGCTTAGTTACAAAAAGATTTGAAAGTACCGCTTGAATACATAATAACGCTACCAAAGCTTCTTTGCCAATTCTGGAAGCAACTATCACAGCTATAGAAATTATAACTGCGTGAATAATAAAAATTAACTCATTTGTTAGCATAAAAATTCCTACTGGAAATTAATAAGTTTTTTTAAATAACGCCTTTGACACCATATTTTTAAAGATGTATTCTATGATTATAGCGTAATTAATATCAATTTTTAAGGGGTTCCATGAAATCACTAAATTTTGTAAATCAAAGTCTATTTCTTAAATTCAGCGTCTTTATATTTTTGTTCCACACTACACAATCATACAGTTCTTCAAGAATAGGCAAATGTATATCTTCTTGCTATAACCTTCTACCTGAATGGTACAAAAGAGATAAGATAGAAGCTTGCCAAATAAGAATGAATAAAGTGTATGCAACATTAAATGAAGCAAACCCATTCCAAGAACTTGCTGAATCAGTTTTTATTTCATTTCATGGTTCTGAAGCTACGCGTGAACTTATGTTCCTACACAAATCATTACCTATAATTAGACAACATGGTGGAGGTAGAGCATATGCATCCAAACTTAGAAACTATATAGATTCATTAAATAATATGTTAAATTCATGTAATCCTATATACAATGAATCATTACAAGAATTTGGAATTTTAAAACAAAAAGCAGACCCTACTTTAAATAAGTTATATAACTTAGAGAATGTTTTAAAAAACAATAAAAATTATTTTAAACTACAAAAATTTTACTCACAATTAAACTTAAAATATCAAGCTGAACTTTCTGCCTTAGATAGACTAGCTCATCCATGTAGTTCTTCTATTGCGCTTTTAATAGCAGACATAAGAAGAGTAAATAATTTTTGCTGTTACAACAGATACCCGTGCAAAGAATATTTGCAAAAAATCTATGCTGATTTGAATGACTTGGCATACAATTCTCAACAATATTCACAAAAATATCCTCAACTTGCATCTGATCTTAATAATCTATCTAATGATTTAAATACCATAAAAAACATTCTTTTGGCTGACGCAACATTCAGATTAGAATATGAAGATGAACTAAGACGCGAAAGATTATATCTTGAAGAACAAGAAAGAGCGCGTCAAGAAAGAGAACGTTTACGTCAAATAGAAGAACGCTACAGACAACAAAGAGAAATTGACAGATTAAACAGAAAAGTAAGAAATCTTGAAACAGAAAACTTAATTTCAAACATAGCTGCTACATTCCAAAAACCTAAAACAGTATATGTTCCTGTAAAACAAGAAGTTGTTAAAGAAGTCGTTTATGTTCCTGTTAAAGAAGAGAAACCAAAACAAACAACAACATCTGATAACAATGAAAAAGAAACTCATAATTCTTATCAAGATAAAATGAAAAGCGAAATAGTTGCAGCAAGTACAGATGATGATTTGCCACCGGCTTTCGATTACTAATACCTTATCTTTCTATATTCAGACATCATAAAAACTGATATACTTATTAACAAGTTTTATAAGATAAGAAAAAATATAGAGATAAGGGAAAAAAATGAAAATTGTAAATACTACAAAAAAAATTGTTTTAATAAAACTTGGTTTACTTATTTGTGCATCATCTTTTACATCCAAAACAAAGAGTGTTACTTCTGAAGAGGCTTTCATAGGTGGCTGTGCGATAGTTGCAACTGTTGCTGTAGGCACAATAGTTTATTACAGGCTAAATCCTTCTATTAACACGATAAAAGCTAAATCAGTTGAAAGCCTACAAAAAGCAATTGCTTATGATTCTACAATTCAAATTTTAAACAGAAAATATAATATAAATTATTTATCACCTTTGGATCAAAGAAAAGTAGTTGATACAATTGACGAATATACTTTAAATGATTTATATTTTCATGTTAATTCAGCAAGCTCTCCTGAAAACTATCTCTCTAAACTTCATTATTTATTAGAAGATTTAAGATATTGCCAAGAAAAAATTGAAAGTAAATTTAGAGGTTCCAATAATATTTCTGAACTTGAAGGTAATATACTTAGAGAGCTTTTATCTAAAACTAAAAGATCAATCAATGAATTAGGGTTTTTAAATTTGTATGTCAGCTCACATCTTAGTTTCTTTAAATTACAATCAACCTTCTCTAATTTAAGTCAAAAATTTAATATTGAAATAAATATTATAAATAAATATCCTGGTTATCAAAAAAATTTAACATATAACCCTTTGGTTGAAGAAATTAAAGCTTCTATTCGAGGTAAATATTTTAATGAACTTTATCCTCTAACAAGGTTCGTAAATGATGTTAATATCGATTTAAATAAGCTAGATAATGAAACAAACAAATTAGTTTATAATTACACTTTTATCAAAAACTTATCTTATAAATTAAAATCAGAATTAACATTCATCAAATCCTGTGTTACTGGAAGCACAGAATATTTAAATGAAAAACAAATGCAAGAAAATGCTAGAAAAGAAAAAGAAAAATTGGCTTTAAAGGAAAGAGAAGTTCAAGCTAAAGAAGTAGAAGCTAAGGCTAAAAAACAAGAAGCTGAGGCTAGAGAACGTCAGGCAGAAGCTAAAGAGCTTGAATTGCAAATCAAACAACAAGAACTTGCCCTTAAAGAACAAGAATTAAGAGATAGGCAACAAGCAAATCAAGTTCAAGGGTAAGCTATTGCTCTGCAGCTTCTTTTTCTTGAGGTTGATCATAAAGATAGCCTGAAACAATTTCTGCTATACCTGGTATAAGAGGTGTCGCTTGAAGTACTCTTTCTACAGTTGATTGTTTAAGTTTCTTTTGTGCTTCACAAGCAGAAAATGCTGGATTTTGACATTCCAAATATTCAATTATGCGGTTTAAATTGCTTAAAGGTACACCATTGATTTTAACTACATTAAAATCTCTTATACGTACTGCATGGCGTGTTTTAAAAAATTTCGCTTCAGCTAGAGCATTTCGTCCCTCTTTATTTTTTATGTATAAATCAGCACCATGCTCAACTAAAAATATAACGCTTTTTAATCTACTTCCAGCTGCCGCTTCAATTAAAGGTGTATTTCCTTTTTCATTGATCATATCTATATCATAACCTTGCTTGAAGAGTCTATCAGCAATCTCAGGACTAGACCCATAAAGCTTCACTATTGTATTGTTACTTAGTTCTTTTAATACTAATTCATTAAAAAATGTCTCTACCTCTTTTTTGTTATTACTTCCACTTCCACATATCGTTTTACAGAATATTTCACGCTTTTCATCTCTTAGTCCATGTTTCCTTAACATTCTATATACATCAAACGAATTACCTTTGCATGACAATACTCCAGAAAGTATAAAATACCTCCTCAATATATTAGGATCTACTCCTTTTATAAGTAAAACTTCTAAATTAGAAATATCTCCCTTTTCTATTAAATCACATAAATATTTTGTTATGACAGCTTGATCAATATGTTTTAATAATAGCTTTATAATAAGATCATTATTAGTGCTTATTGCCTTAACTAAATGCTTCTCAAAAATTTTAGCACCACCTTCTACTATTTTTTTTACATTTTCTAATTTTTCTTCTTTTATAGAATTATAAAGTTCATTCATACCTAATGAAATTTCTAAATCTAATAATTTTTCTTCTAATTGTTCTAAATAACTATTTATTCGCTTCCTGCTTATTTCATCAATATCGGGGGCTAGCGACAAAGCACGTACCTCATCTATTTGCGCACGTATTATCTCTAACATTTGAATATTATTACTACCAATCTCATCATTATTCATCTCTATTGCAAAAACAGATGTAAAAAAAGTAAATAAGCTCAGAATTATCAAATTATTCTTAAAATTCATAAAACCCCCAAATTAAAAGCAATTGTTAACTATATATTAAAGATATAATAATACAAACAGAATAAAAACGCAAGCGTTATTTTAATCCAATAATGGATATTCTTTAAACCCAATTAATTGGCATTCAGGCTTGGGAACAATACCATATTGATCCTTAACCATCTGCTGAATTTGTCTTACAAGCGTAATAATATCTGTAGTAGTTGCTGCACCTAAATTAACGATCATATTAGCATGCTGATAAGATACTATCGCATCTCCAACTCTTAACATACCCTTAATACCTATTTTATCAAGATAGTAAGCAACATGAATCATTTTTTTGCCGCCACTTTCAAGAGTTACTTCATCCTCATAAAAGTTTCTGAAAAAACTTCCACATGTTCCTTTATTAGGATATCTTTTAACACGATGTCTAATTATTTCATCACGTCTGCCCTTTGCATATGCAATTTTAAAAATATCTGCATTTTTTAATTTAAAAGTAGCATCAATTAAGTAATATTGTTTAGATTGTAAGGTAGAATTGTTATAACCAAAGTTAAACCATGCATTATCTACCATTAGTATCTTACCTGTAGATTTTTCAATTACAGTAGCACTGTGTAAAAATTGACTCAATAGAAACTCAAAATAATGAATGTTAATATAAACAGAGCCACCAACGGTTCCAGGAATTCCACTAAACTCTTCAAGGCCAATTAGATTATTTTCTAAACATTTATTGATTAAGTCTTGAAAAACAACTCCAGAAGCAGCAGTTATTAAACTATATTCATCATCAAAATCCTTTATTGAGATGTATTTTAATTGGGGTTTAATAACAAGGCCATCAAAATCTTTATCATTTATTAAAATATTTGCGCCTTGACCTAAAACAAAAACTTTGTGATTGTTTTTTTTTGCAAAATCCAGAGCAAAAATAAAACCATCTATATCAGATGGCTCGACATAATAACTAGCATTACCCCCTGTAAAAAACCAATTCTTATCTTTAAGGGAAACTTTTTCTTGAATTAATGGAACATTATAAAAGTCTGAAATAATATTTTTTAAAATATCTAACGACATAATATTAGATTTCTACCTTCTTAAAATATGGACGTACATTTACTTTGCCACTATTAATCAACTCAGCACACTCTGTACTGCAAGTAGATCCTAAGTTTTGTAAACATTCCTTGCAACATATAAAATGCCTATTACAAACAGCATTCAAACAATTTTGATATTCATCACATTGGACACCACAAATAAAACAATTACCAAGAACATCATTATTTACTTTAACCGTTACTCTTCCATCAAATACATAATTTTTGCCCCTAAAATAGCCTTCAGGATACTGCTCAATATACCTATGAATTCCACCATTTATTTGATATACCTCTTTTGCTACATTTTTTAATTTTAAATATGAAGATGCTCGCTCACAACGAATTCCACCTGTACAATACATCAATACATTTTTATCTTTAAAAATTTCAATGTTTTTATCAATATACTGTGGAAACTCTCTAAAATATTTAATATCAGGTTTCATAGAATTCTCAAATGCACCCACAGCAGATTCATAATTATTGCGTGCGTCTAAAATTATCAGATCTCTACCTTTTTCTGATATCATACTATGAGCTTCTTGAGGCGTTAAATGTTTACCGCCATTCTTTGCATTAACAACTTTTTTATCTATATTTAGATTAACTATTTCATCTTTAACAACTACACGCAATTTTTCAAAGCATACTCCTTCTACTCTACTTTCTTTAAAATCCACATCAAAGAAATATTGGTTAGTTTTCATAGTCTCTACATATAATTTACAACCCTGACTAGATCCGCCTAGGGTACCATTAATTCCTTCAGTTGCAATGATTATACGGCCCTTTAAATCAAGATCTGTACAAAGTTTTTTTTGCCATTTAAGAATTTCTTGTGGTCTTTCTATTTCGACATATTTGTAAAAAAGCAATACTTTTTCCATATCTTTAGTTTTCATTAAATTATTCAAAATCTTGACTATATACAATCAAAATACATAACCTCTTTTTATTATGGAAATATTAATAAAAAATTTAGACCTTATGTTCTGGATAATAAAAGAGATTTTAGAGTTCATAGGAGTTCTTTTAATTACATTCGGGAGTTTAACTGCCCTATATACATACATTATAGATCTTTTCTACAGAAAAACAAATAAACTACTAGCTTTTTATAGGCTACGAGTAAGTATAGGAAATTATATAATTACAGGCCTGGAAATGACCATAGCTGCTGATATAGTAGGTACTTCTATAAATCAAACATATTATAGCCTAGGAATACTAGCTTTACTAGTTTTACTAAGAGCCTCCATAAGCTTTCTAATTGAAAGAGAAAATAGCTCTATTCCCTTAGAATTCAAGCAAAAAATCTAATTTTTAGATGATAATTCTCCTAAATCTATAGTTTTTTACTACGAACCCAAAAATACCCATATTTAAAGGATAATTTGACAAGTCTTTGACTATTTGATAATTTATATACATGATCTATAATTTAAAGATATAAATAAGGGGTAAAATATGAAAATTTCATTAAAACAGGTTCTTTTATTATTAATCATGTCATCTGCTACAAGTGTATTACCTTTTGGTAAAGGAATAAAAGAAGTCAATGCATCAGAACAGAAAGAAGAAAGAGATAATAAAGAACTCTTTGATTTAGAGTTCCCTCAAAAAGTTAGAAAAACTCAATCCATTAATATAAATGAAACAGAAACTTTATCCTGCTCTACTTTTGCAGAATTAATTCAAGATCAAACTAAATTAAATGAATCTTTTATTCTTGCTAGAGTTGCTACTAAAAAAAATGATAAAGAGTTTTTTGTGCATTATTTCGATGCCCATCTTTTAAATAGACATTTATTTGGAAAATATCCTATCCAGAACAACAATAGACAATTAATAAATCCTATAAACAAATTGCAAATCACTATAATTGAATATTTTACAATAAGCAAAGATGAACAAACCTTTAAGTATTTATGTTCTCATCATGATCTTTTTGGTGACGGCTCTGAAGAGCTATTAAATTATTTTTATTTAAATTCTAATGATTTAGAACTTTGTATCAGACAATATAACAAATATGTAAATATAAAAGATTATCCAAAAATTAAACAGTATGCAGAAATATTATCTACCCCTAAAGTTAAAAATGTTAATTTAGAAGTTTGGGCTAATGCAATTTGTGATTTAGGTGAAATTTACTATCTTCGTCATGTCTTAGATAAACCTAATTACCAAAAAGCTAAAGAATTTTTTGAACTTGTTTCTACACCAGAAGTAAAGAATGTTAATTTACAAACTTGGGCTTACGCAACTAGTCATTTAGGTGAAATTTACTATTTTGGTGATGGCTTAGATAGACCTAATTATCAGAAAGCTAAAGAACTTTTTGAACTTATTTCTACACCAGAAGTAAAGAATGTTCATTTACAAACTTGGACTTACGCAACTTGCAAATTAGGTGAAATTTATTATTTTGGTCGCGGCTTAGAAAGATCTAATCACCAGAAGGCTAAAGAACTCTTTGAACTTATTTCTACACCAGAAGTAAAGAATGTTCATTTACAAACTTGGGCTTACGCAATTAATCTTTTAGGTGAAATTTACTATTTTGGTAAAGGTTTAGATAGACCTAATTATCAGAAAGCTAAAGAACTTTTTGAACTCATTTCTACACCAGAAGTAAAGAATGCTGATTTATACGTTTGGGCTAATGCAACTTGCAAATTAGGTCAAATTTACTATTTTGTTGATGGTTTAGAAAGATCTAATCACCAGAAGGCTAAAGAACTCTTTGAACTTATTTCTACACCAGAAGTAAAGAATGTTCATTTACAAACTTGGGCTTACGCAATTAATCGTTTAGGTGAAATTTACTATTTTGGTAAAGGTTTAGATAGACCTAATTATCAGAAAGCTAAAGAACTTTTTGAACTTATTTCTACACCAGAAGTAAAGAATGCTGATTTATACGTTTGGGCTAATGCAACTTGCAAATTAGGTCAAATTTACTATTTTGGTGATGGTTTAGATAGGCCTAATTATCAGAAAGCTAAAGAACTTTTTGAACTTATTTCTACACCAGAAGGAAAGAATGTTAATTTAGAAGCTTGGCAACTAGCAAAAACTAAACTTGAAGAAATAGAAAAGCTTAACAAAGAAGAATCAGCCGATTTAGTCGCAATATAGGAGGTTATAAAAATATGAAAATTTCATTAAAACAGGTTCTTTTATTATTAATCATGTCATCTGCTACAAGTATATTGCCAATTGGTAAGAATGAAGAGGGGATTAATTGGACCGCACGACAAGTACAAGATCTTGAAGATGAAAAAGACAATAAAGAGTTTTTTGATATAGAGTTTCCTCAAAAATACAAGTCTATTGCTCCTTTAAATATTAACGAAGATGAGCATTTAACCTGTGAATCTTTTTCTGAGTTAATTAATCAACAAGCTAAATTTAATAAACCTTTTATTTTAGCTAGAGTTACTACCCAAAAAGATAATCTTACATTTGTGCATTATCTTGATGCGCATTATTTACATGCTTGGCTTTTTCAAAAATATCAATTTCCAGATATTTGCCCTGAATTAATTAATCCTATTAACAATCAAAAAATAACCCATATTCAATATTTTACTATTTCTAAGGGAGAAACTAGTTTTCAATATTTATGTTCTCTTTTTGATTTTTTCTATGGTAATCGAAAACTGGATTTATTAAACTATTTTTATTCTAATTCTGATGAATATAAACATCTTGCCAAAGAAATAGAAAATAAAGAAAAAAATGAATTAGCTAAGCCTCCTTCTATTAAATCTCTTGAATATCCAAAATCTATTACAGAAGGCTTATCTTGGGATATTAGTAAAAATGATTTCTTTACCCATAAATCTTTTTCAGAATTAATTCTTAATCAACAACAAGCTAACGAATCTTTTATTTTGGCTAAGGTTACTATTAAGAAAAATGATAAAGATTTTATTTCCTATTATTATGATGCGCATGCTTTAAATAAACGTTTATTCGGACCTTATCCTATTCAAAATTTCAATAAACCTTTACTCAATCCAATTAACAAACACCCAATTCACACAATTGAATATTTTACATTTGATCAGGCAGATAATAATTTTAAGTATTTATGTTCTTATTTTGATTTATTAAATGTTGATAATTCTAAAGAATTATTAAATTATTTTTATTTAAATTCTAATAATTTAGAACATTGCATTAGTCAATATAATAAATATGTAAGTATAAACGATTATCCAAAAATTAAACAGTATGCAGAAATATTATCTATCCCTAAAGTTAAAAATGTTAACTTAAAAATTTGGGCTTCAGCAACTTACAACTTAGGTGAAATTTACTATTTTGGTCCTGGCTTAGATAGACCTAATTACCAAAAAGCTAAAGAATTTTTTGAACTTGTTTCTACACCAGAAGTAAAGAATGTTAATTTACAAACTTGGGCACTAGCAACCTGCAGTTTAGGTAACATCTACCATATAGGTCAAGGCTTAGATAGGCCCGATTACCAGAAAGCTAAAGAATTTTATGAACTTGTTTCTACATCAGAAGTAAAGAATGTGACTTTACGTATTTGGTCTATAGCAACCTGCAATTTAGGTAACATCTACTATAATGGTCGAAACTTAGATAGGCCCGATTACCAGAAAGCTAAAGAATTTTATGAACTTGTTTCTACACCAGAAGTCAAGGGTGTTAATTTATCTACTTGGGCTTCTGCAACTTGTCATTTAGGTCAAATTTACTATTTTGGTCATGGCCTAGATAAACCTAATTATCAGAAAGGTAAAGAACTTCTTGAACTCGTATCTACGCCAGACGTAAAGAATGTTAATTTAGGAGTTTGGTTTACAGCAACTCATAATTTAGGTGAAATTTACTATTTTGGTCGCGGCTTAGATAGACCTAATTACCAGAAAGCTAAAGAACTTTTTGAACTTGTTTCTACACCACAGGTAAGGAATATTAATTTAGGAACTTGGGCTATAGCAACTCATAATTTAGGTGAAATTTACTATTTTGGTCGCGGCTTAGATAGACCTAATTACCAGAAAGCTAAAGAACTTTTTGAACTTATTTCTACACCACAGGTAAGGAATGTTGTTTTAAATTTTTGGGCTTCTGCAACTTTTAATTTAGGTCAAATTTACTATTTTGGTGATGGTTTAGATAAACCTAATTACAAAAAAGCCAAAGAACTTTTTGAACTTGCTTCTACGCCAGATGTAAAGAATGTTAATTTAGAAGTTTGGCAATTTGCAAAAACTAAACTTGAAAAAATAGAAAAGCTTAACAAAGAAAAGTCATCCGATTCAGTTGCAATATAATAATTTTTAATTGATTATTTAGACTTTTGGCAGTTCAAGATAATTTGTTTGTCACTAAAGAAAAACTTGGTGTTTCCAACCATTTGGTATTCATCAGGTCCTTTGCCCAAAATTGCAATAACATCTCCAGGCTGGCAAAGAGAATATGCCAATCTAATAGCCTTTGCACGGTCCGCTTCACAAATAACTTTATTTTTATACTCAGAAGATATTCCAGACTGTATTTGATTAATAATATCTTGTGGATCTTCTGAACGAGGATTATCAGAAGTTAGAATTACCTGATCTGCAATTGAAGCTGCAATATTTCCCATTATTGGTCGCTTTGTTTTATCTCTATCACCACCAGCTCCAAACACAACAATTAAATTTTTACTTATAGATTTCAATACAGGTAAAACTTGGGAAAATGATGACACATTATGAGCGTAATCTATAATTGCAACAGCGCCATTGGATAAATTATGCTTTTCCATTCTTCCAGGCACATACATATATTTACCAAGAGCTCTGGATATTTTTAAAGATTCTAATCCAAATGCTAAAAGTAAACATACAGCTCCAGCTAAATTGTATGCATTAAATTCACCAAAAAAATTTGATGTGCTAAAATTATAAGTTTTTTGACCTTGTTGAATTTCTAAATCTATCCCAGAAATATCATTTTTTTTAACTTTAATAACATAATTAACATTATTTTTATTGAAACTAAAAGTATAAAGATTATCTTTTAATTTTATTTGCGAAAGCCACTTATTATCGACATTTATAATAGCATATCCAGTAGATTTAAGTTGATCTAATATTTTAATTTTAGCTTCAAAATATTCGCTCATAGAAGAATAAAACTCAGCATGTTCAGAATCAAAATTAGTAAAAACAATTCCAGAAAATTCAATCCCATAAAGTCTATACAAGCTTAATGCCTGTGCAGAAGATTCTAAGATAACAAATTGAACTTTTTCCTGAACACATTTATGTAAAAAAGCATGAATATAATCAGGTAAGGGTGTTGTTAATGATGCTGTATAATTTTTACCCGCAATATTATTTCTTACCCCACTCATCATAGCTGTTTTATATCCAGAATTAAAAAGAATATGATTCAAAAGAAATGTGGTGGTGGTTTTTCCTTTTGTGCCGGTTACACCAATTATATTTAATTTTTTAGCAGGGTATCCCCATGCTGCAGCACTTAATTCACTTAAGGCTCTTCGTGTATTTTTTACAAAAATTAGTTTTGAATTATGTAAGTTGATTTTTTCTAGAAGATCAGAACTAAGTTCAGAATCCTGTTCTACAACGATTCTTGAAGCTCCTTTTTGAAGGGCCAATGGAATAAAAGAGATTCCATCTAATTGCGAACCTTTTATTGCAACAAAAGTCGAACCTTCGCCTACATAATCAGTATGACATGTAACGGGTAAAACCTTGGGAACAGCTGAATTATTATTGCTCATTTTGCTTGATATACTTAGCTACACCTTTACGAATAAATGGTAAGAAATATAAAATAGCATACAAGTTAATTAATAACATAGCAGCATTAATTATATTTATTAAGTTCCAAACCAAATCAACTTTTGCAATTGCTCCAAAAAATGTTGCTATACAATAAAGAGCGATAAACAAATATGTGAATCTACCCTTAGTTACATATAACCATGTTTCAAGAGTTACAAAAGCATATGATACTAAAACTCCTAGTCCAAAACTTACAGAACAAAATGTAACTATCCATCCACCATATGAACCAAATACTGTCTCAAACGCAGATATCGTCAAAGCTGTACTTGCCTCCCCACTGTTCCACACACCACTTGAAACAATACATAAAGCAACAACAAAGCAGACTAAATATGTACTTATAAAAGCACTTAGCATTGACATTATTGAATCCTTCATAGGATTTTTACTACCTGATGCACCAAATAAAATGGGTACAGTACCCAAGCCAGCCTCATTGGCTGTTAAAAGATGAGAAAAACCTTTGCTAATCGCTTGTTGTATTGTAAATCCTAAAGCAGCTCCACCTATAGCTTCTGGGTTAAAGGCGCTAACAAACATTAATTTAATAGCGGGTAATAAATTTGCATAATTATAAAGTAAAACAATTAATGATGAAATTATAAATACACTAACTTTAAATGGAACTAACTTATCAGAAATAGTTATAATCCTTTTTGCCCCACCGATCAGAACATATGTAATAAACACAAAAAGAACAATAGCTATTATGTATGGATTAATCTGCCATGTACGGAATATACCAGAACTAATAGAATTTGACTGCATAGAACTACCAGCAATAATACCAAAAATTACAGTAAATATAGTGAATAAATAGGTCAAAACTTTACCGCCCGGTATTTTTTCCATATACACCATAGGGCCGCCACCCATTTTTTTAGTTAAAGGATTAATATCTTGAATAGAGGTTGCCAAATAAACTTCAGCAAAGCGTATTGCCAAGGAAAAGATTCCTGCTATTAAAATCCAAAATGCTGCGCCTGGGCCCCCAACAGCAATTGCTGTTGCAATACCTGCTATACTACCATTTCCAGTACTTACACCAATTGCGTTAATTAAAGCTTGAAAAGGAGAAAGTTCACCTTCTGTTTTTTCTTTTGAAGGAAATAAAGCAAATTTCCATGATGCAAGAAAATATCTAAATTGTATAAAATAAAGCATTACTGTAGTTAATACACCTATTACAATAAATGTAATTATAAGTGGCCAACTCCATATTATTTGACTAAATTTTAAAACAAATAAGTTTAAATCGATCATTTTTATCCTTCTTTATATATTTTCCTGTTTTATATCTTTCTGCATGGTTTTACGCATTAATGGTAATAGATATACGACTGCACAAATATTTATAAGGAACATTACTCCAATTAATATATCAATTGAGTTCCAAACTATATCAACTTTTGCAATTCCACCTAAAAAAGCAGCTAAACAATATAATACAGAAGATACCCAACCCCAACGACCATTAGTTATAAATAACCAGGTTTCGCGAGTTATAAAAGCAAAAGTAACTAAAACACCTATTCCAAAACTCACAGAACAAAATGTTACTATCCATCCACCATATGAACCAAAAACAGTTTCAAAGGCTGATATTGTCAAAGCTGTACTTGTTTGTCCATTATTCCAAACACCGCTGGCAACAATAGACAGGGCCACCATAAAACACACAAAATATGTGCTTAAAAATGCTCCAAACATAGACATTATTGAATCTTTCATGGGATACTTACTACCAGTAGCGCCAAACAATACGCCAGCAGTTCCCAAACCTGCTTCACTTGCTGTTAAAATCCTAGGCAAGCTACTTCTAATAGATTTCATTATAGTAAAACCAATAACTGCTCCTCCGGCAGCCTGTGGGCTTAGCGCACTCATAATCATTAATTTTATAGCAGGAATAATAGATGAATAATGATAAACAAGAACAATAAGAGAAGAAATTATAAATATAGCCACTTTAAATGGAACTATAATTTCTGAAAGGCGCATAATTCTTTTTGCCCCACCAAGTATTGCATAAGTAATAAACACAAAAAGCACAGCTGCAACAATATATTTATTTATTCCCCAAGTTCTTACAAAACTTACACCAATAGAGTTTGTCTGAACTGCACTTCCACCAACTATTCCCATTAAAAACATCGCAACAGTAAAAATATATGAAAGAACTCTTCCACCAGGCAACATCTTGATATAAACCATAGGACCTGATTTTATTGGATTGTCAGGATTAGTATCTATTATTGATGTAGATGCATATACTTCTGCAAAACGCATTCCCAAACAAAATACACCTGCTATAAATAACCAAAAGGCAGCCCCTGGACCACCTGTAGCTATAGCTATAGCTATTCCAGCTATACTACCATTTCCTGAACTAGAACTAAGAGAACTTATAAGAGCTTGAAAAGGAGTAATCTCCCCTTCACTTTTTTCATTTACAGAAAATAAAGCTAATTTCCATGATTTAAAAAAATACCTAAACTGAACAAAATTCAGCATAAAGGTTATAATTGAACCAGACAAAATAAAAACAACTATTAAAGGCCAACCCCACATCAAATCACCAATTTCTATGAGCAGTTGATTGAAATTCATCATACTTATCCTAAGAGTTATTAAAAATGATAGCCAACATGACCTTATTAAAGTATATATTATATAATATATAAATTTTATTTGCAAAATTTTTAAAATAGAAAAGATTTATGAAATTATTAGCCTTAGATTTAGGAGATATTCACACCGGAACTGCTTTAACAGATGCGATAGGCATGTTTGCTCATCCATATAAAACTATACCAACAAAAGATATAGAAAATTTTATTGAAGCTTTGTTAAAAACGGAGCAAATATCAACTATAATAGTAGGTTATCCTAAAACACTAAAGGGCGAAATTAGCGCTCAAACTCAAAAAATTATAAACTTAAAAGAAAAATTAGAAGAAAAATTTAAAAATCAAAAGTGGATTCTTTGGGATGAAAGATTAAGTAGCAAACAAGCAGAAAAATTTAAGAAAACTTCAAACAAAGAAGATAAAATGAAATTACATTCTATAGCTGCTGCTATTATTTTAAGTTCATACTTAGAATACCTTTTAGTTAAGCGATCTATTCAAGATCTATAAAAACAACATTGACATAACAATAAACTATTTTTTAAGTTTGTAAGACCATTAAAACTAAATCTAAAATAAACTTGAAAATACAAATTGGCTCAAAAAAACTAGGAGAGGAGCCTATGAAGTGCAGGAAGTGTTCAGGTCTTATGGTACAACAATTGTTTTTTGATCATTTTTTGAATTTTGAGGGATGGAAATGCTTAAATTGTGGTAAAATAATTTCTAAGAAAGAAAAGATTATAGAGTTTGACGCCTTTAGTATGTTTTATCAACAACAAAAATGCAAAAACAAAAAATAAATTTTCACTACCTTATTATTCAGAGTAATTATACAGGTATAGAAATAGCTCTATGCGATAAAGAACAAATCTTAAAAAAAATTTTTATAGATAAAAAGTATTCAAGTAAAAATCTGATACCTGATATAGAAAATATATTAAAAAATACTGAATTAGAAATTGATCAAATAAGCTTTATAGGAGTCAATCAAGGTCCTGGTCCATTTACAACTCTTAGAGTAGCTATTACTACTGCTAACGCACTAAATTTCGCTTTAAAAATACCTTTAGTTTCTATAAATGGTCTAGAAATTTTTCTTCAAGAGAATAAATCTAAAAAACATAATATAACTGTAGCCATCCTTAATGCATTTAATAACGATGTCTACTTTGGAATATTATTAAATATAGAACATTTAGAAATTGGTTGTAAAAATATCGATCTATTTTTGAAAGAATTACAAACTAGTTTTGGAAATCAAAAAATTGAATTTATTGGAAGTGGTATAAATTTTTTTGAATCCAATATAAAAGATATATTAAAAGATAACTTTTATATATCTGAACCGTTACCTTTAGGCCCCTCTCTTGAAGCACTTGCAAAAGCTTCCTATTCCAAATGGCTATCAAAGCAAGACATAACTCAACAAGTTATTCCATTATATTTAAAAGACGCAATTATAAAAAAAGAAGCTTAAATAGGGTTGCTCGATTTACCATCATTCTTAATAATTACAAAACTATCTTTTGGAGATGATTTTGGCAAAATAAAGCTATAAGAGGATCCACAAGATGTTTTATTACCATCTTGCTTACAAAAATAAAACATTAAATCCCTGTTTGCAGGATATTCAATATTATAAATAACACTTGAGACGTTTGGCCTTACAACTGTAAATTTACCCGGATCGTCTCCTTGATAAACTCTTATACTATATGATTTATTGTCAGTGGTACCATAAAAAACAGTAAGAGTCCTTTTTGTTGTTGTATCTATACCTGAAAACAATTGATTAAAAACAAATATACTTAAAACTAAAAAAATAAACTTAAACTTCATTAAAACCCCTTTATTTAAACTCATAATTCTAATTTATTATATTAATTTCAAAATATAAAAAGCAATGATTTATTCAATAATCTTAGGCAAAGATCAATATTGACAGTTATAAATTAATATGATATGTTATTATTAATATATCAATTTATAATTAGAGTAAAAAATAGGGATCACATGAAAAAAATAATATTAATTTTAACCATATTGTGCTTTCAATCTAGCTTAAGCGCAATGTCTAATCAAGATTTAAATCAACAATTTTTACAATATGTAAAAGCTGAAAATTATCCACTAGTATTAGATTCATTATATAACAATCTAGTTGATATTAATGTAACTGACTCTGAAGGAAGAACAGCCTTAATCTTAGCTGTTATCCTACACAATGAAGAAATGGTAAAAACATTATTGCCTTTTAAGCCCGATCGTCTGATAAAAGATAATTCAGGCAAAACAGCTCTTGAGCATGCAATAAATCTTAGACATCTCAACATAATTAAATTACTAAAAGCAAGCTCTTTTCAAGAAGAAGAAAAAGAAAAAAATGAGGATTTAAACCAACGTTTTTTACAATATGTAAAAAATGAAAATTACCAACAAGTACTAGACTTATTATATAACAAACTCATTGATATTAATGTGACTGACTCTGAAGGAAGGACAGCCTTAATTTTAGCTGTTCTTGGAGAAGATAAAAAAATGGTAAAAACATTATTACCTTTTAAACCCAATCTGTTGATAAAAGATAAAACAGGCAAAACAGCTCTTGAGTATGCAGTAAATCTTGGAAACACTCACATCATTAATTTACTAGAAAAAGAAAGCGGCATCCGTAAAAGTTCTTCTAAAGAAGAAGAAAAAGAAAAATATGAAGCAAGGAATAAACCCAAATCTAAAGCTTCTCCTGCTGCAGAACAAAAAAATTATGATCCTTCTTCAAATCAACGTTTTTTACAATATGTAATGGATGAAAATCACCGAAAAGTACTAGATTTATTATATAACAACCTCATTGATATTAATGTAACTGATTCTGAAGGAAAGACAGCCTTAATCTTAGCTGTTCTTGGAGAAGATGAAGAAATGGTAAAAATTTTACTATCTTTTAAGGCAGATAGACAAATAAAAGATAAAACAGGCAAAACAGCTCTTGAGTATGCAGTCAATCTTGGAAACACCGACATCATTAATTTACTGGGACAAGAAAATGTAAAATATCGACCAGAATATAGAAAACCTTCTGAGGAAGAAGAAAAAGAAAAAAACGAAGAAATTTTAAATAGTAAGTTTTTAGATTTTGTAAGCAATTCAAAATATAGAGAAGTAGATGATCTTTTAAAAAAAGGCCTTGTTGACGTAAATGGAATTCTTTATTATGAAACATTTAAGCGTAGAAAATATACCACAGCTCTAAATGCAGCAATTAATGGATCAGATATAAAAATGGTAGAAATTTTATTAAATTATGGAGCATATCCTTATATAGAAGATAGTTATAATAATGATGCTTTTCACTATATAAATCAATCGGGAAAATATAAAGTTTTAGAAGAACTTCTAAAAAAATACGGATATAAAGCAAGAACTAAACAACCAAAAGAACAGCCTAAAGTTACAGTAAAACCTAAAAAAGTTAGAAAGCCTATTTTATATATATCTAAAGAAGAGGCCATGAAAAAATTGACCATCAAGGACCCTTCTTGGGTAACCCTAACAGATAATTTAATTAATAAATATAGTCAACTAGCTGGAATTTTGGATAGAGATTATAAAAAAACATTAAAAGAAGATCAAGAAGTATTCGAACAAGGTAGAGGAATAGCTTTAAGTATTGCAAAAATAAAAATAAGTCTTACAAGTTCAGGTAAGCCAGAATTAATTAATATAGCTCAAGAAAAATTTGATGAAATGAATATACTAAATAAAATTAAAAATTTTATGGACGATAGTGGTAAAAAATTCATAGATAAAATTTTTAACGATATTAATAATGCAGAAAAAGTAGCTGACAAAATACCTGGTGCAAAAGAAGAGCTTAGAATTGTTCAAAGTTGGAAATCTGGAGAACTCCAAGAATCTATTAAACCATATATGGATTATATTGATGGACTAGCACTCTTTACGATTTTAAGAGAAGCTTTTGGAATGCAAGGATTAAAGTGATCGCACCCAGGCGTCGCCTAAAGGCTATGCCGGGCAAGTTTATACTGATTTGATAATCCCTAGACCTAAAGCAACTGCAGTTTGCGATCGTAATATAGTTGAAGTTAAAGCGCAGAAATAAAAGCCTGAGCTTTTAAGCTTATTTTTTTCTTGATCAGTCAAGTCACCTTCTGGTCCAAACATTAAATAAATATTATTCGATCTAATAATTTCGCTATTAAATTTATCGCCTTGAGCATCAAAAAATATTCTTGATGAATTTTCAGGTAACTCTTTTAAAATTAGATCTAGAGACTTAGGAGAATTAATTACAGGAAAGCAAAAATTTTTAGACTGTTCAGCAGCAGAGATTATTATTTTCTGTAATCTATCATAATATTTTTGATCTAATTTTTTTTGGTGAATTTTATCAGTTAAAACCGGCTGAATAGTGTCTGCACCTAACTCACAACAAAAATAGATCGCTTCTTCAAGAGCATCTTGTTTGAGAACACTTAAAAGAACTGTTATTTTAGTTAAATCACTTTTTTGATTATTTTTTTTTTGTAAAATTTCAAACGTTATCTGTTTTTTTGTAATAGCAAGAACTTTAGTAAGTATATTTAGTTCTCTATTAAATAAAATTATTTGGTCATCTTCAGTAATTCGTAAAACACGGATTAATCTATGATAAATGCTTTCATTAGATATTGTTAAAATATGATCAATGAGATCTAGTTTTTCTATATAAACAGCAAATTCATGTTTCATCAAAAATCAAATTATTTTAAATTCGCTCGTATGGTTCGACAAGCTCACCACGAGCGGGGATCTTTATTTCCTAGTCCGTTCGTCCTGAGCTTGTCGAAGGATACGAATGGACAGACTTAAAAAACTCTATTAATTTCTTCTTATATTTAACAATAGCATCTGATGTAGCATAATATTGCGTACACAAGAATCCGCCTACATTTTTAATTATACGTAAAAATATAGGGTCTTCTTTTTTTTTAAATTTTAAAACAGCGTCAATATCAATATTCGTTAAATCAACAGGGTCCTCAGGAACTACTATTGAAAATGGTTCATCACAGGAACTTTCAGTTAATTTACTCTGTAATATTTTATCAAGCTCATTACTCAAAATTATAACACCTTTAATATTGTGAAAATTGTTATCAAGATTGAATAAATAACTAACATTCTTATCATTTGGAAGCTCAAAACCACATCTTTTTAAAAATCTAGTTTCTCCTTGGCTATCTACAATAGGTTCTTCTATGCAAAACATGAAAAGATTTATAGAGCGATTATTAATTTCTTGCCAGATATCTTTTTCAACCTTGCAATGTTCTTGTACGGAAAAATCATTAGATATTGATGGACCAGAAGGAAAATGACTTTTCTTTAAATTTCCCAGACCAAATTTTAAATAATAATAATTTGTATCCTGTTCATCAGAAAATAAAAGTAAAAATACATAATCCTGTACATGTTTGATTTCCATGCCAGAATTAGAACTTAGTTTATCAAATATCGAGATTAAGAATAAAAAAAATAATAAAAATCTATTTATACTCATTTTTACACCTTTCATTGTCAAAATTAAAAACTTAATTTAAAGTACATTTTACCATTTTTTTAAACCGATAACAAAATTGATCATTTAATCACTCAAAATAAATTCAAAGAGAATATATTTAAATAATTAATTTAAAATTATAGATTTTCACAATTAAAACTTTTATATTTGATATAAATTATAAATAGTAAGGGGAAAAATGAAAAATATTAATATTATTATTGCAGTTCTTTTAATCATAAACAAAATATCAGATTCCATAACAAAAAATGTTGATAAAGAAAGTATCAAAAATGCCCCTGTAAATTTCAATGTTAAAATTAATCCAATAATAAAAGTATCTGCCGGAGCAAACCAGACTTCCCATATGGCAATTCCTAAGGTTCAATTTAATTTAAAGGCAGCATCTGAGACTTTTACAAAAAACTTAAAGACATTAAATGGTTGGACACAAAGTAACAAACTACTTATAGGCATATCTATAACTTCAGCAATATATTTAGGATCCCTTTACAAAATAATTAAACTTCGTTACTTAATAAAAGACCCAGAATGTTGGTCCCATTGGAAATCTAATTTAACTTTGGAAACTCTTCTTGCAATACCACAAAAAGAGTTAACAGAGGAACTCATAACCGATATAAATAGAAGAAACTATAATCAAAAAGATCCAATCAATTTCTTGGATCCATTAATTATGTTTATAAACCAAACAGATAATCAATTAAAAAATCTAAAAAAATTTATATCAAATATGACAATAATTAAAAGAATCCATCTTGCAAATTTATATTTTATAAATGATTCAGAAATATTAATCGCACAAGAAAGAGTACAAAGATTAACATATTTCAAAAATTTGTTTGCAAATTGGATGTCAGACTACAGAAAACAACATCTTTTTAATTTAAAAACAATAGATTCAACTGCTAAAGGTTAGTTCTGTACACTCATAGCGTTAAATAATCCACCAAAGCGTGACAATATAAGTTTTAGATCATCATCAGTGAATTTAAATCCTAAGCCTACAAAAGAACTAGCATTATGCTTGCTAACAAAATCATCTGCACCAAAATCAAAATATATATTCTTCAATAAATATACTCTGTTTATCCATTTCAAATGAGGTCTTCTATCATTTATACGATCTTGTCCACGACAGTCAAATACTTCAAAACTACTTATCCATCTAAAATTATCTGAGCAGAATGGAAACTCATAATCAACAGCACCACCTACTGTATTTTCAAACAAACCAAATCTCAATGCAAAATTAGTATACATTTTACCTATTTGAAAACCATATTTGGTTGTATTACGAGTATTTGTAAGTTTATGTGTCACAGGTAATTCAACATAAAATGATGGTGGAAGTGCCGAAAGATCTTCAAAAGAAAATGGTCTGCCTTCATTATTGGAGTAATCTGTGAAAGTTCTTGTCCTATTAATACTACCTTTTTCAGATCCCATAACCTGGAAAAGATAGAACAAATCTTCACGAGTATGAAACCTTACATCAATATAACCTTTAGAATCTTCAAATTCATAATGTTCTGCGGGTCTTTGCATAGCTTCAACGTGAGAATCTATCACAAGTCCTAAATTTTCAGCAAAATCTGTAGCTTCTCTAAATCCATTTGCAATAACTCTTATATCATCATAAACATCATTATCATTAACAAGTTTTCCTAAAAAGCCTTTTCCATTATTAATTTTTTCAGCTACTCCACCAATTTCACTCATTGTAGAATCTAATCTGCCAGCAACTCTATTAAAGTCACGATCAAAAACTTCAGATATCTTTTCTATACTTGATCTAAATGACGGAAATATATCAGAATCTAATCTATCAGTAAGCTTTCGAATATCACTTGAAAACAAACTAAAATTACTTAACATTACATCAATATTACGATCATTTCTTGCAAGAACATCAGAAAAAACTGCTATCCTGGAAGAAGCTTTATCCATATTACTTATAATTGATTTAAGTTGATCCTGTTGATCACTAGACGCAAAAACATTTCTTAAAGATGCAGAAACGTCTTCAATATTTTGTGCTATTTTTTCAAACCTATGCATCAGGTCATCTACTGCAACCTTAGGTTTTCCCGACTTTTCCAAAGTAGAACCAGAAAATAAAATTTTTGTGCTTGAAGAGCCAGGAACTATTTCTAAAAATTTAGGTCCTAAAAAACCTTCTTGTCTTATATCAGCATGAGCATCTGAATATAATTTATATTGAGCCAAAATCATAGCCTTAATTTTAGCCTGATTTCCCTCAAGTTCAATCTGATCAACCCATCCCACTTTAACACCGGATATTTTTATATCAGCTTTTTTGGCAAGACCATTTATATCATCAAAATAAATATAATATGGCTGATAGTTTCTTAAATAAAAACTAAATACACCAAGATACATAGCTGCATATGCAAAAAGGAAAATGGATACCAAAACAAATAGCCCTACCTTAGTTTCAGTTTTTAATTGCAAAGTCAATTCCTTTTAGACTAAATCCAATACAATTTTTTTAACTTTACTACCACACTGTCGCCCTTTTTTTGTATTTGCAATATAGCAAATAAATTTTGTGCAACATTGTCTACAATACTACTAGATATAACAGAAAATATATTTGGTGCAAATTGGGTATCTAAAATAGTATCAAAGTCTTTAGGTAGGCCACTCAAATCTTTGTTATAAATAGGTTTGAATATTTTTGACCAATCCAAATCTGGTTGAAATTTTGGTTTAAAATTTTCAATCCACTGTTCAGCACTTTGCTTTCGTGTCTCAAAATCCTTTCCTTCAACCCTTCTTAAGCCCAAAACACCACATAAAGAATCTGAAAATAACCATGGTTGGATTTTAGCATCCTCTGTCCAAGTAGTAAAAATATCCGTCAAATAAACATCCTTTAAAGATTTACCCTTTTGATCTATAGGTTCGTAAAATACTCTATCTTTAAAGTATGAGTAATCAGCTATTTCCAAAAGCTCTGTTATATCATTAAGTGGATATTTTCTTTTTTGCAGAAACTGTTGTAAAGAATAAAACATATTTTTCTTACCAGTTATATCTTCCAGTTTTTTAAAAATTTGTTCAAGGACTTTCTTTGTGTCTCCCTTTGTCTGTCCTTGACCCAAAAATTTATGATTTGCATAATCATATAATTTATTAATATTAATTTTACCATTTTCACAAGTTATACAAATTTTAATTTGACCTTCAACCCCTTCAATAGACTCTTTTAAATTAATTGTTTGCCATCTATTAATTATTGGTAACAATTTTTTTAATAACTTTTTACCCTGATCATCTTTTTGTGGTTTTTGCTCAGATCCAGCAGCTTGTGTCTGTTCTGGTTTTTTTGCCTCTTTTTTCGGTACAACTGACAATTTACTAATCGTAAGTTGTAAACCACCTAAAGATAACATTTTTGCTTTCTGGGTATTAATAACAGTACGTGAAAATGCCAAATGAGCAGTTCCTTGGTAAAACATCTGAGTAACTACTAATACCATAATTGATATAATCATCATGGTTAAAACTAATATATACCCTTGGGAATTTTTGTTATTTTTTTGCATTAGCTTGTCCTGGTAGATTTGGTTTTGCTGGAGTATTAGTTTTAGGTTCTTGTGCTTTTTCAGGTTCTTTAGCTTGCTCAGATTTAGTTTCTTCTTTTTTACTTAAATGATCAATAAAAGTATAAATAGAAAATCTAAACTCAAAAGACTGTTCATTAGCATGAACATAATTATCCCATAAAATAAGATTAACTTTTACAAATTGAGGTATAATAGCTTTTTGTTTTTCAATATTTTGAGCAGATCTCCATTCTTTAAGAGTTTTAAAATCAGTTTTTTCTTTACCCGGAACAGGAATAATAAACTCAAAACTTAATTCTTTAATATCACCAATAACTTCATATTCAACTGAGTCTTTTTCAGTGCCAAAAATAATATTGCTAGATTCTTTACGCAAAAGTGAATAAGAACCTTTTTCTTTTTCCTGAAACCTATAACTCACTCGAGCAATTCTTGGTTTAGTCTGTCCATAAATTTGTAAAGGGTTACAAGTAATAAAAGTAAATTCTTTTAAATTATTACCGGAATTTATATAGAAAAAAGCTTTCTCAAGTTCCTGTTTTTTTTCTTCCTGTTTATTTTCAGGTTTTTTCGGTTCTTTTTCTTTCTTCTCAGCCTGGTTCTTTTGCTCTTGTAAAGCTTGAGTCGTTGAACTCTTTTTTGGTTCATCTATTTTAGGAACAAAAGCACCTGAAATATCTTTTTCCAATAAGCTTTGCAATATAGCAGCCCGCATATCTATAGAAATTGTTTGCTCAACAAGAGCTGATGTTTTATTAATTTGATAAAAACTAGAAAATAAAGCAACAGCTAACATTGAAGAAATTGCCATAGCAATAATAAGCTCTAATAAAGTAAAACCTGGTATTTTCATTGAGCTTTCTCTTCTTTTGGTCTTACATAAATAAAACTAACTAATGTTTCTTGCTGTTCAGTTTGCATCCCTTGCCAAGAACCTGTTGATTTTACCAAAAAAACATTTTCAAATTTTTTTGCAACTTCAGATTTTTCAGGAACATCTAAATATTTAGAAACTATCTTGGTTTTAGGATCTGAAATATCTTGAGTAAAAGTTTTATCTTTTTGTAACTTTTCAAAATCCTGAGGATTATAATAAATATTTTTTATATAAAAAATTCTAGATAAAATTGCATGTTCAAGAGTAACATTTCTAAACGCTCCAAATTGCAGAGAAAAAAGCGCAGTGATCATCATGCCTATTATTGCAATTGTTAATGCAACTTCTATAAACGAAAAGCCACTACTACCTAAGACATATTTATTTTTAAAGCTATTGATCTCTCTCCGTTCGCCCTGAGCGAGGTCTGAGCGATCCTGAATGAGCGTAGCGAAATGAGGGAGAGACGAAGACCGAGTCGAACGGGTTATATTTCTTTTAAATTTATTTTTTAAATTTTTTAAAACTCTTTTGAAAAAATAATTTTTTAGACTAAGTAAATTTTTTTTACCCATTCGACTCCTTCTTCGACTCACTACGTTCGCTCAGAAGTCGCTCAGGGCGAACGGGATAAATATTACTTAACTTAGGCTCGAATGAAATAAATTTGAGTCTACTTCGGTTTTTGAAATACATCATATTCTTTAAACTGCACGCTAAATGGATTTAAAACCAATGAAAATTGTACACCCTGCGAAGATGCTCCAGTATCTTTAATATCTACGATATTTAAAGTCACAGGCTGACTTAAGCCATCAGGTGTAATAAAATACCAAATTTTACCTTTACCTGTACTTTTAAAAGCAGAAGTTATTTCATCCCTGTTACCGATATAAAAATTTTTAAATTCAAAATTATCATCAGGCCATTGATATAAAGAATTTAAAAATGGTGTTTTAATTGAACTAAACTTAATCTCATCACCTTGTTTGCCTGATTCAATCTGGATATCTACTGTTCTTTTTTCTATATCAAAGAGAACTTTATGTAATTTGTGTGTAACAACAGCATCATGCCAGGCTACTCGCATCAAACCATTTAGCTTTGCTATAAATTGTTTACGTGAATAACCTGGCAACAAATTTCTAAAATTTGGAGCTATAAATGTTGCAAGTATACCCATAATTGCAACAACTATAATTATCTCCAAAAATGTAAATCCGTGACGTCTACTTCCAAGCACTTATCATCTCTTCTGCTGTGCCTTCCGGACCATTTGCACCATAAGAATATAGTTCATAAGGGTGTGCACCTTTTGGTGTTAGTTTATAAACATATTCATTATCCCATCCGTCTGTAGGGATTTTTTCTGACTTCTCAAGATACGGACCACTCCATTTTGTAGGAGTCAAATCCGCAGGCTTTACAATCAGGTCCTGTAGTGAATTCGGGTACCTACCGGTTTTTAGATAAAACGAATCGACAGCTTGTTTTAAAGCTACAATATTATTTTCTGTCTGCGACTGTTTAGCGCCACCAATATATCTTAGAACACCTGGTCCAACTGTTACAGCTAAAATAGCCAAAATTGCTATTGCTATAATAAGTTCCATAAAAGTGAAACCATGTTGCAAGTTTCTAATCCTAGAAACAGAAGTCATCTGCATAGTTATCCTTTCTATTAAATATTAATTATACTCCAGCTAAATTGCTCATTTGTGTTAATGGCAATGCTATAGAAAGCACAATAAAGCCTACAATAGCTGCCATAACAAACATCATCACAGGTTCAATTTTTGCCGTTAAACTATCAGTTAATTCTGAAAGTTCAACTTCATAATTTTCTGCAACAGTTAATAACATTGTATCAAGTTGTCCTGATTGTTCTCCTGTATTTATAAGATAAATTGCAATTGGAGGAAATATATTTGTTTCCTTTAAAAATTGTGCAATTTTGCCTTGCTTGATAATTTTATCACGTGCTTGAGAAAGTTCATCTGCTAAAACTTTATTATCTATAATATCTACAACTATATCTAAAGCATCAGATAAATTAACCCCACCTTCTAACAACATACCCAATGTTCTTGAAAATTGTACTACAGCGCTAATTTTTGCAAAATATTTAATTAATGGTAATTGTAATTTTATTTTATCAAAAGTTTTTGCGCCTTCTTTAGTTGAAAGCCAATATCTTATAGTTCCTATTATTAAAGCTAAAATAATTAAAATAAAAATATAATAACTACGTATAAAATCTGAACCAGCAATTAAAATACGCGTAGGTAGTGGTAATGCACCACCATGCTGAGTAAAAATTTGGGAAATTTGAGGCACAACATAAGTTAAGAGAAAAACAACTACTAATCCAACTACCACAATTTGTGTTAATGGATACTGCAAGGCTGATTTAATTTTTTTCTGTAAAGCTTGTCTACGTTCAAGATAAGTTGTCAGACGTTCTAAAATTACTTCTAATTTACCGGTAGCTTCACCAGCTTTGACCAATTGAACATAAATATTATCAAAAATTTTTGGATATTTTTTTAAACCTTCAGCAAGAGATCCCCCTTCTTTAATGCCATCTTTAAGTGATACTAAAATTGAACGCATTTTACCTTCAAACTGTTCAGTTAAAAGTTCAATTGCTTGTAATAAAGGTATGCCTGATTTCAAGAGTACAGCCAACTGCTTAGTAAATAAAATTTTGTCTTTAGCTGTAACTTTTTTTGCAAATAAATTTTTATACCAAGGCAAAGAGCTTTCTGTTTCAGAAGAAGCTTCAACACTTATTATGTATAAACCTCTTTTTAATAATTGATCCTTTGCATTTTGTAAAGATGCAGCATCAATATTTCCTTTTATTTGTTTACCATCTTTAGAAACCGCTCGGTAAATATATAAAGCCATTTAATTAGCCCTTTTTTTGCAATATATACATTTTGCAAAGTTTTCTCTTGGAAAAAAAATTATTCATGCTAATTTCATAATTAATAATTTATTTTAAGGAGTACAATGAATAAGAAATTTTTATTCCTTCTCTTATTTTGTTTTTACACACATCTATCTTTTTGTAAAGGCATTTTAAATAAGTTTAACAAAAATGATCAACAAGATGAACAAATGGTTATCACAAGCAACTTTGTAGATAATGAAGGGTTTTCAGTTGATAGCGTAAAAATTTCTGTTTCAGGTCTAAAATGTTTTTTTAAACATAAATTTAATCATCCAAAATATTCAAAAGATTATCTACCTAATAATTTTTCTGATCTTAATAAATTTATAAGATTTGGAAGACAAACTAAACAATCTTGTCAGTACATAAATTTAATAATCAAAATATTCAACCAAAAGTTAAAATCTATAGAGTTTGTAAGTGAGCGTGAACTTATTAATTTTATCTCTATACTCTCTGAATCTTTAGAGTATTATTTTTCAGATTGTGCCCAAAAAAGTCAGTTATCAGGAAAAAATTCAGAAATTTATCATATGTTATACTCTGAATTTGCAACCCGATACAGTTACTTCACAACTGAACCTGAAGAATTTCTTTCTACTCTTGCAGATAAAATCGAACTTAAATTTACAATTTTGAGATTTCTTGAATGTGCCACAAGCAAATTTTTATGGAGTCCTGATGACCAAAAAAATAGCTGGGAACTTTTTAAACAACTATGTAACAATATCTATAACTTAAGAAATAAAAAAATATTTTTAGATTTAGATAATATTAATGATTTAATAAATAGCGCTATAGCAAGATTTGAACTTTTAATAGATATTTCCGGATCAGAAATACCATCATCAGTTTACCATGAAGCTCTAGTAGATGTTGAATCAGGCTCATTACCTTGGCTAGAAATTGAAGAGTATGACGAAGCCATAACATCTAAAAAAGATAATTTAATAACTATACTTAAACAGGGTAGTGTTAAATCTGTTGCTCTTGAGCAACACGGAATAATCTCTGATTTAATTGTGTAATTAGCGATTAAGATTACAGTTACAACAACCAAGACATGTAAATTTAATATTTTTAGAGTTATTAGTAGATTTTATACAACAACATAGACTTATAAAATCATAATCTCCAGATTCACTACGAATTATACAAAAAATTGGTTCGCAACAGTTGTCGATTGATGGAGTAGCAAAACAGCTAGATTCTTCTTTTATTCTAGTATAACTTCCATCTCTATCTTTTATACATCTCTCACGATGGCGACATTCACTGGCAACACCCTCATAACAGCCTCGAAAAAATTTTCCACAAGAATCGAGAGTATTCAAACAACAAGGGGTTGCTCCAATTTTTAATTTTTCTTCCTTCTGTTTTGTAAGAGTACAACAAATACAACATAAACCCCATTTTTCTAAAGAAACATGTCTTTCAACCTGCTCTTTTTGCTCAGCTTGCTGCGCGGGCTCATAATCCTGCATACAAACAATGTTGAGATTAAAGTTACATAATCCTACAAATAATAATGATTTAATAAAATTCATATAAATTATTTCTTTCTATCAAAATTATATTCCAAACAACAAAACAATGGACACGATATACGAGACTGATGTCCATCTTCTGCGATATAACAACAAAGAGGGCAGGATATTGATAGTTTATGTTTTTGATAATTAATACAACAACAATCCTCACATATTCCACATGAACAACTCTCTATTTTTGAAAGATCTTCTGTTCTTTGGCATTGAAAACATAAACAGTTAATACAACTGATTTTACTGCATTTATTTTCATTCTTAACAAATTCACAACAACAACAATCATGCTTACCATTACTGATTTTATAAGTGTCTCTTTTCAGACAAGGCGCCTTTGTTATTTGGCAACTCTTTCCTCTTTTTTCAATCAAGCAACATAGAAGACAAAAACGATATTTTAAATCTTGCTCAACCTGTTCCTTTTGCTCTTCTTGTGCCACAGGCTCATGATCAACCATACAATTACTTTGAAAATTAAGATTGAATAAAAAAATAAGTGAAAATAATTTAATTAAATTCATTTAGAACTCCTGATTGTACGCTTGTAATGACTCTCACAGCAACAAATATATCTTGTATTCACAGTTTCTTCATTTTGGTGAGTATATTTTTTAATGCAACAAAGTAAATTTATAAATTCATATCCACCTTCATAATGAGCAAGACAACAAACTGGTGTACAATAAAAGATATCTTTAATTTTTGAAAGATCTGCTGTTCTTGTGCAGTTAAAAACAACGCAATAACATTCTTTTATTTTGTATTTTCCGTCTTGAGTTTTTGCAATTTTAATTGGAAGACAACTTTTACAAAATCTTTTACAACAATCTAATTTTTCAATACATTTAGGATTTTTTTTAATCTCTAATTTTTGTCCGTTTTTCTTTGTAAGCAAACAACAAATACAATCTATATCCCACTTTTCTAATAAAAGTTTTTGGTCACTTTGTTCTTTTTGTTCTGATTGAGAAGCAGGTTCATACTCTTGCATACAAATAATATTGAGATTAATATTACACAATCCTACAAATAAAAATAATTTAATAAAATTCATAAAACTCCAATAAATTTAATAGTAAAACTGTAAGTAATCTAACTTTTTACTTCAATATTGTAAATCCAAAATTAATTCATTTTTTTATAGATTTATATAGGATTGGTAGCGGGTATTTTTAAGAGTTTTTTAAAACATAAAGGATCCAAATGAGAAAGTTTCTAGCATTAGGTCTGACACTTCTTACAAGTTATCCAAGTATAGCTTGCGAGCATGAACATAAAGAGAAAATTGAAAAAGAGGTACCAAAAAAAACTTATAATTTTTCTAGCGCTGCTATAAAAAAATTTATTTTAAAAAATAGAAATCAGTTAATAGGTTCTACACTTATTTCTTACGGAACTTATCGTTTTCTAAAAAATAACAGATTTGCAATGTTAGGAGCAACTGCAACCGGATTTGTTTCTTTTGGTATAAGATATTGTATAAATCAATCACGGTTAAATAGTCAATTACATAAAGCTATTCATGATAATGAGTATAAACAAACAGAAAAATTAATAGAATGTGGAGCAGATGTAAACTCACTTTGCAAAACTGAAAGAGGCACAGATTCCCATCTTCTTTTTCTAGCATCTCTAAGAGATTATAACTTTATTCAATTACTCTTGAAAAACGGAGCAAATGAAAAACTCATAGATAAAGATGAGCAAGATATCTATAAGAAACAAAAACAGGACTGTTTAAATCTTGCATTGATCGATGCAATTCAAGGAAATGATAATTTGGTAGTCAAAGAATATATAGAAAGAGGAGCAAGTTTAACCGGATTCATGGTTGATCGCCGACCTTACTGGCCAATCTTTAGGGCAAAAGCGAGCACGCCAGAAATAATGAAATTGATATTGGATAAATTAGATCCTAAACAATTATCTGGACAAGATGAAGAAGGATACCATGAACTCTGTATTATTTATGAAAACAAGATGAAACAAACCGTTAGCACTGAAGAAGAAACTCCAGAAAGAGAGCATATTCAACACGAACAATCTGAAGAAACGGTAGTATAAAAAGAATCAATAACCATTCTTAAAATAAGGTCGCTTTTACTCTGATTTTACAGAGAAGGCGACCTTATTGATTTTTTTGACATTTTGTAAAATTAATAGTATTCTATTAATAATTCATAGGGATTTTAAAAATTTAATAATCAATAAGGGGTTTTAAATGAAAATAATATTAAAAAATATATCTTTTTTTATAATGTTAATTACGTTTTCTCAAATACATTCAATGAGTGAACCAAAAGATAAAACAGTTCACGCAAAAGATGTTATACATTTTTTGATGCATGGTGACCGTAATATTAAAGATATAAAATTAAGTACAGAATCAAAAATTGCTCTGTTAAATAAACTTGTTAGCCAAAAAGAATTTATTCCAGCTTTAAAATTATTATGGTCAGAAAAAGATGAGAAAGTAAGAATTGAATGGCTTACACAAAAATCCCAAGAGGGTCATGCAATGTTTATGATCGAGCTTGCAAAGGAGTTATCTCAAAAAAAGAGCTTAGAAGAACAAAGAATGAGCTTAAATTGGTATCATCTTGGTTCGCTTATTATCACAATAAGTATACAATGTCATTATAATAACAATGAACTTACAAAATCTCATAACGAACTTGATGAATATGCAGGAATAATGTTTGACGACCTTGTAGCGATAGATATACAAGATATGGACAAAGAAGTACTCAATGCTATGGTCTGGGCCTGCAGGCAAGTAAAAGAAATGACTCTTCAAGATCCTTCATGGGTAGGGTATTCAAAACCAGAACAAGAAATAATATTAGATCTTATACCACAAACAGATTTTGAACCTAGGAGAAAAGCATCGATATTAATTTCAGAAAACTATCTTATATCTAAAGGATTTAATCAAGACACGTATAAAAATAAAAGGACTTTGAAAGATATAATTGAAAATTTAAAATTTAACTCCCGTTGCTTTAAAAAAACTCAAGATAGAGATATAGTTATAAAAGAAAATAAAATTGCCATGAAATTTAAAACATTGGACAACGTTGATTAACAATTCGCGAAAGGAATAAATGAATAAAATAATCAAAATATCAATTCTAGGAACTATGATTTTTGTCAACAATTCAAAATCAACCATTCTTGATGTAATTGAATTCGTATCTAATAAAAAAAACAGAGAAATTAAACAACCAGATTGGCCCGGTTTATCAAGCCAAACAAGTTTAAACGTATCTAATTGGCTAGTATCACAACAAAAGTACATTCCAGCATTAAAACATTTATGGAATGAAAAAAATAAAGAGTTAAGATTAAAATGGCTTCATGAAAAAGCAGACGAAGGACATGCTATTATGATGCTAGAATTATCTTATCAACTCTATGATATGAACAAACTCGAAGATAGTTACTATTGGTACTGTCTTGGTATTAGAAAAACTACAGAAGATGTCTTTTGTTACAAAGATGAATCAGTAAAAACAAAATTGATTAAAGTAAATGATGTATATGATACACATAGATTTGTTGGAAAATTAAGCGAAGAAAGAATACTTTATATAGCAAAAAAAGCACATCAAGATCTAAAAAACTGGAACAAACGCCCAAGCCCTATTTGGTTTGCTCCTGAAAACGAACTCTTGCCCGAATCTGAATGGCAAAACGCAAGAAAAAAATCTATGGAACAGGATCGCATTACTTTAGAAAATCCAGATATATTAAAACAATTTCTTCTATTAAAGCTATTAGAAGAAATACAAAATCAAGATAGAGATACATCAGAATCTAAAAAATCAGAAACACAAACACTCTGGGAAGATTTACAATAATTCTAGCCCCATTTCGGGGCTTTTTTTATTCCAAGAAATAGATTTTTATACCAAATATTTTTTTAGTTTTATACAACACAAAAAACAAAAGTAGACACAGCGGCCCAACCCATAACCAGAAACCTACTGTAATCAATAAAAAATGTGAGAGACTTAACAAATAATTTTCAATAACAAACACACACAATTTATAAATACTAAAAAATCCAGTAAAAACTATAATTAACTGGGCCAAATATTTATAAATAAACTTAATTAAATAAGTTGGATAAAAAGTAAAATTATATTTCTTTATTAAAAATAACCCCATAATAACAGTTTGAGCCATAGAAGAAATTGTAGTTGCCGCTGCAAGACCAACGGTCCCAAAAGGAACTAGAAACAACCAATTCATTATAAAATTTATACCCAATGCAATAATAGATACAACTGTAGGAATTACAGAATCTCCAAGAGAGTAAAATACATTTAATAAAATTTTATTTAAAGAAAGAAAAAATAAAGCAAATAAAAAAGCAATTAAAATATTTTTAGCCTCTATAACACTAGACATTGTAAAATTCTTAGATAAAAATAAAGTTATAAAAACTTTATCTGCAAAAAATATCATTAAAATTGTTGCTGGGATGGTTACCCAAAATATAAATTTTGTTGATTCTAGAAGATAAAAACTAAGACGTTTGGGAGCATATAAACTAATACGAGAAAAATGGGGAAGTAATACTGTAGAAAAAGATGTTGCAAATACACCTAAAGGTATCCCCATAAATCTATGAGCAAAATAAATTAATGAAATTGAACCAGTAGGTAAATAAGAAGCAAATCCAGTATCTAAAAATAAACTAATTTCAACAACGCTCATGCTAAAAAATATTGGAAAAAATCTTTTCAATAAAATTTTTAGATCTTGCCAAGATTTATCATTAATTTCACCAAAATTAAAACCTAACCTAAAATAAACAAATAAATGTAATAAAAAGCTTAAAAATCCACCAAACAAAATCGCATAACATAAAAAATTAATTGGTAAATTAAGCCAAATTCCCAATATAGCTGCTATTATAACAACAATATTTAAAACTACAGAAGCCAATGCTGGTACAGTAAAATGGTTAACAGCCTGCAATGCTCCAGTAAGCAAAGAACTACTAGATAAAAACAAAATAAAAAATATCATTATCCTTAAGAATGGAGCTGTCATGTTCATCTGGCCTAGAGAAAAACCAGGAGCCGTCATCCAAATAAAAGGTCTTGGAAATAAAAAAACTAAAAAACAGATAAATAATAAACAACCTTCAAAAGCCAAAAATGATACTGACATTAGACTATCAGCCTCTTTTTTGTCGCCTTTTTTTATTATCGAAGTAATTGTAGGAATAAATGATGCACTTAGAGCACCTTCTGCAAAAATCTTTCTCAATGAATTTGGAATTTTAAATGCAGTTGCAAAAGCATCCGCTGTTGCCGAACCTATAATTAAATATCTTCCCCAAAAAACTTCTCTTATTAAACCTAACGCTCTACTTAATAATGTTGAGCCACCTATTTGCGCTGTTTTTTTTAATATTGATTTTTTGCTTAATACTTGCATGATTAGCTCTCTGTTAATAAACTTACAAAAGTATATTTTACTTCTTTTATATCAAATTTAAAATGAAAAACTTATCAAAAATATTATTACTTTTATCTTTTCCCCTAAATATTGCATCCATGGATCATGAACTTGATCAAGTGAATGAATCTTTACAAAAACATTTAAATGAGCATTTGCCTAATACATTAAGCGATATAGTTCTTGAATATGCAGACAAAAAATCTGAGTACTATTTTGAAGATTATCACTATCATTGGAAAACACTTATAAATCTTAGGGCTATGAAAGGTTATATGGGAAAATATAAAATAAACTGTATAACACAATTAAAAAATGGTAATTTAGTTGCAGGTTCTGACTATGGATATATATATTATTTTTCTCCTAACTCTTGCTATCCAACAAGTGTAATTCGTACAAGTGGCCGAGATATTCTGAAGATAATTGAATTAGAAGATGGCAAATTACAACTTATTGCTCGTTATGGATATACTCGAATAGGATATGGCTACTGGTATAAAGAGGAAAAATATAGAGATATAAAGGCTGAAAATACAATGCAATTGCCTGATGGTTCTTTAGCTTATTTTGGTTATGGAGAAATAAAAATCCATAAAAAAGCTCGTAGATTAGCTTTTAAAAAATCACTACAACAACCTACAAAAACAAGAATTACAACGCAAGATTATACAAGTTATCAATTTGTGTAATAAGCTAAAAGTTTAAAACACAATTTTTTAGCTGTAAGCAATTTTGCACAGAACTAGGGATATATTTATCATGGGTGCTAATGATAAGGCCTAAACCCCAAGATTTTTGGCAACTGAGTAAAAAGTCAGTAATTTCTTTGCCAGTTTTTTCATCTAAATCACCAGTTGGTTCATCAGCTAGCAAAAAATCAGGCCTATTAAAAATTGCTCTTAAAATCGATATCCTTTGCTTTTGACCACCGGAAAGTTGCTCCGGTAACACTTCTGATTTATCTAAAAGATTAAACTGTTCAAGTAATTTTTGTGCATGAATTTTACACTCATTATAACTCTGTCCAGAAATTAGGCCTTTGAGTATAATATTTTCTAGAACAGTTAATTCTTGAATCAAAAATGATTCTTGAAAAACAAACCCTATATGTTTATTTAAAAAAACATCTTTTTGTTTTTGAGTAAATTTATTAATATCTGTGTTATTAAAACACACTTGTCCTGAACTTGGCAGATCAATACCTGCTAAAATGTGCATTAAGGTTGATTTACCTGAACCTGAAGCTCCTATAATTGCATAACTATTTCCCTGAATAAACTCTGTTGAAATATTTTTTAGTACTTCAAGCTTAGTTTGTCCCTGAACAAAAAATTTGGTTATGTTTTGTAATTTTAAGACTGAATTCATATTATCATTATACCATTCTCTCAAATTTTATCTTATACAAACTAATTTTTTTGTTATATTAATTTATATAATACATCCTCGATAATTAATTTTTATATGAAAACGTTATAATTCACTAATAATAAAAATTAAAACCCGTTCGTGGTGAGTAGCCCAAAGGGCGTATCGAATCCATGAACATTACAAAATTTTTTATTAGGATTCATGGTTCGATACATTTTTGCTAACGCAAAAACACTCACCACGAACGGAATTTAAGAGTTCCTTCAATTCTCGAGCTTGTGTTTTATAAATAAATTTAAATTCTCTAGGGATAAAAAATGCAAGTAAAACGAATCAAAGTTGGTGTTTTTATGGGTGGTAAATCCATAGAAAGGGAAGTATCATTCAATTCAGGAAGAACTGTATGTGACCATCTAGATACACAAAAGTTTGAAGTTATCCCTGTTTTTCAAACCAATAAGGGTTTATTGTATATACTGCCATGGAGATTTTTACCCAGAGGTAAAATATCAGATTTCGAACATAGATTACCCTATGAGGCAAAACAAGTAAGTTGGGAAGAATTAAAAGAATTAGTAGATTTCATGTACCTAGCAGTACATGGAAGATTTATGGAAGATGGCGCATTACAAGGTATGTTAGAAATATTAAATATTCCATATCTTGGAACAAAAGTTTTTGGTAGCGCTTTGACTATGGATAAAATTATCCAAAGAGATTTTTTGCAAATGCATAACATAGATATACCAAAGGCAATTGTAGTTTTAGCCCATGAGATTAATAATTTTAAAACTAATAAAGATAAAACATTAAAAAGATTAAAAGAGGAAAATATCAATTTCCCTTGTGTAGTAAAACCACACAAAGAAGGCTCTAGTCTTGGTATAACTGTTGTATATAATGAAAATGATTTAGAAAATGCTCTAATAAAAGCAAGTAATATTACTGAAGGTAAATCGCAGCCTGTTTTAATTGAAGAGAGAATTCAGGGTATGGAATTTACTTGCATAGTAATTAATGACAAAAATGGCGAAGCTTTACCTTTATCATTAACAGAAATTGTAAAGGAAGCTAATTCAGATATTTTCGATTACGAACAAAAATACATGCCAGGTAGAGCTACCAAAATTACGCCAGCTAGATGTACGAAAGAACAAACCAAAAAGATACAGGAAATTTGTATTAAAGTAATGAATATTCTTGAAATTAAAACAATAGCAAGAATAGATGGTTTTTTAACAAAAGATAATAGAATTATAATCATTGATCCTAACAGTCTTTCTGGAATGACTCCTTCTTCTTTTGTTTTCAGACAAGCTGCTGAAATAGGTTGGAATCATACTCAATTGATTAATCATTTAATTGAAACAGATCTTAAAGAATATAATTTGAATTTGCCTTTAAGCCAAAAAAATAATGGGAAAGATATGAATAACTCAAAAATTCGTGTAGCAGTTCTAATGGGTGGAAATTCTAATGAAAAAGAGGTCTCACTAGATTCAGGAAGAAATATAATGTATAAGCTTTCCCCAGACAAATACCAACCCCTGGCTGTTTTTCTAAACAATCAGATGCAAATGTTTGCCATACATCAACAACTTCTTGTGAGAAACAGCACCAAAGAAATAGAACTTGCTTTGCAACCCAATATGAAAATTGAATGGTCAGATTTGCCAAAAATAGCTGATTTTGTCTTTATTGGTCTGCATGGTGGTCAAGGAGAAAATGGTTGTATTCAAGGTGCCCTTGAAATGTTAGGACTACCATATAATGGCTCAGGTGTTTTTGCAAGCGCTCTATGTATGGATAAGTTTAAAACTACACAGTTTTTAAAGCATAAAGGTTTTAAGGTGCCTGAAGGTTTTTTAATTGACAAAAATGATTGGCAAGAAAAACAAGAAGATATAATAAAAAAAATTACATCCAAAATTAATGCTCCATTTATTATCAAGCCCCATGATGATGGTTGCAGCGTTATGGTTCAAAAAGCAAAAGATATTAATGATTTAAAATCGTGCATAGAAAATATTTTTTCTAAAAATAAAAATTACGCACTTGTAGAAGAATGTGTTACAGGTATGGAATTAACCGTTGGTGTATTAGGTAACGATTTTCCTATAGCTCTTCCGGCTAGTCAGGCTGTAGCAACAAAGGGAATACTTTCAATTGAAGAAAAGTTTTTACCTGGTCAAGGAGAAAATCAGACTCCTGCTCCTATTTCTCAAGATGCCCATAAACTTGTCAAAAAAGTTATGGAAGATGTTTACAAAGCTATAGGTTGCAAAGGTTACGCAAGAATAGACTGTTTTTATCAAAATGCTGAACAAAGTTCTACAGGCAAAGATGAAGTTATTATTATTGAAGTAAACAGCTTGCCTGGAATGACTCCTGCTACTTGTATATTCCACCAAGCTGCTGAAATTGATTTAAAACCTATGGATTTTATTGATTTAATTATCACTCTTGGATTACAAGAACATCATGCAGATTATTCTATGCAAAAAGAAGATATTATAATTAATCAAATTATGAGCAAGTTAAATTTAGAAAAATCTACAATTATATAAATTGAAAAAACATTATGAAATCTAAATTTATTATTTTCAAAGAAACTAACATCAACAGACAAAGAAGATCTAAAAAAATTAAGCTATTAAAAGCTATTAAAATAAAAACCAAAGGCTTCAAGTTCAATCGAGATGAAGCTAATGAAAGATAATAAATAGTTAAATTTAAAGTTCTATATATTCTTCTATAATATTTGTCAAAACTGGTGGAAAATATTTAAATAATTCTTGTTCCAGAGCAGATTTTTTTATATTCAAATGATGTTGTAACAACCTAATTTTTTCTACCATTTTTTTTGGTGTTCTACTAAGTGTTGCACTTATAGGAGCTCCACGTAAAACCAATAAATTAACAATATCAGGGTTTGTTTTATCATCAATAGCATCTAATGCTGTTGAAATCTTAGCGCCACTGTCTAACAATGATCTCACTATTTCAAAACGATTATTTACTATTGCTATATCAAGAGCATCACATGCATAAAAATTTGTTTTATCTAATGATGCTCCTAAATCTATTAGCGTTTTGGCTGCATCTAGATGGCCTAATTCGATTGCATACATTAAATAAGTTGTGCCATATCCTTCTTCAACAAGACTATTTAGGAAGATAGAGTCAAATTTATCTTTTGTAAATTGCTTTGAGTATTGAGACAAGGTTTCTGAATATATTTCTTCTATCAATTTTGAATTATTGTCTTTTATAGCAGCGATCATTTTTTCTTTGTGGGAAAGTGGTTCTGCACTAAAATTTTTTGTACAAGATACACCAAAAACTAGAGAAATTACTAAAGAAAATAATGTACTTTTATTCATATTTTGCCCTTTTGTTTTATAATTAATATATAAGATCTATATTATATATATTATCAGATAGAAAATAATTAGTCAATGGGCAAAAAAACCCACTTTTTATAAGTAGGTTTAAAAGGATAAAAAAAGTTAATTTTAGTACTGTTCGCCCTGCCTGCCCGGTCCTTCGATTTCACTCAGGATAAACTCCGCTTTATACTAAGTCGGTATCTGTTGTAGATTTTGACGAAGACGGGTACTCCTGTCTTAAGAATGCAGGCATATCAAATTCATCAGATTTTTCTATATCTGATCTATTTGCAGAAATATCCATCAATGATTTTTTCAAATCATCATCAACATGAAGTTTTGTACCCTTTATTTTAAGATCTTCTTCCTGTTTTTTTAAGCTAAAACCGGTTGCTATGATAGTAACTGTAACTTCATCATTCATTTGAGGATCAATAACTGAACCCAATATTATATGAGCATTCTCATCAGCTTGTTCATAAATTACTGAAGCAGCTTCACTAATTTCATGTAAACCTAAATTGGTTCCACCACTGATATTTAACAAAACGCTTTTTGCTCCTTTAATGCTCATGTTTTCAAGCAAAGGTGAAGATATAGCATTCAACGCAGCCTCTTTTGCTCTCATTTCACCTTTGGCTTTACCAGTACCCATAATAGCAAGACCCATATCTTTCATTATTGTACGTAAATCTGCAAAATCAACGTTTATATGTCCAGGTTTTGTAATAATATCAGATATTCCTTTAACAGATTGGTTTAATACTTCATTAATCATAGAAAAAGCATTAATCATAGAAACTTTGCCATCAACTACATCTAAAAGTTTTTGATTTGGAATTAATATCAAGGTATCAACATACTTTTTTAATTCTTCTATGCTAGCTTGAGCAGATTGAGCCCTTCTTTTACCTTCAAAAACAAAAGGCTTAGTAACTATAGCTATAGTTAATATTCCCTTTTCTCTCAATGCTTTTGCAATAACAGGACTAGCGCCAGAGCCGGTTCCCCCCCCCATCCCTGCAGCTATGAAAACTATATCAGCATCTCCAATTACCTCTAAAATTTTGTCTATATCTTCTTCTGCTGCCCTTTTGCCCACTTCAGGGTTGGCCCCTGTTCCAAGACCTTTTGTGGACTTTACCCCTAATTGAATTTTATGGAAAGCTTTTGATTGCCTTAAGGCTTGAGAATCAGTATTTGCAACAATAAACTCTATATGATTATTAAAATTAGAATCAATCATACTATTAACAGTATTTCCACCAGCTCCTCCTATACCAATTACCTTTATAGAAGCCAATTGAAGATCATGTATTTTTTGCTCATTTTCTAACTCAAAATCTATCATACTTCTCCTTCATTACCTTTAACAATTAGAAAAAATCAGACACCCAGGATTTCATTCTAAAAAATATACGTGAAGCCAATGGTCCATTTAAAGATTCTATTGATTTATTTTGCTTTTTAATCATATAAATTAACATACCATAACCCGTAGAATACATCGGATTATTCAACATATTAAATATTATGTTCTCAGTTCTAGGAAATCCAATTCTGACAGGTACACCAATTATATCTTGTGTCAGTTCTTTAAGCCCATTCAGCAATGAACCACCCCCAGTTAATACTAGGCCCGTAGACATAAATGGCTTAAGATTATAATTTTTTATTTCTTGATTAACTATTTGTAACAGCTCATGAGCTCTGGCATAAATAATATTTATTAAGTATGATCTTTGAATTATAGATTTTTCTTTATCATAAATTAATTCTAATTCTATATCTTCATCACTTGTAATAGAATTTACTAATACTGAGCCATAATTATGCTTTATTCTTTCTGCCTCACATATGGTCGTACGTAATCCAACAGCAATATCATTAGTAAAGTGATTTCCAGCAATAGGAACAACTTTTGTATGTCTTATACCATTTTTTTGATACAGAGCAAAATCGGAAGTTCCACCACCAATATCAAGCATGGCAACCCCAAGTTCCCGCTCATCTTCACTCAAAACAGCCTCAGCCGAAGCCAATTGTTCAAGTATTATATCGGTTACCTTAACTCCCGCCATCTCACAACATCTGACAAGATTTTGAACAGAAGCTATAGATCCAGTTATAATATGAACTTGTGCCTCCAGACGAACTCCGTACATACCTAAGGGATCTAATACTCGTTCTTGGGAGTCTACTGAAAAATATTGTGGAAGAACGTGTAAGATTTGTTGCCCTTCCTGGATTTGAACAGCTTTGGCAGCAGCCATAACATTTACTATATCACTTTGGCAAACCTCATTCCTTTTTATTGGAACTGCGCCACTTGAGTTAAATGATTGTATATGTCCGCCTGATACTCCTATAATTGCAGATTCTATACTAACACCTGTGACAAACTCAGCCTCCTTTACAGCCTCTTTTATTGATTGCACAGTCTTTGAAATATCAACAACAACTCCCTTTTTCAAACCATGTGAAACAGATTTACCCACTCCCAAAATCTGTAAATCTTGTTTATTTATTTTTGCAACAATAACACATATTTTTGTTGTACCTATGTCTATTGATACAACTATATTATCAAAATTTGACATACACCCCCCTACATTATAGAAACTTTAATCTGCTCACCAAATCTTAAATCAGCAACAAATTTTTTATTATATCCAATATTTTTTTCATATTTTATGGTTTTACATTGTTCCAGAATTTTATTAGACAAAACTTTATTATATCTAGTCAAAACTAAAAATTGTTTATCTGATTTTGAAGTTATAAAAATATCATTTTTTGAATTATAGTTTATTTCAAAATCTAAAAGTAAATTTTTAGGAAAATTTGAAATAAATTCCATAAACTCTAAATCAACATTTGATTTATTAAAATCAATTAGTATTGATTCTAATGAATCAACAGCATTTTGAGTAAAACAATCTATGGGTAAAAGCTTAAACTGCTTAGTTAAAATTAAATTATTATTAATTTTATATTCCGGTATATCAGCTTCTATTTTAACATTTAGTAAATTTGGATTACTTCGCCACACAGAGATATTCTCAATTACGGGAAATTCATTTTTTAATTTTTTAAATAAATCATCAGGTAAACTATTTTTTAAATTCTTATTAGTATATTGCAAAATTGATTTTGATAACTCTTTAGATAAGATAGGATCATAAGAAAGCGAATAAACATCACTAATTAAAACATTTGAACAAAAATTTTGTATTTTGAAAAAAGATAAAACTAAAATAATTAAAAACAAAAAAAGTTTAATTTTTTTTAGTATCTTCATTTCTATTTTCCCATTTTTTAACACCTGCGTAAAAAATAATCTCCCTTATTATTTTTTACCTATTTACGAATCTAATAGTCAATAATTTGACTAATTCATAATAAATAGTGGTTAAAATCAAAGGTAATTTATACTAGATATTTAACAACTTCTTCTGTAAGAACAGGAAGTAATGAATTATTAATTAACTCTTTTATTTGATCTTTTATTCTTCTTTGATAATTCTGAGCATTTTGCAAAAATTCTCTAATTTTACGAGCTTGATCCAAATTATAGTAAGCAATAGATTTTTCTACCGGTTTATCATAACACCCATCAAGCTTAAAACATTCAGTCTGCGCGTCAAGAAAAGCCATTTGAGCCAAATTTAGGATCGTCTGGATCTCTCTTAAGTCTACTAGCGTATCTATAAGAATTTTAACGCCAAAAAATTTATGTTTTTTAATTGCATACATTATTGGTGTAACTTTTTCATTATCTTGAAAGTTAATATCTGCCCCATTTGCAATAAGATAATGAAGAATTTCCGATTCCAATTTTTCTTTAGATTCAATAGCTGAGTTAAAAGCTTTTTTGAAAGATTCATCCCCATTTTCTAAAGCATCTTCGATTTCTTTTAAATCTGTGCCTTTAAAATAAACTTCTTTGCTCCTACCATCAATTTTTTCAAACATCAGTTCAAAAATAGCAAAAATGGGTGACTGAGATACAAAAGCTTTGCTAAAAGCCCCTTCTCCATTTATATCAGCACCCTGATCAATTAATTTTTTTATAGAGTCAAAATTCCGATCTTGAATAGAAAAATAAAGATTTCTAGTTAATTCTGCTTTATCTTCTTGTTTCATTGCAGAAATTTGAAAAGAGAAGACACAAAAAACTAAGAAAAAATTTCTTTTAAAATACATAATAACCCCTAAATTTAAAATTAATATCTTACTACTAATTAGTATAACATATAAAAATCAAATGTCAATTCTGTTTGTAATTAAAAATTATTAAATTAACTTGTTTTTAGTAGCTATCCAAAATAACAAAATCCCAGATGCGACAGAGGCGTTATAGGAAATATCAGGGCTTCTTTGAGGCAAAGTAATATTTTGGCCTATAGATAACATATTTTTGGATACACCTTCCCCTTCACTGCCAATAACTACACATAATGGAAGTTTAAAATCTATATTTACAGCGCTTTGGCTCTTTTGAAGGGTCGTAACAAAAATAGAATATCCATTTTTTTTCAATTCTTGAGCTACAGATAAAGCAGATGGCGCTAAATAAATTTCCAAATGTTCAGCCAAACCAGCAGATGCCTTTAATGCTGTAGCAGTAATGGGGGAACTACCTTTTTGAGTTAATATCACACCATCGATACCTGTGCAATATGCAGAACGTAAGATAGCTCCTAAGTTCCTTGGATCCTGTATACTATCTAACATGACTAAAAATTTATTATTCTTTGTTTCAAAAGGTTTTTTTCTAAATTGAAATGGAGATGCAAAAGCAACAATACCCTGGTGATCACTTGTTTGGGCCAATTTATTTAAATCATCTTTAGTAACATATTTAATATTTACATAGCTGGGCAATAATTTTGAAACATCGTTCCATGCTTTAGGGAAAGGTTTAGTTGTATAAATATTATAAATTTTACGGCGTTTAGCCTTAAGTAGCTCAACTATTGAATTTACACCAAAAACAAGTTCTTGATCTTTTTGTGCTTGTTTAACCATAGTGAATTTAATATAACTTTTTTTACATTTATAATCTATTTCTTTGGAATAATAACATACTCAGAAATTATATCTGTTAATTCGGGCAATAAACATTCCAATTTATCTATCTCTGATTTAACTTGTTCTCTTAATTTTCTTCTTTTTTCATATTCCTCTGTTATCAGACATACTACATCCTGATCATTTCTTCTCCATGCAATATCTAATGCGGTTCTCCCTTGATTATTTTTTAAATCCAATAAAGCTCCATAATCCAACAAGAGCTTCACATATTCTAATTTTTTCTCTTTATCATTTACCAATATAGCCTGCATTAAGGCAGTCAGCCCGCTACTATCTTGAATATTAGGATCTGCTCCAAAACCCAACAATAATTTTATTATATCTTTGTCAGCCATTTCTTTTATAGCACAAGAAAAAATTGTATGATATGAATAAGTACCACCTAAAGAAGTCATATCTAAATAATGTATGAATAGATTAGGGTTAGCTTTATAATTTAATAATAGCTTTATCATAGACATATATTTTTTTGAAATGGCTTGCGATAAAAAATAACCAAATTTACCCTTAACGTTAGGATTAACTCCTGCTGCTAAAAGCTCTCCTGCAACTTTTATATCACAACATTCAACTGCATTTGCCAACTCTTCCTCTTTCAATTTAGCTTTATACTCTTCTTCAAATTGATTCACAAATTGGTTTCTAGCGTTTTTATCAATTATATATTTCGATAAAAGCTTCATAATATCTCTGTTTTGAAGCTTAACAGCATAATCTAGAGCTGTATTATCACTATTATCTAGAATATAAATATCTGCTCCAGCATCTAATAATAATTTTATTACATTTGTCTTACCCTCTTTCACAGCATTAATTAAAGCAGTACTTCCAAGTTCATCTTGAAAATCAAGGCCGGCCCCATAATTTAATAGTAATTTTATTATTTTTTCCGGAGCCCTATAAAAAACGTTAGAAGCAACAATAATCAAAGCTGTCTGACCATTAGCATACTCAGCATTTATATCCGCGCCCTCTTCAAGAGCCTCTCTAACCAATTTTATATTCTCTTGTTCCACTCCTATTAAAAGTTTGTAATTAGGAGAGTGAGAGTGACTCATTCCATAAATTAGACAATCTAGAAACAATAATATTGATATAAATACAATTTTAATTTTCATATAATACTCAATTTATTACCAATCACTTTGTAATTCGCCCCACTCTTCACCCGCTTCTGAAGAAGTACTCATAGGAGTCTTATCTTCTGCTCCTAGATTTATAAGATTCTCAACAATTTCTTTATCATTAGGGAAATTTTCTTTTATGTATTGTAAGACAGATTTTCCTTTATCATCTTTAGCATTCACAATTTTCTTTATTGTATCTTCAGAAAGGTTCATATCATTTAAAAGTAACATGTCTATAAGCTTACCATCTTTTCTATAAAGCATTATAGGAGTTTGACCCTCTTTATTTTCCTTTTCAAGGTCCGCGCCAATTGAAACTAATGCTTCAATTGCAGCAAAATCTCCATTTGCAGCTGCTACTTGCAATGCTGTACGATAATTTCTTACTTCTCTAGGATTAGATATAACATTAGGAAAATCTTTTAAGTATTTACTTAAAGCTTGTTTTACAGATTCTTTTTTAAATTCACCTAAAATTTTATCTACTTCTGGCACAGAAAGAACTGCATAAGAGTCAGCGGTGTTGCCCTCTCTTTGGCTAAAAATAGAATTAATTATATTTTTAATAGAATTATTCTTCTTTAAATAATCACGAACTAAATTGTAATAAACTATAGCTTCTTGCATATTATTCACATTAAATTGATATATTTGTCCTAACAAAAATAACATATCAGCTATATCTTCTTTTAAATTGTTTTTATTACTTGCCTGACAATCAAGATAAAAGAATCTAGCCAAACGTAATTTTTTGGGGAACCCTTCAAAATCAGTTACTTGAGCTTCAGTCAGATCTTTATCCGAGCCTATATAATTAAAAGTAAGATTAGGAGTTGTGGAAGTACCAAATGTTACATAATAATTAATAGGTAACGCTATAAATCCACCTGTTATAGGATCATAAACACTTTTTGCCCCTATACGGTTGCCAGCCCCACTGACAGCAGAAAAGCGAGATAATATATCTTCTTTTACTGCTCCAGGTTTTGGAACTATATGGTCATTACTCATATCACGGTCAAATATTCTAGCACCCGTAAAACATGGGTTTCCATAAATAAATTTGTGTATAACTGAAATCGGATAATAAGAATAGGCTAATGTTTCATCTGGCAACATACTTACAACTCTAGCAATAACAAAAGGTACCTTTTGTTTGTATCTATCATCCAATTCTTGGGCAAATGTTTTAGAAGTTCCATAAATTACTGAATTTAAATCAATATAATCAAAGCCCATTTTTTCATCTTTTGGATTAGATATTGATTTTATACTCTTAGGAACTTTAGCCAATTTTTCTGCTGCTTTTTTACTTACAGTAAGCTTAACTGTAGGTTTAATCTGAGATATCATTAAACTAAGATTTTCTAATTCAGATTTAATTGATGCAACATCAAGACTTGCGCAATCTTTTTCTAAATGACCAACACAATCAGTTACTTTTTTTATACCATTCTTTTCTTGCCCCATAAAATCTACGGCTAAATTATAATATTTAGATGCTTGAACAATATTATAAACGTTAAATTGATATATTCTTCCTAATAAAAATAACAAATCAGCCTTATCTTGATTTGTCAGTTTTTCCATATTATAAAGAGCAAAAAATCTTGCAAGACGAATTCGCTTATAAAAATCCAACATACCTTTTGCTGACGGCATCATATCTGTAAGATCTTTGTCAGAACCTATATAATCAAAAGATAAATTAGGTTCTTTAGATTGGCCATAAGCTGCATAATAACGAATTTCGCCTGTTATTGTTCCTTTAGTTAAAGGATCCAAAATAGCTTGGGACCCTACCCTATCACCACCTGGAACTATTTTAAATCTTGATACATTTTGATTTTCGTCCAATTTACCTGTTGGCAGAAAATGCTCTCCTCGTCGTCCAAACTCTATGCCACCAGTAAACTTGGGTCCATAAACATGCTCATTTATAGAATCTACAGGATAATATTTATAAATTTTATTACCATCATTGTCCAAAGATAAAACTCGTGCGATAACAAAAGGCATATCCAGCTTATGCTTTTCATCTATCATATCTGCAAAAGTTTCCATAGTTATAGGATCTGATTCTTGTAATCCTATAAAATCATAACCTGATTGATCTGAATTATTAGCGTTAATAACAGTTGGAAAGCCAACTTCTGCCATTTCTTTATGCTCAGCAGAATATAAAGAATTAAATAACAATATCGCAACTAATAAAAATAATTTTTTCATTGATTTCTCCATTTAAAATAAAAGCATTTTATACTCTCATTACAAATTGTATCTTATTATGAGTAACAAAAGCAAGAATTTTATAAAAAATTTTTTAATCAATCTTTTTAACTTCGTGGCCGCCAAATTCATGGCGAAGTAAAGCAACGAGCTTGGTACCGTAATCTCCACCAGTTTTTTGGGACAATTGCCTAATTTCAAGAGATTTTTCAATTAATGGAGAATTAAGGCCTAATTTGTACGCTTCTTGAATGGCCCAAGCACCGGTTTGACCACCGCCTATTTGGCCAGAAATACCCTTAAAATCTTGGTCCTTTAAGAATATTTTATGAGTAAGTTCCAAAATCCAAGAGCGAATTATAGAGCCATGCAACCAAACATCACTAATTTTTTCTAAATTTAACCTATATTCACTATTTTTTAATATATTAAAACCTTCAGAGTAAGCTTGTAACAAGGCATATTCTATACCATTATGAACCATTTTGACATAATGGCCCGAACCGGAAGGACCCATATAAGCAAAACCATTTTTTGCAGATATAGATTCAAATATAGGAACTACTTGCTCAAAAGCTGATTTTTGTCCACCAATCATCAGGCAAAAGCCTATTTCTCTTCCTTGTAATCCACCAGAAACACCGCAATCCAAAAATTCTATACCTAATTTTTTTAATTTCTGGAATCTTAAAACAGAATCCTGAAAATTACTATTTCCGCCATCTACTATAATTTTTTTATTATTTAAATCTGGTAAGAATTTTTCAATAGTTTCATCTATAATTTTTCCAGCAGGAAGCATTAACCAAATAACTTCTGAATATAAAACAAGTTCAGACAAAGAACTAGATACCTTAACCCCAATTTCTTGAGCATGTTTTAATGAGTCTTTATCTATATCAAAACCAAAAACATCATGACCTTCTATTAAGGCCCTATAAGCAATACTGTTTCCCATCTTGCCAAGGCCTATTATCCCCAATTTCATTTCCACTCCAAGTTATATTTGTTTGCAAAAGTCTCTAATTCTTTTGGTCCGCTTGTTCCTTTTTTATATTGATACATTGGCAAATTCATAGAAATAATTTTGTCTATTATTTGCCAACTATATTCTATTTCATCTTGTCTGACAGAAATTGAACGCTCGCCTGATATTATATCTAATAATATTGATTCATAAGCTTGAGGAGTTTCAGGTTCAAAAATACAACTATAACAATAATCTATTTTAGTTCTTATAATTTCACTTCTAGAATTAGGCTTTTTTACATTCAATTCTATTGATATACCCTCTTCAGGAAAAATTGAAATAATTAAATAATTTGGCTCAGTAGGACAACTTTTTGAAAGTAAGCAATAGGCATGCTTAAATCTAATACAAATCTTTGTTGTTTTACGATCTAAACATTTACCAGTCTTAATATAAAATGGCACTCCTGACCAACGAGAATCATCTATAATAAATCGCATAACAACAAATGTATCCGTTGTAGAATTAGATTTTATTCCAGATTCATCCTTGTAACCAATATATTGCCCAAAAAATCCATCTGTAGGGACCAATTTACGCAATACCTGTACTTTACTATCTCTAATATAATCTCCACTCAATTGTTGCGGTGGTTCCATAGCTACAAGAGATATTAATTGCAAAATATGGTTTTGCACAACATCTTTAAGAGCACCATATTTATCATAATATAGATTTCTACCTTCAAGACATACTTCTTCATCTAAAATTATTTGCACAGAATCAATATGATAATTGTTCCATAGTGGCTCAAATATCCTGTTAGTAAAACGCACAAATGATATAGCTTCTACTATCTCCTTTGCTATATAATGATCAATTCTGAATATTTGTGATTCGTCAACATACTTTAAAATTAAGTTATTTATTAATTTAGCAGTCTCATAATCTTGTCCAAAAGGTTTTTCATACACTATTCTATGCCAAAAGTTATTTAAATTATTTGGTTTTTCTTTATCTAATAATTTCACTTGCGAACAATTTTGAGTCACCATTCCATATAATTCAGCTGCTATCGAACAATAAAAAAGGCGATTGCCGGTTAAATTATATTTATTTTCTTGCATCAGCACAGATTTTTTAATATTTTCAAAATCACTAAGTTTATTCAAATCAGCTGCAACATAATCTGATTTTTCAATTAATTTATCAAAAATTTCTTCATCAAAATCCAAAATAAACTCTTTAGCTCTATTAAAGATTTCCCTAATATTAGCTTGCTCTAATCCAACTCCAACAACTGCAAAATTATTTATCTTATTTTTAGCAAACAAAGTGTAAATAGCCGGTATAATTTTACGTTTAGCCAGATCTCCTGTAATTCCAAAAAGTATAAGTACAAAATCTGTCATTTTAAACCTTGTTTTAAAATATTCCTGGTTTCTTGCTTATATAATTCAACATTAGGTTGATCAAATGGGTTAATATTAAACAAATGTCCCAAATATGCTATTTCAAACATTTTAAATTGCAAAAACTTAGCAATAGATTTCTCAGATTTATCTAATAAACTTACAGAACAAAAAGCTCTTTGTTTTTTTGTATAAGCTGTTTTAGTGCCTTGGATTATGGCATTCATAATTTCAGACATTTCAAGACCTTGAATATTAGAAACCAACTTTTCCAATTCATTTAATTTGGGCAAAACTAGATTTGTAAAATTATTTTGCACATCTACAAATGTTGTAAATTTATCATTTGGACCACCTAAATATAATTGTGCAACAGAATGTAAATCTGTACTACCAATTGATACAGTAGGAGTAATGCCTATTTCAACCTTCTTATTATTTTTGTCATATTCTTTGCCTATACTTTCTCCTACAAGTTGTCTATACCACTTTCCTACGGCTTCAAGGTTTACTGCAAACAAGAAAGTATCACTAATTCTTATGTTTTTAAAATAATAATAAAAAAAAATAGAAGCACTAACACTAGAATAGTTTTTTTCAATATCAAGACTTAAACAAGTCTGACTCATTTCCCTTGCGCCTTCAATTAACTTTGCAATACCTATCCCCAAAATAGCCAATGGAAAAAGTCCCACAGATGTAAAAACAGAATATCTTCCACCAACTTTTTTTGGAATTTCAAGCACTGCAAAACCACTTTCATTAGAATATTGTTCTAAAATAGAACCTTTATCTGTTATTGCAACAACATAATCTTTATATTTTTCTTTTTTATATTTTCTTAGCAATTCAATAAACAGTTCAAAGTTACCAACCGTTTCTGTAGTTGTACCCGACTTACTTATCACAGTTACAAGAATATTGTTATACTCTCTTAACTCATTTTCAACCATATTTAAAATTGTGGAAATATAATCCGCATCAACTGTATCTACAAAATAAACTTTTATTTTGGGATTAGTTTCATTGTAAAATTTACCATTAATGGCTTCATGAATTGCCATAGTCCCTAAATTAGAACCACCTATTCCTATAACAACTAAAACTTTGGGATTCAAAATTTTTTTATTTTCTACGACCTCAATTACTTTTTTTAAATTTTCATCATCAAATGGCACATTAGCAAAAGCAAAATCTGAATCATAACTAACATCTTTTAGTTTTAAACCTGCTATGATAGATTCCCTATAATCTTTTTCTTTTAAGCTTTCTATTATACCTTTAATTTTGGATGTTTTATCTCCTATAACTGTAGTTGGCTTAATGAGCATTTCTTCTAAGTCTGATGGCCAAAGTCCATGTCCTGATAATACTAGATTCCATAAGCCAAAATTATCGCCTTTTCCCTGAGAAAATATTTCTTTAAGTACATTTATATCGATTTTATCTGTTCTTTCTACTGATTCTATTAATGTTTTAATTTCTTCATTTGTTGAGGCTTCAAAATTCTTTGTTGGAATTTTTTCCATTT